>NEWP02000021.1:4128-29390 GCA_002869895.2 Nitrospira sp. CG24E | reverse complement strand
CTTGCCCGCTGTCGGCAAGAGACGAGGCCTTGCTCACAAACATGCCGAACATCTCATAGGAGCCCATCAGGGTAACAGTCCCGACAAACAACATCGGCAACACCGTGATCCAGAGATATTGTGCCTTCCGCATCTTGATGAGCACCGTCGTCCCGATACAGAGGGCCAAGGTGCCGAGTAACTGATTCGCCGCCCCGAACATCGGCCAGAGCGTCGAGATACTGCCAGTGCCGATCAGATAGCCCCAGGCCCCCACGATCAGCCCGCTGCTCAACGCGACGCCAGGCCACCAATTCATCTTTCGCAACGGAGCGTAGAAACGCCCGCCCATTTCCTGAATGAGATAGCGTCCTACACGTGTACCAGTGTCGATCGTCGTCAAGATGAACAGGGCCTCGAAGACCAATGCAAATTGATACCAATAGGCCATCAAGTCTGCCATACCAGGAAGCGCAGAAAAAATCGACGCCATGCCGACCGCCAACGATACGGCTCCTCCAGGACGACCTGCCACATTTGTCTCGACGAGTTGCGAGAGTTCCTGAATCCGAAAAACAGGAAAACCCATCGCAGCCAGAGCCTCAGGCGAAAGCATGGTATTGATCGCCAGATAATCGCCGGGAATCAGCACCGAGGCTGCAATAAGCGCCATCACCCCGACAAAACTCTCCAGCAGCATCGCTCCATAGCCGACCGTCGCCTGGGATTCCTGTTCGATCATCTTCGGCGTCGTCCCGGAAGAGACCAGCGAGTGAAACCCTGAAATGGCTCCGCAGGCAATAGTGATAAAGAGAAAGGGAAAGAGCGTACCGGGAATGATCGGCCCCCCTCCATTTGCAAAAATCGTCATGCGTGGCATCTCGATCGTCGGCGCCATGAGAATCACTCCCACCCCCAGCAACGCCACGACGCCGAGTTTCATAAAGGTGGAGAGATACCCGCGCGGCACAAGGAGCATCCAACCAGGCAAGACAGAGGCCAGAAACCCATAGCCTGCCAGCCCCCAGACCAGCGTCGTTCGCTCAAGCTCGAACCAGCCGGCGATCGAAGACTGAGCGACCACTCGCCCAAAGATCACAACCGCGACCAAGAGCACCACACCGATCAGAGAGACTTCCGCCACCTGACCTGGCCGGAACCGTTGAAGATAGAAACCCATAATCAAGCCGATAGGAATCGTCATCGCGATGGTGAAGGTACCCCAGGCATTGAGGTAGAGGGCATTCACAACGGCAAACCCCAGCCCGGCCAGCGCCACGATCACGATGAAGAGTACCGCCACCGCCGTTGCCGTGCCAGTGACAAGGCCCAGTTCATCCCGCGCAATTTCTGGTAGCGAGCGGCCATTCCGCCGCATCGACGCCACCAGGATGACGAAGTCCTGCACCGCCCCAGCCAGCACCGCACCGATCACAAGCCAGAGAAACCCGGGAAGAAAGCCGAATTGTGCCGCCAAGACCGGCCCAAGCAACGGTCCAGCCCCGGCAATCGCCGCGAAGTGATGACCGAACAAGACGTATTTGTTGGTGGGATGGAAGTTGACTCCATCATTCAACCGAATGGCAGGCGTCACACGCTGGTCGTTCAGTTCAACAACGCGCTGCGAAATCCAACGGCCATAGAAACGAAAGGCCAGCACATAGATACAAGCCGCCGCGACGACGAGCCAGAGACCATTCACTTTTTCGTTGGGATTGACGAGGCCAGTAACAAAGGCAAGAGCGCCAGCACCAAGGATCGCAACGAGGCCCCAAACCAAGACGAGAAGGTGTTTCACGCGGGGCATCCTAACAACCCGGTGGGCGCTTGTAAATCAAGGGTTTTCCCGCTATTCTTGGCTCACTGATACTCTGGAAATCGGCATTCATCAAGGCTTGAAATTCCAGATACCCTGCAAAGAGAGGTGACCATGCCTTCAGCGAAGGAACAGATCGCCAAGATTCTTCAAGACCAGCCAGACGACAGTTCGTATGATGAGATCCTGCGGGAATTAGCCTTTGCACGAATGGTTGAGAGTGGGCTTGCCGACTCCGATGCGGGAAGGGCGATCAGCCACGAAGAGATGGGACGCCGCATCAAGACATGGCGGAGCTGATCTGGACAGCCGAAGCCGAACGATGGCTGCGCGACATCCACGACTTCATTGCGCAGGATAATCCCGCCGCCGCAACCCGCACCGTCGAAACGCTCTATCAGAAAGCCGAAGTCCTCCGGGAATTCCCCGAATCAGGCTACCGGTACTGGCAACGACCAGACCGGCACATCCGCATTATTCTTCATGTCCACTACAGAATCGCTTACCTGATTAAAGACTCTGGAGTGATCGATATCCTTGGAGTCTTCCACGGAGCCCTCAGCATCGACCGTTACTTGCTGTAAGGGAGCAACTTGGTCAATCTCTTGTGCTCGCGCAACGCGCGGCCTGAAAAGAATGTGAAGGGAGTCACCAGACCATCCTTCTTGCTCGCAGAACGCGCACGATGAAAGGGATTGGAAGGACACCCACGTTGGTCCTGTGCTCCCGGAACGCGCGCCCTCGGAAGGGCCTCGTTCGACGGCCGCACTTAGACCAACATGGGTGCCCTTCCAAATGAGGAAAAGCAAGCGAGCTTGGAATGATCAATTAGAACGGCGGTGCTCGTCCGATGCGCGGCGTCCAACGAGGGCCTTCTGAGGCCGCGCGTTGCGCGAGCACAGAAGATCATCAGGCTCCATCCCCTCCTCTGTTCCGCGAGCAGGAGGACGGCCAGGCTGGCACATTTACTAGACCAGCCTATCGCGTCTGCGCCAACGCTAGCGGCTGATCAACCGTTTCACCCCTTGCCCCTTGCCCCTTGCCTTCGCTATACTCAACGCTATGAGTATCAGAAATCTTGCCGGGACATGGGAGCCGATGCTGCTGGGGATTGAACCCAGGAACTGCAAGGTCTGCAAGGAAGGGCTCTACCGCAACAAGACGTTTTTCAGCGGCGGGTGGTCTCGCTGTGCCTTGTGCGAGGACTTCGTCCATTACAGCTGCCTGGCCACCGGTAAAGTTTCGTTTTTGAAAGCCCGCCCCCGCGTGTGCAAGACCTGCCGCGCTGCCCATGAGGCTGCTCCTCCGTCACCTGTGCCGAAGGCGCCGACTCCTGTGGCCGTCGGGTCGTGAACCCCAGCTCACAATCGAGCCAGATTGAAGCCCGCTTGGGGAGGCATGCGCTTGTTCCCAACCTAGTCCGGTTTGTCCTGGCGCCGCCGGTTCTCTTCTTCAGCGGATTTTTCACGACGAGTTTCCTCATCAGCGGTCAATACACCTGGTCCCGGACAACTCAGACGGTGGCCTTGACGCTCGCGATGCTGATCCTTTCCTACGAGTTCGTCTACAAAGAGCATCTGTCGCTCAATGGGTCGTCGAACCGCGCATGGTCGGCCCTGCTCTATTCCTGTGCGCTCCCCTATGTGATCGGGGTATCGGTGGTATTGGCTCTGTGGGTGTTCTAGGAAGATCGTTCTTTGGTTTGTCTGGTCTGTCTGGTCTGTCTGGTTTGTTTGGTTGAACGAAACTAACCAGATAAACAAAACAAACCAGATGAACCGGGCTAGCAACCTGTTTCGGCGTGAGGACGATTGATGGCAGAGATTATCCGCAGCGGGGCCTTTCTCCAGCAATGTTGGTCTGTGCATCCGCTCTGTCTGACGGTCAAGCGCGTCGAGCCGGATCGCATTGTGGTGCTGACCTGCAGTTCATGCCGTATGGTGCATCGTGTGACAACCGGCATGGTTACCAAGAAGGTATCGACAGGGGACTCTTCCCTCCCTGAACCGGATCCTGCGCAGCCGGATGGGCTCGCGGCCCTTAAAGGCTGCATGGGGATCCATGCTCCTGCCCTCTCGGTTCGTGAAATGGATGTGTTTCAAGATGCGGTGTGGGTTCGTTGTGCGGAATGTCGTGCGCAGTATGACCTAACGGTTTCCCAGTTCGAAACACATCAGAAATAACCGGCGCCTGTCGAGGCGTCGTCCAATCGACCGATACTATGTCATCACAGTTCACAGACGAAGAAGCGGCCTTGATGGCCGATCAGCATTTCTTCCGCGCCAAGGCCAAGATCATGACCAAGATGCGCCAGGCGCTCGGGGATACGCACGCGGCGTTGAAAGAGGAAACCGGGTCGGCTTCCCTCCTGACTCCTCAGAACTTCGACCCGACCAGCTGCCACTTTGTGAAGGGTGAGCATCTTGAATCCTTTCCCTACCAGTATCTGGACTTCCCAAAGCATTTTCATGACTCGAACGCCTTTACCTTTCGCACGCTCTTTTGGTGGGGGCACCATGTCGTCTGTGCCTTGATGCTGGAGGGGGAGGGAATCAAGCAGCACAAGATGCGTATCCTGGACCGGTTTCACCAGCTTGCCGGTCAGGGGCTTGAATTGTCGTTGGCGCCGAGCCTGTGGGAGTGGAAACGAGGCGAGGGCTACACGTTGCCGATGTCTCATGATCGCAAGGCCCAGATCGCCGCCGTGCTGACTGAACGGTCTTTCTTGAAGATCGTCCGGTTCCTGCCGTTTACCGATCCAAGAGTTCTGTCTGGTCAGGTGCCGGATTTCAGCCGCGAGACTTTTCACTCCATCCTACCGATCGTCACCCGCTAGTTGCTTACAGAAAATACTTCGGGTCTATCTGGTCTGTCTCGTCTATTTGGTTGAGCCAGACTAATCGGGCACACCAGAGAAACCAGATAGATCAGACAGACCAGATGAACAGGGCAGATTGGCGTGATTTTTCAGCAGCCTGCCTCGGTATTTGTCTCTGATTCGCAACTTGGGTACACTGGGCCTGCTTCAAGGGTGGAGCGGCCAATCGCAAGGAGGATGATATCGTGAAACAGACAAGGGGGCGACTGGGTGTCTGCATTGCACTCACGGCAGGTCTATTGATGGGGGCAGGCTGTGCCGGCACCGGGAAAACGTTTTACTTGGATCTTCAGCAGAAACAAGCTGCGGCGCCCTATATGGAGCCGGAACCGGTCAGGATTGTGATCGAACCCTTCGAGGATCGGCGGCTGGAAAATAATTGGCTCGGTGTACGGACCCATTTGTGGGGCGGGGTGAGCTATTTCAATGTAGTGGGAGAACGTCCGGGAGATGCGGTTGCCCAGGCCCTCGCAGACCGTCTCAAAACGCGCGGGTGGAAGGGGCGAGCCTGGACGGCGCGAGTGGCTCCCAACAGGGTTTCGGCGAATCTGAACGATACCGATATCGTCATCAGCGGGCAGCTGCTCGATTTTTCAGCCAACGCCAAGAGCCGATTCTTTTCGACGGTGGTGAACGCGAGCAGTAAGGTGGTCATTACCGCAAAGAATATGGGAGACCAGAGCTCGACGACCAGAAGCATCGAGGGGGCACAGCGCGATACCGTGATCTGGTTTGACGAAGCCGATGTACAACAGTTACTGGCTGCGACACTGAAGGATAGTATCGATCGGTATCTCGCCGATACGACGATCGAGCAGAAAGCTTTGCGGCCGGCACGGTGATAGGTCGGGGGAAGCGATGACGTATCGTGCGTGAGCGTCGTTGGGAAACGACAACCCCTCTGGCCTTCGATCAGGTGCTCGCCGTGGGCGAACGGCTGGGTGCGCTGGGATTGAAGCCGTCCGTGCCTGCGAGAGACGTGATTTGTTACGTCGAAGAATGGACTGTCAAAGCTCCGGAGGATTTCGATCAGCTGGATGCCTGGTCCACGGAAGATGTGACCCTCATCCACGTCCGCGAGGGCTGGCGCGGCGATTTCTTTCTCCTGGCCGGGGCCTACCATACGGTCTACCAACGCTATCAGGATGTAGGCACCTACTGTTCGATCAGTCATCCCTGGCGCGTTTGCGACCCATTACGACTGCACGATCCTCGCAGTATGCTCTGGCTGGGATTTCGCCACGCCCATTCGTTTATCCGCGTCCGGCTCCAAACGAACGAGGTGATCACCCCAGGTGAGACGCGTGGCGATGCCGAGCGGGTCCAGTGGCTTGAGGAACGGCGCACGGCGTTTTTGGAAGCCATCACGCTCTTGGAGCTTCCGGTCGAGACATTGGTTGAGCAGCAGCAGCTGGTGCTGCGTCCGGTGGACCCTTCCGTACCCTTCTTCTGTTCCTGGCCCGATGCCTTTGGACCCTGTCAGGTTGAATACAATACGGCGGATGCCTATGAGTTTTTGGTGCCGGCCAGTAAATTGGCCGCGACCTCTTCACCGGAGCCAGCTGGGGTCCGGGCCTACCTGACGGGATTTTCTGAGGATGCGCTCCTCGATTTCCACGCGATCGAACCGACCTCCAGATCTGTCTATCGCTGCTCGGTGCATTGTCCGCTCGATGACTTGCCGGAAATTCGATCTGCCATTGAACCGGACGGCCGCCTCTACGCGACGCTGTGTGAATTCCAAACTCAGGAATTGCTTCCGGATGGAGGGGATGCCTCGGCTATCATCGGCGTGGTCGGCTCAGGCGCGGGCTTCGGCATCGAGATTCGCCTCAACAAAGCGCCGTTGAGCGAAGAGATGATGATCGGTTGGCTGGAGCGGCTCATCGGTCATTCAGTGGTGTATGCGCCACTCCCCGCCTTCGTCTAGCAGGATACTGAAAAAGTCCGCCAGCATCGTTCTCGCTTCGCTCAGAGGCTCAACGTACCGAAGAGTGCAATCGTTTCTCACCAAGCCGTTTATGCCGGCGGTGTTCTTTTTTTCAGGTGTCGGCTATGACACCTTGACTCTGACCCGCATCGATCGGCTCCAAGACAACCTGTTGCTGCTGATCTATCTGCTGCTTTTGGGCCTGCTCATCGTGCTGACGGGGCGATGGGGCATTGAGCCGGCGCCGGATCGGGAACAGCTCATCTCACTCTCGCCCTTTGCCGGTAAGATGCTGCGATTGCGGCCCTATTTCCCAATGGCCGTGCAGTTTCTCCTGGGGAGCCTCTTCAGCGCCTACGCCGTGTTCTATTCCCGCAGCGCCACATTCACCAGCACGGGAATATTTTTCGCTTTGCTGGTCGTGTTGCTAGTCGGCAACGAATTTCTGCGCGATCGGCTCTCCAGCCTGCGTCTCTTGGTGAGTCTTTATGCGGTGGTCTGCTTCGCCTTTTTCACATTCTTTCTGCCGGTTATGACCGGTTTCATGAATGTAGCGATCTTTCTGGTTGGGGCGGGGCTCAGCGTTGCCGTGACCCTTCGAGTCGTCCAACTGATCTACCGCAATAATCCGGACCGCTCCAAACACGAGGCCATCGGAGTGACGGTTCCCGCCTGCGCCCTCATCGGTCTCCTCGTGGGATTTTATTTTCTGAACTGGATTCCGCCGGTGCCGCTCGCGTTGAAGTTCGGCGGGATCTATCATGAGGTGAAGAGGGCCGGAGACCAGTTCGAACTCACGTTTGAAAAAAAATGGTACGAAGTTTGGAAACGGTCGGACGATACCTTTCCGGCCAACGAGCCGATCTACTGCTTCACTGCGGTCTTTGCCCCGGTCGCATTGAACACCACGGTGTACCATCACTGGTACTTTCGTCCCAATAGCGGCAAGCCGTTCACCCACGCCGATAAGATCCCACTCAAGATTTCCGGCGGGCGCGAAGGCGGCTATCGAGCCTACACCTTTAAGCAAAGACTCGATCCCGGCGACTGGCGCGTAGATGTCGAAGCCGAAGACGGGCGCATCATCGGGCGTGTCTCGGTCACGGTCGAAGATCAAGGAACGGCACAGCCGGCTCTGAGGGCCTTCTCGTACTAGGGGCAAGAAGAGAGTAGTGGAACCGAGTTATGGCAACATTAGAACGTGAAGTGAAATGGTCATGTAGAGTTGCAATTGTTATTATTGTGCCTATCCTCCTTTTCGTTCTCTTTTTTGGGAGTATTCATGCGGGTAATGGTTCGCTACATCAGGCTGCGGTACTGCTCAACCTCCCATTCTTTCTCGTGGCCGAATGGCTGACCAGAGTTGTCGAGGAGTCAAGATTTCTGTTCAACTTAGTGTTCTTCCTGATCCAAGTATTATGGGTATTCTTGATCGTGCTAGTTTTACGTCTATCCTACGTGTTTATCGCAGGAGGGCGCGGTCCCAGTAGTCCACCTACTAAATAATTAGCAAAATGGGATCTCTCAGTGGTCTCAAACTCCTTGATGAGCGAGAAGGTGAAGGGCAGCCTGCGCAGAAAGGGGACCGTATTATCTTCAACATGAGGCTCTTTCTAAGCAAGGGCGAGGAGGTTCCGCTGAACGAGAAACAGGCCGAGCACCTTCCAAAAGAGATGATCCGCGTCGAGAATGGCATCACCTTGGTCGATCGCACCATTCGCCTCGGCCAACGCGAGGTGATCGCCGGTGTCGAATATGGACTAACGGGCATGAAGGCCGGCGGCTATCGCAAAGTCCGCGTCAGCCCGCACCTGGCCTATCGAGACAAGGGCATTCCAGATTTTGTTCCACCTGATGCGGTATTGATTTGTGAGATCTGGTTGCGAGAGATCGTTGTGTTGCAGCGGAGTAATGTCTAATACGATTTCAACCCCAGGGGGTAAAGGGGTAGCCATAGATGGATAACTTGCCTATCGTATTTGAACGCTATGATCGAGGAATTTTGGACGAATACACCACAATCCAAACTAAGTGGGGTTCAACAAATCAAGGTGGAAGAAGATTGACGATATTCAAGGTTGACGAATCTGGGTTTGACATTATGGTGGATGTGGAAACCTATGGCCTATATCCCTATGCAGGTGATTGGCATGGGCCAGCGTGGGAATCGAGTGTAGGTACTGAGGATCTCTGTGAGCGATTCATGGGGTTCGTCAGATCATTGCTATGTGCAGATTCCACTCTTGAAGTGAGATATGCTGGAACCTGGGCCTTTCAATGGATTCTCACATACCCAACAGAAGGCGAGTTTGAGTCGTATGAGACCGGGATCTTTTTCTATAACTATTTTGGGAAAAGGCGTAGTCGCATACTCCAGAACCAACATCTGCCGCCTAGGTATAACATTCAGAAAAGATCGTAATGCCGGAATCCTGACTTAAATTTTTGATGGTTATGAATCGCGGGGTACCTCTGCTTATCCTTCTAGTCCCAACTGCGGTACTACTCCAGTTCAAGACGAAGCACCCACCATCGGCTGTTTTGTTGTCGCCAGGCTCTGAAGGCCTCAAACATGAGACAATCAAAGTGAATTCGTGTACAATTTCAGCCTAGAGTATGGAGGATGGCCATGAGCGAGATTGAACAGCTTGAACGAACGGTCTCGCATCTCTCTCCTAAGGATCTGGCCCAGTTTCGTGCATGGTTCCTTGAGTTTGACGCACGGGTATGGGATGAGCAGATCGAGACGGACCTTAAGGCCGGGAAGCTGGATACGCTGATTGCGGAGGCGCGTGCCGAGTTTGAACAGGGGAAAGCTCGACCTTTGTGAAGCACACCGCATCCTCACGGTTTTGGACCGCGTATCAAACCCTTCCCGAAGCCATTCGTTCCCTGGCCGATAAGAACTTTCAACTTTTGAAATCCAATCCTCGCCATCCCTCTCTTCATCTCAAGCGCATCGGAGAATTGTGGTCGGCACGAGTCGGAGATCACTATCGGGCGCTCGGCTTGGATGCCCCGGACGGGATCCATTGGATATGGATTGGAACCCACGCTGATTATGACAAGATGATCGCATCATGAGTCCCAATGAGATTGCCGAGAGACTTCGCCCCTGCCCCTCCAGTCCCAACTGCGTTTCAACCCAAGCTCAGGACGGGGGCCATGCCATTGCACCGTTCCGCTACCGCAAGTCACGGGCAGAGGCGAAGGAGGGGTTGAAAGAGGTTCTTCGGTCCTTGCCCCGCGCCAAACTCGTCGAAGAGGACGAGTCTTATCTGCATTACGAGTTCACCAGTCTGCTGCTTCGGTTTGTGGACGATGTCGAGTTTCTCTTCGACGACGAGGCGAAGACGATTCATTTTCGCTCTGCTTCACGGACTGGCTACGGTGACCTTGGTGTGAATCGCGCGCGTATGGAGCAGGTGCGCGCTCTCGTAGCCGAGAAGCTCTAACTTTTTCTGCAATTCGCTTTGGAGAGATCAGGGCTATTGGTATGATTCTCCAAACAGGAGGGGCGCATGGCTTTTAAGCGAAAGGCATCACGCGTCGAGGCCGGCCGGGCCGGTCGTCTTCAACGCGGGTCGCTCTCGGCGCCCTGCAAGGTGTTGGATGTCAGCGAAACAGGTGTCCGGATTGAGAGTCGCATGTTCGTGAAGAGCGGCGATGCGCTCCAACTGGTGATCGAGCTTGAGCAGGGGAGAACGTTGACCTGTGGCTTGCAAGTCGTCCATGTGCGTTCCCCTCAGTTGGGCACAAAGATCACGTCGATCAGTTCAGAGGACAGGGAACGACTGACCCATATCCTCGACGACAACGTGCAGACGAGTTACTCTCGCCGCTAGCAGTTCTTGTTCATTTGGTTTGTTGGGTCTGTCTGGTTTTTTGGTTGAACGAAACTAACCAGATGAACCAAATCAACCAGATAAACAAAACAAACCAGATCAACCAGACAAACTGGGTTAATGCGCTGGGCCGGGTGGTTTTGGGCCGAGTCTGGTCGTGTGCTGGAAGACGCATTTCGGGCAGGTGTAGTGGACGAACTGGTTGCCGCCGACGAGGCGCTTCTTCATCGGGAGCCGACACCAGGTGCAGAGGCGATCTGGAAGGTCGGCTGAAGGCGGAGTCAGGTTTGGTTCTGTTGGAGTCGCATTGGACATGAAAGGCATTCTCTCCGACCGCCGAGAACCTTGTCAATCGATCGCATGGCCTCGGAGCACCTTCGCGTGAAAAAAAAGTTTCTCCACCCTCTTTCATGTGAAAAATTTCGTGATATAGTCCCTCCTGACAGTCCAAGGCCACAGTTTCTTCACCCTCTTAACAGAAAGGTCTGTAACCTGTATGAATAGTTCGACTGATTCCGAGCCCGCGATCTTTCCAACCGAGTTCCCAGTAGCTGCTTCCATTGCCCCCCAGGAGATGGTGGGTGAGGGGAAGGCGTGGGGACTCTGTACCGCAGTTGACCTCCAAGATTGTCATCCCGACCTGATTCGCAATGCCGACCATATCCGTCGTTATGTCGTTGAGTTGTGCGAGCTCATCGCCATGAAGCGTTTTGGCGAATGCCAGGTCGTCGATTTCGGCTCAGGCCGCGTGGCCGGGTATTCCATGGTGCAGCTGATCTCGACGTCGTTGATCAGCGGCCATTTCGCGAACGATACGAATAACGCCTACCTCGACATTTTCAGTTGCAAGGGTTATGACCCTGCCGTCGTTGAGGCGTTCTCCAAAGACTTTTTCGGCGCCCGTCGCAGCACCGCGACCGTTACGCTTCGTTACTAGGAAGATACCGGGGGCCGTGGTCACGCGGCCCCCGGTGCCGACCCAAAAGGCACGATCCTCCCACGAATCATGAAGCCCACCACGGTCAAAGAATTTTTCCAACTTCTTCCAAGCCAGCTGGATTCAGCTGCTGCCGAAGATCTTGAGGCAATCTACCAGTTCGATCTAAGCGGCGCGCAGGGGGGGCAATACATCCTCTCGATCCGGGAGGGGGCCTGTCAGGTCACAGAAGGGACCCATGCGGACCCTCATGTCGTGCTTTCGATGGCGGGGGAAGATTGCGTCAAGGTTCTGAATGGCCAGTTGAGCGGGACAGTTGCAGCGATGTCGGGCCGGTTGAAAGTCAGCGGAGACCTTGGCCTGGCGATGCAATTGAAGGCGCTCTTTCCAACCCTCGGGTAAGCAAGCAGCTTCGTGAAGCAGGTTAAGGTCGAGGTTGAGCGAAGTCTCAACCTTAGCCTGAACCTCAGCCTTCTCTACGCTGGCCTGCTTTTTCAGCATTCTGCTATAGGCTAGTCGGTGCCTGCCCCTGTTCTGCCGGTATCCAGTCAGCGCTTTCCGGAGTCTTGTCTGCACGCCGGGGGAACCATTCCTCCAAGATCACATAGACCGTGGGGATGAGGAAGAGAGTGAGGATCGTCGAGACGCTGAGTCCTCCGACGACTGCGCGTGCCAGGGGGGCGTTCGTTTCACCGCCGATTCCCCAGCCGATGGCCATGGGGAGCAGCCCAACGACGGTGGCCAGGGAAGTCATCAGAATGGGCCGGAGCCGCGTCCGCGCAGCAGTGATCGCCGCATCATGTAACTCCTGCCCTCGCCGTCGCAGCACGTTCGTATAATCGACCAACAGGACGCCGTTTGAGACCACGATGCCCAGCATCATGATGATACCCATCATGGAGGTGGTGGAGAGGGTTGTCTCGGTCAGGAAGAGGATCAGAATCACTCCGGGGAAGCCCATCGGGACTGAAAACATGATGACGAAGGGATCGACGAGCGATTTGAACTGAGCGGCCATCACCATATAGACGAGGATCAGCGCCAGGGCTGTCGCAAATAGCAGGCCCTCAAAAGTTTCTCTCTGCTGCTGAATCTGGCCGGCTAACCGGATGCTGAAGCCTATGGGCAGCTGGATCTTGGCCAGGGCTTCCTCCAGGTCTGTGGCGATGGCGCCGAGGTCTCGGTCTACGGGGTTGGCGGTCAGATGGATCACCCGCTGAAAGTACTTGCGGTCGATCTTCACCGGGCCGGCATTGAGTTTGAGCGAGGCGACATTTTTGAGCAGCACTGGTTCTCCGGTACGTGAGATCAAGACGATATTCTCGATGGCGCTGAGGTCCTTTCGGTGTTCTTCTGCGAGCCAGGCGCTGATGTAGTATTCGTTCCCGTTCTGGGGGTCGGTGTAGATGATCGGGTCGGTTTGGCCGTTCCCATTGAGTGAGAAGAGCACGGCGGTGGCGACATCCGTTTCGCTGATACCGAGAAGCGCGGCCTTCTCACGATCCACTATCACATTGATCTCGGGATAATTCTCCTCTCGGCTGACGTCGATATCGGCAAGGCCCGGTATGCGGTGCATGATGTCTTCGACCTCCCGGATGACCCCCCGCGCTTTCTCGAAATCGTAGCCGTAGATTTCTACGTCGATAGACTTCTGCGATCCGAAGCTGGTGATGCGCTTGATGATCCCGCCCGGATCGAAATACATCGCAACGCCCGGAAAGAGGGCAACCACTTTGGGCCTCACGTCGTTCATAATTTGCACTTGGCTTCGCTTCCGTTTGTCCGGTGTGACGAGATGGACGGAGATGCCGGACGTATGGGGGCCGGTGTTCGGATTGAACAGGGATGACCGGCCCTGGGCCAGCACGCCGGTACTGGAGACGATGGTTTCCAGTTCTTCGGCAGGGATCTGCGCCCGCAGGACTCGTTCGACCTCCGCCACCTGCTGCTCGGTTTTCTCCACCCGCTGACCGACCGGCCCGCGCAAGGCGATACGGAACTGGCTTTCATCCGACACCGGCAGAAATTCCGTCCCGATTTTTGGGGCCAATGCGAGCGAGGCGGTGAAGAACAGCAGAATGCCTCCGATGAAGAGCCGGCGATGGGCCAAGACCCAGCGGAGGGATTCCTCATAGCCCCTATCCAAGGACTCGTATCGTTCGCGGCTCCAATCCATCAGCCCTGCAAGCCAAAGCGGCATCGAACGGCGAGATTCCTGCTCCGGCTTGAGAAATCGATAGCACAGGGCCGGGGTGACCGTGCGGGACACGAAGAAGGAGGTGAACAATGAGATGGCAATGGTGATGGTCAAGGGAATCAGGAGTAGACGGGCAATCCCGGCGACGAAGAAAATCGGGAGGAAGACGACGACCGTCGTGACCGTCGAGGCGAGAATGGGCATGGCCACCTCGCGGGCCGCTTCCAGGATCGCATCCAAGCGACGCGGCGTGACGTTGAGATGGCGCTGAATATTCTCGAGTTCCACGATGGAATCGTCGACGAGCCGACCGATCCCGAGGGCCAGTCCACCCAGGGTGAACACGTTCAGGGTTTGTCCGGAGAAGTACAGCACGATGAAGGTCACCATGATCGAGAGGGGAATGGCGACGGAGATGATCAGCGTGCTCGTAAAATTACGGAGGAAGATCAAGATGACCAATGCAGCCAGCAGCGACCCGTGCAAAGCCTGTTCGACTAGGTTGCTGATCGATTGGCGGATGTAGACCGATTGATCGAAGGAAATGCCGACCTTCACGCTGGGTGGAATGCCGACCATCTTCGGCAGAGCCGCGCGCAACGCATCCACCACCGCCACGGTGTTGGCGATGGGCTGTTTGTTGACCCGTAAGTAGACGGCCCTGGCTCCGTCTGTCCTCACGATGTTGGTTTGGATGTCCGACGAGTCGGTCACGGTGCCGACATCCCGCACACGCACGGGGCTGCCTTGTTGGTTGACCTTGACGATCACGTCCTGGATCGGGTCGACCGTACGGAACTGATTATTGGTGAAGACGTTGTAGTCCAGATTCCCGGCTTTGATATCGCCGGAGGGGAGAATGAGGTTGGCGGCCTTTACGGATTTGACGACGTCGAGGATCGAAAGACTCCGGGCATTCAACAGTGAAGGATCCAGGTTGATGTTGATCTGACGGATCTTTCCCCCTTCCACAGTCGCAGCGGCGACATTGGCGATCTGTTCGATCTGGGGCGCGATCGTATTCGAGGCCAGATCGTACAGGGCTCGTTCGTCGAGATCGTCGCTGGCGACCGTCACGAGAGAAACAGGGATATTGGAGACGTCGAATTTGACGATGAAGGGCTGCAGAATGCCGGGTGGGAGACTGTTGAGAATTTGGGTGACTCGTTGCATCACCTCCATCTGACCGGCATCAATGTCCGTGCCCCAATTGAACCAGATCTGCACCGCGCCGATGCCTTGTTTGGCGAATGATTCGACATGCTCGACGTTCGAGGCAGAACTGACGGCCTTCTCGATGGGGTAGACGACACTCTGTTCGATGTCGAGCGGCGGTGCGCCTTTATAGATGACGCCGACGAAGGCGACGGGCACTTGAATTTGCGGAAAGAGGTCGACCGGCAGCCGTTGTACGGAGGTGCCGCCCAAGATTAGCATGGCCAAGGACAGCATCAGGACGCCGATGCGATTGCGAAGTGCGAGAAGAGTTAGCCACATGATGAAGACGTGAATCGTGAAACGTTATACGTGAAACGTCAAAGTTGGAGATCTTTTCACCTTTTACGATTCACGTTTAACGGGTTCAGGAGGCTGCGTCTGCACGGGAGTGCCTTCATGTACGAGGTCTTTTCCGGAGACGATGACCTGCTCCGATCCGTCTAGGCCTTTGGTAATCTCCACCCGATTCTCGTCGCGGAATCCGATTTCCACCGGCACCCGCTGGGCCTTTCCTTCGCGCACAATGTAGACATACTGGGCGTCTTCCAATCGGCTCACCGCGTCAATCGGGATCTGGATCGTGTTCCGATGGGTGCCGACTTGAATTTCTACCCGCGCGAACATGCCGCCTTTCAAGACATGATCTTTATTGGGGAGGTCCACTTCGATGGTCATCGTGCGGGTGGCTCGATTTAGGGCCTGGACGACTCGGGTGACGGTGCCCTCGAAGACTCGATCCGGGTAGGCCTCGGCGCGCACTTCCGCTTTTTGACCTGCCCGGATGAGCGGGACGTCTTTCTCGACAACCTCGATCAAGATGCGGACGGTTTGGATCTCATGGAGGGTCAGGATTCCGCGCGAGGTAGCGGAGATGCCGGCAGTAGCCCCGCTGACATAGGCGCCAAGATCGAGGTTGCGCTCGGCCACGTAGCCAGCGAAGGGCGCGCGGATATATGAGTAGGCCAGGTTGGTCTCGGCCTGCGCCAGGGCCACCTCCATCTGCTGGACCTGGGCTCGGAGCGAGTCGAGCGCCGCCACCGCTGCATCGAATGAGACTTGAGCGTTATCCAGATCCTGTTGCGAGACAAACTGGTCTTTGATCAACGCCTGCATCCGATTGAGCGTGAGGGTCGCATTGCGCACACTCGCGCCCTGCTGGGCGACTCTTGCTCTGGCTGCAGCCAGGTTTGCCTTGGCTTGGTTGACAGCATGCTGATAATCCGTGTGATCGATCTCGATCAGCAGCTGGTTGGCTTTCACCAGGTCGCCTTTATCGACGTAGAGTTTGGCAATGTAGCCGTTCACCCGTGAGAACAGATTGACCGTTTGATTGGGGGTGATATCGGCGGTATAGGGGAGCCGAATGTCCAGGTCTTGTTTCAGCGGCGTTCTAGTGGCGACGGTGATAGCCCTGGCCTTGTGGCTGTCGCTCTTGGCTCCGCTGCTGAGGCGAAACACAACGAGGGCTATGATCGCAAAGAACACGATGACTCCGAGCGTGACAATCGGATGCTGCTTCAGGGGGCTCATAGTGCCTCCCTCCCCGCCGTCTTCCGGATGGCCGGTACCTTGCTCAGTCCGGTGAGAAAGATATCGACGTAGGTAGCTATCGTGTCCTCATGAGATTGATGCATAGGGACGTTGAAGATCTCATGGAGTAGACGATGGTGGACTACCACACCGATGAATGCACGGGCTGCGAGGAGGGGGTCGACCGGCCTAAACGCGCCGTCTGCAATTCTCGCGTGAATGTATGCAGCGAGGTGGTCATAGAATATCTTGAGATGTTTGCCGAAGAACATCTCTGACAGTTCGTGCCCCTCCAGTGCGCTGAACAACAGGAGTCGCAAGAACGTTGAATCGACTCCGGGGCGAATGCGATAGCGTGCAATCATCGTAAACACACGATGGTCGTCGCGTGTTTTGACTGCGGCCTCCATCGGTTCAAGCAGTTCATTGACGGTCACTTTTTCTGCCAGGATTGCGGCGTAGAGTCTCCGTTTCGTCGGAAAGTGCTTGAAGACCAGGGCTTCGCTCACGCCAGCCGCTTTGGCGATTTCTTTCGTGGTGGTGCCGTTGAAGCCCTTTGCGGCGAAGAGCGCCGCGGCGGCCACAATGAGGCTGGCCTGACGGTCGTGCCCAGACGTCCGTCGGCCGTTCTCTTTCACTGGTTGTGCGATTCGTTTTTTCATAGTAAGTGAGCGCTCACTCACCATCAGCCTAGCATGGGGCATTTGCAGGGGCAAGCATTGGGGTCGTATTCGCGGTCTTAGGGAGGAACGCATAGGCATGCAGAGGCGGGCGCTACAGCCGAAACCTGTATCGATACGGCGGTCTAGGAGCCTTGTCCCCTGCGCTCCGCATGCCCTTCTCGCACGCGACTGCGCGATTTCGCGACGAATCGTCATGAATAATGCGGGCTAGGGCAAGGATGTAAGATGGGATCCCTGGGGACTCGCATGGTCGACGAGGGTAAACAAAGGAGGCCCACCTCCGAGCGTGGAGCGGTTCATGTGTTCCCAGATGAAATGGCGCAGCCTGGTCAGTTCTCGTGCCGTGACGCGAAGGAATTCGATTCCGTATTCCTTTTCCTCGGCCCAGACCACTCGAACCTCTGAGATGAGAACCGGCCGGGACGTCTCAGAGATTGTCAGGTAGAGGGCCCAGCAACTGCCGATGGACAAGGTCTCGGCACAGCAGATTTTGCAGCCGGTTTCGGATAGGTTGGGGGCCGTCCCATTGCCAAGTTGGAACCTATCTGTTGCTGAAAAGCGCGCTACGACTTGAACAGAGGTTCGTTGAGCTGCTCTGAGGTCAGTGCCCTGAATTTTTGAGTCGTTAGTTGCTCGTTTGCTTGTCCGCCTTCGTTCCATCACTGTGTGCTCCCATGACAATGGCCAATCTAATCGGAGTAGGCAAGGTTTGCCCGCAAGAAGAAGCGGAGCCGGTTTTGTTCTCGCAGGTTCATCTTGAGTATCTCGACTCCGAACCGACGTCCTGAGGTCCAAGCCACTCTCGTTTCCATGACGAACAGCGGGTCCTGTCCTGGGAGATAAAGAAAAATCATGAGTTCCATCCCCGGCCTGACCAAGGTGTTGCCACGAATCCCCAATCCCGTTGGCGAAAGATCCGTGACCATGCCATCGCCCATGAGGACCTCGCCGGAGCCGTATTGGGTCGAGTACATCAACCCAAATTCGACCGGCGGCCTATGGTTTTGCCTCCGATTGGGCGATTCTGAGACAGATTGAAGTCTGTTTCCAGATGCGGCCTGTGCTCGTTTCATGATGACACCTCCTGGTTACGGTTTCAGATACAGCGGTCCTGGTCTGCATGGGTGACGCGATCCCACAAGAAGCATTGCAGATGAGTCTTTCCCTCCGACTTCATTGGTTCCAGTTCCAGTCCGAATTGATGTCCTGCAACCCAGGAGACCCGGCTTTGGGCAATGCACAGAGGCTCTTCCGTTCCGGGAAGGTCGACAAAGAGGGCTATCCTCATGCCGGGTATGACCGATCGATTTCCGCGAATACCGATCCCGCTCGGTGAAAGGTCGGTCACGATGCCGTCGCCGATCAGTATCTGGCCATCGTCCATACTGGAATAGAGGAGCGAGAAGAGGGCCGGGGTACGGCTGTCATGGCGACGATCTGACTCACCAGGGAATTCAGTGACTGTGGTCAGGGGATTCGCCAAGTGAACACGCATGATTTGCTCCATGCCCTTAGATCGGGCGTTATACGATCCGGAATGCCGTTCGTCGATGGTCTAGGGTCGATAGGCTGATATTTTTAAAGATCACGTCCTGCAGTCGCTTCCGTTCATCCGATGACAGCTTAGGAAATTTAACGGAAAAGGAATCTTTGGCGACCCAGGAGACGAGGGAATCGACGAGTCGCATAGGGGTTTTCCCATCCTGTAGATAGAGGAGAAGAGTGAGGCGGCTACCCAGTGAGATGGCGGCAGCACCCGAGATCTTACAGCCTGTTTTTGAGAGGTTTTTCAGATCTCCCTCCCCTGTGACGATGCGCGCGCCTTCCGTTCCGGAATAGGCCACTCGGTACCGGATTGGAACTCGTTCGGCATGGCGCCGGTCCAAAAGAGAGTGGGCTTTCTGATCGTTAACCTTGAATTGGGGATAGGCCGGTTTCATCGGTGTCTCCGTAATACCTTTCATCGTATTTTCTCTGTCCCTTGCGACAGCTTGAGAGTACCGCACCCAAGAATTTCAACCATCCCTCAGGAGGGGGGATTTCTGTCCCACCAGAAGGGGGGGATGACTATGAAGATGGCTTTAATGAAACGTCCGGCTTGGGAAGCAGTTGAAGTCTTGGAGTGTGACGATATTCGTTGTGGCTGAATATATATAGGGAGGCACCAGGCCGCTTCGATCAGCGAAATGATTGAGAGAAAGCCGGGCTGGCGAGGAGTGAAAACTCTCAAAAAACGGTAGCTGAGTTGCCTTCGGTAATTTTTCGGCGGAGCTCCTGGCTCTCGAAAAAGATAATGCCGCGATCGGTTTCGGCTTCGTATCGGAGCGTCACATCGGTTTCAAACCCAGTCCAGCTGTGAAATTTGACAGGGCCGCCTGCGAACTGTCCCGGGGTGCGGTCGAGAAAACCATAGAGAGATTGGAGATAGGCCAGAATCTGATCGTGGGCCGCCTTGCCTTGGTAGCGCACGGTGACACGCGCGAATTGGCCGTCGGAGGTCACGAATCGCATGGAGTCAACCTTCACCGGACCGAGGGAAGGAGTTCCGGTCTTCAGCTCATAAGTTTGCGACCGACCGGCGTCCTCGACTTTTTTGAAGGTGTCGGTTTCCGAAAATGTCGCACCCCAGGGGATTCCTTCGAACCCGTTCGGATCGTTTTGCATCGGTATTGCAAAGGCCAGGGTGCCCTGCAGGATACATGAGAGGAACAGGCAGATGGGGAAGGTGCGACGGATCCAAGGGGCTGTGAGGGGGCGGTGAGCCATTCGATTACTCGGCGGAGTCGGTAATATGATCGTTGAATCGAGGGGCCAGGGTGCGGCTGTCGATAAAAATAAATCCACGCTCCGTATTCGCGTGATAGGTCAAGCTAATCTCGGTGTCAGTCCCGCGCCAAACATACTGTTGGTTGAGCCCCCGCATCATTTGCCCTGGGACGCGCTCAAGGGAGCCGAATTGGCGTTCCAGATGGGTGAGGATTTGCTTGTGCCGATCGTCGCCCTGGTAGCGGATGGTCACGCGGGCGAATTGTTCATCGACCGATAAGAAGTGAAGGCTTTCAACCGGAACCCCGGCAAACAACGGCTGGGTATCCCTCGATTGATATTCGCTCACATGTGGACCTGCTTTTGCAATTTGCAAGTCAGGCCTCGTGGCCAGGGTTGCCCCCCAAGTGAGATTCTGAAAACCGTTTGGATCGTTCACCATCGGCACAGCATGGGCCGGAAGGGGGTAATTTATACAGAACAAGAGCCCTAGCAGAGCAAGGTGCCGGCCTGGCTGATATCTCTGTCGTCTGATCATGCTCAGAACGCTACCATGGTCGGTTACATGCTGCAACTGTCCCAGTTTTGTTGAGAATGTCTTGAGGCATAGCTTATAATGCGCGGGTTTTTCGGGGTCTATTTGGAGTGGGGAAACGGCACGATGATTGAAAGCGATGTGTTCGTTCAAGCGTTACAAGATATTGGAGTGGATTTCTATACGGGGGTTCCGGATTCGATCCTGGGCGGCATCATTGCCGAGTTGATGGAGCGGCGTCTCTATACTCCGGCCGTTCGGGAAGACGAGGCGGTTGCGATGGCTGCCGGGGCCTATATGTCCGGCAAGGTCCCCGCCGTGCTGATGCAGAATTCTGGCCTCGGCACATCCCTCAATACCCTCATTTCGTTGAACATGATTTATTGCCAACCCTGTATCCTCATCGTGTCGTGGCGCGGGTACCAAGGCAAGGATGCGCCGGAACATCTGGTCATGGGAGAGGTGATGCCGCAGTTTCTCGACACGATGAAGATCCCCCATCGGACGCTGTCTGAAAAAACGGCGATTGAGGATCTGAAATGGCTGGCGGAGACCTTTATGAAGCAGCGTATCCCGGTCGCGCTCCTGATCACGAAGGGGGTCGTGAAGGGGCTGCATCCATGAGGCCGGAAGAGGGCACGATGCAGAGCCGGGCGATGGCGATGGCGGCCTTGTTGGAGCTCCTCACCGATCAGCCGGTGATTATTTGCAACGGGTTTCCCTCGCGTGAAGCCTACAAAATTGCCGACCGTCCGACCCATTTCTATATGATCGGATCCATGGGAAATGCGCCGGCCATCGCGCTTGGTGTCGCGGTTGCCAAGCCGAATAAGCAGGTGGTCGTGTTCGACGGGGACGGCAATGTGTTGATGGGTATGGGAACCTTGGCGACGGTCGGCGCCTTGAAGCCGAAAAATTTTATTCACGTGGTCTTCGACAATGAAGTCTACGGCACGACGGGGAACCAACCGACAATTTCCAATGTGGTTCCGCTTGAAAAGGTGGCGAAGGCGGCCGGGTATGTGAATGTCGAGCGGGTGCGGGAGCGGGAAGACCTTGTCTACGAGTTCAAGGACATGCTGAAGAAAGACGGGCCGAGCATGTTGCTGGTGAAAGTCAACGAGATGGTAGAGGATGTCGGGCGGGTGATGCTCGATCCGCCGGACATTACCAAGCGGTTCATGAAAGCGATAGAATGACGTTACTCGTGAAACGTTATTCGTGAATCGCATTTCGACGAAAGAAGTAGGGTTGTTCTTCTTGCGATTGACGTTTTACGGTTAACGTTTAACGGGGGGGAGTTGTGGTTCTACTGAATCCAGGGCCGGTGAATGTGTCGGAGCGGGTGCGGCAGGCGCTGTTGCGTCCGGATGTCTGCCATCGGGAGTCGGAGTTCACGGAGCTCTTGCACGGGATTCAGGCAAAACTGTTGAAACTCTTTGTGCCGGGGGCGGAAGCGGATTATGCAGCGGTGGTCCTGACCGGATCGGGAACTGCGGCGGTCGAGTCGGCCGTCATGTCGGCGCTCCCGCACGGCAAACGGATGTTGGTGCTCAACAACGGTGTGTATGGCGAGCGTATTTCTCAGATGGTCGGCCTCTATCGCCTGGGGGTGTCCGAACTCAAATACGATTGGACGACAAGACCGGATCCTGAACGGTTGCGGTTGGCGTTGCGACAACATCCTGAAGCCCACGCGGTCGGCATGGTATATCATGAGACGACCACCGGACTCATCAATCCGGTCAAGGAGATTGCGGACGTCGTCGACAGCCAGAATCGGGTATTTATCCTGGACGCGGTCAGTGCGTTAGCGGGGGAGCCTCTGGATATCGCCGGGTCTCACATCTATATGGTGGCCGGTACAGCCGGAAAATGCATCCAGGGATTTCCGGGTGTGTCCTTCGTGCTCGTCCGCAAGGGGTTTCTGGAGCGGATGCGGGCCTACCCCAGACGCTCGATCTATCTGCATCTCACGCAATATGTGGATGACCAGGGTCGGGGAACCATTCCCTTCACGCCGGCTGTGCAGGTCTACTATGCGTTCGACGAAGCGTTGAATGAGCTCATGGAGGAGGGGGTGGCCAAGCGGATTCAGCGCTATAAGAAAGCGGCAACTCTCATTCGAGATCGCATGGCAAAACTCGGTGTGAAGCCGCTTCTGACTCCCGAGAGATATTCCAACACGATCACGTCCTATCATCTTCCAGAGGGTATCGCCTATCGGTCGCTGCACGATCGATTAAAAGAAGCGGGCTATGTGATCTATGCGGGGCAAGGCCAGCTCGAAAGCAAGATTTTCCGTGTGGCGAACATGGGCGCCCTCACCGAGGCGCAGTTGGCCGGATTTCTCGACGTATTCGAAGGGATTTGCGGTGCAGCATGAAAGCCATCATCCTCGCAGCAGGGGTCGGGAAACGTCTGTGGCAGGTCACGCAGCATCGTCCGAAGTGTCTCATCGAAATCGGAGGGCGGACCCTCTTGCATCGCTACCTCACATCGCTCAGGAGCGTCGGGATTCAGCGCGTCGACATGGTTGTGGGCTACAAAGAGGACATGATTCGAGCAGCGGTGGCAGCGGATTCCTGCGGTGTGCGCGTAAATTTCCTCGTCAACGAACAGTTTCACCGAGGCAGCATTTCTTCGCTCTGGATCGCGCGGGAAGCGTTAGATGACGACGCGATCGTGATGGATGCCGATGTGCTTTTCCATCAAGAGATCTTGCGTCGTTTGGTGCAATCCCCCTATGAAAACGCGTTGCTCATGGATGACACAGTCAAACAGACGGGGGAAGAGTGCATGGTGGTAGTTGAAGGGGGGCGTGTGATTGCGTTGACGAAGAAGATGCCGTTGCATTATGACTACGCCGGTGAAGGCGTGGGGTTTCTCAAGGTCCGGCATGTCGATACGCAACATGTGGTGGCGTCGCTTAGGACCCATGTGGATCGCGAGGCTTGGCAGATGGAATACGAGGATGCCCTCGTAGGGTTTTTTCGGGACGTCAAAGTCGGACATGAGAAAATCGGCGGGCTCCCCTGGACCGAAATCGATTTTATAGAGGATGTGTCGAAAGCGGAGCGGGAGGTGTTGCCGAAACTGTAAAAGCGGGGGTCGTGGGATAACGGGGTAATCGGGATATCGGCTGTTGGGAGCCGGGGTGATGGGAATAGCTCTTCCCTGTATGCAACGATAGGGCGATCATGAGCGAGAGCCTCATACAAAAACGTGCCGAGGTGCAGGGGCTGAGCACGGCGATTCTCCTGCCGTCACTGGGTCTGTTCGGCGAGCCTGCAGGATTGGATGCCGATGAGGTAGGTCCGCTGACCAGTGTTGTCGGCATCGGTCTTTTTCAGCGGGCGGTGCTGACGTTGCAGAGAGCCGGCATTCGACAACTCATGGTGTTGGTCGGGCCGGAGGAGAATCAGCTCAGACAGGCACTGTGCAAAGGGCCGCGTGTGACGATTCCCGTGCGCTGGATGCCGATTCGTGAGTTTCCGCTGGATGATCCCCGCACGTGGGAAGCGCTAGCTGCCGAAGTTCGCGGTTTCTGTCTCCTCTCCGGTGTGCAAGCCGTGTTTGCGAGCCCCTTGATCGAGAGTCTCCGCCAGGAGGTGCAGGAGGGGCAGGCAATCGTTGTGGCACGGGCCGATAGCGGGCGAGATCGGCGGCCACGTCAAACGAATTTGCGGGTAAAGGTGCGGTCTGGTCGGTTGCTTTCGATGACGTCGAGGCAGGACGATGCCACATTGGTCGTCACAGATCTGGTGGTGCTACCGGCTAGCTTCATGAGTGTTGTCGGTCAAGCCAGCGGAGAGGCCGGCACGGTGCCGATTCGTCGATGGCTCGAACGGGCCGCGGTGGACGGGCATGTGCGGGTGTTGTCCACAGAAACGAACCGGTCCCACTGGTATCAGGACGTGCGCGATGCCGCCGATGTGAAGATCGCTGAGAAAAAACTCTTCAATTCCCTCAAGGGCGAGTTCGAGGGCTTCGTCGACCGGTTTTTCAATCGTAAGATCTCCCGCTGGTTCACTCGTATCTTCCTTGCCATAGGCTTCTCGCCGAATGTCATCACCATCCTGGCAAGCCTGGTTGGGTTGGGCGCGGCCGCCTGCTTTGGCACTGGGACCTACAATGCCGGCATCGTTGCCGCGCTATTGTTTCAACTGGCGGCGATCATCGATTGCTGCGACGGTGAAGTGGCTAGGCTGACGTTCACCGAATCTCCGTTCGGGGCTTGGCTCGATATCGCGATGGACAACCTGGTGCACATGGCGATCTTTGCCGGCATTGCGGTCGGCTCGTACCAGCATTTGGCAGGAAGCGACGAGGCCTGGATTCCTCTTGCCCTCGGCGCGGCAGCGGTCTTGGGAAATGGGCTTTCGTTCTGGCTTGTCACCAGGGCTCAGAAGATCAAAGTTGCCAGCAGATGGAAGACGCCGGTGCAGGCCGCCTGGTCTGATTTCATGCTCAAAAATGTCGCAAGCCGGGACTTCTCCGTCGTTGTGCTGGTCTTTGCCGTGCTAGGCAAACTCGACTGGTTCCTCTGGATGGCTGCGGTCGGATCCGTGGTATTCTCGATTCTCATGCTGTGGGTGATCAGACCGTCCGCCAAGTCCCGTGCTTAAGATATTCCTCATTTGTGCCGGCCTCCTTACCCTTGGATTCCTCGTCTGGCATATCGGGCCCGATCGCATCTACGATACGGCATCGCAACTCGGCCCGGTTGCACTCCTCGTCCTGCTGATCCCCTCCGTCATCATGTACGCCATCGACGCATACGGGTGGAAAATCACGCTTGGTCCCTCGGCGAAGCATCTTCCGTTCTGGCGTGTGCTGGCGATCAGAACGGCCGGCGAAGTGGTGAACATGACCACGCCGACCGCCTACGTCGGGGGCGAACCGATCAAGGCCTATCTGCTCACGAGGCATCGCGTGCCGATGG
>NEWP02000021.1:0-4028 GCA_002869895.2 Nitrospira sp. CG24E | reverse complement strand
GACGCTTGCCGAAGTGGTCTTCATCCTTTTGGGTATCGCGCTCGCATTTTGGGGAGTCGGCGCCGACGGTTCATCCGGACAGAGTATTGCTGCGGCGCTGGTGAGCGTCGGCTTTCTCGTGCTGGTTACTGCGGCCCTTGTGTTTGTGCAGCAGCAAGGACTCTTTACCTCGCTATTGAAGTTTGCCCGGAAGATCGGGCTCAAGATTCACTACTTCGAAGTGCGTGAGAAGAAACTGCTCTCGCTGGACCGAACGATCTTGGATTTTTACCGTGATAACCGCCTGACCTTTTGCTCCTCCATCGGGCTGTTCTTTGCCGGTTGGATGGCTGAGGCGTTGGAGGTCTACATCATCATCTATCTTCTCGGTGGTCCGGCCGCGGCGCTCTCCGCCATCTCCATCGGCGCACTATCCGTCTTCATCAAAAGCGGCACCTTCTTCATCCCCGGCAGTCTTGGCGCTCAAGACGGAGGCAATATGCTCCTGTTGAGGGCCTTTGGGTATTCCGATGTCACCGGTATCACCTTTGCGTTACTCCGGCGGTTTCGCGAGTTGGTTTGGATCGGGCTCGGGCTGTTGTGCTTAACCCTTGCCGGAGGGAGGGCGGCGGTTCTTCGAGAAAGTCACGTCGATGACTTCGAGAGTCGTTCCTGACATCTGTCATTGTTTCGGGTGATCCAACTTCTGCGGTGACCCATGCTGAAGCTCGCACTCCTCGTTGCCGGCCTCTTCGCAATCGTGCTCATCGTCTGGAATGTCGGTCCCGAGCGCATCTACGAGGCGGCGGCGCAACTCGGGCCGGTCGCGCTGATGGTCCTGCTGATTCCCTCCACCATTATGTACCTCATCGAAGCCTACGGATGGAAAGCCACACTTGGCCCATCAGCCAAGGAGATTCCCTTCTGGCGTGTGCTCGCGATCAAGACTGCCGGTGAAGTGGTGAACTTGACGACGCCGGCCGGCTACATCGGCGGCGAGCCGCTCAAAGCCTATCTACTCACAAAGCATCATGTGCCGATGGTGGAGGGAGTTGCCTCGGTCGTCATTGCGAAAACGACGAAGACGATCGCCGAAGTGCTGTTCATCCTCTTGGGCATCACGCTTGCTTCTTGGAGAGTCGACAACGACGGCTCATTGGGGCAGACCGTCGTCATGGCGCTGGGCAGTGTCGCAGTGTTGTTCTTCGTGACTTCGTCGTTGGTGTTCGCGCAGCGGCAAGGATTCTTTACCTGGTTATTGGAATTCACTCGGAAGATCGGGCTGAAGATTTCTTTTCTCGAAGCGCGCGAGGAAAAAATACGGACGCTGGATCGAATGATTTTGGACTACTATCGCCATAATCGTCGGGCCGTGTATTCATCGACCGGACTGTTCTTTCTAAGTTGGATGGCGGAAGCATTGGAAGTGTACGTCATTATCTGGTATCTGGGAGGGCCTGCGACAGTCCTATCGGCCATTTCTATCAATGCCCTCTCGGTCTTCATCAAAGGCGGAAGTTTTTTTATTCCCGGAAGCCTGGGCGCTCAAGACGTCGGGAATTTCTTGCTGCTGAAAGACTTTGGGTACTCCGATGTCGCCAGCGTCACATTCGCGCTGGTGAGACGATATCGAGAGCTGGTGTGGATCGTGATCGGATTAGTCTGCCTTGCGACGTTGCGAGGGCGGGCAGCGGTAACTCAGGAAAACGGCGCACCAGACTCAGGGATGGGTTCCTGACACCCTAGCCCACATTCGACCGATTTCACTGGATCCATGTGCTAGGATTTGTGGTATGCTCAGTACTAATACCTCCGTGTGATTGCCCCTCCACCATAACCTATGCTGAAAATTGTACTTCTCTGTATCGGTCTCTTGACCCTTGGGACCATCGTCTGGCATGTCGGGCCAGAGCGCATTTACGATGTGACCACGCAACTCGGTCCGATGGCGCTCCTCGCCATGCTGATTCCTTCCGTCATCATGTACATCGTCGAAGCCTACGGATGGAAAGTCACCCTTGGCCCATCGGCGAATCATCTTCCATTCTGGCGTGTGCTCGCGATCCGGACTGCGGGGGAAGTCGTAAATATGACCACGCCGGCCGGTTACTCCGGGGGCGAGCCGCTCAAGGCCCATCTGCTGAGGAATCGCAACGTGCCGATGGTGGATGGGGTCACCTCGGTGGTCATTGCGAAAACCACGATGACGGTTGCCGAAGTGCTGTTTATCCTCATTGGAATCGGACTGGGGATGTGGTTGTTAGGCGGGAGCGATTCATCAGGTCAGACCGTGGCTGCGGCACTCTTCAGCGTGGGGCTGCTGGCAGCCGGGACCGCTGCGTTCGTCTTCGTGCAGCGGCAAGGAATTTTTACCTGGTCGTTGCAGTTTCTGCGGAAGATCGGACTCAAGATTCGCTATCTCGAAGCCCGCGAGGAAAAATTACGCTCGCTGGATCGCACGATCTTGGACTTCTACCGTTATAACCGTCCAGCTTTTTATGCCTCCACCGGGCTGTTCTTTCTCGGATGGATGGCGGAAGCGTTGGAAGTGTACGTCATCATCTATTTGCTCGGCGGTCCTGCCATCGCCCTGTCCGCGATCTCCATCGGAGCCCTTTCGGTCTTTATCAAGGGCGGCACCTTCTTCATCCCCGGCAGCCTGGGCGCCCAAGATGGGGGGAATCTATTCTTGCTGAATGCCTTCGGTTACTCCGATATCGCCGGCATCACCTTCGCGCTCCTGAGGCGGTTTCGTGAGCTGATCTGGATCGGGATCGGGCTTCTCTGTCTCCTGCTCCTGCGCGGGCACATCGCGAAAATCCCTGCAGTCCGCCCCCTCGACTCAGAAGTCGGCCCCTGACACATCCCCGTTCTCTCTTTCCCGAACGCTGCGGTCATTTCCGAGGAAGCACAAAGGGCGGTGCTTTACGGTGCAAAATGACGATGCTACAATGTTATAACATTGTATAACCACATGGAGATGAGCGCATGATTAAGAAATTGACCAAGCATGGCAATAGTCTGGCCCTCGTGCTCGATCGCGGAGTGCTGGATCTTCTGGAAATCGATGCCGACACTCCACTCAACATCAAGACAGATGGGAAATGTCTCATTGTGACACCAGCTCAGGACCCTGCGAGGCAGAGGAAGTTCCGCGCCGCGCTGGCCAAAGTGAATCGGCAGTATGGCCCTGTACTGAAGAAGCTTGCGGAGTAGACGATGGATCCGAAGTTTCTCATGCTGGACGATGTGCTGGAAGTCCAGTGCGATCAGATTGAGCGGTATGGTGGAACATTGGGTGTCCGCGACAACGGTCTGCTCGAATCGGCTCTTGCGGCTCCTCACTCTGGATTCGGCGGCCACTACCTGCACGCCGATCTATTTGAAATGGCCTCGGCCTATCTTTTTCATCTCGTGCAGAACCACCCGTTCTTGGATGGGACAAGCGGGTTGGCACAGCCGCTGCCCTCACGTTTCTGGTCATGAATGGAATCGAAACGAAGATCTCTAACCAGACTCTGGTTGAAATGGTTCTCTCCGTGGCGCAAGGGAGAATGGAGAAAACGGCCATCGCAGACTTTTTCCGGCAACACGCCAAGTCTTAACACACCGGCATCACCTTCGCGTTTCTCCGGCGATTCAGAGAATTGGTCTGGATCGGGATAGGGCTCCTTTGTCTCGCGCTCCTACGCGGGCATATCGCGAAAGTTTCTGAATTCTGACCCCTCGACTCAGAAGTTGGCCCCTGGCCCCTGCTCTCTTTTCCCATTCATCCCCCATCCCTTTAGGGACAACTAGCGAGCTTGGAAGGATCATTGAGCTGGATGAGGAACATTCGATGCGCGCAGTGAACGGCAGCCTCGGCCACTCCCCTAATGAGGCGAAGAGGGTTGGGAGGCCCTCGCCAGGGCGAAGGGCACGTCTCGGCGTGCCCATGGGTGGGAGGGTGAGAATGTTGCGCGCAGGGGAAGATCATTCAGCCCCCATCCCTGGAAAGATAACGAGCAAGCTTGGAAGGATCATTGAGCAGAATGAGGAGCATTCACTGC
>NEWP02000020.1:26878-56801 GCA_002869895.2 Nitrospira sp. CG24E | reverse complement strand
CTCGGCTGGCTAACGGCAGGAATCGTGGGATTTCTGGCAGTCCTGCTGAGTCTGGGTTATCTGATTACACGCGCCAATAAGAGAAGAGGATAAAGTATCGCGCGCAGGAGATATTAGGTCCCTCGAGTGGAACCTAATAATGAAACAGAAACCCCGCTCCTGGAGAGACGTCTGTGCATAACTCACAAGTGAACTCCTCTCGCAGCATAGTAATTCGTCTATAGCCATATCCAATACCCCAGATTATCTAGGGTTTGTTGTTTAACTACGTAGTTTTATCAGAACACCCCCATATATTGTGGCATGGCGTCATCTCTTACCAATGCCTATTTTTTAGGCAAAGACGTCTGCTGAATAGAAAAACGTGCGGTGTTCGGGGGGCCCGGCGATCTTATAAACAGACTTATCCACAGAAATTGGGGAGAGGGTTCAGGACTTGATCGCCATCTTCTTCACGATTCGAAACGGATGATAATAATAGGCCTGGCTCTCGCAAAAGCTTAAATAGCCTTCCCATTCCTGTTTGGCCTTTACCCGAATCTTGATCCGCACAAACTCTCCCGCTGCCCGATCATAGGCAGGCGTATATTTGAGATCGTATCCACCGGCCTTGTCATGCTTGGAGGAAAACTGCGGCGCGACGATATCCCGATCTTTCGCATCGACAATCGCGATGATCGACTTCTCAACGTCTGAACGTGGGCTTTGTAAATGCTTGGTATCGACCGTGAAACGCAGATTGGCGGATTCAATTTCGATGGCTCGCTTCGCCCGAATCATCACATCGATCTCGTGCTCTCCTATGTCAACAGTCTTAAAATCGCCGCTCACATTGATCTGGTCATCGCCCTCACTAAAGTACAGGGTATAGCAATGCTTCTCCGTCCACTTACGCTGAAGCCACTTCCCAACAAAAAAAGCGACGATGAGCACGGCGCCGAGGATCTGTAACGTCTCGGTACAATTCGCGTCATGTATTGAGCCGGGCAGTTGAGTAAGACAACCCACAGTTATTCACCACGACAAAAAGATATGCCCATTCATAGCGCATCCTTGGCATGGGCGTCCAGATCCACACCATCGACTCCTGTCATGCGAAACCACCTTCCCGTGACGACAAGACGGCCTGTTACCTCCCATCGACTTGACGCCGGGCAAAGAGAGAAGGCTTCAATTGCTCCTCTATTCCATGGCCCTTATGTTAACGTGAGAAAAGACTGCAATGGAGAATCTGGAGTGATGTGGTGCTGATAGCCCTGCTGGTGATCATCGTCGCCATTGTCATATTCGGCCCGCAACTCTGGACCAGACGAGTGTTTGCCCAATACAGTGAGCCCCGGCCTGATTATCCGGGAACTGGGGGGGACCTGGCACGGCACCTGCTCAATCAGCTCGACATGGAACACATCAAGGTGGAGACGACCGAGAAGGGCGATCATTACGACCCTGAGACCAAGACGATCCGCCTGATGCCCGATCACTTCAGTGGGAAATCGCTCACGGCTATCACGATCGCCGCCCACGAGGTGGGGCATGCGATTCAAGACCGCATAGACTTCCGTCCGCTCGCGGAGCGCACGCGGCTCGTGCGGTTTGCCCAGAGGGCGGAAAAAGTCGGCGCGATGGTGATGATGGGCATTCCGATCGCGACCGCGTTGACAAGGACCCCTACGGCAGGGGTCCTTGTCATGGTTGCCGGGATGGCGACGATGGGGATCGCCACGCTGGTGCACCTCATCACCCTTCCAGTCGAGTGGGACGCCAGTTTCAGACGCGCCCTTCCGATCCTCCAGCAACGCAACTATCTGTCGCCCGACGACATGCAGGGAGCCCGCCGTATTCTGACCGCAGCGGCCCTGACCTACGTAGCTGCCTCTCTCGCGAGTCTGCTCAACCTATGGCGCTGGATCGCCTTCCTCCGCCGATAGATTTGGTCACTGTGCCAACCTCCTTGCGCAGTCCACGTGTATTGTGTGGACCAAGGGCTCTGACAAGAGCAAGCAGCTAGTTCGTAACCCTCGCTTGATCGAAGCTCCGATTTCCCTCATAGTGCCGCAATGGGTTAATGATGTGACGCTCTAGAAAGGGAGGGATAGCATGGCCATCAACTTTATTCCGAACGATCCGCGCGCGGGAGCCACTGCACCGGCGATACGAGTGAAAGCCAAACGTCCCACACGTCCCGCAACAGGCTCTGGCTTCATCTACAGCAAAACGAGTCCCGAAAGCGTCAGCGCACCTGGCACACCGGCATTTCTGTTTTGGCAGGCCCGCGAGGCCGGGATTGCGGCAGTCATGGCCTGGGAAGCCTCCGCCGGGCTGCACAAGGCCTGGCAGGGCAACCGCAAGAGACTGCGGCTACTGCAAGATGCGGGTCAAGACCTCAACGCCTTCTATGACCGGGACAGCTTCTCGTTCTTCCACCAGACTGTGGCGGGCATCACGTTCTTTTCAGGCGCCAGCACGGACGTTGTGGCGCACGAAGTCGGCCATGGCCTGCTCGATTCGATTCGGCCTGATTTTTTCGACGTGAACTTCCTCGAAGTCGGCGCGTTCCACGAGGCCTTCGGCGATTGCATGGCGATGCTCACTGCGCTGAACGATCGCGAAACCAGGCAGAAGCTGCTTGCCGTAGCCCCCACTCTGCGCAAGCGCAACTTCGTCGAGGGCACGGCGGAAGACCTCTCGAAGGGCATCGGCCTGCTCATCCCCGGGCACAACGCCGCTAAGCCGCGCCGCGCATTCAACACATTCAAGTATCAAATCCCGAGCACCCTGCCCAGCGACGGCGGACCAGGGGCGCTGATCAATGAGGTGCACAGCTTCGGCATGATCTTCACCGGTTGTTTCTGGGACTTGATCGCCAACCTGTTCAACGCATCGGCGCAGAAGACAGAGGCAGCGCTGCTGACAGCCGCTAAATTAGCCGGTAAACTCTTGATCGCCGGAGCCAAGTCGGCGGTGGCGACACCGCGCTTCATGCAGTCGATGGGACGTGCCATGACGCTCGCCGACCAGTCCCTCCACGGCGGCGCCAACCACGACAACATCCGAAATGCCTTTGGGCTGCACAACATTCTTCTCGGATCGAATGCAATGCTTGCACCGTCGATGGCGCTGGCCGGCGCCTTTCCCAAGCGTGCAACACTCGCCCAGGCAACCCGCAAGGACCTGCTGCAACGCCTGGGCAACGTTCGCGGCGCCAAACTGACCCTGGCGTCAGCCAATATGTTTGGAACACCTGTCGTCCAGGCAGTGCAAACCAGGCCTATCGAGCTCGGCAAGCTGCACCCTCAGCTGAAAGGAGTCGTTGCCCTGGCCCAGGAGCCGGTGATGGTCGGCGAGTCCGGCGGCCGTGCCGCCATCATGGGAGCGGTTCCTCATGCCAGCGACACCGACAATGAGGTGCGGGCCTTCGTCGAGTCGCTGCTGACCCACAGACGTATCAAGATGGGTAAACCTACGAAAGGCGCCGCCGCAACTGGCGCGCACCGGGATCACACGACACACATCGTCAAAACCGTCGGCAGCCAGAAGATGCTTCAACGGACAAGTTTTCAGTGCATCTGCCACAGGAGGGAATAGCTCCCGCATCGACGAATTGATAGCCCTCGCTACAGCGCACTGAAGCGCTTGCGCACAAGCCTGCGCCTGCCGTTGTCGTCGGTAGCAATTTCGTGCGTGGCACCGGCGCTACGAATCGCGCCGCGCTGGGCGATCTGCCCATGCGCGGCCAGGCTACCTACAAATGCTGTCGCCTCAGCGATCTGTTCTTCTGTCGGCCGACTCACGCGAGAATGTAGTTCCCCCTTGGATCCGCTGATTAGCTCCCCCTCGACCGGTACCGAAACATGAACTGCCTGCAGATCGGCAAAGCCCGGCAACACCACCAGGCACCACATCTGACCTGACAATCTGAACCTACCGGGCTTACCGGTCGGTGCAAGACTGGATAATTCGATGTCCCTCGCAGCCAGATAGGCCTTGATCGCCGCGTGCCTGTTTCCATCCTGGCGCTGGTCAATGAGGTGGGCGATCATGGCTGGCGCTTGAGACCAATCATCGAAATCGAAGTGACCGGACCCGGCTGCACGAAACTGAAGCGCAGACATGTGCAACCTGTTGCGGGCCGCCTTGATGTGCGCGGCATTTTCAGTGACAAACAGACATTCCTCCAGCGTCGCCTTCACCCGGAGACGACGTAGCGCCGTCTCAAACAGAGCCCTGTCTGGTTTCAGTACACCAGCCTGTGTGGAGAGAGTCACTCGCCTCTGCACCGGTTCGAAGAACGGTCGCAACCCGGTCTGGTCCAGGATGCCAAGATACTGGGTGAACAGTGCGCGCACTTTCTGCGCAGTAACGGGAGGCGTCGCCATGGCAAAATCGGACAGGAGACAACTCCGCAAGGGCTTCCCCTCAGCCGTCTTGAAACTCGCGATAGCGGTAAGCGTCTCGCGCACATGATCGAATGGCTGATTGTGCCCATCGATCAATGTCAGTCCGAGATCGAATATTACAACACGAATCAGCGACTTCCTCTGGCTCGTCACTTTCCCCACTGGCCGCGCAATTCGAGATGTCATCTGTGCCCCTCGCAACGAGAGAGATTTTAGGCGGGATGCAAAGGCCGCGCAATGGGGCTGGATGGAAAATGAGTTGTCGCCGGCCTGCCACAGCCTCGCGGTAAAACCATCCCTGCCGCGCACGGAGAACCGCGGCGGTCTATCTCGTTCATCTGGTCTGTCTGGTTTTCCTTGTTAATCTTCGAGGACGGATTTGAGGCTGTCGACGATTAACTCTGCAAACGAGGGCCTGAGAAAAGACTTCCGACCCCTTTGTTTTGCCGCTCCTAGGAGTAGGATGAGCAAACCGCAAGGCAGAGCACACGGAAATAGTATTGATCGGCGGAGCGTTGTCAGAGTTGCGTGGCTCAGCGAGAAGCTGACGGGGTCTTTGGCTTCCACTCACGCACCAGCTTTTGCGCCTCGGCGATCTGGGCAGGGGTCATCTCCTTGGCGGTCGCATCACGAAGTTCGGCCGCTGGCTTATCCCCGTTCGTTGCCGCCAGGCTGTACCACTTATATGTCTGGACAATATCATGCGGCACCCCTTGGCCATCATCGTACATGATGGCAATTTTCGTTTGAGCGACAGCCTCTCCTTGATCTGCGGCCAGACGGAACCATCGCAAGGCTTGCTGATAGTCTTTCGCGACTCCCTCTCCGTTAAAATACAACGTCCCCAGGTTGAACTGCGCCTTGGCCTGTCCCTGTACCGCCGCCTTTTCATACCACTGCCGTGCTTGAACATCGTCCTGCGGCACGCCTCGGCCTTTGCGATACAGCACCCCAAGGTTGTACTGCGCGAGGGCATCTCCCTGCTCAGCAAAGGGACGGAGCAGTTGCGCCGCCCGTGTATAGTCACCACGCTCATACGCAGAGACTGCGTCCTCGTAGGAATCCGCTGCCGCACCTGTCGCACACGCTACGATTAAGAGAACTGCGAAGAGAAAACGCCTCATCCTACACCTATTTCTTAGTGTCAATTACAGGACAGATTCCAGTTGCTCTATCCAACTGAGCTACGGGCGCCCTCTTGTTAGAGTTCTGAGTTGTGAGTGCTGAGTGCTGAGCGAGGGACGGCGATGCGCGGTGAAGAGCAGATGCCTCGGTCTATGTCTTCTAACTCAGAACTCAGCACTCAACACTCGCCGGAGGCGTTTGGTCGGGGCGAGAGGATTTGAACCTCCGACATCCTGCTCCCAAAGCAGGCGCGCTACCGGGCTGCGCTACGCCCCGACAATTGTAATGCGAAAGGGATTGTATTGTGCCCTACCCATTCGAATTCTTCAAGTAATACGGCGCCGCCCGATGCTTTAGATTTCTCAGGCTCGGGAGACGTTGCAATGATTGCGATGGACAGGAGCTTAAGACGACGCTAGGTGGGGGGCAACCTACTCCTCCCATCACGCTGGTAGAGGTGCGGTTGCAATAGCCGAAAGGGGCAGGCGGCGTAGGCCTCCCTGCCCCTTTCACTCGCCCAATCGATCCAAACACGGAACTCTCAATCCACAGGCTCTTACATCGCCCCGCGCACGCACCAGACATTGTTCGAACTACTTTTCGAACTGGTGCCTACTAGGCCGTCTTGGAGACTCACGACATACGCATTGCTCGAACCCTCGACACCCGGTGTCGCCGACCAATAGTTGGCCGCCTCAAGACCTGTAAACACGGTTCCTGGAACATAGGGAGCCGGCACCGATGGGTCGATCACGCTTGCCAACTCTGCTACCGAAGGCAGCCGCCACCCTCGTGTGCCCCCGACCGCTCTATTAAGGCAGCGTTCGACAGCACCGGGCCATGACGTCGGCCCGGTAGGAGCCACCATTGGCGAATGATCCCACACCAGCCCGGTGTTCTTGTCCATCACCGCGCCGGTGAAGACTGTCGTAAATCGCGAGACCGACGGATGGTGAGCCTCCCACCGCATGGTGTAATTGCCCGTCGCGCCACCGCTCCCACCTCCACCTTGGTCAAGCTTCGCAAGGATCTCGTCGAGTGTGGCCAAGATTTGCTTGAGCGGGTTCTTATGATTACGGTCATGCGCCTGCGCGGATGTAACTCCTCCACCCAAACTTGCCAGCACAAAGCCTCCTACGAGGACTACCGCCCCGAGCCCACCTAGCCATCTGCCAGATTTTCCTCGGACCATGCTGTTCCTCCTTGGTGATTATGGTGTGCATGACTGACTCTCTCTGTGCCTACGCGCCGTCATGCGTAACGCGTCTGTTCGATCACGGCTTGTGCTGGCCTTCTCCCGCTTGCCAGACTGCCCACTGTTCTTCGATAATTGCCATGGCTTTTTCCCGCACACCGTCGTCCTCATCATCCAGTGCCACAAGCAGCGGATCCCACGAAGTTTGGCCACCCTGCTGTACCCACGCGTCCAGTGCCTGAAGTCGCACGGAAGCATCAGGAGCATCCAGTGCCTGCGCCATCCAGGGAGACAGAGTGAGGTACTCCGGTAGTGGGACAGGGGCTTCAAGTACCTTGGGGCTCACTACCGGGGTCTCATCTGTAGACGAACCCTGTCGCTCACTCGGTTGAGCCACCGTCGGCGAGACTGAGCTAGCGACGATCCCCTGGTTCGGCGTGCGGTCGGATACAGCCGGCCCGCAACCAGACAGTCCGGTGAAGAGCAGGAAACCAAGAAATAAGGCGAGACGCGGAAACAGCACATGCGGACAGTGCCGCGATACACCCATACCGAAGGAGGAAGTAAATGTTACCCGGTGAGATGTCCTAATCATATCTTGCAAAAATTAGCTCCAGGTTGTCGTCCGACAAGATTCCGATAGCAGTCTTCGCGCCATAGCAAGACCGCAATCGCTGTGCCTGCGGGCGGCAGATACGGCACAGGACCGCTAAACCCGAAGAAAATCCAACAAACTTGGCTCAATTCGATGGCAGGAGTGACGGTGAGCCCGTCCTCTCAGGAGTGGGAAAAGTGCTAAATTGGCCCGAGGAGGTCAGAAATTGGAGCCGCAGATAATTCCACAAAGTGGTACCCATAGCCACTTTGCGGCCATTGCCCTCGTGTAGCTGCTACGCGGGTTAGAGCGAGAGAACGGGAGGCACTGTCACCACTTGCGGACTGAGAATCTCGCGGACGCTTGCGAATGCCTTTGCACGATGGCTGACTCTGTTTTTTTGATCTGATGCTAACTGCGCCAAGGTCATCCCCAATTCTGGGATGAAGAACACCGGGTCATACCCAAACCCCGAAGATCCGACCGCCGCTTCAGCAATCACCCCGTCCAATGTCCCTTGCGCTACCTGTATTTTTCCTGAAGGCAGGGCGAGCGCAGCGACAGTCAAAAAACGGGCGGTTCGTCGTTCACGAGGCACCCCAGACAACTCCCGCAGCAACTTCAGACAGTTGTCTTCATAAGTTGCCCCTTCGCCGGCATAACGGGCCGCATAGACACCGGGCCGTCCACCCAGCGCATCGACTTCCAACCCCGTATCGTCGGCAACAGCCGGCAGGCCTGTGAACTCGGCAATGGCGCGCGCTTTCTTGACTGCGTTGGCCAAGCAGGTATCCCCGTCTTCGACTACATCCGGAGCATCGGGAAACTCATCGAGCGTATGAATCGTGATCCCCAGCCCGCCCAACAGCGCGACGAGTTCTATTACTTTGTCGCGATTGCGCGTTGCGAGCACCAATTCAGAAATCATCGTCCCTGCCCTACTCCAATTCCCCAATCAGATCCTTCTGCAGCGCGGTAAGAGTTTGGATCCCACTCCAGCCCATCGCCATGAACTCATCCATTTCTTGTTTCGCAAAGGGAGTTCGTTCCGCCGTTCCTTGGACTTCGACATAGCGCCCTTGCCCGGTCATGACCACATTCATATCGACCTCGGCCATCGAGTCTTCTGTATAGGCGAGGTCGACGAGAATCTCTCCCCCCACTTTTCCTACGCTAATAGCGGCAAGATAGTCCGTCAATGGACGCTTTTTAAGCAGGCCCTTCTTCTTGAGAGAGGTAAACGCATCGGCCAGAGCGATAAAGGCTCCGGTAATAGATGCCGTTCTGGTCCCTCCGTCCGCCTGGATGACGTCGCAGTCGAGCCAAATCGACCGTTCACCCATCTGGCCCATATCTGTGACAGCACGGAGGGCTCGTCCGACAAGGCGTTGAATCTCCAACGTCCTGCCACCCTGCTTTCCCTTAACCGCTTCACGAGGAGATCGCTCATGGGTCGAACGGGGAAGCATCGAATACTCTGCCGTGACCCACCCTTGCCCTTTCCCCTTCAGAAAGGGCGGCACCTTCTCCTCGATCGAAGCGGTACAGATGACTTTGGTGTCGCCCATTTCGATCAGGACAGACCCCTCGGCATGTTTGATAAAATTCCGCGTCACCTTCACTGGACGAAGCTGATCCTTTCGCCGCCCATCGACACGCAATAATACTGCTGCACTACTCATTGATAACTCCTGGTAAATGATGCGGCGCATTATAGTGAAGGCTGTGTGAAAGCGCAACGAATCCGACTTGGCATCCCGCTCAGATCATTATCTGCCGATTCACTTGTACAAAAATATACGACGCGAGCGACTAATTCTGTACAGGTAGGTATGCCTCCCGCCGCATGGCCTCCGCGGATCTTAAATTGATACGACAGCTGCAGTTCATGGGAATACTGTCACAGAGCAGTATCCCACCTCTTCTCGATCACGATAACGTCAACGATGAGAAGCACCGCACGATGCAATTTTTCACAATATATTGGCACAAAAGGTGCAGATGGCTTTACAGTTCTCCTGAGACATCTAACAACGTGACACGATCGAGCATTCACCAGGTTGAGCCAGCATTACGCATGAACCATCTTGCTGCAATCGCCGACCAGCTGCTACGAGAGCCCATTGGCCGGCGAACTCACAACAGGACTACGCAGCTCCACGCCACATTGTCATGGATCATGCCGGCTAACATACAGCTCCCTTCTTCATAATATTTATTTAGATACACGACCCTACGAATCATGCCATTGCTCCTTGACCAATCTGCCCAACAAGCTCTCCTTGAACTCAAGCGCGTGCTGATCGTCGACGACGAAGAACCGATCCGTCGGCTGCTGGGATACATGTTGCAAACCCACGGATATGAGACGGCCTTGGCGTCCGATGCGCGTGAGGCGCGGGCGCGGTTAGAGGAACAACCTTTCGCATTGATATTGTGCGATGTGAACATGCCAGGCGAGTCCGGCATGGACCTCATACGCAGTGTCCTGAGCCAACATCCTCACACCGCCGTCATTATGGTGACCGGTCTCGACAGTTCGGTGCTGGCCAATGCCGCGCTGGACATGGGCGCCTTTGGATACATCGTAAAACCGTTCGAGACGAACGAAGTGATGATCGATGTCGCCAACGCTCTCCGCCGCCGCCGGCTTGAGCTTGAAAATCACCTGCACCGGGAGAATCTTGAAGACGTCGTCAGAACCAGAACAATGGCGCTCCAGCAAGCACTCGAGTGGCTCGAGCGAAGCGAAAAGGAACTGCGGCTCTCACGAGAGGAAACAATTCAACGACTCGCCATCGCGGCCGAATACCGGGACAGCGCCACGGCGCAGCATATTCAGCGCATGAGCCACTACTGCGAATTGCTCGCCAGAAAATATGGGCTGTCCTCCGAACGGTGCGACTTGATCCGCACGGCCAGTCCGATGCACGACATCGGGAAAATCGGCACGCCGGATCAAGTGCTCCTGAAGCCAGGCAAGTTCACACAGGAAGAATTCAACGTCATTTCTCAACATGCCGAAATCGGCTATCGTATCCTGAGCGGATCGGATGCGGAGATCCTGAAAGTGGCCGCATCGATCGCCTGGACTCACCATGAACGTTGGGATGGCAACGGGTATCCGCGCAAGCTGAAAGGGGAAGCGATTCCCGTCGAAGGACGGATCGCTGCCATCGCCGATGCCTTCGATGCCCTCACCACACAACGGGTCTACAAACCAGCTTTCAGCCTCGACCATGCGGTCGAACTGATGACCAAGCATCGGGGGGAACACTTCGACCCCGAACTCCTCGACGTCTTCTTCGCCTCGCTGAACGACATCAAACATATCCATGACCAGTATGCCGACCAATTGCCGCTCAGAGAGACTCCCAAATCCTAAGAATCCGTCCAGTCCTGCCATTTTTCTGTGAAGAAGGATAACGCAGACAGACGCTTCTCCTTCTTTTCGTCATTTCGTTGACCCCTTTTTCACCTGCCGATATACTTTCCTCATCTCGTCAGGTACAGCTTCCCTCATAGTTTCTCAGGCTCTGTACCCACACACCGCACCATCACGAAAGGGTTGCCGATTATGGCAAAGAAAACGACTGTGTCCCGCAAAGAGGGGGCAACGCGCAATTGGATCGCCTATCTGTGCGAATCCTTGGTCACGTCGGGAGTCATGCCGACTTGGGAGGCTGCAACCTATCTCACGGAAAACCTGTTTGGAGAAAAACCCAACCCTCGCCTTTTAGGTACGATCAACGCCTACGAAATGACCTCCCAATTTCTTCAGCGCCTGTACGGTCCCCTCGTAGAGGCAGCAGCACGCGATATCACCTTGCCGAATGGCGCCCTCCTGCACGTGTTCACTGATATCAGCCTCACGGGAAAATCCGCTGTACTCGTCGTCTACATGTCCGGCGATACGCAGCCACACCAGCTGCTGATGCTGGACACTGTCAAAGCCTGGGAGCTGGTCTTCACCGACTCGGAGGATGTAAATCGCTGGGTGGAGGAACGCTATCGTTGGGTAAAGTCGGCGCTGACCTCGGCGATCGGAAAATCTTCCCGACAGACCGTCTTGGCAGAAGTATCCTAAGTCGGCTCGTAGTTCAGATTGGGCGACAGCCAACGCTCAATCGTGCGCTGGTCCATCCCCTTCCGGTTGGCGTAGTCTTCAACCTGATCCTTGCCAACCTTACCCACAGCAAAATACTTGGACTCCGGATGGGCAAAATAGAGGCCGCTCACGGCCGCAGCAGGCCACATGGCGAAGCTTTCCGTGAGGGTAATGCCGGTGTGTTTTTCAACCTGTAACAAATCAAATAGCAGCCGTTTTTCCGTATGGTCAGGGCAAGCCGGATAGCCAGGGGCCGGTCGAATACCCCGATATTTTTCTCGGATGAGGTCTTCGCTCGTCAGTTCCTCGTTCTTGCCATATCCCCAAGCTTCTCGCACGTGCCGATGCAGCGATTCCGCAAAAGCTTCGGCCAAACGATCGGCCAAGGCTTTGGCCATAATGGAATTGTAATCGTCGTGGTCATGCTCGAACTCTTTACATAGAAGATCCACTCCGATTCCCGTCGTGACGGCAAAACCTCCGACATAATCCGCGCGGCGAGATTCTTTCGGCGCCACAAAATCCGCCAACGCAAAACTCCACTGGCCTTGCGGTTTCTCCGATTGCTGACGCAGGGTATGGAAGGTGGTCAGGATCTCCGTGCGACGGTCATCCCGATAGATTTCAATGTCGTCGCCTTGACTGTTGGCCGGGAAAAACCCATAGACCCCATTGGCCGTGAATAACCGCCGATCCACAATCTTCTGGAGTAACGCCAACGCATCCTCGTGCAGCTCCTTGGCCTTCGAACCGACGATAGGATCTTCAAAAATGGTCGGGTAACGTCCGCGCAATTCCCATGTGTGAAAGAACGGAGACCAATCGATGAAAGGAATCAGCTGATCCAACGGCTGTTGCGACAGCACCTTGACCCCGGTGAAGGCCGGTATGGGAATGTCGACCGCATCCCAGTTGGAAGGGAATCGATTGGCTCGCGCCCGCGCCAAAGTCCAGAGAGACTTGGCTCCCTTATCCTGATGGGTTTGGCGTATCTGGTCATAGTCGGCGCGAACCTTCTTGGCAAAGTCATCCCGCAAGTCGGCATTCACCAGACTCCCGACAACACCCACCGCTCTGGATGCGTCCAGCACATGCACCACTGAATGGGTATAGCCCGGAGCGATCTTGACGGCCGTATGGGCTTTACTCGTGGTGGCGCCACCGATGAGTAATGGCAGATCAAAACCTTCACGCGTCAGCTCGCGCGCCACATGCGCCATTTCATCGAGCGAGGGGGTAATGAGCCCGCTCAACCCGATGACCGTGACTCCATGTTCACGCGCAGCCGCCAGGATCTGTTCACAGGGCACCATTACGCCAAGATCGATGACTTGGTAGTTGTTGCACCCGAGCACCACGCCGACGATGTTCTTCCCGATGTCATGCACATCGCCCTTCACCGTCGCGAGAAGGATCTTTCCATTCGAACTCGACGCCCCGGATTTTTGTTTCTCATCCTCCATAAACGGCATGAGGTAGGCCACCGCTTTTTTCATCACCCTGGCACTCTTGACGACTTGCGGCAGGAACATCTTGCCGGACCCGAACAGGTCTCCTACGATATTCATCCCTGCCATCAGCGGCCCCTCGATCACATGCAGCGGCTTGGCATACTGCTGCCGAGCCTCCTCGATGTCCTGCTCGATATAGTCGGTCAGGCCTTTGACCAGTGCATGGGAGAGGCGCTCTTCAACCGTGCCAGACCTCCACCCATCGTCTTTCACTGTGACCTTGCCCTGCTGCTTGACAGTTTCGGCAAAGGTCACCAATCGTTCCGTTGCATCCGTCCGGCGATTCAACAGCACATCTTCGACCAGTTCCAGAAGATCCTTGGGAATCTCTTCGTACACCGCCAACTGACCGGCGTTGACGATTCCCATGTCGAGCCCGGCCTTGACGGCGTGATAGAGAAACGCGGCATGCATCGCCTCGCGGACACGGTTGTTGCCGCGAAATGAGAAGGAAATATTGCTGACGCCGCCGCTGACTTTTGCCAGCGGAAGATGTTGTTTGATCCAGCGAGTTGCTTTCAGGAAATTCACCGCATAGTTGTTGTGCTCCTCGATGCCGGTCGCCACGGTGAGGATGTTTGGATCGAAAATGATGTCCTGGGCTGGAAAACCGATGCGCTCTGTGAGAAGCCGATAGGCCCGCTCACAGACCTCGATCTTACGTTCATACGTATCGGCCTGGCCTCGCTCATCGAAAGCCATCACCACCACAGCCGCCCCGTAACGATGGACGAGTTTGGCCTGCTGGAGAAATTTGGCTTCGCCTTCCTTCAGGCTGATGCTATTGACGACAGCCTTCCCCTGGATTTGCTTCAAGCCCGTCTCTAGGATATCCCACTTCGAACTATCCACCATGATAGGTACGCGGGAAATGTCCGGTTCCGATGCGACCAATCGCAGAAACTTTTCCATGGCAGCCTGGGAGTCGAGCATGCCTTCGTCCATATTGATATCGATGATCTGCGCCCCCCCCTCGACCTGTTGCCGTGCCACCGAAAGGGCTGTCTCGTAATCCCCAGCCAGGATCAGCTTCGAAAAAGCCGGTGATCCCGTCACGTTGGTCCGTTCACCGATATTGACAAAATTGGAATCGGGACGCAGAGTGACCGCTTCCAGTCCGCTCAATCTGGTATAGGGCTCGACAGACGACGGAATGCGAGGAGAAAGACCGCGCACGGATTCGGCAATCAGCTTGATGTGTCCAGGGGTCGTCCCGCAACAGCCACCGACGATATTCAGCCAGCCATTCTGCGCCCATTCCTTCAATTGAGGCGCCAGGCTATCGGGCGTCTCCGGAAATCCCGTCGGCAACAGGGGATTGGGCAATCCGGCATTCGGATGCGAACTGATATAGATCGGCGCAAGGTGCGAGAGCTCTTCAATCAGCGGCCGCATTTCCTTCGGCCCCAAGGCGCAGTTCATCCCCACGCTCAGCAACGGCACATGGGAAATGGAATTCCAGAACGCTTCGACAGTCTGGCCCGTCACACCTCGGTTGCTGCCGGCCTGAATGAAGGTGACCGAGGCCATGATGGGCACGCGGCGGCCCCCATTATCGAACACCTCCTGAATGGCAAAGAACGCGGCTTTGGCGTTGAGGGTGTCGAAAATGGTTTCGACCAATAGGATGTCTGCGCCGCCATCGAGAAGGCCTCGAACTTGATCGCTGTAGGCGGCAACCAGCTCTTCATAGGTCGTTCCCCGCGCCGCGGAGTTGTTGACGTCCGTTGAAATGGACGACGTCTTCGTTGTCGGCCCGATTGCCCCTGCGACGAAACATTGCCGCCCCGGCTGAGCCGCTTGCACCTTGAGCACAGCATGCTTGGCACATTCCGCTCCGGCTTTGGACAGCTCGTAGCCCAGCTTGTCCATGTGATAGTCCGCCAGGGAAATCGCCTGAGAGTTAAATGTATTGGTCTCCACGATATCGGCCCCGGCTTCCAGATACTGGCGATGGATGTCTTCAATAATGGCCGGTTGAGTGAGATTCAACAGATCGTTGTGTCCCTTCAGATCTTTCTTCCAATCTTTGAACCGTTCACCTCGGAACGAGGCCTCATCCAGCTTGCGTTGCTGGATCATAGTCCCCATGGCCCCGTCGAGGACCAAAATACGTTGTTGCAATAAGGCTTGTAACGATGCACTCATAGGGCAGTCTCCGCGATCCAATCCGCTGTGATGGTGAAGGAAGTCGGGCCATCATAACCGACAGGTTCTTACACCGGCAAGCAATCCGATCGCCGCGCCTTGACAGGAGGGAATACCGCCGATACGATGTCACGCCAGGCCGGAGAGGAACTGTGCTCCTGCATCTTCCCATCCATACTCTCATCTCGTCTCTGCTGCTCTTATCGGTCATCGGAATCTGGGCTACGCCTTCCACCGCCCTCGCGGCGCCCTATTTTGAGGACGGCTACCTCGGGCTGACGCAAGCGGAACTCCATCAAAAACTCGGGATCCCGCAGGCGGTACGGGATCGCAAGTCCGCGTTGCGGATCTTTAGCTACTACGCCATCACCGATTGGGAACAGTATTTCAGAAAGCTCGTCTCGCCGGAAAATGGAGAAGATGTCTATACCTTTACCCGAAATGGCATCGAGGTCCGGTACTCGTTCAGCTATGCCGTCGATCCCAACGATGAACGAGAAAGTCTAACGCTCTACGTTCAGCTCGTTGATATTGAATTTTCCCCCACCGTCTCACTCGCCCAAATCCCCACACTCGTTCCGGAATTCCACCCGTCGGAGGATTCCGCCTCCCCCTCATTCCGATCGAATATTTGGGTGCTGTTGTTTAAAGGCGCCCCGTCACCGCAGGCTCGTTTTATTGTGAAAGAGGCGACCAGAGATAAGCTGGATTGGACCCTGGCCTACCAGCTATTCTCTTTACAAGGGCTTCCCGACTCACTCACCACCAATGTGCTTGTCGATCGAGTGGAATTCAGTGCTCAAAGTATCGACCTGGTGAAGCAACGACAGCGCCATACCCATGACCCGATTCTGAATCCCTTCTCACGAGAATTCGCTCAGCACAGGCTCGCTCCTCAGCCGTCCACAGCCAAGAAGATACCGGTTCCCAAATACGCGGAGTAGTCGCGGAAATATCTGAGGAGGGAGAGCGACGGAGATTACTGGGCCTGCTTCAACCGTTCGTCCTGCTTGCCTTGAATCGCAGCGGCTTTGCTTTTCATCGCATCCGCCGGCCCATCGTCCGAGATGTACAACAACACAGGCGTCGCGATCGCGAGCATGATCAAACACCACATCGACAGAAGACGAACCATCTGGCCCTTACTGAGATTCATGGCGACGAGCAGGACGATTGCCCCAAGCCCCGCATAGGTCAAGATCTGCGATTGCGAAGAAGAGAGCCCGGAAATGCTGGGCACAGCTCCGGAAGCCATACCTCTCAGCTCTCTTCCCCAATTCGTTATTTTCTCATGAAGGGTAGCGGCAGCTGAGGTGCTCGGGGGAATGGCCGGCGTCATTTCAGTGGTTTTAACCCTTGCACGGTACCGTTCAGGAATCGTGTTCAGATTGTCTGTGATGACCGGTGTCCCCTGCTCGTCTATATAGGAGTACATGGTGATCGCCGATGCATCTATTGAAGAAACCATCGGCATGACCAGACCCCCTAGAACCAAGAGCCACATCGTAAGAATCCAGCGCCTCCGGCGATCTCCCTGCTTCAGCCCAGTACCCATCGCTGCCTCCCCTCAATACCATGATCCTGTTCATATCCAGTATAGCGCGTTTCATTTATCACGCTGATTAATAAGGGGAAACAGGCAGTTTCGCTTGACTCTCTTCAAGCCACGTTGCTACGATGCACTGCGTCATGCATCACACCACCCTGGCAACTCATGAATCGATGAATGCTTCTCCCACCGATCTGGAAGAGCCGATCTCCTTTATCCGCCGCCGACCGGTTCGGTTGATCATCTATGCCGGGCTTGGCCTGTTTGTGCTCATTATGGTGGTCTGGCCACTGATCGAACAGTTCAGCGATCCGAGTTTTCAGAAACATATCGCGGAACATCGCGTGATGGTGGGGATGTCGAAAGAACAGGTATTAGAATCGTGGGGTGGGCCGCAAACGATCAATACCTCCTTCACCAAAGAAGGCATCCGTCGCGAGGAATGGATCTTTGAAGATTGGGAAAACACTGCGGTGGTGAAACATCGCTACCTGTATTTTGAGGAAGGTAACCTTATCGGCGGATGGTTTCAGGGCTCCGGCGAACGGCTTCCCATTCAGTCTCCGTCGAACCCCCACAGTCCGAAGCCTCGGAGCTAGAGCCCCTACGGCTGCGACGAGACATCTCGCACTTCCAAGCGCAATCGGCTCAGCAACATTTCCGCATTGACCTGATCGCGCTCGTCCACCATGACACGTGAGTTGAGAATGGGGAGGCCCGGGTACAAGCTGCTCATATGTTCGTTCTGAACGATATAGGCGATGCCGCTCCCTTCCAGTAGACTCGTGATCATCGCTAACTCGCCCATGCTCTGAGGCTCTGTGAGACGAATCATCGGCATCTGGCGCCCTCTATGTTCAAGCCAGCCACAGACAGTCGCTCCTCCTCATATCGTTGCTTTTTCGCCGCATCCCTTTTACACTCCGCCATAGACTATGGCGTTTCTGTAATTTGCACACGGCGCTCTTTGCCGGGACCGCCCGAAACGGTCAAGACCCGTTTCCATTCTCGGATCTGATACACCGCCCAGGCAGGAGATTGGCCCTTAAAATACGCATCCGGGACGCCGCTGGCGGACTTTTTCAGCATCCTGTTAGACGTCGAGTACTACGCGCGCCTTCCATCGACCGGCTGTCTGCTTGAGCTCGTAGAGATGTTTTGTGACCCCCTTCACATCTGCATGGAGTTCTTGGGTCTGCCGATCTACCGGGGCGCCGATCAACCTTGCTCGCAACAGCCAACGAAGCCCTTCCCTCGTCAGGGTCAGCGGGGCCTCTCGAAAGACCACTCCGGCTGCGTCTTTCCAATACACGACGTCCGACAGCCAATCGAATAGGAGCGCCGCTGCATCCTCATCGCTCCGTTCAATCGCTCGCTCCCATCCTCCCGATACAGTGGCAGGATTCGCCATACTTTCAAGAAGAGCCTGCGTCGCGCCATGAAAGGCCTCTTCAATCGACCCTCCTTCCACTTCGAATGCGATGTCGGCCAGAGCTACCTCTTCGAGAAATCGAATGGTCCAAGCCATGGGAGTCACACCGGCGGGATGGCACGCTTCACTTGCTGTATCAGGGCCTGGACATGGCTGAGCCCCGGAAGCCCATGTGCGAATGGATAGGGAATTTTCCCTTTGAGTAACATCTTAATGCCCAGAGGCAGGACATGGAGGAGGCCACGAGGTGAGGACCCGATGACTCTCAGCGGCATGATCGCTTCATTTAATCGCCCCTGCTGTTCAATCAGTTCTGTAAAGCCAAGGACATGTTGCGCGCCACCCGTCGTCGTCAATCCTCGTTCGAGGGAAGCTCGCCGCAACCGGATGATCGCCTCCATCGGTTTCACGTCTTTCGGGCAGACCTCCACGCAGAAGTTACAGCGAGTGCAGTCCCAGATTCCATGCTCGTCCTGAAGAGCCGAAAGTCTCGTACCGGTAGCAGACCGAGTCTCTCGCGGGTCGGAGAGAAAACGATCGGACTTTGCCAAAGCTGCGGGACCGATGAATCCCCTTGAGACTTCATGGACAGCACAAGCTGCCACGCAAGCGCCGCACATAATACAGGCATCGACATTGTGAAATTTGGGGTTGGCATGGCCCTGCACCTGAGCAGATAGGCCCCTATCCCCAAGCCGCACCTCAGACAGGAGCCAAGGCTGCACATCGCGGATCTTCTCCCAGAACGATGCCATATCCACAACCAGGTCCTTGATGACCGGTAAATTGCGGAGCGGCGCAACCGTGATATGCCCATGCCGTTCAAGCTCTTTGCGGAGGGACGCGCGGCAGGCCAATTTCTCACTGCCGTTGATCGTCATGGCGCAAGAGCCGCAGATGGCGGAACGGCAAGAATAACGGAGAGCCAAGCTTCCATCACATTCGTTCTTGATGCCGATCAAGGCGTCCAGGACAGTCATCCCTCGCCCGACTTCGAGCCGGAACTCTTGAGAGTGGGAAGTGGAATCGACTTCGGGATTGAACCGTTGAATCGTGAAGATCAGATGCATAGTGGACGTGAAGCGTGAAACGTCATTCGTGAAACGTAAGGAGATTTCTTATTCCTTAACGTCCCGCTCATGATGTCCTGTTCAGCCCAATTCGAAGGTCTTTGGAGAGTCCGTCAGGTTGCGGCATCCGTCTTTCGTGACGAGCACCATATCTTCGATGCGGACGGCTCCGAGACCTGGGTAGTAGAGTCCCGGCTCAACCGTGACGACGTGGCCTTCTTGGAGCAGCGACCCGGTACGGCTGATACGCGGCATTTCATGGATGTCGAGCCCGACGCCGTGGCCGGTTCCGTGAAAGTACCCCTGCATGCGTCCGTTGACCAAGCCTGTCTTGTATCCGGCCTTTTCAAATCTGGCGCAGATGCCCTGATGAATCCTTTTTCCCTCCGCCCCGTCTTTGACTTTTGTGATGGCCTCTTCCTGTGCATCCAGGACGGTCTTGTACAGTCGTTTCAATTCTGGACTGGGGGTTCCGCGTACGACAGTCCTCGACATATCGGCAAAATACCGGTTCGCGGCTGAACGATGAAATACGTCGAAGATAATGCTCCGATGCGCCGGTAACGGCCCGCTGCCTTCGTTATGCGGGTCGCAGGCCTGCTCTCCTCCGGCCACGATCGTATGTTGGGCGACACAATCGCATTCCATCAAACTGACATTGATCAGCTTCTTGACTCGCTCCGACGTCAGGGGTATCCCCTCGAACCATAGCTGGTCTTTGTTGATCGAAGCCTGGCGCAGCATGTCATGCGCGGCTGTGACTGCCTGTTCGGTCGCTCGCTGAGCGGCTTCGATACAGCGGACTTCTTCGTCGGTCTTAACCACACGTTGTTCATAGAACGGATCTTTCTTCGGATGGAGCTGATAGCCCAGAGACTGAAACTTGACGGCATGGCCGAAAGGAAAATTTGAAGGAATCAGAATCTGGGTAATGCCGGCCTCTCTCAACAAGATGTGGACGACCTCCACCGTGCCTGGCTCGGCAATCCCCTGCGTCTTGGCTCTCCCCTCTACCTCCGAATAGGAGATCACCCGATCGACGCACGACTGGCTCTTCGCCCGATCCATCTCGAGGTCGCTCATGACCAGAATCCGCTCCCCTTTAATTTCCAGATAGACAAAGGGGTCCGGCGCAATGAACTTCGTGGCGTAATATAAATTGGCGTCGGTTTCGCTGGCAGCGATAAAGACCGTGGCCCGTTGAGATTGGCGGCTTGACGACGTCATAGTGAACGGTGTTTGGAATCTAGCACGAGGGGGAAGGGCGGTCAAGGCGCGGACGGGACCGATTCTGGCGCAGGACTCGACTCTTTGCTCACGCCGGTGTCCTCATCAGGCGTCATCAAATCGATCGGTAGCATAACCGTATTTTTCAGGATATCGAAGGCGAGTTGCGCCAGTCCCGTCACGCCGGTGGCGAACGACTTCATCGGCAGGTACGTCACGTCCGGATCCGCAATCGACCCTTTGACGGAAAACAGAGCTGTCGCAATGCCTTTTCGATCTCCAGCAAAGATCCGCCCGAAGAGCGGGATTGTTTTTAAAAATTGCGAATAGGATCCGAAGGGGCTGACCGCCCAGACCATGTCTATTTGATCCGTCGTCAGATCATAGCTGCCCGCAGCGGTAATCTTGACGATCGGGCTATCGATGATCAGATTCTCTGTCTCGAAAAGCCCGTTCTGAACGAGCACCGTCGCGGTGATTTTATTATAGGGCAATCCCTCTTTTTCGAGATCGACCTTCCCCTGCAACACTGCCGGTAAATTCAGAATGCTGATGATTTTCCAAATGGCCCGTTCCTGCGATTTTAAGAAACGTCCGTTATCGAGCAACACATCTACCTTGCCGTTGAGCGTAGGATACAGCCCGTGCGGATTTTTCCCATGGCCACGGATCGTCCCGGTCACTCGCGCTTCCCCTGTGACGACTCCCCTCTTTGGACCGAATAATTTCAAGACGTCTTCGACCGGCAAGCCGGTCGCCCGAATCGAAATCTCACCGTCGGCCGGCTGCTTGCTCGGCAATTGCACTACGATCCGGCCGACGACTTCTCCATTGGGCGACTGGCCGGAGAGACGGTCCAGATCCACCACGCCGTCTTGGATGGTGATGCGTGCGGAAAGACTCCCGAATTTGAGATGCTTATAATGGCCTCGCGCCATCGATACAGAGGTCTGGACTTTGCTGGTCGCGGCAAGGGTTTCTAAAAGCTCTCGTATAGGCGACCGTTCTCCCTTAGGAATAAGAAGGTCGAGATCCATCTGATTGGATTCGATTTTGGCGGTAATCATAGGTTTGACCGACCAGTTGCGGACTGTCCCCTCCACCGAGAGGTCGCTGTCGTGAAGCCGAAACGACAACCGTTTGATTTCTGCGCCATTTCGCACGAAGTGGACCCGCAAATACAAATCTTGGAGAGGGCCCTCGCTTCCTTTGACGTTCATCAAACCGTTGGTCAAGGCGAGCCAACCGGTATTTTTCCAGGTTTTCCAGTCAGGCCCCTTCCCTTTCATATCGAGCGACAGTTCGACATTCCCGGCTTCGAACCCTCCCTTCGCAATCCATTCAGGCACACGGGATAAAGATAGAGTGCCGGTCGAGATCCCAGCGTCGATCGAGAATCGTTCGCCCAACTGAATCTTGCCTTTGAGCGGGAGGCGAATCGGCGGCACGATCAATTCGAGTCTATCGAGCAGGACCCCTGAGCCCTGTGGAACGACACCTTCAAATTCCACCATGGCCTGCGCGCCAACCGGCTTTTCGACAAGATCGGGAACCGTCACTTTCGATTCGGTCAGAACGACTTCACCCCTGATGTGCGGCGAAATGGTCGGCCCGGTTAAGACCACGGCGCCGTTGACCAAGCCATCGATCACGCCAGCTGAAATGGCTTGTGAAGGCAAGAGCTTAATCATATGGCCTGCATCGCCCGTGACTCGAATCAAGAAATCCTGAAAAGTGCTGCCAGTACCCCCCGTGATGCCCCCGCTGATCTGCAAAGTCAAATCCCCCAGCTGCCCTGACATCTGATCGAACCGAGTTCCACCATCCGACAACAGAACTCGGCCTTGTAACGCTGTTACCCGATCAGGCAACGAGGGATTGGTCAGACTGACCTGCTGAACGGTAATCTCACCCCCGGCAAAGGTCACCCCGCCAGGCTGATTGAGAGGACCGACCATGCGAAACATAGGGACAGCATTGCCTTCGACATCGCGCGAAGCAGCCAACACCCGCGACAGCTGTTCCGACTTGACGGTCTGCGAGAGAAACTGCACCAGGTCCGCGGCAGTCATCGCTCCTAAAATATCCATCTCAAGCCAAGGGCCTGTCTCCAAAAATGAGATGAGGGCCTTGCTCTCATTCATATGGATCATGCCATAGAGTCCGCTCAGGTTCGACACCCGGATACGGCCGACCTCGACCGACACGACAGCAGCCAGATCCGAAGCAGGAACATGACTCTCTCCGACCAAGGCCTTCCCCTCTTTCACACGGAATTCCCCCGTCAACGATGACTGCGGCCCTGCCCCTACCGATCCTGTGACCGTGGCTGAAACAATCTCCACAGCCCCATCGACCTGCCGGTCCTTGATCACCGCAGGCAGTTGCGGATGCACCCACTCGGCCGGCACTACCGCAAATAACTGGCTCAATTGGATCGGCGACGCGGCAAGAGTAACCGCAAAAGTAGGCTGAGGCGTCAGCAGACCAGCGAGGCTTGCTTGGCCGGAGAGCTTCAGTTGATCGAAGTTCGCGGACAAATCGGACAAGAGCACATCATAGCCTGCAACTCCCGGCACGGCTCGAACGTGACCGCGCACATTCGCAACAGCAGGCGATTGCTGCGGAACCGGGCGGGGTCCAAAGAAATCTGCCGCCTCTCGGAGATTCAGATTAGCCGCTTCGAGTGAGCCGTCGAATTCGAGCATCGCCTGAGGAACAGAAAAGTTGTCGCCGGCCAGGGTCTGGCGCTCAGCTGTGCTGATCGTCCCGGCCAGGATGATGGTAGACAGGCCCTTATCACCCGCGTGACCGGCTGAGACCCGCAAGTCCGCCTGTCCCCGCTCTCCTCTGATCAGTAACGAGGCCTCCACCGATTCGAGCGTTAGCGATCGCGTGCCCTCCGGCCAGGCCTCGTCGATGATCAAGAGCTTTCCGTTTACCAGAGTCGCCTCACGAATACGAAACACCCGGCTGATCGTTTCCACCGTATCCTGGTCGGCGGAGCCTTCCTGAGCAACTTGATCGAGTGTATTCCAATGCCCGGTCCGGTTGCGCCGGAGCGTGACAACCGGTTCTTCGATGAGCAGCCGTTTCCCCACCACCTGTTTGCGCAACAGAGGGAGAAACCGCAACACCAATTCGAGTTTTTTGGCCGATAACAGGACGTTATCGGAGTTCCGATCGTGAATCGCGACCTGTGTCAGTTCCAATCGGATACGAGGGAAGAGGACGAGCTTGATTCGATGGACGTCAATCTTGCGTCCGATACTCTGTTCCAGCTGCTGGAGGAAGAAGCCCTTGAGATACTCGTCCCCGATGAGGGAGGACGAGAACATGAAAAACGTGACGCCACCGAGTAATAAAATGGCAACCAGAGCGACGGCAACACGGGTTCGAACCACTCCTACTCCCTGGATCGATCATCTTCGGCAGGTAAACCGCATCAGTCCTAATAACTACAGTGTCATCTTACCGAATCAACAGTATGAAATCTACTAAGTCTGTGTCTTGACAGGGGATTCTCCGTTTCCCACGGTCAAAGTCGGACAGGCTCCTAGGAGCAGCGGGATCCTCGGCTAGCCTATCGAGGAGAGCGGATGAGGCATGCGACGGTTTCAGTGTACGGTCAGAGACGAGATGGGGCTGGATGTCACTTTCGTCAGATCGATGATGAGTTCGTCATTTCTATTGGCCAACAGAGTATCCCAGAGACTGTTCCGTGGTGGGATCGTCGCATCGGCTGGATTGAAGTATAAGTAAAATCCTTTGGCGGCCGTCGGTCTCATGGGATAGCGACGATCATAGATCATCCCATAGGTTGGAATACCATAGACAATCTGCCAATTCCCCAAAATGAAATGGAGCTCTGTGCCATGGATATAGATTCCACCGGTGGTGATGACACGCTTGACGGACGTTCGCGGTTGACTGAGATAAAACGTGACCCGTTCGTCCGGTCGTGCCAGGGCCAGGGCCTCTGCAATCTGATGAGACAACAGGGTGAGCTCTTCAGGAAGAAATGCCGGCAGCAACGGCGCCTCGCCTTGCAGCCATTTTTGTAACCAGACCTGATGTTCCTTGACCGAGATACTACCGAGGATACGAGCCACCTCTCCTGACCCTATTGCTTTTGGGTGAGCATGCGCACTGGGAGGCCATTCCGGCAATACAGTCTCGTCCAGCTCCAGCCGAACATAATTCACCGGATCTTCATAGACCGCCCGGTAGGGAACCATGGGAATGGCGCATCCGAATGCGAACAGACAGGTTGAGGCTAAGGCTGAGGCTAAGCACATCTTGGATACAAAGATTCTCAACCTTGACCTCAACCTTAGCCTTCTGATACCGTGACCGTCATCTCGACCCGTTCGAGGGGATTATCCCGGCCGTCCCGCTTCATGTTTACGACCTTGTCCGCCACGTCCATCCCGCTCACCACTTCCCCGAATGCCGTGTACTGCCAGTCGAGAAAGTTCGCATCCGCAACGCAGATGAAAAACTGTGAGCCGGCGCTATCCGGATCGTTCGAGCGAGCCATGGAGAGCACCCCACGCTTGTGCGGCTTACTGTTGAACTCGGCCTTGACCTTGTGCCCAGGGCCCCCCATACCGTGCGACGCGCGGTCAGGGTCCTTGCTGTTGGGATCCCCACCTTGAATCATGAAACCGGGAATGACCCGATGAAACGTTGTGCCGTTATAGAAACCTTCTTTGGCCAGCTTCGTAAAGTTCTTCACATGTCCTGGCGCCACATCATGAAACAATTTCAGCACGATCTGACCCAATGGAGCCCCCTTGCTGCTGACGGAAATGGTAGCCCGCATGTTTTCTGTCGGCTCAGACATCGTCCTCGATCCTTTCTTGGTTAGCGAAACTGGAGGGCGCCGGAACCGCGCCCCCCTCGAGACCCTGATTGATGGGATTCCACGTCCGCCCATCGTCGTCGCTTCGGAACGCCCCGTCGCTCGTGCCGACATACAATACCCCGGCGCCGGACTCGATTAAGACTTGAATGGCCATACTCGTCAGCCCTTTATTGAGCGGCACCCATTGACGTCCCTTGTCCATCGTCTTGAAAATACCGTGCCCCGTCGCCACAAACAACCCCCGGCTATTGAAGAGAATTCCGCGAATCGAATCGTTCGGAAGCGCTCGGCTGATAGGCGTCCAGGTTACTCCCCCATCGGCACTGCGAAACACACCCCCGTCGAACGTGCCTGCATAGATGCCGCCCTCAGGATCGATCGTCAAGACACGAATAAAATTCTCCGTCATACCTTCATGATCTTTGAGCGCGTTTTGCTGCCGCACCCAACCGGCCGATCGAGCCTTGAATCTCACGATACCCTTTCCCGATGTTCCGGCGAAGAGCGTCCCGTCGGACGAGAGGGCCAAGGCATGAACCAGGATATCGTCGAGGCCGGAGGTCACGACCGACCAACGATCGGCTGCGGCAAGTCGATAGACTCCATCGCTCGTGCCGGCGTACACCCCATCGCCCACCGCAAGCAGGGCTTTGACTTCCAGACGCTTGAGCCCGTTATTAATCGCCTGCCAGCTCTTTCCTTGATCGCGCGATCGAAAGACCCCTCCACGAAAAGTTCCCGCAAAGATCGCGCCATCTTTTCCCGTCGTGAGCGTGAGAATGAACGGATCTGCCACACCTTCTCCCGATTTCGTCCAAGTCGCGCCACGATCCTCGCTGCGGAAGAGACCGAGGCCGAACGAGCCGGCATAGACCAGATCGTTCCCGACGGACGTAAGGGCCTGAATACTGGGACCCTGTTGACTGAAAGAGTCGAATCGATGCGGGTTGTCCGCATGGCCTGGAGCCTGCTGTGGAGACGGTGGGATCGGCGAAGGGGCTTGAGTAGCAGCTCCCAATATCCCGCCTGCACTCCAGATACTCAGCGCAAGGACTGTCGATATGATTCCCCGCATCATCATCTATCCAGTTACTCCCGTAAAATGCTCAAAAAGGCCGTCCAGCAAGGCCGCAGGCGAATCGAAACCGGAGGCGTACCCTCGGGGGTACGTTGAGGATTTCGATGAGTCGAGAACGCCGCTGGCGGACTTTTTCAACGTTCTGCTATCGGACACGGTGGCCGGCCGGCCCTATCGGCAAGTCAGGATCGAGGGGTACGCCAACATCCGTTGGATTTGCCCGTCCAAAGATGCGCGCGCCAATAATGCCGATCTCATACAACACCATCAAAGGCACCGCCATCAAAAGCATGGTCACCAGAGTTGCATCTGGTGTGACGACGGCCGATAGGATCAACGAACCCAGGATCGCATATTTTCGATACTTTGCCAGCACCTGTCCCGACACCACACCGACCCGCGCAAGAATGGTCAGCACCAAGGGCAATTCAAACGCGCAGCCGAATATCAGCAGAAATTTGACGTTGAAATCGATATAGGTCCCGACGCTCAAAAGCGGGGTGACGTCGTGATCCATGCCGAAGCTGACGAAGAACTCGATGACCAGGGGGAGAATCACCAAGTTGCAAAAAATCAATCCGAACGCGAAGAGCGCCCCCGCCAACGCAAACAGCGGAATACCCCAGCGTTGCTCCTTGGGCAGCAAAGCCGGCTCAATAAATTTCCAACATTGATAAAAGATGACGGGCAGACTTGCGATAATGGCCGCCAAGAGCGAAACCTTGATCGAGGCGAATAGCGCCTCCGTAGGTCCGTAGAAGACGAGCGGATTCGGGAACGGGCGATTCAACCATGCGACCATCTCACCGGAAAAGGTAAAGGACACCAGCAGGGCCACGACAATCGTGGCCCCGATGATGATCAGACGCTTCTTGACGGTCTGAATATGCGCGGCAAGAGGATTGAGAATTTGTGCCATACCTTCGGTCCCGGTTGCTGATTGAGACCGCCCTCAGGATCGGGTTTCTCACTGCGGAGCGACCTGCAGCTCCTGGTCTCGAGAGACACGAATCAGCTCGGCCATTCTGTCTTTTTTCGCCAGCTTCTCCTTGTGCAAACCCTTCAGGGACAATTCTTCGGCAGGAGTCAGTACGTGGCGCTTCTGTAATTGGACCAATTCCAAGTCCAGACGATGATGCGCCTCTTCCAGTACTCGAAATTCGTGACTGGATTCGCGCAACCGTTCCGCAATCATACTGTCTGTCAGCATGTCGCACCTCCCGGTTATGAGATTACTGCAGTGACCTAATACCTTCTCCGCCACGACCGAATTCGTGAGTGAATCGACCCAACTTCGACACAATCGGGTCCAACTCCATCAACAAGGCGTCTTCTAGTGGATTGGTATAGTAGTTCGGTCGGGTCGTCACGGCGAGAAACCCAAGACTTCTGTAGAGCCCATGCGCGGCCTGGTTCGAAGCCCGTACTTCAAGCAGGGCCTTCACCGCCCCTTGTGCCAGCCCAACCTCCAGAGCCTGCATGACCAAAGCCCTGGCGATACCCTTGTGCCGCATCGACTCAACGACCGCCAAATTCATCAGGCGTAGTTCCTCGAAGACGACCCAGAAACACAGATACCCGACAAGAGAGACGAAGCCAGATTCGCCCCGCGGCAGCTGCCTGGCCAACAGAAAATGTGCGAAAGGATTCCCGCTCAGTTCCGCCTGCAACATTTTGCGCGTCCAGGGGGCCGAGAAGCAAGCTTCTTCGATCTCCAGAATAGCAGGCAGAGACTCGACGGTCGCCGGCTCGATGCTCCATTCGCCCATCACGACTCTCTCCCTACTGTTCATTTGGTCTGTTCGGTCTGTTCGGTCTGTCTGGTCTATCTCGTTTGTCTTATTCGATTAGTCGGTATGATTCAAAGAACGAGAGAAACTAAACGAACCAGATAAACCTGATGGACCAGACAGACCGTGTTTGCCCCGCGGTCCTTCTCCTGAAACGTTTCACGATTCACGTTTCACGGACCGGGAAACGGCCTTTCTTGCCACCCGCCCCTGCCGCAGAGCCACCGGCGACAGGCCGCCGGACTCCTCGTACTTCAGCTCTGCTGCGGTCCGCTGTATGTACAGCGGACCGATACCGGTCCCTGCCTGCTCACCCCGTCGGAGCCGTTCAATCCCTGCCAACCCGATCGAAACAGCCGATGGTTTCATCGCTGAATCCGGCGCCTCAACGACTGTGGCAGAGGAAGGTATCGATGCGCGGATGGCCTCCTCTTCAGTCGTCCATCCTTCTCCGAAGACGAGAGCCGAACCGCTCAGACTATTCCCCAGCATCGTCGCCGTCCCCACCTGCTCCGAGAGCACTCGCTCCAATCTGTCATCACCGGCCCAACGAAACAGCGCCCAGTACAGTTCCCCGCGCCGGCTGTTGAGAATGGGGCAGAGAGATGTTGCGGTGCCTCTGAGATTCCAGGCCATACCCTCCAATGTCGGCACGACCGCCAAAGGAAGTCCACTCACCGTCCGAAACCCAAGGAGCGTGGCCAGGCCGACACGAAGTCCTGTGAAGGATCCTGGACCGATGGACACAACCAGGCCATCCAACTGCCCGAACCTCAAACCCGTCTCACGCAACAATCGATCGATCGTCGGCAACAGCAGTTTGGCATGCGACCCAGCCGCATCCTGATCGTGACGTGCCAGGACGCGCGACTCATCCAAGATCGCGACACTCTGCCATGAGGTTGCCGTCTCGACTGCCAATACTTTCATCGAAGCGAGACCTGCGGAAGATCGGTGGCGGCGAGCGGTTGGTTGGGAACCATTTCGTGAAACGTAACCTGCACGCTTCCCTGTCCCTTTCCATCTTCCAATACAATCTTAAATGGTCTCAACAGCCGTCCATCGCCGGCACTGGAGGTCCCCTCCACCTGGCCGATCGGGCGAAAGTCCTCGTACTGAATGGTCGCTTCCACCGATCCGGACTCCGTCAGTCGATCTTCACGCACGACAAGGAGTGTGTCCCGTTCAAACCACAACAGGCGGCGTGTGAGCTGCTTCCCATCGGGAGATAGGCCGGAAACCTCCAGCCGGTAGCGATCCCCCTCTTCCACGAGAGCGACCGTTTCGTCTTTTGAGATTGTGTCAGTGCCCAACAAACCGGCCATCGCCCAGACACTCAATTGAAATGGCCTGGCCAGCTTCCCCATCTCGCTCATGTCGGACGGATTGCCGGATAGGACACGGCCCATTGTCGGCAACCGCAGCTTGAACGAATCGTTCGCCTGCACAAATTCAAAAATTTCGCTGCCGACCGCGGTAAACCCTCTCAGACGCATGGAGTTCGGGCGACGATAGTACAAGACCCCCTCCACCCGCGACGCGATAGGAATGATCCCTCCTCGCACCTTTGCGCTGAAGAGACCCTTCATGGTCTGAATCGCCGCCTCTCGCTGGCTCAGTAAAGCCGTCAATTCCTTCGCCGTCGCCTGCTTAAGCCGAGCCTCCTCGCGCGGAGTCACTTCCGCACAACCGGCAAGGAAAGCCAATGCGGAAAGCAAAATGAAAAATGCGAAATGAGCCCGACCATCCATTTTGCATTTTAAATTTTTCATTTTACATTACGCCTAGGCGAGTACCACATCCAATGCTTCCCCCACCTCTCGAATCCCGA
>NEWP02000020.1:0-26778 GCA_002869895.2 Nitrospira sp. CG24E | reverse complement strand
CAGCGGGATTTGATAGGGGAAATCGGTCGGCGTCACGGACTTGATGCGCTCGACGGCGAACATGCGCGGCTCTTTGCGGAGGTGACAGTAGCCGATGAGATAGAGACCGCCTGAGGCGTACCAGAGTCGATAGGGATCGACGTCTCGGCGAGTCATCCGGCCACGGGACGCGGAATCGTACCGCATTTGTATGCGCGTCTTGTGACCGATCGCTTGGGTAATCCGCTCGACCACTTCACGATGATGCCGATAGCGTTTATGTGGACCGAGTCCGACGGAAAAGGTGCTTTCGAGTTGCTGGGCCAACTCCAACCCCTGTGGAGGCAATGCCGCAGAGGCTTTGCCAAGGGCGGATTGCAACGAGCTGTGGAGCGCTGTCCCTTCCAGGGGCGCAATGAGACGGCGGCTCACCGTCAAGGCCATGAGTTCGGTGGGAGAGAGGCGAAGCGCCGGGATAGTGCGGAATCCCTCAAGGAGTTTCCATCGGACCTGACCCTCGACACGTTCCGTGACGAGAGGCCACCCGATCGCTTCAATGGCGGCAAGGTCTCGACGAAGCGTGCGCGGATGGCGCGTCGAGCCCGGGTCAAGCGCCTGAGTCAATTGCTCAAGGGTCAATCCCTGCCGGGAGGCCTCAAGCTTGTGCAGGATCACTAATTGGCGGACGGCTTGATCGTTCCGTGGCACTGTGCGCCTCCGCAATTATCCATCGTAAGGATTGCGGAGCATACGCTGGGTTGCCATGGTCCCGCAAGATCCGAAGACATCTCAAGACGTGAGAGGATTTCGGCTAAGGCTTCTTGGAACCAGCGCGTTGGAGGGCGACAGCAGCGTCGGACAGCTCAAGCGCAATCAAGAGCCGCTGTTCAGGGGTAAGTCGCCGGGCTTCATTGATCTTCTTTTGCGCCAGCCTGTCGACACGCTTACTGGGACGTCGCGAAACATTTACACCGGAAAGCGAGGATGTGAATTCGATTTCATCGCGCCATCTATCTGAAAACCTCATGCCCGTCACCACTCAGGCATCTCTGCTTGTGACTTTTCTATCAAGGAACAAGGATGCTTCTCACCCTTTACATCCCTTCTCCAGTAGCGCGGAAAGTCTGCCTAACCAGAGGACGGCCAGATGCTCTTCCATTCTGCGTGTCGGAAATGGACCTGTGATGTTAGTCCTCAAAGGGAACAGCCGGACTGTTCTTCACTGCGCGCATCGAGGGACCACCGTTTCATCGTGGGGCCTCTGCGAGCAAGAAGAATGGTCCGACTGCTCCATTCTTGTCTTTCTGAGGCCGCGCGTTGCGCGAGCACAGAAGGTCATCAGTCCCCCATCGCCTCCTTGGTCCTATTCTTCCTCGCCTCCCTCCCACTCGTGCGCAAATTGTTCTGGATCAAGCGGGTGACTGGATTGCCCTTGACTGCGCGCGTCCAACGAGGGCCTTCCGAGGCCGCGCGTTGCGCGAGCAAAAATGGCAACCGGTTATCCGCTACATCTTTTTGCGCACGTCCTTCCACTCTTTTGCCACCTTCGCTTTCCTCGGCGCATCGCCCTTCGCCGGCTCCGGCACCATCACAGCTTCAAGGCGCCGCTGCAGAAACGTTTCGGCAAACGCTTTCGTGCGCCCTACCCCTACTTTGAGCTGCTTCCATCCAGAGGCGTGCAGTTCATCGAGTTTTTTCCCCAACGCCTCCGGATCGGACGGCAACACCAGGATATGCCCGACCGGAAACTTCCGATCTTTCAGCCATTGTCTCGTTTGTTCATTCGCCTGGTCTCTACCACCGGCGCCCTTCTCCAACGTCACCACATAGAGTAAGTTGTAATAGAACTGCGCAAGCTTGCCGAGTTCCTCCGCAGCATCAATCATCGGCTGTCTGCCTTCTGCCTCGTTCCCTGGCCCCGTCACGGTCGGTCCTACTCCTGCGGCGTCTTGCATAAGCGCCGCCAGTTCAATCGCCATGATCGGACTGCGGTACTCCCACACGGCTAAGTTTGCACCGGCTTCGGCCGAGACAACTTTCGAAACGGCTCCCACTCGCACGGTAAAGGGAACCACCCCTCTGGCCTTTGGAGTATACGACAAGACAGCCCTCCCATCGGCGACTGTCATCGCTGTCGCGACGACGTGACCGGCCATGAGCAATTCCATTGGTTCGCCTCCCAGCCCAGCCTCCGTTGGAAGACCGGTCCTTGTAAGCGTCGCTTCAATGGTGGCAGACTGGTTTGGCGCGGTAAGGCTATCGTGAACCGTCAAAGTTCCGGAAGTCTTGTCTGCCGCGAAGAGAATGGTCGACGCAGTCCAGAACAAGAGAAGAGTCAAAAAACTGGCTCTGCGGAAAAAAACACCCATAGGCCGCACAGCCACACAATGAGTCTGGGGAAGCACTATTATGGTGCGACGGAATCGCCCATACATCTATAACAAAAGCACAGAACAAGATGCTCAAAAAGCCCGTCCAGCAAGGCCGCAGACGAAGAAAGCACCGGAGGCGTAGCCTCTCGGCTACGTTGAGGATGCTTTCGAGGCGAGAACGACGCTGGCGGGGTTTTTCAGCATCTTGTAAAGGTTATGCTTTCAACGCCGTCAGTACATCATCCACGTGGCTGCCGACCTTGACCTTGCGAAAGATGGCCTTTAACTTACCGGCCTGATCGATGACAAAGGTGCTGCGTTCGATACCCCAATACTTTCTGCCGTACATGCTTTTCTCTTTGTAGACTCCGTAGGCCTTCGCAGCAACCTTCTCCTCGTCGCTCAGCAACGTAAAGGGCAAGGTGAATTTCTTGATGAATTTCTGGTGGGATTCCTGGCCATCAAAGCTGACACCAAGAATCACCGCTCCGGCTTTCTTAATAGAGGCTTCGGCATCGCGAAAGTCGCACGATTCCTTAGTACAGCCTGGGGTATCGTCTTTCGGGTAAAAATAGAGCACCACCTGCTTGCCCTTAAAATCTTTTAAGCTGACCGGCTCGCCCGATTGATCGGGAAGCGATAGGCTGGGAGCCTTGTCACCAACTTCCAGTTCCTTTGCCATTTCGGTTCATCCCTTTCTAGCCTCGCTATGACTATCGTGGCACGCCGCCAACGCCTGGGCCACGTGTGCCTGGTAGTTGTTTGAACACTTTCTTTGGCGCCTCCACATTGCCGTAGGGACTGAGCGCGGGCGAATCCCAAATCACCTTGTCGCCGGGAGCCAAGTCGGCCGCTTCCATAAACTGTTGACGCGCTTGCGCCGTATCGCCCAGAGCATTCAGTGCCAAGGCATAGTTATAGTGTGCCGGCCCCGATTGAGGCGCCTCGGCAATCGCTTGAAAAAAATAATTCTTCGCCTCGTCGAACCGCATCCCCTGATAAGCCTGGGTTCCCTGCTCGGTCAAGGCGACAGCCTGTGGCTTGACTCCCGACTCGAGCGCCAGGGGAACCAAGGGCTTCGGCGTGCTCTTGGCGCAGGCGGCAAATCCAACGAGCAACAGAATCGCTCCAAGTACCGAAAGACATTTTATCGCCGCTTCATGCGCCATCGTTCCCTCATGCCTTCGTATGTTTACGCGTCTCTTCCTCGAATGTTTTCCGATAGAGCACGTCCCATTCCGCGCTGCCTTCGACGATCCCGCGCGAATAGGAGGCCAACTTTGCCTTCACCTTTCGATCGATATCTTCTTCTTGCGCCAATTCGGATGCGAGCACTCGCTTGATCTCTTTCAGAATTCGCCCCTCGTCGGCCTGCATAGTCGCCAGCTGGCTCTTCTTCACCACCTGGAGAATAATATGGGAGAGATGGCTGATCTTGTCTTCGCTCAACATAACCAAGCCCGTGAAACATTAGACGTGAAACGTAAAACGCAGTACAGTTGAACATTCCATTTTCCACGATTCACGTTTTACCCTTTCACGTTTCACATCCTACAGAATGATGCCGCGCTCCTTCGCAAGCTTACCCTTCACCATCGTGAACATCCGTTGAAAATCCACCTGCCCCCGCTCAATGTCTTGCTCATAGGCTTTCAGCAATTGCCTCACTTCTGCATTCAGGCGGTCTTCAACCGACAGCTCCTCAAGAATGGCATGATCGATCTGCTCGACGAACGCCTTGCGATCCCCGACGATCGCTACCTGCCCCTCCTCCTGAAATCTGGCGACGAGCGACTCCGAAATGTGGCGAACTCGTTCTTTCGACAGTCTCATGGTTGACGATCCATGGAGAAATTATTAGAGCATGGTCCCGTAGAATGCTCAAACAGTTCGTCCAGCAAGGCCGCAGCGTCTGAAGAAGGCTGAGGTTGAGGTTGAGCAAGAATTCGGAAGTCTTTCATCTCAACCTTAACCTTAACCTTAGCCTCAACCTTCACCAATGTTAGATCCGTTCGATCCGAATGGTCGGCACATCCATGACACGGCGCAGCACAGAGGCATCCCCGAGAATGCGGCCAATGACATTGACACGGTCGGCCGGAACCGGATCCTGTCCCATACTCATCGGCGTACGTCCAAAGAAAATGGCCAGGACTTGTCCTGCTCCCCAGAACGCCACATCGCCGACCTTGACGTGATTGGTCGCAGTCTCTCGATGGTCCTTCACCCCGGCCAATTTACAATAGAACTCTTCGCCCCATGTATTGACCTGACTTTCAACCGGTAATGCGGCATAGACCTCTTGGGCCGTTCTTGTCGACTTGAGTTCCGCCTCGAGTTGCACTGAACCGACCGTGATGCGAATTTTGTTGGGGAGATCAGCCATTCATTCCCATCGGCGCCTCCGGGCGGCCATAAGAAGAAAACCCGCTCAGGTCGCGGACTTTAGCTTGTTTATTGAGTGAAATCAAGGCTACAATCCGGCAGCCACATGCTCACGTCATCCTTCGTGCTTCTCAACGGCATAGGCCAAAGTTCCGAACGCCGTCTCTGGCAGGAATGTATTCCGGATTGGGCCTCATTCCTCCGATCTCCGACTCTCACCGGCATCTCCTCCGCCAGAAAAGAAGGATACGACCGTGACCTCGCCATCGCCCAATCGCGCCTGGAAGAAGGCGATGCGAAGTTCTTCGGCGCCTGCCTGAAAAGCCGGGACCACTGGCGTCTCTTCGAAACATTTCGCCACCGTGCCCTCTACCTGGATATTGAGACGACAGGGATGTCTGCACGCGAAGGGCATGTCACGGTGGTCGGACTCTATCGTAACGGGCGGATGATAAGCCTGGTCCGAGGGGAAACATTGACGGAAGACCGATTGCAAGAGGAACTGGAGCAGACAGACCTCTTTATTACATTTTTCGGCAGCGGGTTCGACATCCCCTACTTACAAGCGAAGTTTCCCCGGTTGAATTTCAAAAAACCGCACTTCGATCTTTGCTTCGCCGCGCGCAGACTTGGAATGCAGGGCGGGCTCAAGCGCATTGAACAGGAGGTTCAAATTAGTCGGGAAGCCGATGTCATGGGGTTGGACGGATGGGAAGCTGTCCGCCTCTGGCACCAGTGGTGTGCTGGAGACGAAGCCGCGCGCGATCTGTTGCTGAGATACAACGAAGCCGATACCCAAAATCTTGAACCCCTCGCCCTATTGCTCTACGACCAGATGGTCGCACGATTCGGCCCCTCTTCTGTCGGATATCCACCAACTCGTTACCAGGCGACGACTGGGATCATTCCATGACACGACCCCTGTCCTGGGCCGGTATCGGCCGAACCGAGAGGGGCCATGTCCGCTCATCGAACCAGGATGCGCTGGCCCTCCTGAATGACTGCGGTGTCTGGATCGTGGCCGATGGGATGGGAGGACACCCGGCGGGTGATGTCGCAGCTCAAACTGCTGTGGCAACAGCCACAGAACGGGCGCGTGAACGAGCGGCCTGGCTCCACGAACACCCGAGTGCGACCGATGACTTCGTGGTAGACCTCGTGACAAGCGCCAATCGGCGAATCCATGACCTCATTCTGGCGAAACCCTCCTTGAAGGGGATGGGCACAACCATCGTCGCTTTGGCGCTGACACCGGCATCGATGCCGGTCGCCCATATTGCACACCTTGGAGATAGCCGCGCCTACCTTTACCGGGCTGGAGTGCTCACACAACTGACGCGGGACCATACCCTCGTTCAAAAGTTTGTGCAGCGCGGCCTGATCGATGCCGCTACGGCGCTCATACATCCCGAGCGTCACATCCTGACCAAGGGTCTGGGGATGGACCTGGAGATGAAACCGGAACGGACTTCGACTTTGGTTACTCCAGACGACCTGATTATGCTCTGCAGTGACGGGCTTACAAAAATGTTGGATGACTCAGCTATTGCATCGGTACTCTCCGGCGCGAAAGGCGATCCTCAGCGAGCCTGCCATGAGCTGATCGAACAGGCGCTGAACAGAGGGGGGGAGGATAATGTGACGGTGATTGTCGTGGCCTCTCGGCATGACTAGCAAAGTCATCGTACTTCTCCGTTGACAAGAACGGTCGGCCCATGTAGGTTGCGATTGAGTCGCCTCAGAGATAGATACTCCGCTCGCGAATCACACAGAGTCTGTCCATGGTCGGAATTATGAAACTCGTTTTAGCGGGCGCCTTCATTCTGTTTCTTGGCGTGACACAGGCGATCGAAAGCCACGCAGCTGATTCGACCGACCCAGAGGCGACAATCCGTACCCTCGTTCGCGCCAATGCTGAAAAGGATATCTCCACTCTTTCTCGCCTGATGGCCCATGACTCAGACATCGTCAGCTACACGATTGCGGGACGAAAATACGTGGGTTGGCCGGAATTTGAGCGTGAAATGCGGGAGGAGTTTGACTCGGTCCAGAAACTTGAGATCCCCATCCACGAGCTCAAGGTCTGGAGCAAAGGCGATCTTGCGTGGTTTACGATGGAGCTGGATTATATTCGCTTTGTCGGAGAATCGACTAATCCAAAGCGGACCGTCCTTCCGCTCAGAGAGACCGGGGTACTCGAACGCCGTCAGGGACAATGGATGCTCCTTTCTTGGCACGAGTCATTCCGAACGATCCAGCTTGGAGGTCCGCTGGCTCAGCAACCGACGCAAGCAGCGTCTCAACATTTGGTCAGCAATGCGATAACCTCCATTCCGGATCTCAGCGGAGAGTGGGACATTCTTGAAGTGGAAGACGACAAGCGTTACAAGGCCACGCTCGACAAAGCCGGCAACGGTCCCTATACCCAGCATGGCGGACGGTTTATCACGACAAAGTTTGCAGACCGTCTCTGGCAAGGCACCTGGCAGCAACCGGGGAACGATCGCGAAGGAGGGTTTGAGGTTTTGCTCTCAGAAGACGGCACTCAGGCCAAAGGCGTCTGGTGGTATTCGCGGGTCGGCACTCAAAAGAATATTCCCCCACGCGAACATGGCGGGACCTATACATGGAAACGGTTGACCCAGCCACCGATTGCACAGTGATATCTACCGCCTCACAGGCATACCGCAACATCAAACCCAGTAATTGCGTGATCACTTTTTCTTCTTAGGAGGTTGTATGCGTTCTGCTATTTTTACTCTGCTCACAAGCCTCTGTCTGGTGACGCCGGCCCTGGCCGACGGCGGACATGACCACCATGCCGTGCCTACCCTGATGAATCAAACGACCACCACCGTCACTATGCAGGAGAATACCGTCACCCTCACGTTCGGCCCGATCGATCTCCCCGCTGCTCACGACGGCGATCTCGCCGCATCGATGCCCAAGCATGCCTTTCAGCTCCCCAAGGATATGCATATGGTCGGGTATAAAACCGCGGTCTTCACCAAAGACGGCACCCCGCTTCCCAAGAACTACTTGCATCACGTCCTGATGCTCAACAACAGCAAGCCGAGCGTCTCCTGCGCCGGTGAACCCCTGTTCTTTGCCGGAGCTGGACTCGAGATGACCGAGACACGATTTCCGGCCGGCTATGGAGTGAAGCTCGCCAAGGAGGATCACCTCATGTCGATTGTCGCCTTTTATCACGGGGCGCCAGTCACCAAAGACGTCATGGCCACCTTCACCATGTATATGGCGCCCGAAGGGACACCGGTCAAAGAAATGGATGTCTATCAAGTGGGAGTCAATATCGTCTGCTTCAGCAAGTTCGCCCAGCGCGGCCCCGACCAGACGGATGAAGGGATCGAGATCAACACCGGTGTCCAGGTCCACAAGGCCCCCCTCAAGTTCTCGATGGACGGCTGTGTGAAATTCGCCTATCCCCATGGGCATGACGAACTTCTCATGATCGGGCTGGACAATATCACCAAGAAACAGACCCTGCTGCGGACCGTGCCGGATGTCACCCAGGATGGAACCTTTCTCGAATTTCAACCCCATCAAGTCTATAGCGACAGTCAGGGGTTCCCCGTGATGAAATCAGAGGATTACGAGATGGTCATGGTCCATCACCATCCCTTGCAGAAATCCGATCCCCAACATGGCATGGGCAACTACTTGCTCTATATGACCCCGGGCGCCTGTCCGACGAAAGCCGCTGCACCAATCGCGAAACATTAGCGCGAACTCATTCCGACTGTTCGATACCAGTCGCACAATCTGCGACTGGTATCGAACAATCTATGTCGTTCCCTCCCCCCAAGCTCTCTTCCTTTCCGTTCAATTTTGTTCGTCACCCGACGCCCCATACTAAAGTAGGAGCCGACTCACCGCCTGTAGACTGGGTTTCTCACCTCAGCCTATGTTATTCACATCCCTACCCTTAGAGGTATTACAGACTCGTGGCTCCAGAAATCTGTGGGTTCGTATGTCTCAGACCGCCAGAGGGCGAACCTTGTGAGGTCGCTCTGGAACTGGGCTTGCTCTGAATCCCCAGAAGTGCAGGGATATCTCGATGCCGCAGAGTGAGCCGATTGCCATCCTGATTGTCAGCGACCACGCTGAATCCATTAAACTCGTCACCATCAGTCTTCGCGGATTCTTTCCTGGCTGCCTCGTGGATGTCGCCTATTCCTCAGAGGAAGCCCGCACATGGACCCCGAGGCGCGAATGGACGATCATTCTCATCGATGAGCAGTGCCTCACGGAGGGCTCTCGTTCCCTCCACGGTGAGATCAAAAGTCACTCACCCTACGCGGCAAGTATCCTGCTTAGCGACCGTACCGAATCAGCCTCGGCGCTTCAAGCGCTTCAAGCCGACTTCGACTTTTTTCTCGCGAAGAAATCTCCGGCTTTTCTCACCGAGCTCCTGTTCTGTGCCAGGGAAGCCATCGAGAAACATCACCTGAGAGTGACCCTCGACTACGCGCAGGAACGCCACCGTCGGTTCATCGAATTGCTCAGCGACACCGCGTACGAGCTGGACGCAAAGGGCTGTTTTATGATGGTCGGCCCTCGCATCGTCACACTATTGGGTTACTCGCCGGACGAACTCATCGGATTGCCCTATAGCATCCTCGTGCCTCCCGGCCAGGAATTGTCGGCTCGATATCGCCTGAACGAACGCCGCTCCGGCGCGCGGGGTACCAGCCTTGTCGAATTGACCGTTCAGGGGAAAACGATGAAACACAACAGACCTCTCATCATTACGGCAGAGGTCACAGCCAGAGGACTCTACGACCCCCTGCGTCGATTTGTCGGTACGGTGGGACTGATCCGAGACCTTGCTCAATCAAAACAGCAAGCGATCACGATTCAGGAGCTTCGTCAGCAACTCCAACATGCAGATGGACTGCTCACTCAAGCCCAGCGAGTCACAGTCTTATCTCAGCAGCTGCGCGAGCCCCTCACCTCGCTACTGACACAGTCGCAACAACTCCTCTCCACCATCCGCAATACGCGCCTGGAAGACCAAGTCGAAATACTCACCGGACAGGCCGCAGAAGCGGCAACACTCGGAGCGGCATTGGCGCAGACTCTTCAGGAGAGAACGAATCCCTCAGGCAATAGGATCAACGATATTCTTGATGAGATATTCAGCTCTACCACTCCAACCGTCGTGGAGAGCACAGGCATCATTAGGCAGTTCGGCGCTCAGCTCCCCTCTGTTGCCGGCGACCGCGAGCAGGTCAGGACGCTTGTGCAACATTTACTGAGTTATGCGCAGACCTACTTGCGAACAATCGGGCGCGGGCATCAACTCATCGTGAGCACAAGCACAGTCGGACCTTCCTCGATCTCAGCAGACACGCCGACACTCTTTCCCCTCACCCCGCCTACCAAGGTCGAAATCGAATTGCTCGAATCTGACAGGGTCTCGTTGGCCGCATCACCGGCTACGGCACCCCCCTCCACCGATCTCCTCGAATCGTATCAGCTGGTTCGCCAACTCGACGGCACCCTGGATGTGTCGGCGCCGATGCAGGGGCCGCTTCGTATGGTCCTCCGTCTACCGGTCGCCACCCACCCTTCTCTCGAAAAGCTTCAGCTACCGATTGCCGTCTCTACCGCCTCGCCGACTGTCCCCCACGAAGCCACAACCGCCACAGTGACATCCATTCCGGTCGCTGATTCAGACAGACCGCAACAAGAGCGTCGCCATACACCTCGAATTCCGACCACCTTGCCTGCCTCGATCGCCCTAGGAGCGGCAATATGGCAGGGCACCATTTCTAACATCAGCCTCGGCGGCACCAGCATTACCCTTCCCAGTAATTTCCCCACTGTTACACCACAAGATGCCTATGTCGTACTTAAAACTGCCGTGGGCATACTCGAACTCCATGGTCAGACACAGGAACGCGCCATCTGGCCTCCTTTCGGAACACCAGTCTCCCATCTCGTCGTCATATTTGATTTGCCTAAGCGTGAAGAAGCTGCTGTTCTGACCTCGTTGATCCAGGCTGCCAAGGAAGGGACTTTGCCCTTCTCACTCGAGGTGCTGCTTTCGACGGAGCCGCAGCTTGAATTACCGAGTGACACGCGCCTCCTGCAGAGCGAGCGAGAACATTTTGACCAACGCGAATCGATTCGCGTCGTGCTGACGACCCCCGTCAGACTGGAAGTAACCGATCTTACCGGTCACTTGCATCGCCTGGCAGCCTTGACCGTGAACTTCAGCAGGGACGGCGCCTGTCTTCACCTTAACTCTCCCCCTGAATTCATGAATGGTCTTGCCACGATTCACTTCACCGCCGCACAGTCTCAAAGCCACCCGGGAACCCATGAACCAGGCACACCAGACTCCCCACTTTCCGCAAGAATCGTTTGGTCGATTCCAGACCCGACCGCCGTCAACCAATTTCGTCACCAAGGCTCCGACCCTGCCATGCTGGTCGGTATCCGTTTTCATGGCCTGACCCCATATGCCGAGCGAGAAGTCAGCCGCGTGATCCGGCAACATCTGATGTTCCCCAGCAAATCGGAAGCCTCTTCGCCACAAGGATCGGTCATCAGTGTGCTCCGAGAATGCCGAAATCCGCGCGGCCAAGCGATTGTGATCACCGACGACCACCTTCACCAGCCCCTCTCACAGAACACGCCGGTCGTGATCATCGCTCCGGGCTATGGCCAGACCGCGCTGGATACAGTCGCCTTATCCTACTACCTGGCATACCACCGGCTCCGCATTTTGCGATACGACCACACCAACCACATAGGACTGAGCGACGGTGAGCTTCAACAGACAACCTTGCGAAGCATGCAAGCCGATCTTCTTAAGGTTGTAGAGTTTGTGCAACATACATGGCCGACCGCCCCTTTGATCGTCATGGCCAGCGACACGACCGCGCGTGTCGCGATCAAAATGGCGGTGCAAGCGCGGCCTCTCGACTTACTCTTGCTGATCAATCCGGTCATCGACATGCAGGCCATGCTCATGACGGTCCATGGCCATGACCTTGTGGCCGACCATCGATACGGACTCCGCCGCGGCATCACCAATCTGCTCGGGCTCAACATCGATGTCGATCGCTTTGTGAGCGACATCGTGACGGGCCACTTCACAGATCTGGCTTCTACGATCGGGGATCTCCGCCTCCTTCGATCTCCCGCGGCCATTTTGACGATTCCCAGCAGTCCCCTCAGGCAGTTGCCTCCCGCTGATCTCCCCCAGGATTTTCTCACCGCCCTGGGCACCCATACGAGGCTGGCCACAGTCCCAGCGCCTCTGATGAGTCAGGCTCTTCCGCTCAATGAACCGCACCCCGTAGCCTTTCGAGAAATCCTCGAACAGATAGTCGCAACCGTCCCGTTGCCGCCCGTTTCGACCGAATATCGCGCGCGGACCCATCAGATGCTGGCCTATCAACAGCGCATTGAACTGGAGCGCACCCGCCTGCGCCACAATCTTTCGCAGATCACCCGTCAAACTCTGCGGATCGCGCAGATACAACAGAGTGCTCAACTCGGCAATCTCCATGAGCACTGGAAACTGTTGGATGATCTCTATCGACTGCTCAGTCCGCTCGAGCCTGGTTCCATGCTCGTGGACGTGGGAGTGGGCTACGGCGATTTAGTCCGAGCGACGATGGTCAACCAGACCTACCGATCGCGGCAACGTGGATGGAACCAGGAACAGCCCGCTCACATGATCGGGTTGGAATATGCTCAAGACTCGCTGACGCAGGCTCGAGAAAATCTCCGCGCCTTACACCAGGAACTCGACAGCGACTTTGCGGGAATCCTCACCCTCACCCCGCCCATCACGACAGACTGGATTCACACTGATTGGACCGATCGCCTTCCCTTCAAGGACCGCTCGATCCATCGCATCGTCTGCAATCTGTCGCTCCCATTCGTCCCCTCACCACTGGCCACAATTCGCGAACTGTACCGCGTGCTCCGCCCACAGGGGCGCTTAGTATTCACGGTTTTCCACACCGATAGCGACCTGTCGGTGCTCTATCGACGACATCTACACAGAGGAAACCAAGATGAATTTAGCCCACAAGCCCAGCTCCTTCTGCAATATTTGGGGCGCCTGCGAGAAGCCATCCGCCATGGATTGCTTCATACCTTTGACCGCTCCTCACTCACCTCATTTCTACAGAAAGCCGGTATCCAGAAACCCCGCATCCTTCCTGCGCTCGATGGTCACGCCCTCCTCGCAATTATTGAAAAAGATAAATCCGCTGGCTGAACATACCCTGGCCATGTATACTCTTCCCTGTACATCTTTGAACACATAACTATTTCATGCCCAATCTGCATTTCCGCAGGCTGGTCAAGGGGTCTTCTACGCTTCAAGTTCGTTATGAACTTACGCCTGCAGAATATCGAAATGATGGCACCCTCTTCCAGCGAACTTTTGAACATGGTCGCGCAGTTTTCGGCAGATCTTGGATCGATGACCGATCTGACGACAATGGCAAATCGCATAATCCAAGAACTCTGTCGCGCAGGCGCCACGACCCATGGAGCGCTGTTCCTACTGGATCACGAACAAGCCTGCTATCGTCGCGCCGGCATGATCGGCTCGATCGCTCCCGGAGTGACACCGTCGACGCTGGCCGTGGGCCATCCGCTGCCTCGCCATCTCCTCTCAACCAATCAGATTATGTCGCGAGCCGACTCAACTGTAGACCTCCAAGGTCATCACCTTGAAGCAGGTGCGCGCTCATTCATGAATGCGCTGCAGGCTACACGCATCCTGCCGCATCTCAATAAAGACCGGCTCATTGCTTTCTCGATCCTCGGTACGACACAACCTCTGGCTGAAGAAAGTGCGCTTGCAGAATCCCTGCTTGCCACCCTGGCACAAACCGCCACGAATGCGTTAGATACCATGATGCTGTACGAGGATCTCCATCGCTCCCACACGCTCATGAAACGCACAGATCGGCTCAAATCCCTTGAAACCATCGCCGGTGGCTTCGCCCATGAAATCAGAAACCCCCTCACGTCGATAAAAACATTCATCCAATTGGCTCCTGAGCGAAAAGATGATCCCCAATTTATTCAAGAGTTCAGCAAAGTGGTGCTCGACGATGTGTATCGTATCGAACGGCTGATCCAGGAAATCCTCGACTATGCCCGATACATGGAGCCTCAGCTGACAGACGAGGACTTCAACGACATTGTCGCTTCCTGCTTATATTTCATCGATGTCAAAGCAGACAGCCAGGGGATCAAGATTGAAAAAGAGTTGGCGCCGGACCTGCCCCGTGTCATGCTGGACCGGCAGCAGATCAAGCAGGTCTTGCTCAATCTTTTCCTCAATGCCATGGCCGCAATGTCAAAATCCGGCGGGAAACTCCGCGTACAAACGCGCAAGTTGATGAAGCCGGAAGGGAACGTGTGGGCTCACATCGAGATCGAGGATACCGGTGAAGGAATCCAGGAAGCGAATCTCGAGCATATCTTCGACCCGTTTTTCACGACGAAACATGAAAGCGGAGAACACGAAGGGACGGGACTGGGCTTGACCATCGTTCATCAAATCATTCAAGAACATCACGGCGAGATTCTGGTGAAGAGCTCGGTCGGTGTCGGCACCACGTTTTTCGTGAGCCTGCCCGCATTACCCGCATAGCAGCCAATACCCTATGGATACCACTTTAAAAAAGCGCGTGCTGTTGATCGATGATGAGGCCCGTGTCAGGGCCTCATTGAAAGCGGTGCTGGAGCCGACCTACGAAACCATCCAAGCCGCCGATGCCCAGGAGGGCCTTGAGCTCTTTCGTAAAGAAGCGCCCCACCTGGTTCTTCTGGACGTCATCCTGCCAGGTACCGATGGACTGTCGATACTCCAAACCATCCGCGCCGAGAGCCCTACAGCGCCCGTGATCATGCTCACCGGGACAAAATCAGTTAAAACCGCGGTCGATGCGATGAAGTTCGGCGCAGTGGACTATCTGTCAAAGCCCTTCGATGTGGAAGAGCTCCGCCTGGTCGTCGAACGCGCGCTCAACGACCAGGAACTCAAACAGGAGGTCAAACAACTCCGGGCACATGTCGTTCGGCGCTACGCCTTTCATAACCTCATCGGCAAGAGTCCTGCGATGCAGGATATCTATACCAAGATCGAACAAGTCGCCGATAGCCGCACGACCGTCCTGATCGCCGGCGAGAGCGGCACAGGGAAAGAACTCGTTGCCAAGGCGCTCCACTTTAATAGCGGTAGGCGCGAACGACCTTTTATCGCACTGAACTGTGCCGCCATTCCTGAAACGCTCATCGAGAGCGAACTGTTTGGCCATGAGAAGGGCTCCTTTACGGATGCCACGGCCCGTCGGGTCGGGCAATTCGAGCTCGCCAATACCGGCACACTGTTCCTGGACGAAATCGGCGACCTCAGCGCTATGACACAGGCCAAGCTGTTGCGCATTTTACAAGAGCGAGAGTTCACCAGAGTCGGCGGAGTACAGTCCATCAAGGTGGATGTGCGCATCGTAGCGGCAACCAACAAGAACCTGGAAGACCTCGTTCGTAAAGGACAATTCCGCGAAGACCTCTACTACCGCATCAACGTCATTGCGCTGTACTTACCTCCGCTCCGGGAGCGCGGGGAAGACGTGGCCCTCCTCGCGAAACATTTTCTGGCCAAACGGATCGAAGAAGAGAGTCGGCCGCCGCAGGAGTTTGCCAAAGATGCCGTTGACCTTCTATCCCGCTACCCCTGGCCAGGCAATGTGCGAGAGATGGAGAACATCATCGAACAGGCATTTATTTGGTCCAAGGGATCGGATACCATTACGGCCGAACATCTCCCAACCATTCTTAAGAACGACTCTCGCTCCTCCTCGCTCCGAGACGATACGCTGGCAGGTCGACTCTCCCTCGAAAAAGCTGTCATGGAATTTGAGCGTGAAATTATCTTAGATGCGCTCAAACGAACGGACTATGTCCAAACTCATGCGGCCAACCTCTTGGGAATTAGCCGCCGCATGCTCAAGTACCGTATGGATACGTTGGGAATCGGCCGACCAGATCAGGAAGTCAGCGCCGAACCTCAGGCCGTCGTGCACGAATAGCACCGTTCCCGCCACCGCATTATAATCCCCATCGATAGAGCAGTGGATTCCGCCGATGCTGCGCACAGTTATCGTTCAGAGGACTACATATGGGCACCCAACAGTCTTCACCACACTATGTTGAAACAGGAACGCTAACTGACTGAACCGTAATAAGAAATGCTTTACAACGTAAGTAGTTAGTGGTAGAAAAATTTACATGAGCACAGCAGTGACCCCAGAATCAGCCAAGAAGAAACCGACCCTGCTCGTCATTGATGACGAAGCAGGTCCTCGCGACGCCCTACGAGTGATCCTCCGTCCATTTTTCAATGTCCAGACCGCGGAATCGGCCAGCGCCGCAATCGACGTGCTGAAATCTCACCCAATCGACATCATTACACTCGATCAGAAGCTTCCGGATCGCCAGGGCATAGAACTCCTTCAGGACATCAAGCAGCTCCACGCCGGCATCGAGATCATTATCATCACTGGGTACGGAAGCTTAAAGTCCGCCATGGAAGGGATACGTCATGGCGCAGCCGGATACTTGCTCAAACCTTTTAACGTCACCGAGTTGCTGTCCCTCGTCAACCAGACACTCGAAAAGAAACAGCGGCTCGACTTTCTCAGAAATTTCATCGGGACATCGATCAGCCTCTGGGGATCGGAGACAGAATGCGCGCAGGCCTGGAAGGAATTATGTGCCGGCTACCAGGCAATCGGAGAACTGACATCGGATCATGCCTCCCAGACTGAAGACATGCCCGATCTTCTCCCTCTGCTCTCCGATTTGCTCGAAGCAAAGGATCGCCAGCTGCTCAACCACTGTAGCCGAGTCAGTTTCTACGCTACCCTTTTGGCCAATCGCATGAATCTGACCGTCGCTGAGCAGAAATCGTTGGCCCTGGGGGCCTTCCTCCACGACATCGGCAAGATCGGATCCGCCCCCTATCAATTTGCCGACGATGAAATCACAATGACTGGAACATCCGGCGACAATCCTCGCCCCCCGGAGCAGGGTGCGAAACTCGTATTGCCGCTAGGACTACCTGCCGAGGTGGGACAGATTATCGCCTATCATCATGAACGGTGGGATGGCTCTGGCTATCCATTTGGACTTCAGAAAGAAGGAATTCCTCAGTTAGCCCGTATTGTATGCCTTGCCCAAACTTTCGATCATCTGACTGCGGAACTTCCTGGCCGGACACCACTCTCGATCGACAGGGCCTGCCAAAAGATGCTTTCATACGCAGGCACTCACTTCGAACCGAAGCTAACCGATCTCTTCGCACAGGTCGTACAGGAATGCAAGGCATCCCTTCCTGCCATGGCCATGGCGACCACCCCTGCAGGATAATCCGACTCTTAGCCGTCGCCTGCCTTGTCTAATCAGACCTCTGCCCTTTTGTTCCAGCGATAAGCTCAGCAGCCGTTTCTCGCACTTTTTTCGTCACAACCAGCCCGCCCAACATCCGGGCAATTTCCTCTTCTCGCCCCATCCCCTTGAGAGTTCTGACGGAGGTGGAGGTCCGTTGCCCCTCCAAACCCTTCTCCACCAGCAGATGATGTTCTGCCTGGGATGCGACCTGAGGAAGGTGGGTAATGCAAAACACTTGATGGAACGATCCGAGCTTGCGCAATCTGGTTCCCATCGCTGCAGCAACAGCCCCACCGACTCCCGTATCGATCTCGTCAAAGACCAGGACTGGAACTTGGTCCATCTCGGCCAACACGGTCTTGAGAGCCAACATGATACGCGAAAGTTCCCCGCCGGAGGCCACCCGACCCAAGGGTCTCGGTGGTTCCCCAGTGTTACTTGAAAGTAAAAACTCTACTCGGTCGCGCCCAGCCGGTCCAAGCCCATCCGCTGATTCATCGCTGGCGAGTGAAGCCTGAAAAATCGCCTGACCCATTTTTAAGGCAGCCAGCTCCGTTTCCATAAGCGTCGTCAGTCGCTTGGCTGCGTCAATTCGCTTCTTGGACAGTTCCTGTGCCAACGTGCTCAGGCGGAGCGCCTCTTCGTCCAGCCGTGCGGTCAGCTCGGCAATTCTCGCTTCACGATTGTCCAATAGCTGGAGCTCTTCCTGGGCCACTCTGCCAGACGCGAGTATCGCCTCAACCGACCCTCCGTACTTTTTTTTCAACCGTTGAATCAGATCGAGCCGGTCCTCTATCGTCGCCTGTCTGTCCGGGTCTGCCTCTAACTGTTGGACATAGTCGCGCAACCGCCCGGCAAGTTCTTTCAGTTGGATTGCCGACTCCGTAGCAGACCGTTCGCAATCGCTCATGACCGGATCGGTCTGGGTCAACTCTGCAAGGGCTCGCCCAACCCGCCCTAACCTGGTCAGGACAGCCTGCTGCTCATCCGCTTGCAGTTCGACATGAGCCTGGTCGGCTAATTCCCTGAGCCGATAGACATGCGCCAACCGTTGCCGTTCCTGCCGAAGCTTCTCTTCTTCATCCGGCAACAGACCTGCCTGTTCAATCTCCCGGGCCTGGAACCGTAACATCTCCTCACGCCGTACACGATCTGCAAGGTCACGCTGCAGGGCATCCAGCTGCGTACGAAGTTCCCTCCACGCCTGATAGGTCCGTTCATATCTCCCTCGTAACTCAAAAAGACGTCCGAATGCATCAAGTGCATCCAACTGTCTGGCTGTGGCCAACAACGACTGCTGCTCATGCTGACCATGGATATCGACGAGGGTCCCGCCAAGATCTTCAAGCACACGCAGGGGGCAGAGGCTGCCGTTGACATACACACGGTGGCGACCAGATCGAGACAGCACACGGCGAAGAATCAGCTCAGACTCATGCTGGCCGATAATGTCCTGCTGCCGGAGTCGCTGAATGAGTGGATGGGTGTCTGGGAGGTGGAAGGCTGCTTCGAGCTGGGCCTCATCTTCTCCAGAACGTATCTGGTCGGTGGAGGCCCGTCCACCGACCAACAGGGCGATAGCGTCGATGAGGAGAGATTTACCGGCCCCGGTCTCCCCGGTCAGGACCGTGAAGCCGGGCTGGAATTGAAGGCTCAGCTGCTCAATGAGCGCGAAATTGACAATGCGCAACTCGGTGAGCATTGCGGCGGGTGGCTACAATCCTTAGGCTGAACCGGCTGGTTGGGCCAGCAGCGAATCGATCATTTCTTTGAACTGTCGTTTCGGCCGCGCCCCGATAAGCTTTTCCACGACCTGCCCATTTTTGAAAAAGAGAATGGTCGGGATACTCATGACCTGGTAGCGGCCTGCAACTTCTGGATTTTCATCGGTATTGAGCTTGCGCACCTTCATTTTTCCCGCATACTCTTTGCCTAACTCTTCAATGATCGGAGCAACCATCTGGCAAGGACCGCACCACACAGCCCAGAAATCCACCATCACGAGCTCGGAAGCCTTCATCACCTCTGCATCCCACGTCGCATCTTCAACCTTCAGCGCATCACCTGCCACGGCTCATTCCTCCTTCACTGAGTGCATAATAAGATTCATACCGGCACATCGTATACCAGCCCTCTTCGAGGAGTCAAATCCCTCACGATCTATCGCCCGCTCCCATCCATGCCAGGTGCTGGGATGGCCGATTGTGGACTCCCATAGGGTCCTCCTGGCGATGCCCAGGGTAGCCCCTTCTCTCCGATCAGCAACGGGCTGAGGATATTTCGAACCATCGCCGTACCAAAGTTTTCCGTCCAACCGATTCCCGTCAGGCTCAACATGAAGTTGTACTGGGCCCGATCGGGAAACTGCAGATAGTACAGTCCCAGCGACCAGCACTTGCATGGATTCTGGTAGAGTCCAACGACATCGTATTCCGGACTCCTGCCGTTCTTCACGTCGTAATAGGCCTTCGCGCCGACCGTCCAGCCCCATGGAGTGCGGAAGGCTCCTCCGGCTGTGACAAATTGAACCTCCGCTGTCGGGGCATAGACTTCATTGAATGAAATCGGATTCCACAGGTCTCCGCGGCGCGCACGATTGCCATCGTGCGTGAAACGGTGCCCCACTTGGAGATACCAGTGGTTAGACTGTTGGACCCGGAGGTCGGTATTGAATTGACTCAAGGAAGATCTGTAGGGATCGAAAAACGCGTCGATAGTCAGATACTGGTTGATCGTAGGCGCCTGAACGGATACAGCACCAGCACCCTGGCCAAGGGAGGCCTCCGATAACTGGCCCGGAGTATATTGAGGAGCCGTATTACCGATTACGACCCGCATCCAGAGATCTGAGAATTTCTTCCCCTCTATAGCCACGGTCGCCGGCTGTAATGGTTGCGTAATCGATCCAAGCAATGGAGAAACGCCCGACGTGAAATCCCGAGCTCTCGTTTGCACCGCACCGACGTGATAACTCTGGGCCATCGTGAAATCCAGCCAGTTGAAACTGCTGCCGCCTGCCTGTTCCAAAAGCCGGCTACGAATCGCATAGGTCAATAAGTTTTTCTTGGGCAAATCGTCCACCTGATCGATCAGAGTCAATTTGGACTGATCGGTATGCGGGACATATTCATACATCACGCTGGGCTCGATGGTATGCAGCAAGGTATTGCCCTCGCTCGTTCCAAAACGACGACTCAGCTTCGACCTCGCTTCAAGCCCCAGCCAAAATGTCTCACGATGCTGGCTTTCGCTGCTCTGCGCCCCTCGCGTGTAGTAGACCTCTCGCACTTTCACTTGCGGGGTCAGGCCTACGATGTGGCCGAAGTCCAGGACATCGGTCGACAGTCCAGGCACGACATCGATCCGATTCTGGGAGAATCCCTGTTCGCGATAAAAGTTCACAAAATTCGTATCCGCGCCCAGCAAGATCGGCGAAGTGAACAGGGAAACATTGGGGAGGCTGTAGCCGATTTCCGGCAAGCGCTGAAATGTATCCCCTCCTCCCGATTGCAAAGGCTGTAGGTATTGGCCAAGCACATAGGTCTGTCCATAGGCCAGACGCTGGGTCGCTAAGAGACTCGACTCGCTATTGGGAAGGGCCCGCTGGACTCCGGAGTTACTCAACTGTTGCAGATAATTCGGGTCGGTCACCAAGTTGGCCCGAACACGAAGCAGCAGGTCAGGCGTAAATTGCTGTGTATGAGTCCCCCTGATCAGAACCCGAGTCTGTTCTGCACCTTGTCCTGTCTGGCTTACACCGGATACATTCGGCAGCTCCGTCTGACGCAAGGCACTGACGAGCCACTGCCCCTTCGACATTCGGTCCAACACGTAGCGATATTGCAGATCGCTCCCATAGCCGAGACTGCTGTAATAGTTGGGAGAGATGGTCAGGTCCTGGCTGGGATTGATGGCCCAAAAAAAACTTTCTTTGAAATGCATACCGAATCGATTATCGTAGCTGATAAGAGGGATGAGGAACCCGCTACGCCGCTTCGAAAGCGGATAGGTCAAGGTGGGAACAGGAATCACCGGGACATCGTTCACACAGAGCCATGCGCCGGTGAGCCCTACGTTATCGCCGACATTGAGGTCGAGATCCTTGAACGTAAACCGCCAGGCCGGGGTCTCGCCCTTCTGCGCGTCGCAGTTCGTAAAACGGCCCTCTTTCACCCGATAATGCTCCTCTGAATACCGCTGCAGCAGACGCCCCTCCACCGAGGTATTGGTGGACTTGAGATAGACCCGTCCGTGGGTGATCACCCCAGCTTCTGTATTCACGTTGAGTTCCAACCGCTCAGTCTCGAGATCGGCTTTAGGGTCGGTGAGACGAACATGGCCTGTGGCAATCAAGATACCAGGCAAGGCCTGGATGGTCATATGATCGGCCGTCAAATGTACGGCGCCCTGATTGACCACCACAGAGCCGTCTGCTTCATAGATTTCTTGATCCTGCAGATAATCGATACGTTCAGCGGTGATATCGAGCGGGAGCGCACCGGAGGAGGTTGTCGTCGCTACGGAAGCGCTTCCCTGTTCCGCCGCATCCCCTGCAAATGGAAGGAATATCCCCATTAAGAGCCAGCCGACCAGGCACATCCACAGCCGTGCGATGCCTGCCATGTCAGCCCCGAAGCGGCGAAAGCCCACAGCCACGGAACCACGCCATGCATTCTCCCACGAGCATGAGCGACCCCGATACACAGACCAGACCCTGCGGTGTTGCTAACTGTCTGGCCAATGTCATTGCATCGCTGAGTGACGACGCCATATGCGGCAGAGGCAACAGACCCTCAAGCGATGCTCGAAGTTCCTGGGGGTTTGCAGCACGTGGGAGATCCGCTTGCGTCAATACCACTTCATCCACAAGCCCCCTGAGCGGCTCGATAAAGCCTCGATGGTTCTTGTCGCGCATCATGCCCAGAACCAACACTATCGGGCGATGCTGATGGGACCGGTCAGAATCCCGGAGGTAGTCGGCCAAGACTGTTGCGGCAGAAGGATTATGGGCGCCGTCCAGTAGAATCGTCGGACGGCTATCGAGCACTTCCAACCGTCCAGCCCAATTGACCGCACACAAGCCCATTCGGACAGCCTCGGACGTGACAGCAATGCCTTGAGAGGCCGCCGCCCCTAACAGAGCCAACGAGCAGGCGGCATTATCGAGTTGATGGCGTCCTTCCAGAACGCACGTCAGTCCGTCATGGCTCATACCCAGGCCACGATAAGAAAACTCCCGAACAGTCTCTCCCTCTGTGGAAAAATCTCGATCAAGGCGAGACACTGGGGCCTGTCTCTCCTTGGCCACCTGTTCGATCGTTCGCCAGGCCTCATCTTCGAGCCGCCCCACCACCACCGGCACCCCTGGCTTGATAATGCCTGCCTTCTCGAACGCGATCGATGAAAGGCTGTTTCCTAAATATTCCTGGTGATCGAGAGATATCGTCGTCACAGCACAGGCCGTAGGCGTAACCACGTTGGTCGCGTCAAACCTCCCGCCCAATCCAACCTCCAACACCGCCACATCGACCCCCGAATCGGCAAAGTGCTGAAATGCTATCGCCGTCGTATATTCAAAGAAGGTCGGCGAGAGGTCCGATTGGCAGAGGGCCTGTAGTTGTTCTGTTAATTCTGCCACCTGGGACTCAGCGATCATTTCACCGTTCACACGAATCCGTTCCCGGAACTCCACCAGATGGGGCGAGGTATAGAGCCCCACTCGATACCCAGCAGCCTGTAATATGGCGGCAGTCATGGCCGCGGTGGATCCCTTCCCATTCGTGCCGGCAATGTGCAATGTACGGTACCGGTTCTGCGGCATCCCAAGTCTTGCAAATAGCTCTGTCATCGTCGCAAGACCCAGTTTGATACCATGCTTTTGCAGGCTATATAAGTAGGTCACGGCAGAGGAATAGGTCATGGTGTAACCGGAAGGATGGAGGCTAGCCGGAATTCTTCATGGAAGGCCCATACTAAAAATGGGCGACGAGGGTGCTCAGGGTTTCTTTCAACTGTCTGCGCTCCACAATCATGTCGATCATGCCATGCTCCAAGAGAAACTCCGCTCGCTGAAACTGATCCGGCAATTGCTGCTTAATGGTCTGCTCAATCACACGCGGGCCGGCAAAGCCGATCAGCGCCTTCGGTTCTGCCAAAATCACATCGCCTAACATGGCGACGCTGGCGGTGACGCCCCCGAACGTCGGATCGGCTAACAGACAAATAAACGGCAGTTTGGCCTCGCCCAGTTTGGCGACGGCGGCTGAAGTCTTTGCCATCTGCATCAGAGAGAGAATCCCCTCTTGCATCCTGGCTCCCCCGGACGTCGTAACCAAAATGACCGGCAAGCGGGTCTCCAGTGCCCGATCGATCGCCCGGCAGATTTTCTCTCCGACAACCGATCCCATGCTGCCGCCCATAAAACTGAAGTCGAACACACAGAGCACCGCACGTCGGCCGTTCATCATCCCCTCGCCGATCACCATGGCATCTTTGCGGCCGGTCTTTTCCTGATGGGTCTTCACACGCTCCTTGTACGATTTCGTGTCTTGAAAATTCAGGGGGTCCTGGGGACTGAGCTCGACATCCCACTCTTTGAACGTCCCGAGGTCGACCAAAAGTGCGATTCGTTCCAGGACGGAAATCGGAAAATGGTAGTCGCACTTGGGACAAACCTTATTATTACGCTCAACTTCTTTACGATAGACGATCTCGCGGCAGTGGTTACACTTCAGCCACATCCCTTCTGAAATCTTGGATCGCTTTGGAGGTTCAGGCTCGGTCGTTTTCTGTTTTTTAAACCAGGCCATGGTGCGTTCCTTTTATGTCATCCGACAGATGCGCGTGTCTGAAAAAACCGTCGTTCGTGACACGTGAAGCGTATCTCGCAAATGACCATCTCCCTGACTGCAAACGACGAGAAGGCAGCGTACCATAGCCGCCCGAATGACGCACGTAGATTTCCTATCGAGGAAAGGGCTCGTGGGCATCAGAACTGCTGGCTGCCGAACGCGATATGAAATATCATGAAGAGCCCAACGGCAACGCTCCCCAAACTCGCCAACCCCTGGACTGCCAGAAAGACAGGACGCCCGAGGCTCAGCGACCATAAGACTGGGAGGCTCATGAGGACCGCAACCAGCATCATCCCCGCAATTGAGCCAAGCCCGAACACCGCGATATACACCAGCCCCTCCGACACCGACCCTGCTGACGACAGGACGATCAACAACAATGCCGCGGATCCGGCCAAACCGTGGGCCATGCCGATACAGAAGGGTCGAACGGAATCACGCCACCAATGTCCATGCCCATGATCCTCGGCCAGCGCATGACTATGCAAATGCAGATGCTGTTCGCCATCATGGTCGTGCTTATGCACGTGCCAACGTTCCCGGACCAGTCGTACGCCGAGTATCCCGCCCAGCAGCACGAGCATAACACCGACAGCGAATTCCGCCGCCACTGCGAAGGGTTCAGGAATCTGCACACGGAGGACCAGTACTACCGCCCCGACCAACAACAACACCACCGTATGCCCGAGGCCCCAGCTGAATCCGATCATGCTGGAGGCACGGAGCGAGGGCCGTTGCGCGAGCACCGTGGAGACGGCAGCCAGATGATCCGTATCCAAGGCGTGCCGAAGCCCCAGCACCAGCCCAAGCCCTAACAGGGTGACAAATTCAGTATCCGGCATGTGGCATCAAGAGGAATGGGCCAAGGAACACAGATGTCGCGTCATGCTGGAACGTCAGCCGCCTCGCGCATGCATTTCGAGATGTGGATTTTCACGAAGTTTCTCGATACCGATGAGCCTTCCGACACGCAAACCGTCTCGTTCAAGTTCCTTGCGCTCTTCCGCGCCTCGATCGCGGCGGCCTTCCCAGCCGACGCGAAGCAAGGCCCGCATCTCGTCTGCAGATGCGCCGGCGCGGAGGGTCTTTCTCAGGTCCGTTCCAGTCGTCGCATAGAGGCAGCGGTACCACATCCCGTCGGCTGTCACCCGACTGCGATCGCAGGTGGCACAGAACGGGGTAGTCGTGGAAGGAATAATCCCGAAGGTCGTCCCATCCGGCAACTGATATCGCTGAGCCGGCGCAGCTCCTCGCTCAGGCATCGGTTCGATCACTCCATAGTACTTGCTCAACAGGGTGAGCATTTCGGCGCGGGAAAATACCTGTTCCTGAGACCAATCGTTCGCACCGCCGACGTCCATATACTCGATAAACCGAACCTCCGCCTGCACCTGCTTGCCGAACTCGATCAGCCCAACCAACTCATCGTCGTTGAAGCCACGAATCGCCACCGTATCGAGTTTTAAGCCGGTGAATCCGGCCCGAGCCACCGACTCAATCCCTTCTAAGACGCGTTCATATTCATCACGTCGGGTCAGTTGGCGAAATCGTTCCGGTCTCAGCGTATCGAGGCTGACCGTGACACGGTCAAGCCCTGCTTCATACAGAGCCTCTGCTTGTTCAGCCAGAAGAATGCCGTTCGTTGTGAGCGCGATATCCGTCACCCGCCGGTTTTGGAGCAACAGACGGATCAGCCGAGGCAAATTTCTTCGAAGCAACGGCTCTCCGCCGGTCAGTCTCACGCGATCGACACCGAGATCGGTAAAATAGCCGGTCAAGCCTGCCATTTCTTCATGGGTCAGTACATCTTCACGCGGCAACCAGACATAGTCCTGCTCCGGCATACAATACTTGCAGCGGAGATTACATCGATCCGTCACCGATAACCGCAAGCTGCGGAGCGGGCGGCCATATTTATCGACAACGGCAGCATCGACACTATCTTTTACTGATTCGCTCATAATCGTTATGTTGCCTTTAACCACTTGCTACTTACCACTCACCACTCGCATCCCTAGGGATGTTCCTCTACCCAGACTTCGCCTTCCGGCGTGTATTCGAGTTTCCAGATCGGCGTGATGCGTTTCAATTCATCGATCGCCCACTGGCAGGCACGGAAGGCCTCTGCTCGGTGCTCAGCCCCCACGACAATCAACACGATGTTGTCTCCGATGGCAATTTGACCATACCGGTGAAGGATCGCAACTTCGATGATATCGAAATCCTTTAACGCACGCTCGCGGATCTCCCGGAGCTTCTTCTGAGCCATCCCTTCATAATGTTCGAAGGTGATGCCGGTAACATCGCGCCCTTTGGAGCGATCTCGCGCCGTCCCAAGAAATATCGAAATGCCGCCGATCCGCTTCGACTTGCCTTGTACTCGATCGATCTCCGCATCGACGGAGAAATCTTCCCGTTGCACACGGACAAACTGGGCATCGTCACTCGCCTGTTCTATGGGGCTCCCACCGGCAAAAGGAGGTAACAAAGCTATTTCATCACCCTCTCGAATGTCCGTCTTCTCATGGGCAATTTCCTGGTTCACGGACACTAAGACTTTCTTTTTACGGATTAGCTCCCCGATCATGGGGTATCCTGCATCAAGAAGCTCAACCAAATCTTTCACTTGTTGCCCATTTGTCAATGCTAGAGAAAGAGAACCTTGATTCCCTGCAAGCGACTTTGTCATCCCGAATAATCTGACGGTAACCATTTTCCCCCTCAACCTTAAC
>NEWP02000002.1 GCA_002869895.2 Nitrospira sp. CG24E | reverse complement strand
CGACGATTTTGTCCACCACCTCCATGCCTCGGAAGACTCCGCCGAAGGCGGTGTAGGTACGGTCCAGTCCGCTGCTGTCATCGACACAGATATAGAACTGCGAGCCGTTATCGTTGGGATCCCTTGTGCTGTTGCTCTCGCGCGGCACCTTGGCCATGCCGATGGCGCCCCGTTTATGCGGGCGATCGCTGGTTTCGGGATTGAGCCAGTAGCCGGGACTGCCGGTTCCGTGCAGTAAGCGGTCGGCATTCTTACTCAAGGGATCGCCGCCCTGGATGATGAATCCTGGAACGACACGATGGAAAGTAGTCCCATTATAGAACCCCATCTTGACGAGCTTGATGAAGTTCTCGACATGGCGAGGAGCGTCGTCCGGGTAGAATCGAATCTTGATCTCACCGAACGGCGTCGTGATGGTCACGCGCGGATCGATTTTTTGAAATTGCATGGCCATGGGGCGAAAGTATCAGGGGCAAGGGGCAAGGGGCAAGGGGTTATGGAGGTAAGGGGTAAAGGGTAAGGTGTGAGAGGGTAGCACAGGATTTGCCTCACGTCTGACGCCCGACGTTTCACGTCTAACCGTTCACGTTTCACGCTGCAGCCCCTTGCCCGGATCGATCTTGAGCCAGATGATTCCGCCCACGATAGCGACGGCTGCGGCGACGCCTAACGAGACAGGCCAGCCCCACTGATTGGCCAGCCATGGAGTGAGGGTCGGTGAGATAGCGCCTCCGATATTGGCGCCGGTGTTCATAAGGCCTGACAGGGTCCCTGCATGGGTTTTGGACAGGTCGGTCGTCGAGGCCCAGTAGGCGCCGACGGCAAAATAGAGCCAGCCAGCACCGAACGAGAGGCTGGTGATTGCCAGAAAGGGAGAATCGACGACACCCCCCAGCGCAATTGCGAGTCCGGCCAGGACCATGCCGGTCATACCGGCTACGGTTCGTCCGGTTGTGAGCCCATAGCGGGTTGCAAGGCGATCGGTCACCCAACCGCCCAGTGGACAAAAGACCAACATGGCCAAGAAAGGGAGAGAGGCATAGATTCCTCCGCGGAGCACATCGAATTCTCGAACGTTCACGAGATACAAGTAGAACCAGGAGAGATAGACGTAGGCGACATAGCCGAGGCAACTGTAGCTCATTACCAGCCACCAGACGGTGGGAGTCTGTCTGAATGTTCGCCAGGGCACGGCGGTGGTGGAGGTTAGTGGCGCTTGCGTGAGCAGGGCCTGTTCACCTGCGTTCACCCAGGGATGTTCCTGCGGGCGGTTGCGCGAGAGGAGCCACCAGAGGAGCGCCATTGCGATTCCGAGCAGGCTGGCGAGATAGAAGACGGTCTGCCATTTCCAGTTCACCATCACCCATGCGGCGATGGGCGGGGTTACGGCGGAACCCAATCCGATACCGCCGATCGCGATCCCGATGCCGAAGCCTCGCGCATCAGCCGGAAACCAGTTGGTGATGGCGCGATTGAAGGCCGGCAATGCGACTGCTTCTCCCACCCCCAGACTGAACCGCACCAGCATCAGGGCGCCGACAATTCCGAAGACGCTGGTAAGGGGAGACACAGCTGCAATGGCGGTGACGGCTGTACAGACCGACCACCAGATGAGCGCGACGGTGAGCACCGTTCGGACGCCCAAACGGTCGGCCAGCCAGCCGCCGGGTATCTGAAACAAAGCGTAGCCGACGACGAAGGCTGAGAAGACCCAGCCCATCTGTTGGTCGGTCATTCCAAAGGCGGGCATCATCTGCCGCGCGGTCACGGAAATATTGACGCGGTCGATGTAGGTGACGACGCTGATGAGAAAGAGTAGGGCGAGGATGAGCCAGCGGATCTGTGAGGGGCGGGTCGTGAGTGTGTTCACAAAGTTGAGTCGTGCAATCTGTCCATCGGGATGCCGGGGTCGAATTATACAGAGTCTCGGGGTGGGTCACTACTGGCAAGGGAAGTGGAGAGAGGCCTGATTGGTCTCCTGTGCTCGCTGAGGCCGCACGATCAGAATGTGCTCCCTCAATGCGCGCAGTGGGAGACCAATTCAGGCCTCCCTCCTGGAGAGGGTACGAGCAAGCTTGGACGGGGCATTATATAGAGTGCTTGTTCGACGCGCGCGCACGATGGGATCGATCCAGGTCTCGAACTGATACCAGTTTCCAGGGCATCGAGTTGACACACCAGTCGGTAAAAAGTAGCCTGAGCTATCCCGGTTTCTTAATCCTCGTGGAGTTGTTGGATCGGGAATGGACGGCAATCCGAAAGCGAGCCTGTCCTGGTGTGATTGCGTTGGAGCGCCGATGACGGAGGGCAAATGAAAAGCAAAAATCCTGGTGTGGCTTTGCTAGTTCTCCTGACTGCCTACACGTGGACAGGTTGCAGTATTGACGCGCAAGGAAACCGAGTAATCGGAGGGCCTGGATTTGGTGAAGCAAGACTTTACGAAAAACCTAGCTCTGCCATTGAAATCAAAGATCGGTCAGACGTGATAAACAGATACCTCGCGCGCAAAGAGTTAGCGCCCATTGAGGGCGTTTGGGTAATGGATAGTAATCACTACGAAGTGGCAATAATTCGCAATAATACTGAGATCTATAAGGAGTATGACTATGTGGGTGTGGTTACTGACACGCGAGTCGATTCTTGGGCGCGAGGGCAAATCAAAATGCTGTTGAAAGAGACCGCTTCTCCCCACGCTTATAGTGGAGCGTACTTCGATGCAGGGCACAATGAGTTGGGCACTATGTTCTTACTGTCATCCAAAAATCTCATTGAATTTTCCGTTCCAGATCAGTACGGGAACCAGCATCGGACCATGTTGGTCCGTAACTTTCCCAAAGAATCGCAGCCGCAACGTATAACGGACGCCGAGACTAGCTCAGGTACGGGGTTTTTTGTGGCCCAAGACGTGGTGGCAACTAACTACCATGTTGTCAGAGAGGCGAAGCAGATCTCACTGTCAGTGGGAGGAACCTCAATGCAGGCAGACCTACTCTTAAAGGATGCCCAAAATGACCTGGCTCTCCTTCGAATCAACTCAGCGAATCTTCCTACCACGGTAGTTGCTCTGAAGGGAGTAAAATGCTTGGCGATTGGGAATTCTGATGGAGCCAGGTCTGGTGATGCCGTGTTTACGATTGGGTTTCCCCTCTCAGGATTCTTGGCTACGACACCCAGTGTTGCTCAGGGGCTTATCAGCAATGCTTCCGGCGTAGATGATGACCCTCGTATGTTTCAGATCAGCATTCCAATCCAAGCTGGTAACAGTGGCAGTCCGCTGTTTGACTCCAAAGGACGAGTGATAGGAGTAGTTACTTCAACGCTTAATAGTAAGGCTATGTTGAAGGCCACTGGTACCCTTCCACAAAACGTAAACTTTGCAACCAAGAGCTCTTATCTGAGGAGCATACTCTCGATGGCTCCATCGAGTGATTGTGCAGAATCTGGATTGCTCAAGCAGTCGCTTACTGCTAGAGATATGCAAGACCATTATGCGAGCAGTATTGTTCCCATTAGAGTGTCTCGATAAGACTGTGACAAGACACAGCACCAGAGATGGTACTTGTCCAACCAAGCCTGAGATGACCCCTCCAAGATTGGCGAGGTGCAAAAGCTCGCGCGGGAATGGAAACCAAGTACACCGTGAGAAGTGCAGGAACATTTTACTTTCTGACGGCGTGGCCTCGCCGCCACCCACTATTTTAGCACTACAGGATTCAGAATATTCTTTCTATGCTTCCCCAATGCTCCAGCGTATGCGAAGCACCCCTAACCCTTGCAGCGAGCCAACGCCGTTACGGTCTGCTCATGTTAAACATTAGGCTGCACGACGATGATCGCAATGGATGAAAATGGATTTCTTGACGGACGGATTCAGTTCTGGATTGATTCGCAGCGAACTTCACATCGAGACATCATCGAACGCGCTCAGGAACTCAATCGTGACTGCCACCGGTTTCTCGACGATCTCGCTGTGGATTTAGGAAACGGAAAGCAAGTAGTAACCACTGTTTTGTTTGCGAGAGTCGTTGAGCTGTATCAGTCAATCATTATAGTTTCCGGACGCGGAATGGCGGCAACAACACGCATTCTATCCAGGGCATTTCTTGAAGCCTGTTTCCACTTCTTTGCTATTCAGAGGGATTCTGAGTACTTGAACGACTATCTCAATCAGTTTCTCATACAGAAACGAAAGCTACTCAAACGGATACGGCGATCGGAGTCTCCTCATATGGAGCATCTACGGAAAGCGGCCACTGATGAACTGCTTTTGGAGACAGACTGGGCTATAAATGAGGAGGGAGGACGAGAAATATCAATAGAGGAGGTGGCGAAGCGGGCCGAAATGGTCGATACATATTTCACTGCATATGCAGTCCTCAGTCGAGCTGTGCATTCGGGTATCTCCGATATCGATAACCACATTTATGCCAATGCAGAAACTAAAGAATTCGAGGGATTCAAGTACGGACCATCCTCGGAAGAGACGGTTCGAGCCATTTGCTTAAGTAGCATGACTTTGGCGGAAGCTCTGGAGCTAGCATCGCGCACATTTGGGGAGGATCGTAAGGCCCTATCCGCCGCCTATAAGGAGGAGTTTCAATCATTCTTGAATAGGAAGTAGATAGACCGCAAGGGGGAACAAGTGGAAGGAGAAAAAGCGTCAGGAGCCATTCCGGTCTGAATAACTGCCTCAGCCCAGCTCGTCGCCCACCGTGTTCGATCCTTGTCCTTCGTGAAGCATCGCTCGGCTTCCGAAACTGAAGCGATTCCCAGCTGGCTTTCAGCCATCAGCCCCTCTCTCCACCGTCGACATTCTTGACGCTCTTGTTTCCCGAGCGTAGGGTCTCGTCTTGTCTGAATCGCAGTAAGAGGTCTTGAATGGCGTCTGCGTTTGCGCATGTCTTTGTCGCTTTGGCGATGGGGAAGGCCTTTCGGAGCGATGTGCTGAGTTGGCGTGAGTTGTGTTTGGGTGCGTTTTGTTCGGCTCTGCCGGATCTGGATGTGATTGGGTTTCTCTTTGGCATTGAGTACGGCGATCTGTGGGGTCATCGAGGGATGACGCATTCGGTTCTGTTTGCGGTTCTGTTGGCCGGGATTCTTGTGGCTCTGTGGTATCGAGGCAAGCCAGCGGTCGCGATGGCGGGATTATTTTTCTATTTCTTTCTCTGCACTGCGTCGCATGGCCTGCTGGATGCCTTGACGGATGGAGGGCTGGGTGTCGCGTTTTTCTTTCCATTCGATACGACGAGATATTTCTTCCCGGTGCGTCCGGTTCTTGTGTCTCCCATCGGGGTGAGGGAATTCTTCAGCGAGTATGGTGTCCATGTTCTGGCCAATGAAGCCCTGTGGATTTGGCTGCCATCCTGCGCGGCGCTCATTGTGCTTCGCATAATCCAACGGTTCTGGTCACCCAAGCCAGCGGCACCGCTGTTCTGATTCCCCATCCTGTTCAGTCCTTGCAGCCAAAAATCCGAAACGCTTCACGAGATACGCTTCACGTTTCACGCCTTACGTCTCACAAGCCCTTCGCCGGCGACTTGCTTGGCACGATGATTCGAAACCGGACTTCGTCGACAAGAGTATCAGCCGAAGTCTGTTCTCCCGTGAATAGGCCGCAGTGATAGAGGCCAGGCGCCCATCCGGTCTTGGGAGAGGTGAGCATGAAATAGCCGGACTGGTCGTTCATGGTGGTCATGACCCGGTCCTGCGCAACGGTGCGTGCTTCCCCCATCGTCTCCGATAGTTCAAGCGCGCAACGGCCTGTGAGAGGCACGGCGTCGAATGAGGCCGATACCAGTCGAAACACCAGGTAGATCTCTTGTTGTGTGGTGGGAAATGTGTCTCCGGGGTTCAGGGGAATGAATTCATGGGCGCCGGTGGGAAAATCATCCCGCATCACCCTGGTTGCCGGGATGACAAAATGAAACCAGCTGAAATCCGAATCTCTGCCCATGAGCGAGGCCCGCTGGTCCAACAGTTTTTGCGGTTTGAACCGCTCGGTGGCTCTGGCATAGAGTTCTTCTTCCGGAGAGATTGTGCTCGGAGCAGGGTCTTCGGCGGGCGGGTGGGCGGTTACTCCATCGGCTGCTTGCTGTGCCAATTCCGGGACATGCGGACGTACCTTTTCGATCCATCGCGCGATTTTATGTTTATCTAACACGCGGGTGTCCGGTGGAAGCTGAACGTTCTTGTTGGTGTTTTCGAACTCCACGGCTGCGTCATAGAGGGTTTGAAAATGGACGAACGCATTTTCCCACTGCTCCAATTCTACGAAACATTGGCCCATCCGAAAGACCGTATCCGCATAATCGTCGTCATTGGGATCGAGGTTGGAGACCTTTCCAAATACGTTGAGTGCGTCCTTGCATCGGCCTAACTGCATAAGGGTCAGCCCCAATTGATAATTGGCCAGGGCATCGCTGGGGTTGAGGACGAGCAGCCGTTGATAGATCGGTTCGGCTTCTTGAAAGTGGCCTGTGGAAAAGAGCCTCCAGGCCTCTGCGCGGATAGAGGCCCATTCCTTGCGCTGTGCGTCTGTCATGTCTTTGGACAGGATTGGGTCGAAGCGCCTGCCTCGTTCGATCGAAGTCCCATTGATCAGTGCGAGTAAGTTCTTTGCCGGGAGCTCCAGGGGAGAGCCCGGTGGCACTTTGCTCAAGACATATTGCACGTCCTCTTCCGCGCCGGAATAATCCAGGAGGTCAAAGCGGGCTCGGGCCAGGGACAATCGCCAGCCGAGCAATTCAGGCACGAGTGCCACGGCCTTGTTATAGGAGACGAGCGATTCTTCCAGGCGATCGAGTTTTCGGAGTTCTTGCGCCAGCCGCAGATGGATCAGGGGATTCTGAACGTCGATGAGCGCCATGCGTCGCAATTCTGCAATGGCTTCGTCTCCCTGTCCCCACCGGACCAACACACTCCACTTGGCCCATCGGACGTCCAACGCGGCCGGCATCTTGGCGAGGACTGTGTCGTAGGCCTGAACCGCTTCCCCCGGGTCTCGAAAGGTGGCCAGAATATCGCCGCGCAGCTTTTGCAGTATGACCGCCTGCGGATGGTCTTGAAGGCCTTGGTTGAGGAGATCGAGGGCCGGGTTTATTGCGCCACTCTCCCAGGTTGCCTTGGCCTGTTCGGCAACCTGATTCTCCAACTGGACCGGAGAATCTTCCGCGATTGCAACGTGACTCATGGTCAAGGCCGCAATAAGGGGCAGGCCAAGGAACATGGCGATGGAGTGGGGTCTTGGGCGGACGACTCTGTCTGGCATGTGGGATGACGGCGGTCTGTTCATCTGCATGGGGCTATTCTTTGAACGGGTCCACTATACCAAGAAGCCATACGATGGTGAACAGAACCATTTCTTACGGATCGTTGATCGTTTTTGTACCGTGAAACTCCAGGGAGGAAAGACGAGCGACGCTCCTGAGCACCGGAGCTCGCCTCGGAGCGGAGGCGCTCCACGAACGACGAGTGAAGAGGACTGTCCCGGCGCGTTGTACGCGCCGGGGACAGTCCTAATGCCTAGATGCAACTATTCGTGGGAGGTGCCGGAGGGGTGACCTGTTGTCTCATGCCGCTGTCGAGAATGTTCTTGGCAATCGACCGGCCAAGTGGGACGCCGCCAACTTTATCGGTCGCTTTGAGCATTTTGGCCACGCTCTCACCACTCGTCCCGTCGAAACGCCAGTGCACTCCCAGATAGATGCGACTGACCGAATTGTCATACATCGCTTCCGCCATGCTGTCGTATTTGCGGAGATGTCTCGTGCGAACTGAACCATCGCCGTCTGTGGTGATGCCATTGAGTTCGTCAGAGACGAGCGTAAAACCAATGTTGTCCTCGGTCTTCTGGTCTGTGTGGCCGTAGAATAATCGCACGATTTCAAATGTCGCCGCTCCAAAGGTGGCATGTCCACTCGGATAGGCAGGGAAAGGAGGAGTGAACGAGGCCTTCAGCTCATTGCTGCGCGGTGCGCCAAGCGGCTTCCAGAAGGGATCGCAGGGAGGTGTGATTTTCTTGTCCGCTGTCGCGGCCGGCCCGGTTGAGGGATCGTCTTCGCGGATTCCGATGACCGGGCGCCAGAGATCGAAACAATATTTCCAATGCCAGGCATGAATTCCCGCGTCGCCCATAGCGCAATTGATCAGCGCAAAGAGCCGCGCATTCTGTTCCGTGGTATTGCCTTTGGTCTTGGCCACTTCCCGGACAATTTGATTGTAGAGGCGCGGAGGGGTGCCGATCTTATTCGCGCCGTCATAGGCCCAATAGTGACCGATGGCTGTTTGCTCAGGGGTGCGCGCGGTGTTGTTCAGTTCCGGAGCGCCCCCCAGTTTGTAGACCTCCTTGAAATCGTCCTTGTACTTGGCGCTGTTTTCCTGGGGTGGAGGGTCGAGCGCTTGCCAGGTCGTGACTGCCAGGCTTGGAGTATTGCCGTAGCCGACTCCGAGATAGCCCTGCGTCGTATTGCAGGGGTCTACTCGATGGCGAAGATGACCGGGAGATGAAACATAGTCCTCGTCTTTCGGCGCGACCTTCTCATCGTTTTTTCTGCTGTCGAGCAGCGCGAACGCTACACGCCGACCGAAGCTGAAGGCCTTGTCGTCCGTGCCGTTCTTGCCGCTGATCTCCGCGAGTTTCTCTTCGATCCTTGTCCGCATGCCGGAGTAGAGGGTGCAGAGTGCTGTTGCGGCAGCGCCACTGACGGCAGCACTGCGCTTTACCGGGGAGTCTCCTCCTGACCAGGAAGGTGGAGAGAGCAGATAGAGATTTTTTGGCGAGGGGCCTGGGCCTGGGATGGCGGCGACGCCGGCCACTCCGAAGAAGGCATCGTGCATCGCCAGATGGACGATGGCGAGTGCGCGGGAACTTCTTGTCGGTCCGCGCTGATGTTCAGCTTCCATGGCGCCAGTATGGTCCAGCCTGTTGGCTTCCAGAGTGACTTCGTTCCAGAACAGAATGGGATCTTCCATGCGAACACTCCTTTCTATGATGTCGAGGGATGGGGAACGGGATCGCGACGCATTGTGTGCGAACTAGTTGATGACCCTACTTCAATTGTTCGGTTCAGCAAAGGCAAATAGGCTGCATCGACTGTGCCACATCTTTCTGTGCTGCAGCCGAGGACGAAGGAGGCACTGGTAGTAGCGAGTAGAGTACAAAAGCTGTGAAAAATCAAATAGGAGAGAAGTTGGTGCAATGCAACGGCTTGTCTCGATGGCCTTGCTCCGCTATCCTGCGCGCTGTCCCGGACTTAGCGGTATTGGCTATCGGCGATGTCTTTCATGTTCAACGTCATTCTCTATCAGCCGGAAATTCCTCCAAACACCGGCAACATCATACGGCTCTGCGCCAATACAGGCGCGAGGCTGCATCTCGTCAAGCCTCTTGGCTTTTCACTGGAGGACAAGCAATTGCTGCGGGCCGGATTGGACTATCATGAATTCGCCACGATCACGGTTCACGAAAGCTGGGCCGATTGCGTCGCATGCTTCAAAGATCGTCGTCTGTTTGCGGTCTCCACCAAAGGGACCCAACGGTATGATTTGGTCGACTATGCAAAAGACGATACCTTTGTATTTGGCCCGGAAAGTCGCGGGTTGCCTCCTGAGATCCTGGGAAGCGTCGCCCAGCAACATTGTATCCGCGTTCCCATGGTTCCGGGAAACCGCAGTCTCAATCTCTCTAACGCAGTGGCAGTCGTCATCTACGAAGCTTGGCGGCAAGTGGGATTTGGGAATGGCGAGTAATGGGATGGGACGTCGAGAGCCTCTGGCATGAAACAGACAGACAGGAGATTTTGTTGGTGCCATACGCCATCAGCCATACGCTCTTATAGGTCATCTTCTTTCAGGCAGCGCCCGAATCCCTGTTGCTCGGCAAAGTAGTAGGCGTAGTGCAGGGCTGCGAGATTCGCGACTCGTTCTTCCGCCTCGTCTCGATTATCCGCGTAGACGATCGTGATCCCATATCTTGCCGTCAGCGCATCCAGGAAATCCATCATGCCGTTCTTGTGATATTGATTGAGGCGCCCTCCGGCTTTGCGGTGCTGGAGCGTCCCTTCAATGACAAGAAAACGGGAGGGGAAGGCCAGGAGTTGTTCGAGTTCGTGAAGAAAGGGCAGGCGATTGTCGGAAGGGTTTGAATAGATCGTAGAGAGCACCTCTACGCCGATACATTTAATGCACAGGAGTTCTGGTGTTTCGGCAATGGCATAGCTGCCGGCTTGAAGAGGCTCTCGAATGACTCCGGCGATGCGGACGAAGTCTTGGAAGTCGTAGGGGAAATGTTCCTGAGGATCGACGTAGAGATGAATGGCCGGTACCATGGTTGTCGGCTGACCTTGCCGAGTGAGCATGATGAGTGATTGGGGGCCGCGAGGGCCTTGGCGGGATCGCGTGCTCTGTTGAGGTCCTGGCGTGACACTGGTGTACGATTCAGAAGATGGACGTGGCGCAGGAGATGAGCGTGGGGCCGGTCGGTCGGAGGCCGAGGGCTGTATCTTGGCATCGTAGCTGGCGCGCGCGACCGGGTCACTGAGGGTTTGATAGGCCTGGTTGATCAGCTGTGTCCGGGCTTCTGCTTTACGGTGCAACGTCGGCGCATGATTGAAGCGATCAGGATGCCAGACCTGAATTTGCTCATGCCAGGCTTTTTTGATCTCAGCCTCGGTTGCGGTGGGCAAGAGTTCGAGCAGCGTGTAGTAGTTGGTCATCCGTTCTTCCCGCAGCGGTCTCTCATTTTCAAGGCATAGACGTACAGCGAAGCAGAGGGAAGAACTTTAGCAGGATACTGAAAATGTCCGCCTAGAATCCCAGCTCCTTTTCGAGATCGGCCTGGCCCTTCTTGAATTTCGATTTTTCCTGCTCGTCTTTTTTCTTCGTCAGATTATCGAGCGCTTCTTGCCGCTTCTTCAGAGCTTCGTCTTCTTTCTTGCGGGCCAGCTCCTCTTTTTCCTCCGCAAGCGAGGCCACTTGCGCTACCTTGATCGCGTCGTCGGACACCGTCATCCACGACAAGCGATATCCAGGTTTTCTGAACGCCTGGTCTTGATAGAGCACGACGTAGCGGGTGGGATAGCTGCGCTGGCCGATTTGGCGTTCCTCAAGAACATAGACGGTCGGCGTCCCATAGAGGTTCGGTTGATAGGAATCGAGGTACGCCCTGCCGCTTTGACCAGCCAGCGACACGGACTGCAATTTTTTCATATATTCGGTGAAGTCCTGCACGTTCGTTGGATCGGGAGGTTTTTCCTGTTCAAATTGTTTCGTTGCCACCCGCTGTGCCTGATCCATCGCGTCCTCTTCATCTTTCAGCTGGTAGCGATACTGTTGTCGAAACTCTTCCCATTTATACGGACCCTTTTTCGTCTTGGCCTTAAAGAATTGTGCGGGGTCGTTTTTCCCTTTGGCGACATAGGACAGACGCCCGACTGATGTGTCACCGGAATCAAACAAATAGGTACTGTCCGGGGCGACTGGCATCGCGAACTTTGCGGCATCCGGCGGCGTGTCCGGCGTGAGTCCCATTTTTGAGGATATGGTGCGCTGTCCAAGCAGGCTAATGGCATTACCCTTACCGCGTAAAATCATCTGGGAGCCGGCTCGTCTGACATCCGGCACCGGATCGTTCGTCAGCGGGGCGAGCAGATCGACGTCTTGATCCTGCGGGCCGATCATGCCGATCGCGTCCGCCGCGGCGATCCGCAGTTCAGGTTCCTCGCTCTTGAAGATGTCCACGAGGACAGGCATGTAGGAGCGGTTGGCCGATGAGCCCAAGGTATGCAGATCTTCCTTCAAGATCTCGACTGCATCCTTCCGAAGCTTGTCGCAATGTCCTTCTTTGGAGGGTTTAGTCCGGCAGTCATGAATGTATTGTGTCACAATCTCTTTCTTTGTCGGGGCTGCGGCTCTTGGCGATGAGTCGGACTTTCTTTCCGATGAAGGGCCGGCGCCCTTCAGTGAGGTCGCGTCGGAAAGCTCCGGCATGCTGGCCAGACTGGCGAAGAACAAGGCAGCGGTTACAACCGACTTGGATATCAAAGGCATCTTCATGGGTCTTCCTCCTGGACCAAGCAAGGGGGACAAGCTAGCGTAAGACCTTCCTGAGCCCGTCCACACGCTCATACGCTTCCTCCGCCCGTTGTTTCTGCGCCGCGGCTTCCAGTAGCTCATATCTGGTGCTTTTATCGAGTGAGCAAAATGCCTGCAACTTGCTCACTTCATCCTTCAATCGTTCCAATTCCTTTTGATAGCCGGCCTGCTCTTCCTTCATGTAGTCAACCACCCGTTGCTTCTCCCGCCAATCGGCGAGGGGATTCATGCTCTTGTGGGAGTCACAGGCTTTCTTGTGCACCGATTCATGGTCTTGTAGAGCTCCTCGAAGACAGGGGGTTGCGTCGGGATCGATGGAGGTGGCGCAGGAGGCATCGGTCTCTGCTCCAAACGATCGAGCGCTGGAATTCCTGGCCGCGGACATTCGAAAACCGACGGAGCCTTGCACGCTGCCCCGGCTGGCCGGCGTAAGGAGGAGGGAATCCTTCCCGCTTTTCTCTTTGGTTTCCCATTCCTTGATCAGGGTTTCATACTCCTTTATTGCGGCCTCCACCTGCCTAATACGGCTTTCAAGATCCGTCTCGTCTTGCGGGCTGCAGCCGCACCCTAGCGGGCTGCTGATATTACTCTTGAGCTTGACTGGCCCCTGTGCTCCGCTACTCGAAGGAAGCCAGAGTAACGCCATCAATGGGAGCAAAGCGCATGTCATCAGTCTGAATGTCTTCATGGGTCCCCCCTATACCATCATGCCGTGATGCAGTATAACGTCGCCGTGGATCGCCTTGCCATTCGTCCTTGGATCTTGTGTGTGCTGCTTGTGACGGTCGCCGTGGTTACCTATGCCGGCGCCCGCCACGGCGACTTTCAATTCGACGATGCCTTCACAATTTTTCTCAACCCTCATCTTGACCGGCTGGATACATTCATCGCCCATCTTGACCACATGGTCAGACCGGTCCTCTACGGAACGTTTTTGCTTGACCGGTCACTCTACGGCACCGGCGCTAGCGGGTACCATCTGCTGAATCTGCTGCTTCACCTTGGGTCCGGGCTCCTCGTCTATCGGATATTCGTTCGTGCCGTGACCGAGGAGGCGAGGCTGGTTCCCTTCTGGGTGGCATTGTTGTTTCTGATCCACCCGCTTCAAACCGAAACCGTCACCTACATTTCCGGGCGCGCGTCCGGCTTGATGGCCTTCTTTTACCTCTTGGCGTTCTTTTTGTACATCAAGGCTTTAGAGTACCAGGGGCCTGGCTATGCCCGGAAAAGCTACTTTGTCGGCGCGGTACTGTCATTGCTTCTCTCTCTTGCCTCGAAAGAATCGGCGGTCACGTTTCCGCTCGCGCTTCTGATCTGGGATGTGCTTATTCGGCGGCTCAGAGGCGCCTCCCTCCGTTCTACAATCCTCTCGCATCATCTGCCGTTCTGGATCATTCTGTTTCTCGCTGCCGTTTGGGCATGGAGTCACCCCCGCTATTCAGCGCTCGCGCAATTCAGCTTTCAGCTCCGTCCCATCCGGGACAATATGTTGAGCGAGGCCCACGCCGCCGCCTATGCGCTCCTACTGTTCATCTGGCCCTGGAAACAGAATTTCGATCATGATCTTCCTCAATTCCATTCGCTGTTTCAATGGCCGCTGCCTCTGGATCTGATGCTGTTAGGGGGATTGGCAACAGTTACCCTCCTCATGGTTCGGCGTCACCCGCTCATCTCCTTTGGCATCGGGTGGTTCTTCCTGCAGCTTCTCCCGACAAGTCTCATCCCGCGCAGCGACCTCTTGAGCGAACGCAATCTCTACCTGGCTTCGATCGGGATGTTTCTCGTGACCGCCGTTCTCTGCTCATATCTGGCACAGCGGATTGCAACGGTACTGCCACGACCTCGGCTCGTTCAGGTTGTTGGGTTGAGCCTTGCGTCGGCGGTCGTTCTGACGCTCTGTTTCATGACCTTTCAACGCAATGAACTCTATCGCGATCCAGTCCTCCTCTGGTCGGACACTGTCGAGAAATCGCCTCAAAAGGCGAGGCCGCATAACAATCTCGGCCATGCCTACGCGCTCCATGATGACTGGGACCTCGCCATCGAGGAGTTCCGCACGGCAGCAAGGCTGGATCTCGATTATGCGCTTGCCCAGAAAAATCTTCGCGACGCCTACCTCCACCAGGTTGGGCGACAGTGAGACCGCGATTAACTTGCACCCTGTAACACCGTTTGCCCATACCGCAATAGCTTAGGGGCTTGCTCCCACCGATCCAGCACGTTCAATCCCACCAGCAGCAAACGGTGCCCATCCTTAAACATGCTGGCGATCAGACAACGACCGGCTTTGCTGGTGTACCCAGTTTTCACACCGGTGACGTCCGGATCCAGCAGTAACTCATTGGTCGTATGGAGGGAAACCTGCCTGCTGCCGTCAACGGTCGCGATATCACGTGTCACGGTTCGAACCATCATGGAGATGGCCGGCACCTCCAAGGCATGCTCCGTCAGTTTGGCTAGATCGGTCGCCGTTGAATAGTGGCCTGGCGCGTCGAACCCGCAGGCGTTGGCGAAGTGCGTATTTTTCAGCTCCAATGTACGAGCCCGCTCGTTCATCATCGCGACAAACCGCTTGTCATCCCCTCCGATGTGCCAAGCAACCGCCTCACACGCGTCATTCGCGCTGGCTACCAGCATAGCTGTGACCAGATCGCGCAGCAGGAATTCTTCTCCCGGCCGGAAGTTGTAGGACGAATGATGGACGAGCGCACGACTATCGATTTTCACCACATCTTGAAGTGGCGCAGCTTCCAAGGCGACCAGCGCGGTCATGATCTTCGTAAGGCTCGCGGGCGGGAGCCGGCGTGTCGCATCCTTCTCTAAGAGGACGCGACCGGACTTCAACTCGATCAGATACAGCGCCGACGCCTTGATCGATGGCCTAGCCGGTAGGTCCTCGGCACGGGCAGTGACCAGGCACAGCATGATGCTCAAGATCAGGCCGAAGATGAGCGGCCTTCCGCGCCCATCTGTACTCATGGGCCTACCCTTATTGCCCAAAGAGTTTTTTCATCATGCTGCCGGCCTTCTCCATGTCCGAGCGATCGTCGGCAGACGTTTCCGGCTCTGGAGCTGCCGGGGCATCTTCCTGCGGCGTCATGACCTGAGGCCTCCCCGCGCCAGGCCTGCCCATATTGGGCCGGCGCATGCCTTCCTCGCCCGTTCCGGGCCGCCCCATGCGATCTCCGCCCATCATGCCACCCATCATTCCGCCCATGTCGAATTTCTGGAAACCATCTGGAATGTCGAAGAGCTTCGGGTCCTGCTTGCCGATCTTGAGGTTGCTGAGTTCGATCAACATTCGTTTCTTGTCGTTTCCCTCTTTGTAGAGGAGGTCTTGTTTGATGGAAATTCCCTCTTTAGTCCGCCAGGAAAAGCCTCCATATTTTTTCCCATCGGAGCTCGTGGCGATGGTTTTATACTTCGTCACCTTCACGCCGTTCAGCGTTTCCTCGCCCATCACCGTGTCTTCATAGGTCCACTGCGATGGATCGTTACCCTGGCTTTTCCCCGCCATCGAATGTTCCATGTACATTTTCTCCGACGGCATCAGCTGCCACATGACTTTGCTGTCGAACCGGAAAATCTGGACCGCCCCATCGCCGGCGCCTGTCAGCATTTCCTTGCGCTCTTTGGCCGGTGTCACGTAGATACGCTGCTGGATAGTTCCTTCCTCACTTTGAATCATCGAATCGGCCGAGTACTCCACTTGAGGACGGCTCATTTGGGCCGCCCAAACCGGTGTTGCGGCGAACAGAGTGGCGAGCGCGATCAATGCGCACAGACGTCGTAACATGACAGGCTCCTTCCTGAGATGTGTGGCAAGGTGGCGTTGGTTTGTGTGAGTCCCATCCTGGTGCAGCTCCGGGCTTGTGCTGGGTAGAAAAGGGAACGGAATAAGAGGGTATCCCTTGCTCAAAGAGAAGTAAAGTAGCGCGGGGAGACGGGGCTGGTGGATACGCGGAGGTTTAGAGTAGACTTGCTTCCCGGTGGTCATGTCCGTTCGGCCTTGGCTAAGGCCAGGTGCAACGTCGTGAAACGCCGTTGCGCCCATAAGAAGGGGAGACAAGGGATGAACGATCAAGAAACGAAGCAGGCGGTAGGGATTCTCAACCGCATTATGGAACATGAGTTAGCAGGAGTCGTGCGCTACATGCATTACTCGCTGATGATCTATGGGTATAACCGTATTCCCATCGTCTCATGGCTGAAAGGCAATGCGGACGAGAGCCTTGCCCATGCGCATAAAGCCGGGGAACTTGTCACCCTATTGGGAGGCCACCCTTCGTTGAAAATCGGCACGTTACTGGAAACAGAGAAGCATGATGTGGGGGATATTTTACGTGAAAGTCTGGAGCACGAGAAAGGCGCCATCGAGGCCTACTATGAATTGCTAAAACTCTCCGAAGGAAAGTCCATCCTCCTGGAAGAGTATGCAAGAGAGATGATCGTCGGTGAAGAGCTTCATCTGGATGAAGTGAATAAGATGCTGCGTACAGCAGGTGACGTCAAGCCGTTTCGCCCCTAGCGGCGCAGGTTAGAGAAAAACGTAAATGCGGCATCTCCTCGGTTGCGCCTGTATTGGCAGTACTCCAACAACGAAGACGTGTGACGAATTCTAACAAGAAGGCGGGCGTCACCCCGAGTGGCCGGCGCTTGGCTGGGGGCCGCTTTCAGAAAGATCGGTAACAGACACAGATGGTTTCTCCAACGCCCCAGACAGTTTCAGATGCGGCACAGTTGAAGATCGTTCCACTCATCGCTAAAGAACTCGGTGTGGGGTCCCATCAGGTCGCGGCCGCGGTGGCCCTGCTCGACGAAGGCTCGACCGTGCCCTTTATCGCTCGTTATCGCAAGGAGGCCACCGGCAATCTGGACGATACGCACCTGCGTACCTTGGAGGAACGACTTCTCTATCTCAGGGAATTGGAATTGCGCCGCGCGGCGATTTTGGCTTCGATCGAGGAGCAGGGCAAACTGACCGATTCGCTGCGCGTCACAATTGAGGCAGCGGCGACCAAGCAAACGTTGGAAGATCTCTACTTACCCTACAAGCCCAAGCGCCGCACGAAGGCGCAGATTGCGCGCGAGGCAGGGCTCGAGCCGTTGGCCGATGCCCTCTTTGCCGATCCGACACTCGATCCCGATCAGGAGGCCGCGAAGTATCTGAACGTGAAGCCTGCGGCCGAGGGAGTGGAAGCCATCAACGTACCGGACGCCAAATCCGCGCTTGAGGGCGCGAGGGATATTCTGGTCGAACGTTTTGCGGAAACCGCCGAGCTGCTCGCTAAATTGCGTACTCGCCTCTGGGAGCAGGGCATCGTGACCTCTGCTGTCATGAAAGACCAGGAATCGGCCCATGAAGAAAAGTTCAGGGATTATTACGCCTACTCTGAAACCATCCGCGCCATTCCTTCTCATCGGGCGCTGGCTCTGTTCCGCGGACGGACGTTGGGTGTGTTGAAGCTTGATCTGAACCTGGGCGAGGCGCTTGAAGGGGTTGTGCCCCATCCCTGCATCGCGATGATCGCGGCCCATGTCGGGATCGAAGACCGCGGGCGTTCCGCCGACCAGTGGCTCATGGCGGTTTGCGATTGGGCCTGGCGCGTGAAGATCCATCTGCAACTCTCGGTGGAGCTGTTGGTGCAGTTGCGCGAAGCGGCTGAAACGGAAGCGATCAAGATTTTCGGCCGCAATCTGCACGAACTGTTACTGGCTGCGCCGGCAGGGCCGAAAGCCGTGTTGGGTCTCGACCCGGGCATCCGCACCGGCTGTAAGGTGGCGGTCGTCGATGCGACCGGGAAGTTACTGGAGACCACGACGATTTATCCATTCCAGCCGCGCAACGATCGGCAAGGATCGCTGGCGACATTGGTGCGGTTGGTCGTGCAGCATGGGGTCCAACTGATCTCGATCGGCAATGGGACCGGCAGCAGAGAGACAGACAAGCATGCCGTTGAGGCGATCAAGATGGTGGCAGTGCTGAAGCCGGAACGTACAGTGGCCAAGATCGTCGTCAGCGAAGCTGGGGCTTCTGTCTATTCCGCCTCGGCTTTTGCGGCAGCCGAATTTCCTGAATTGGATGTCAGCCTGCGCGGCGCCGTCTCCATCGCCCGCCGGCTACAAGATCCACTGGCTGAGCTGGTGAAGATCGATCCCAAGGCGATCGGGGTCGGCCAATATCAGCACGATGTGAACCAGCGGGCGCTGGCCCGTTCGCTCGATGCGACGGTCGAAGACTGCGTGAATGCCGTGGGCGTGGATGTCAATACCGCTTCCGCGCCGCTGCTTGAGCGGGTATCCGGTTTGAACAAGGCCCTGGCAAAAAACATTGTGGAGTACCGCGATGCGAACGGCCCCTTTCCGAATCGCACGACGATACGCAAGGTGTCTCGTATGGGAGACAAGACGTTCGAGCAGGCAGCCGGTTTTCTACGTGTCAACGATGGCGACAATCCGCTGGATCGTTCCTCGGTCCATCCCGAAGCCTATCCGGTCGTCAAGCGTATCTTGGCCAGCATCAGCAAGGGTATTGTGGATGTGATGGGCCAGCCTGCTGTCTTAAAGGGGCTATCTCCCGCCGACTTCACCGATGAAAAATTCGGTGTGCCGACGGTACGCGATATCTTGACCGAGCTCGAAAAGCCTGGCCGCGATCCCCGCCCGGAATTCAAGACTGCCACATTCCAAGAGGGCATCGAGTCCCTGACGGATCTGCATCCTGGCATGGTTCTCGAAGGGGTCGTGACGAACGTGGCTGCTTTCGGGGCTTTTGTCGATGTCGGTGTGCATCAGGACGGCCTCGTCCATGTGTCCGCCCTGGCCAATAAATTCATCAAGGATCCCCATGAAGTCGTGAAGCCTGGCCAAATTGTGCAGGTGAAGGTGTTGGATGTCGACGCGAAGCGCCAGCGTATTTCTCTGACGATGCGCCTCGACGAGGCGCCTGCTAGTGCGCCGGCTGCGAGTCGTGCGCCGGTCGCGGCTTCTACGGGCATAGTACAGGCGCCGCGTCACCGTCGTCCGCCGGCGCCCCAACAGGCTCAGGATCGCCAGCCGCAACCAGTCGGTACAATGGCGATGGCCATGGCTTTGGCCCGAGCCAAGCAGAAAAAGTAGCCAACAAGGGACTGGCTCCGCCGTCTGAGGCGGTGCCTGTCCCGTTGCTTACGAAGGGCTCCTCATCGAATTAAGATCGCACTTGAACAGCAAGGCGCGAATCCCGACCGGAGACTTATTCGCCACTGGCAAGTTGAGATCAAAGCGTGGGAACAGCCCACAGCCAATCTCGAACGACGGTTGCAGAAAGGAAAGCGCTATGATTAAGAAGTCACGACAGTCAACGGTGGCCGACAGAGATTCTATCGTAACGCCATTTGATCATCATGTGAAGCCCGCCATGAAAGAGTGGGATCGTGTGGTGGATAAGATGCCGCAGGATTAACTGAATAGACGTCCCGGTCTCGTCCGCCGCCCACCGCTAGAGTTGCTGCCGTTTGTGATAGTCTCTCGAATCGATGACGACTCGCTCGCACCATACAGGCTTGGCTGTGATCGCCTTGTTCAAGGTGGTGAAGGGGCTGCTCTTACTGCTGCTCGGCTTGGGCCTTTTAAAGTTGATGCATGCTGAGATTGCCACGCTGTTTTCACTTCTGATCGAAGCGCTGCATTTGAATGCCGACTCGCGTTTCATTCACACTTTGGTGTTGAAGGTGGATGCGCTGCAATCGAACAGTGTCCTGCTGGCCGGGCTAGTCAGTCTGGGGTACGCGGGGATTTTGTTGATCGAAGGTGTTGGCCTGTGGTTGGAACTCACCTGGGCTTCGTATCTGACGGTGGTATCGACCGGCCTCTTGCTTCCATTCGAAATCTACGAGGTTGTTGAGCAGGTATCGCTGCTTCGAATCGGCGTACTGCTGCTGAATCTGGCCATCGTGGCCTATCTCATTATCCAATTGAGACGGCCGACCGTGCGAGCAGGGTCACAGCTCAAATGAGAATGAGCCACCCTGCGAGGTGCCTGTGCCCTTTTCGATTCGTCCCTTTCAACGATTTCCGGTGCAGGGTCTCACATCTATTCAGAATATGAAACTTGTCGCAATTGCTTCATCAATCTGCTTGGCAATAAGCTCTTTGATGGTCAACGTTGCCGAGCCGCGCAACTCTTCGCCACTCGATAGAAAGTCTTTCAAGACCATACCATCTGATCCAGCACCCTCGGACGCACAACGGCGTGAACTCGAACGCGCGGGTGCTCTCTGCGTTAAGGCGGTTGACAGCGAGATGCCGGGTGGCCATTTCGAGGCGCATGTGGACGGCAACATCGTGAGCACTGTCGGCACAGAGAGGGAGAGATTTAAATTTTGGAAGTGTATGTCGCAGGAAGGACACCCGCTTGCTCCCATCAACAAATGAGGCGACGAGTACACGAAGCTATTGAGCGCAGTCCATGAGCCAGACATTCTCCTTTGGCAGTGTCTCCTTGACGGGGGAGCTTACGGTCTTGCTTGTAACGGTGTAAGTCACGGTTTTGGTCACGGTTAGAGGGTGCCACAGTGGAGCATGGGAAACAACGGAAGACCACAAACCACTTGATGGGCTTGGGCCTGCTGCTGTATTGTGCGGCGTGATGTTATCTATCGTCATATCATTAAAGGGGCTTTGAGAGCAGGATGTCGGAGGTTCAAATTTCTTGGAATATCACCTCACCCCTCACCCCTTACCTCCAGAATGAAGGCGCCCGTAGCTCAGTCGGATAGAGCATCAGCCTTCTAAGCTGAGGGTCGCTGGTTCGATTCCAGCCGGGCGCACCATAGGGTTTCCTATCCATGCGCTGGTTATTTCATCCGTCCCGTCTTGCGATCCTTGCAGCGGGCGCAGTGCTTCTTTACACCCTCGTTGGGTTTTTTCTCGCTCCCTACCTGATTAAAGCCTACGCGATTCCTGCCGTTGCCGAGAAGCTCAAGCGTCCTGTGCTCGTCAAAGAGATTGAGCTGAACCCCTTTGCCCTTTCGCTCCGGTTGACAGGCCTGGAAATTCGAGAACCGGATCAGTCCGCCTTGCTCGGGTTCGACGAGTTCTACATCAATTTTCAGGCAAGCTCTCTCATTCGCCGGGCCTATGTCTTCGATACCATCCGGATCACGGTCCCCTATGTGTCGGCGCGGGTCTTCAAGGATGGGCGCATGAACCTGGCGGAGCTTGTGCCGCCTGACGGCGGATCGCAACCGGTAGCGCCGCAGCAAGCCGAGAAGACTAAGGCCGAGGTGCCCGCGATCGAGATCGGTGAGTTCGAGATCACGCAAGGGATTGTCGAGTTTCGCGATGAATCGAAACCCAGGCCCTATGAGCTCGCGATCGTTCCGATCCATATTGTGTTGAAGAATTTCCATACCAAGCCAGGCGGCGACAATACCTATGCCTTCACAGCGGAGTTGGGCAAGGGCGAAACTCTTTCCTGGACCGGGACCATCTCGCTCGAACCGATTCAATCTTCCGGTACGGTGTCCCTCTCCGGCGTGAAGCTGCCAGGCCTGTGGCAATACCTCCATGATCGATTCCGCTTCGATGTGACCGACGGCACAGTTGCGGCCGATGCCAAGTACTCATTCGATGCCAGCGCTACTCCCGTCAAGTTTCAAATTTCACAGGGGAATGTCCATGTCGAAAATCTCGCACTCAGGGAAGATGGGAGTCTCGACCCGGTCATTACGATTCCGGCGCTGAAGGTCGAGGGTGTGGACGTGGACCTCGCGACGCGCGAGGTCACGGTTCGGAGCATTGCGGTTGAGCGCGCGTCATTCACTGCCTGGTTGAATCCCGAGGGCACTGTGAACTATCAGCAGATGTTTATTCCAGCCGACTCCGTCCAGCCACCGTCTGCTTCCGGCAACGCTTCTCCAAAACCCAACGATGAAAAGCCATGGGCTGTGTGGCTCAAGGAGATCACGCTCCAGGACCATTCAATCGATTTCGATGATCGCACCTTGCAGACTCCTGCCCATATCGAGGTGCGGGCCTTGACTGTCAAAACCCACGATCTGCGGATTCCCATCACAAAAGCCCTGCCGCTTGAAGTGGGGTTACAGCTGAATGAAACCGGGACTATTCGTGTGAATGGGGCTGTGTTGCCCAACCCGTTTCAAGCGGATGTCGCGCTGGTGCTGAAGGACATTGCGATCAGGCCGTTTCAGCCGTACTTTGAGAAATTTGCGCAGATCGATGTTCAGTCCGGTTCCATCAATTTGGATGGGACGATGCACCTTGCAACGGAACATCCGAACGGCCCACTTTTATCCTATGAAGGCAACGTGGGCGTCGAGAGATTGAGCGTAGCAGACCGCGATCAGGGTGACGAGGTAGCTTCACTGCAAGCCTTGTCGCTCAACAGGATTCGTATGACCCTTGATCCCACCACAGTCTCGATTCAAGAGGTGGGGCTCCAGCAGCCCACGGCGCATCTCGTTGTCCTGCCGGACGGGGGATTGAATCTCGGCAAGCTTGCCGCTGCGCCTCCGCCATCGGCAGCAGCGGATGAGGGGTCTGTGGCGCCTCAGAAGGCCAAGAGCTCACCGGTTCCGGTGACGGTCGGTGTGCTGAAGCTGGGAAAAGCAGCCGTGACGTTCCGGGATAACTCGGTGCAACCTCCTGTCCAGACCGGACTATCTGATCTGACCGGTACGATTAAAAGATTGTCGTCAAAGCAATTGGCCAGGGCGGATGTCGATCTCGCCGGGCGAGTGGGTAAGGCGGCGCCGCTTAAGATTGCTGGGACCATCAATCCGTTAAGCGAGGATGCATTTACGGATCTCACGATTACCCTTGGGGGTATGGATTTGACCGCAGAAGGTCCCTACAGCGGCAAGTATGTCGGCTATGGATTGTCGAAGGGGAAGCTCTCGCTCGATTTGAAATACAAGATCTCTCAAAAACAACTTGAGGCGGAAAACAAAGTGGTCGTCGATCAACTGACGTTCGGGGAGAAGGTCGAAAGCCCGGATGCGACTTCGCTGCCTGTTCCGCTGATTGTGGCGCTCTTGAAGGATCGTAAGGGACGTATCGACATCGATCTGCCCATTCGCGGCGACTTGAAGGACCCCGACTTCAAGTACGGTAAGGTGGTCCTTTCGACCCTGCTCAATTTATTCACAAAAATCGTGGCATCTCCGTTTTCGCTGATGGGAAAGCTTATTCCCGGTGGCGGTAACGAAGAGGATCTACAGTTCATCTCGTTCCCTCCTGGGAGTGCGACGGTGCCGGATGAGGAGGCCAAAAAGCTCGAAGCCTTGGCGAAGGGGCTGGAGGAGCGGCCGAGCCTCCGGCTCGAAATCGCAGGGACTGCCGATCCAGTCCGTGATCGACAGGCGCTTAATCGTCTGAAACTCCAGACGGACATCCAGGTTCTGTGGCAACGCGAGCGTGGAAAGCCTGCGGCAAAAGGAGAGGCGCTGCCGACAGATGACGAGCAGCGGCTGATAGGAGAACTGTACGAGGCGCATCAGAAAAAATCGGCCCTGCCCGTTGCGCCGTCCCCAGCGGATAGTCCTGCCAAACCACCGACAATCGAAGAGATGAGGCAGGTGTTGGTAGCTGCCATGTCTTTGGATGAAGAGGCGCTTCGCGCCTTGGCCCGTCAGCGTGCCGACCAGGTTCGGGAGCAATTGACTGGTGAGGGGAAGCTCGCCGATGAACGTGTCTTTCTGTTGGACGTTGATTTGAACGCGTCGGACCATGAGCAGATACGAAGCAGATTGGCCGTTGCGGCTGCACCATGAGCGGTACGTTCTTCCAGGTCTGACGATCTTTCGCTCCGATAGACTTGAGATACTCGTCCCTCTTGAAGTCTCCATGTCAGGCGCAGTATCGTAGCTGATCCAGGACCGTAGATTGCTATTATCACTGACGTCTATAGAACGGAGGGTACCATGGCAGTACGATTGGGAGATGAAGCACCGAATTTCACGGCAGAGACGACAGAGGGAACCATCAATTTCCACGAGTGGCTAGGCGGGGGATGGGGGATTCTTTTCTCGCATCCAAAGGATTATACCCCGGTCTGTACCACCGAGTTGGGAACTGTCGCGAAGATTACGCCGGAGTTCAAGAAGCGGGGGGTCAAAGTCATCGCCGTCAGTGTCGATCCCTTGGATTCCCACAAGGGCTGGATCAATGACATCAATGAGACGCAACAGACGACGATGAATTATCCGATCATCGCTGATCCTGATAAGAAGGTTGCGACCATGTACGACATGATCCACCCGAACGCCATAGACAACATGACGGTCCGTTCAGTATTCATCGTTGGGCCGGATAAAAAGGTGAAGTTGACATTGACCTATCCAGCTTCATGTGGGCGAAACTTCGATGAATTACTGAGAGTAGTCGACTCACTTCAGTTGACGGCAAAGTTCAAGGTTGCGACACCGGCCAATTGGAGGGATGGAGAGGATTGCATCATCACACCGGCGGTGAACAACGACGAAGCCAAGACTTTGTTTCCCAAGGGCTTTAAGATTGTGAAGCCCTACCTGCGCTATACCCCCCAGCCGAACAAGTAATAAGCCAGGCGATTGATATGGAGGGCGGGAGGGGCTCAATGCCGCTTCCGCCCTTTGTATTTCTAGCAGGATGCTGAAAAAGTCTGCCAGCTTCGTTCTCGCTTCGTTCAGAGGCTCAACGTACTGAAGCGTACGCCTCGCCTCTTCGCTCGCTGCGGCCTTGCTGGACAGCCTTTTTGAGCATCCTGCTTGGCTTTGTTTCTTGCTCCAAGCGGTTGATTGATGGGTCGTGGGAACTGTGCTAGAGTGAATCCACTATGCTACGGATTTCTATCAAGTCATCGTGCTTTCGGGTGCTGCTCCTTGTGTGGGCGTCTCTCTGGATGCTCATGCTCCCATTCTTCCACATACATCCCGAGGCCGATCATCGTCATGGAGATACGGGCCATGTTCACGGCGGCACGATCCATACGGTATTCTCTCCAGATCTGGATTGTGAGTACCAGCAGGATCTCCATGATTCAACCTGTCCTGACTCAGCACATCAGCACCTTCAAGCTCGCGCGCAGTCCAGTCATGCGCTCAATCACCCTGAGATTGAATTCTCACTGCTGACTGTTCCGATTGATCGTCCTATTCCGAAGCCAGGGGTTACGATCTTTGGATTGCTGGCTGTCGAGTACCCCGCAGATCAACAAGCCCTTACCGTGGCTTCGTTTCAACCCGGCACCTCACACGCCATTCTGTTTCTCTCCACTGCACTCCCTCTGCGTGCGCCCCCCTTCCAATCTGTCTGATCCATTTTCGCTTCCTGACATCGGTCTCGTGCATCAGTTTCCAGGAGAGGGCCGCTAGTCTCCTGGACCTTTTCGACCCATGCCACGTGTCCTGGTGTGTAGGCGACGCAGGCCTTTCGAGCGTCCTCTTGTCGTGTGAATGTGCTGCTGGTGGGATCTGACGAATGAGAAGGAGCTGACCATGAAAACTAAATGGACAGCACAGGCTGGATCGTGTGTGTTCGCGCTGTTCCTGTTTATTACGGCCTGTGGAGACCGCGGGAGTGAACAGCCGACTCCGCCCCCGAAAGCGAATCCTCAGTCAGGCGCTCAACGCACTATGGCCATTCAAGTTCCGGCGGCCGTGCGAGATCGAGTACGGATCGATCCGGTCACCGCACACCTGGTTCCAGATATCGTAACGGCCCCTGGCGAAGTCGCACTCGATCTCAATCAGGTTGCCAAGATTATGTCCCGAATTGAAGGGCAAGTAGAAAAAGTTCACGTTCAGCTCGGGGATCGAGTCAAGCCAGGTCAGCCGCTTGCCGCCATCGGCAGCTTGCAGCTTGATCAACTGATTGAAGAGTACCTCGTGAGCAAAGCGCAGCTCGATGTGGCCGAGAACGTGTACCGACGGACGGAGAAACTCGTAGCCGATAAGGTCGTGGCAGAGCGCCGACTGGTCGAAGACCGGGGTCGTTTCATTGAAGCGCAGGCCCGTCATCAGCATGTTCGTGAGAAGCTCCTGAATATGGGCATGACAACTGGTGAATTGCGTCAATTAGAGCATGGAAGCCACCAAGAGGGGCATCGCTATACCCTCACATCGCCGATCGCGGGGACGGTAGTCGCGCAAAATGTTGTGATAGGACAGGGTGTGGCACCGGGCAATGAGCTGTTCGAGATCGTCGACACGAGCCGGGTCTGGGTCTTTGCGAATTTGCCGATCGAACAGGCCAGAAAGTTCAAAGAGGGTGACGTGGGGACGATCCTGCCAAAGGGCGGTGAGCCGGTCACGGCTCCGCTCACGTATCTTGCGCTGGTCGCGGACGAGGCTACGCGTACGATTCGAGTTCGGTTCGAGGTTGTCAACCAGCAACACACTCTGAAGCCACGAGAATATGTCAACGTTCAGCTGACCATCGAGAGTCCACCGACCTTAGCGGTTCCCGTCTCAGCTCTGACCATGGTGAACAATGTGCCTGGCGTCTTCGTGCAACGGGAGGCCGGGTATGCATTCGTTCCGATCAAGACCGGCCGTGAAGGCGGGGTATGGGTTGAAGTACAGAAAGGACTGACAGCGGGCGAGCAGGTGGTAGTGGACGGTGTCTTTGATCTGAAGAACGTGTTGTTGAAAGAACATATCGGGTCCGGAGAGGGAGGGTAAGATGGACAGGCTGTTCACCCTCTCATTGCGCTATCGTTTCTTCACTCTGGTGGCGGTCATGTTCGTGATCGTCATCGGGCTGTGGTCCTTTACCCGCCTCACCATCGATGCCATGCCTGATCTGACGCCTGTCCAGGTTCAAATCCTGACTCGTTCCCCAGCGCTCGGCCCAGTCGAAGTGGAACAGTTCATCACGTTTCCGATTGAAGCCTCGCTGAACGGATTACCAGCGCTACGCGAACTCCGTTCCGTGTCGCGCTATGGACTCTCGGCGGTCACGGCGATCTTCGAAGATCAGACAGACATCTATCGTGCTAGGCAGTTAGTCAGCGAACGATTAGCGCGTGCGATAGAACGTATTCCAGTTGAGTATGGCCGTCCGATCATGGGACCGCTGACGACTGGATTGGGCGAAGTCTATCAATTCACTGTGACAGGAAAGGGCTTCAGCCCCATGGCACTCCGGACACTCCTCGAATGGGATATCGGGATGCGGCTACGGGCGGTGCCGGGTGTGGTGGAAGTCAATATTTGGGGCGGGGAACCGCAACAGTTCCAAGTCGTGCTGGATCCCGCGAAGCTCCTATCCTATAAACTCTCGCTTCGGCAGGTGTTTGACGCGCTGGAACGCAACAATGCCATCGCAGGCGGCGGCTATATTGAGCATCAACGCGAACAATTGCTCATTCGTGGTGAAGCCTTGGCGACGCAGGTGGCTGATCTGGAGAAGATTGTGGTGGCGCACGGCCCCGGAGGGGTACCGATCTATATTGCAGACCTTGCGGAGGTGAAGGAGGCGTCGGCACTTCGTATTGGCGCGGCCACCGCGATGGGCGAGGGCGAAACCGTAATCGGCATGGTCCAGATGTTGGCGGGTGAGAATGCGCAGCTGGTGGTCGAGCGAGTCAAGATCCGCGTGAGAGAGATTGAAGCGACTCTCCCCGCTGGTGTGACAATCGAGCCCTACTACGACCGGACGCTCTTCGTTTCGAAGGTCATGCAGACCGTGCGGAACAATCTGCTTGAGGGGGGATTCCTTGTCATTGCCGTGCTGTTTCTTTTTCTCGGAGATCTCCGCGCAGGCGTGATCGTGGCGTTGGCTATTCCGCTATCGATGCTGATGGCCTTCAGCGGGATGATGCAGGCCGGGCTTTCCGGCAACCTCATGAGCCTCGGCGCCATCGATTTCGGCTTACTTGTGGACGGCTCGGTGGTAATGATCGACAACATCCTCCGACGACTGGCGAAGAAAGGTGTCATGAGCCAGGAAGCGCGGCTGAGTGAGATTCATGCGGCTGGCCGCGAGGTGCTTCGCCCCATGACCCTTGCCGTCAGCATCATTATTCTCGTGTACGTGCCCATTCTGGCGCTGACCGGGATCGAGGGGAAGATGTTCCGTCCGATGGCCCTGACTGTCATCCTGGCCCTGGCCGGATCGCTCTTCCTCGCGGTGACGGTCACCCCGCTGTTCGCCTATTGGTTTGTGCGGGCCAGATCAGGGCATGAGACCACACGTGTCATCGGCATGCTGCGTGGTGCCTATGAACCTTGTCTTAGATGTGCGATGGCGCGCCCAGCTTGGGTAGTGACGCCTGCGGTAGGGCTGTTTGTCGTGAGCCTAGGAATCACCGGGTGGCTCGGCATAGAGTTTGTGCCTCGTCTCGACGAAGGAGACATGGCCATTCAACTCTGGCGATTGCCCAGCGTGTCTTTGAGTGAGTCGGTCAAGAATGCCTCAGATGTTGAACGGGTGCTGCGCCGATTTCCAGAAGTCGTGCAGGTGGTGAGCAGGACCGGGAGTCCCGAGGTGGCGACCGATGTGATGGGGGTGGAGATGTCCGATGTGTTCGTCATTCTCAAGCCAAAGCATGAATGGACGACGGCCGGCACGCGGGAGGACCTGATCGCCAAAATGAAGTCCGCCATTCTCGATGCTGTACCAGGAGTCGGCCTCGGTTTTACCCAACCGATCGAGATGCGTTTCAATGAATTGATCGCAGGGACACGCTCTGATCTTGCCGTCAAAATTTTTGGGCCTGACTTAGATGTCCTCAAGCAGCAGGCTGAGGCCGTGGCGCGTGTCTTGGAAACCGTGCGAGGCGCTGCAGACGTCAGAGTTGAGCAGGTAGCGGGCCTTCCACTACTACGGGTGATTGTGGACCGGGAGCAGATCGCCCGGTATGGGCTCACGGCAGACAACGTGCTCAACCTCGTTGAAACCACAAGGGTGGGACGTGTCGTCGGCACGGTGTTTCAAGGCCCACGACGATTTGACCTCGTCGTCCGTATAGTCGACAGCGCATCAGCTGATCCTGGCACACTAGGCAGTTTACTCATTCCAACTGCTCACGGTGAACTCGTTCCCCTTTCCCGCGTCGCGGCTATCCGGGTGGATACGGGACCGGCGCAGATCAGCAGGGAGCATGTGCAGCGACGTATCGTAGTGGAAAACAACATTCGAGGAAGGGACTTGGGAAGCTTCGTGACAGAGGCGCAGCGAACCGTGGCACGTGAGGTGTCCCTTCCGACCGGGTACGAATTGACATGGGGCGGACAGTTCCAGCATCTTCAAGAAGCCACCAGTCGGTTAACTCTGGTCGTGCCCATCACTCTCCTCCTGATTCTGGGTGTGCTGTCGGTCATCTTTGGGGCCATGCGTCCAGCGATGCTGATTTTTCTTAATGTCCCCCTGGCCCTATCTGGTGGCATCGTCGCCCTCTGGCTTCGCGGCTTGCCGCTCAGTATGTCAGCGGTCATTGGATTCATTGCCCTGTTTGGCATTGCGGTACTCAATGGTGTCGTGCTCATCAGCCATATCCGGTTACTTGAAGCAGAAGGGCTCCCAATTGATCAGGCCATCATGCAAGGAGCGATGGACAGACTGAGGCCAGTGCTGATGACAGCACTCGTTGCCAGTCTTGGGTTTTTGCCCATGGCAGTGGCCACCAGCATGGGCGCCGAGGTCCAGCGGCCCCTCGCCACTGTCGTCATCGGGGGCCTATTCACCTCGACGCTATTAACGTTGCTGATCATCCCGGCCCTCTACAGACGGATCATCGGCAGCCAGCAATTTCCATTCAAACCATAAGGACGCGGCTATGCCTCCTTTGCTGTCAATAAGACTGTGCAGGATTGGAGGCAAGCGTCTTGTGTGGTTCTGGTTCTGCGAGGAATGGTAATTTGGTTATGGGATTGCCGGAGTAGGTATACAGCCTGTCTCGCCAGACTACCTACACAAGCAGCAGGCCGGCGTTGCGAATCTTTTTCCAAGAAGTAGTCTTGAGGAAAATTTCGAATTCCTGCGCGGTTCCTGGAAATGTAGTTGTCGTTTCTCGGAGCAGTGGGTAGGGATTTGATGGGTTGTTCTGTGGTGTGGATTGTCGGATCAGACCATCAAGCCACTGAGCCTCTGGAGTAGGTAGTGTCACGGCTTGATCAGTGGTACGTCCCGGCAGGATGAGTCGTGTTTCCCTCCCGGCCGGTTCACAGACTGGTTGTCCTCCGAACCAGACAAATCGTCGTTCTGCCAGTGGGTCATCTTTCACAATTCTGTTTTTGAGGAGACAGTTTATCCATGTGGGGAGAACCTGAGGCAGTGGGACCTCGCGATCGAACCACTCCCGCACGTCCAGCTGAAGGCCGCGGCCTTCGAGATAGTTCAGCATGGATCGTCGTAACCCCTCGCCGAGCCATTCCGGGGTTTTGCTCCGGGGGTCTTGATGCAGCAAGTCATTCTCCGCAAACCCATGGAACTCCGGACCTACGATACGGATGCCATTCGCGACCGGATTGCGGCCGATGGGGCTGTGGGCCGTAGCAGTGAACCGATGCCAAAAGGCGGATTGGATCAGACCGGCCTCGATCAACTGACGGACTCGCTCCAACGAATCGACTGTTTCTTGAACCGTTTCGGATGGACAGCCATACATCAAATAGGCATGGATCAGGATGCCTGCTTCCTTAAAGGCTGCAGCGACGAGCGCAGTCTGATCGACGGTAATCCCCTTTTTGATTTTCTCCAACAGTCGGTCCGAAGCAGCTTCAAGTCCTGCCGTCACGGCAATACAGCCGGAAGCAGCCAGGAGACGGCAGAGGTCCGGGGTGAAGGCTTCCTCGAATCTGATGTTGCCCCACCATGAAATCGTGAGGCCTCTTTCCAGCAGAGCCAAGGCGAGCGCTTTCAGGGCAGCGGGAGGCGCTGCTTCATCGACAAAATGAAACCCCCGGCTTCCCGTTTCTGCAACCAGCTGTTCGATCTGTCCGATCAATCGATCGGTCGGTGTCATCTCATAGCGGCTGATGTAGTTGAGCCCGACGTCGCAAAAGGTGCATTGTTTCCAATAACAGCCGTGGGCGACGGTGAGTTTATTCCAATGACCCTCCGACCAGAGGCGATGCATGCGGTTGGTGCTGTCGAGGATCGTCAGGTAGCGATCGAGCGTGAGTCCATCGTAGGTCGGGCAACCGACGTCGCCCATCGTGAAGTCTTTCGCGGTGGGATCGTTTGCGTAGACGACACGATCTGCGTCTCGGTAAAAAGTGCGGCAGAGAGCCCTGCGCGGTCTGGTTCCAGCGAGATGCTCCACGAGCGAGAGCAGCGGACGTTCGCCGTCATCCAAGGTAATGAAATCCACATAGTCGAACACGCGGAGATCGCTGACGCGGCGCAGCTCCGTATTGGCATAGCCTCCGCCAAGGGCGACGAGAATGTCGGGACGTCGTTGCTTGATGGCCTGGGCGATTCGAAAGCCTCCATAGAGATTGCCGGGAAACGGAACCGATAGGCCGACGAGCGATGGGTCCAGGCGATCGAGGTGAGCCCATAGGGCGTCCAGCATACATCGATCGGTCAGGTTCGGTGGTTCCGCCAAGGCTGTTTCCATGGCGGTGAAGGAAGAAGCGGAACGCGCGATATGTTCTGCATATCGGCTGAGGGCAAAATAGGGTGATAGGGTCGCCTGTACCAGATCCGCCAGATCTTCGAGAAACCAGGTCGCATATTGTTTCGCCCGGTCTTCCAACGGCACCCTGCGAGCGAATGCCGGTCTCCTGCGGAATCTGGGTCCCTGTGGTAAGACACCGGCTCGAGCCAGGTGTACTGCCAGGGCAGGATTGCGTCCCTGCAGAAATTCCACGACGGGAGCGATCTTTCCCAGATACGATTGCTCCATGGCGAGCATCTGCATGGCTTCCTCAGGCAACTTCTCTCCCTGCGCACGAATCGAATCGAAGACCTGTTGAAGCCCCGCACGACTAAACAGGTGCAGCACCATTTCGATCCCAAGATCTGCCTGGTGACAGGCGATTCCCTGTGAACGGAGGAATCCCGTGAGAAACGCAGTGGATGGATAGGGGGTATTCAGCTGCGTGAGGGGAGGGGTGAGCAGCAGCACAGATAGGCCAGCCATGGACTCGACATACCATACTGGTCGAGCAGAATGCTACGCGGCATGGCGCCGATCATCAGGCAGCTCCAGGAGGTTTCTATCCAGGCTTCGATTCTGAGTCGTCGTCGACGAGCCCTGGTTATCCCTATCGACATTCTTATCGGACGGTTGACCGGGCAACTTGGGCCTAGGCTCCTAGGGACTGTACTAAAGAGGTCAGCTAGGTCTGCCGATACGGTAGAGCTGAATGCATCTAGAATTCATTGGATCTGACCTGTGGCAAAGCGGACCATTCCTCTTGCGCGTCTGAAAGTCGGGATGTACCTGATCGGCGTAGACCGATCATGGTTGCAGACGCCGTTTCTTCGCCATAAGTTCAAAATCAAGGATCAATCGGAAATCGACGCGCTTCGGCATGCCGGGATTGCTGAAGTGACGATCGATACTGAGCAAGGGCTGGATGTTGCCGACCATGAGCCCTCACGCGCAATGGTGTGTGAGACAGTGCTTGTCAAAAACTCCGCCGCCCCGACCCCCGAGGCTTCTTTGGCCGGTTCATCTTCGCGGCTTCCTGCGGCAGTGCTGGCTGAGAATCTGTCAAGGGCCACGCAGCGTCGTGCCGAATGGGTCCATCGTCTGAATGGCCTGTTTGAACAGACCCGCATCACCGGGCTTGTGCAGTACGATGCCGTGTGCCAGGTTATCGACGAGATTATCGGTGATGTTCTCGATCGACAGGCCGCCTGTTATGCCGCGATAGGACTACGACAGTCCGACCCAACAATGCACGAACATGGTCTGACCGTCTGCACCCTATCCGTGATGCTTGGGCAGGCATTGGACTATTCTCGTGAACGGTTGCAGCGGCTGGGGATCGCAGGGTTGCTGCACGACATCGGGCTCACGCGTTTACCTCAGAACATTGTGAAGCGACCGGCCAAGATGTCGCCGGCTCAGCAGGCTCTCTACGACAGCCACACGACTCAGGGGAGTACGATCCTCGAAAAGAGTGGATCGTCCGACCAAGAGATCCTCGCCATTGTGAAGGGCCATCATCATCTCACCGCGCAGATCGGAGAGACAGGAGTCTCATCTGCGGTCCACCATGAATCTCTCAGGTTGGTTGGAATCATCGACCAGTACGATGAACTGGTCACCGGACAGGCAGGCCTCACTCCGATGTCATCGCATCAGGCGCTGACGCAGCTCTACCAACGGTATCGGGCCGATGAAGATCTCTTGCAGGTGGTGTCGTGCATGATTCGGGCGATCGGCGTCTATCCTCTGTACAGTGTGGTCGGGTTGAGTTCGGGAGAGCTGGCCGTCATCGGCGCAATCACACCGGGGAAATCCCACCTGCCCCTTCTGTATATCTGTAAAGACCAATCCGGCAATACCTGTCTTCCACCGGTTTCCTTGGATTTGATCCATGAACCGGAGGGAGGAAGGACGATTCGTGATGTACGGAATGCTGGTCGAGAAGGTCTCGATGTCGAGGCTATTCTCAGACAGGCGGCCGCATGAGCCCGGCTCTCAGCCCCACCCCTGATTCTTCCCCCAAAGGAAGCCTGTCCTGGTTGCCCAGTCGTGAGGATATGTCCCTCATTTTCGAGTCGTCGGGAGAAGCGATGTTTGTGACGGATCGGGCCGGCCTGATCCTGTCTCTGAACCCTGTGGCGCAGCAGCTTGTCGGCCGGCATCAGAATGTCATCGGCACCGTCTTTCACGAGTTGGTGGGGTGCATTACCTCCGGGGAGGGAAGCCCTCGCGGCTGTCCATTGAATCACACCGTGCGCACCGGTGAGGTGACCATGGTCTCGCCCCATCAGTGGATCCGAGCCAATGGCGCCGGGATTGAGATCGCTGCGACGTTCTGGCCCAGGTATCAAGGTTTGGAATGTGTTGGAGTCATTGTTGTCTGCCGCGACCTGACGGTGGAACGGGAAGCGGAGCGAGACGTTCAACGAGTGGCCCGGCTTGCAGAGGATGCCCCGAATCCCATTGTCGAGTTCGACGAAGAGGGCTGCATGCTCTTTGCCAATACGGCCATGGTGGAACTCCTCAATTACGGCGTGTCCATTCAAGGACGGGTCGAAGCCCTATTCCCGCCGAATTTGCCGGATCTGCTGAAAGACTGTCTTGAATCGCAGCAACCTACTGTTCGACTGGAGCATCAGGTCGAAGGCCTTGTGCTGGCTTGGTCTTTCTTTCCATTAGGGAGTTCGAAGCAGGTGCGAGTCTATGGAGCGGACATTACTGCAGATGTGGCATTGCGCCGTGCGAAAGAAGCGGCAGAGGAATCAGCGCGCGCGAAAGCGATCTTTCTGGCCACGATGAGCCACGAATTGCGCACGCCGATGAACGGCGTGCTGGGGTGCACTCAACTCCTTCAAGATACGTCCCTCACCGACCAGCAACGGCAGTTGCTGGAAACCATGCATCGGTCGGCAGAGTCGCTCCTAGTGCTCGTCAACGATATTCTCGACTTCTCGAAGATCGAAGCAGGGAAGATGACGTTGGAAGTCGCCGACGTCGAGATCCGCCCTCTCATCGAGGATGTAATCACGTTGACGTCGGAATTGGCGAAGAAGAAGGCGTTGACCGTTCAGGTGCGGCTGGCACCGGACATCCCAGCTGAGTTACGCGGCGATCCGATCCGTCTGCGGCAAATTCTGTTCAATCTGGTGGGTAACGCCATTAAGTTCACCGAGCGGGGCGGGGTCTATGTTTCTGTGAAGACCGTGCCCTGCAATCAGAAGAACTCCGACGCCATTGTGCTCTACTGGACGGTCAAGGATACGGGCATCGGCATCACCGCAGAGCAACAGGCGCGATTATTCGGGGCCTATTCTCAGGCAGAAGCCTCGACGGCCAGGCGATTTGGAGGGACCGGGCTCGGGTTGATGATCTGTTGCCAATTGGTCGAGCTCATGGGTGGAGCGATGATGGTGGAGAGTAAGCCGGGCGAGGGCAGTACCTTTTCCTATACCACAAGCCTCTTGCCTGCGATTCAACGAGAGACGTCTGTTCATGTCGGCAAGGCGTCAGTGGCATCGATTGCGGACCGCACCGCACCGCTCCGGATTCTTGTCGCCGACGACAATGAGATCAATCAGGTGGTGGCGTGCAAATTTCTGCAGAAGCTTGGCTGCCAGGTTGAGATCGCGAGGAATGGACGAGAGGCGGTGGAGTCCATTACTCACGCGACCTACGATGCTGTGCTGATGGATTGCGAAATGCCGGAGATGAACGGCTATGAAGCGACAGGAGAGATCAGGCGACAGGAACAGGCCACGACCAGGCATTTGCCCATCATCGCCCTTACCGGGCATGCCTCGTCGGAGGATGCAGAGAAGTGCAGACAGTCCGGAATGGATGACGTCGTGACAAAACCCATAACCCTCCCGATCCTTCGCGAAACGCTGGAGCGTCTTCTCGCACAACCAGACTTCCGCCATCGCTAAACCAGGACCCTTGACAGCCTTTCCCGATAGTCGCTATCGTTCGTGCGCGGCGGAGCCATTTCCATGGATGGTCACCACGATTCGGCAGGATTGATCGGGAGAGGATAGAGCATGATCGAGGCACGAACCCTTCTGTACAGCGATTTCAATTGTCCGTTCTGTTATGCGATGCACGAGCGGTTGCACGAGATGGATTTGATCGCCCGCTGTCAATGGCGCGGTGTGCAGCATGCGTCGCATCTGCCTCGTCCGATGAAACCCTGGCAGGGTTCGTTGGGCGCTGAGCTGCGTCACGAAGTGGCGGTTGTGCAGCGGTTGGCGCCTGGTCTGCCCATTGCGCTTCCTCCCGGTAAGCCCAATACGAAACCGGCGATTGAACAGGCGGTGGCACTCCTCCAGCGCGATCGTTCACAGGGGATGGCGTTTGTGCGCGAGACCTATCGGGCCTTTTGGTGCCAAGGTAAAGACATTTCCGATCCGGGAGTGCTGAGACAATTGGTTGAGCAGGCGGGCGGCCAAACGGAGACTGCGGGGCAGATCGATGACGAGAGTCGCCAGGTGGCTCACGATTGGGAAAAGGCCTGGCACAGAACGGGCCAGGCCGGGGTTCCCCTCATGGTTTCGCCGGAAGGTGAGCTGCTCGTCGGCTGCGCGCCGGTCGAGCAGGTCCGGCAGTTTTTTGCCTAGCAGGATGCTGAAAAAGTCCTCCAGCGGCGTTCTCGCATCGTTCAGACCCTCAACGTACCCTCCGGGTACGCCTCGGTCCTTCACTCGCTGCGGCCTTGCTGGACGATCTTTTTGAGCATCCTGCAAGAGGTCCTCCTTTTATCTCAGACGTACGAATCGGTAAAGCACTGGCCCATCCGAAGAAATTTTCCTCAGCCTGCTCAGCGAATCACGCCACGTCCAGACTCATTACGTAGTGCTGCAACTCCCGCCGATGTTCCTCTTCCATGTTCTTGAGGCTTTCGATTTCTTTGCGTAGTTTCTCCAGCTCGGTTTCTTGCTGGTCCAACTTCTTGACATAGCGATTATACAGCTCGGAGTTCTGCTGGAGTCGCTGCATGTTTTCGCGGATGCGGCCATGCTCTGCCGTGATCTCAGCGGTCCGCTGGTCCAGGCGCGTCCGCTGGGCGCGGGTGTCGTCCAGCTTGCTGCGTAACTGCGCCACGCGCTGCAGGGCCTCCTTCACTTTCTGGCTGACTTCCTTCGCTTGCTGGTAATAGATGATCTGGTCCATACCGCTCTCCATCAAGAGGATCGATTCCTGAATGGGCAGCGTTTCTTTTACTCGGATCGTCGCGCTTTTCCCTGGATCGACTGCCACGCTGAACCGGTACATGTCCCTGGTCCGTTCCGTCGGTTCTTTGGGTTCGGCTAGTTTCCAGTCCGCCCGGTAGGCCTGTTCGATCAGGACGGTCTTGGCCTTCGTATCGCGGTTCTTGACGAGATAGGTCCGGTCTTCGATTAAACGGCGCGAGATGAGCATCGTGCCCTTCTTGATCGAAACGGTTGCGAGTTCTTGTGTGCCGCCTTGGAGGGTCGGCTCTATTTCGGTCTTGAGGTCGAGGGCATAGCTGATGAGCCGGTCTTGTCCGGGAGGAAGATCCTCGATGCGCGCATCGCCCGCATAGGCGCCGCTATCGAACAGGGTGATTGGCCCCTGCATGAGATGGAGTGACGAGGTGTTCTTGAGCCGATACCCGTTCAATGGATGTTTCGCGTTGACGCTTTGATTGTAGACTGAGACCTTCTGTCCCTGGAGCGTTTGGCCGATGATGGGCAACAGCGCGCTCTGGTGTTTGGCCAGGGTAACAGGCTGGTCGATACGATATTCAAACAACTCGCCCTTGTCTTCGGCCATGGCCATGGAAACGCCGCCATCTTCCAGGCTATTCACTCGCATCCTCTCGGCAGTGACGTCGGATTCTCCCAGGGCAGTGGCTCGGCCACCGGCAGCAGCTTGTGTCATCTTGCCGAGGAAACGCTCTTTCTTCGGTTCGTTGCGGGCTGCAGGGGCTGCCGCCATCGGCGTGAGTTCGTCCATCGCATCGCCATAGGTCTGGGGTCTGAGGTTGGCATAGAGCTCGGTCTGGACAACTGGACGCGGATTGTAGAGCGGTTGATACAGATCCATCGCGAAGGAAATGGGTCGTCCCGAGACAAGCGAGAGTGTGACATTGCGCCAGTCCTGAGGGGTCTGATTTTCCACAATGGCCCAGCCTTGCAGATAGGGGGCCTTGCCCTCGTCCAAGACGAGTCGATAGGTGGTTTTCCAAACCGGGGTTTCCGTCAGGTAGGAAACTCGGGCCTGACGGTTTCCTGTTCCGTCGAATGCGATCGAGACCGTCTTCTTCTGGGAATCGTGGTTCGTGGCGAGGGCTGCCAGTGCCTGCTGGAGTTCGGCATTCAAGGTGGCATTTGTGAGTTTGATGCGTTGGACGGTTGCCAGCGAGAGTGAGCGGAACCCGTCTTCTGTCAGGAGCGTGACGTACTCCTGCTCCACGATACGGTGCTGCGGACCCTCGCCGATGGACTCCGTTTTTTTCTCCACGCCCAGCAGGGTGCCGACGATGGGATTGGGCGTAGCGACTTCGACCGGCTCGCCCCGCACTTGAGTCAGAATCTGCCCCAGCGTCGGATGGCCGTTCAAGTTAATCCCGAAACTGCCGAGTGTTTTAGTAAGGGGATCGCGCGAGCCGTAGGTGACGGTCGAGACTCTGCCGCCGCCGAAGTCCTGTACCACCAGGCTTTTCAGGATGTCGTTGATCTGGTTCGCTTGCAGGCGCAGGTCGAGCTGGGTGCGATTGTTCACGGTGCCGTCATGTTGAAAGTATCCCATCCCGCTGGAATAGAGCGAAATCTTGGAGAGGGGAAGTACGGTTCCTTCCTCCGCCAGGACAGGCCAGGGGAGCAGCAGGAATGAGGCGAGGATCAACTGCTGCAGGAGGGTGTGACCGGAGCGAATCGACTCTGTGTACATGGAGTCCTCCATCATAGGATGTTGTTCCGGGCCGGGACGGCCAGGGTGATATGACCTATCCTGGTCATGTCGTCAAGCAGCGGATCCTTTCAGCAGTTCCTCGTGAAGCGTGACGCGTATCTCGTAAGGGCGAAAGAACATGGCACTGCGTCGGGTGCCGGTCCAAGATTTGTGGCTTGACGGGCCGTGACTGCTTTTGATACAAGTGCCCGTCGTTCCGATAGACCGCAGTGCACTTTTTGGTGGAGCGGTTCTTTGCAGCATCCAGATTCCTGGTCTTGGACTCGCCGATCTCTTCTGAAAACATCCGTTGCCGGGCTTCTGCTGCTCGGGAGCAGGCTGTTGTTGCCATCGGTCGCGCATGCGCGCGGACTCCCCGACGGCGAACTCACCTTTTTCAACGTGCACACGAATGAACGGCTGCAAGTCCAGTATCGCGATAGCGAAGGTCGTTACGACCTGACGGCGTTGGACGAAGTGAACCATATTATGCGCTGCCATCACACAGGAGAGGTTGCCGCCATCGATGTGCGCATGCTGGAACATGTGAATCTCGTACAGAAAGCGGTCGATAGCGGGGGAGAGATCCACGTAATTTCCGGCTATCGGGCGCCCGAGTATAATGCGCAGCTTGTGAAGCGGAGCCGGCGAGTCGCGCAGCACAGCCTACATGTCCAGGGACAGGCGCTCGATTTCTATATTCCCGGCGTCACGATTCGCGAGATGCGCCATGCTGCATTGAAGCTGCAGTACGGTGGTGTGGGGGTCTATCCGCGCGCGAAGTTCATCCATCTCGATTGCGGTCCCTTCCGGTTTTGGTAGTTCCCTCCTCGGTTCAAACCCGGTTTGTTTGGTTCATTTGGTTTATCTGGTGTAGTTCGTTCAACCAAACAACAAAACAGACCGGACAAACCGAACAACGTTCATTCAGGTTCGCTTGAAGAACAACACCGAGAGAGGTGGAAGTGTGAGCGCAAGCGAATGGGGCATGCCGTGGGAGGGGACAGGGTTCGTGGGAAGTCCTCCGAAGTTTCCCATGTTGCTTCCTCCGTAGACCGTGGAATCGCTGTTCAACAGTTCGCAGTAAAAGCCTGCGAGCGGGACGCCGATTCGATAGTTGTAGCGGGGAACAGGGGTGAAGTTGCAGACACAGACAATCTGACCCCCTTGGTCCTTGGCTTTTCGGAGGAAGACGATGACGGAATGGATCGCATCGCAAAAGTCGATCCACTGAAACCCGGGCCAGTCGTGATCGATCTCGTGCAGCGCCGGTTCTTGGCGGTAGAGGAAGTTGAGGTCCCGCACGAGGCGCTGCAGCCCCGCATGCCGATCGAAATCGCAGAGATGCCATTCCAGGCTCTGGTCGTGGTTCCACTCGCACCACTGTCCGAACTCTCCTCCCATGAACAGCATTTTCTTGCCCGGATGTCCGTACATGAAGCTATAGAGGGCGCGCAGATTGGCAAACCGTTGCCACTCGTCGCCGGGCATTTTATCGAGCAGCGACCGTTTCCCATGCACCACTTCATCGTGCGACAGGACCAGGACGAAGTTTTCATTGAACGCATAGAGGAGCCCGAACGTAATCTGATTCTGATGAAACGGACGGTGCACGGGATCGTGGCCGAAGTATCCCAGCATGTCGTGCATCCAGCCCATATTCCACTTGAACGTAAAGCCCAGTCCCCCCGCATAGGTGGGACGTGAGACTCCTGCCCAGGACGTGGACTCTTCGGCGATGGTCATGGCGCCTGGGAAATCACGGTGGACCAGGACATTCAAGTCCTTCAGCAAGGTGACGGCGCCGATGTTTTCGTGTCCGCCGAACCGATTGGGAATCCACTCTCCCTCCTTTCGTCCATAATCCAGATAGAGCATCGAGGCAACGGCATCCACACGCAAGCCGTCGATGTGGTATCGATCCAGCCAAAAGAGCGCGCTGTTCAGCAGGAAGTTCCGAACCTCGACGCGATCGTAGTTGAAAATGCGGCTATGCCAGTCCGGATGGTACCCGAGCCGTGGGTCTGCATGGTCGTAGAGGTGCGTGCCGTCAAATTGGGCCAGCCCGTGCGGATCGTCTGGAAAGTGTGCGGGGGTCCAGTCCATCAACACACCGATTCCAGCCTGATGAGCTATATCGACAAAGGACATGAAGTCGTCGGGAGATCCATGCCGGCTGGTAGCAGCAAAATAGCCGGTGGTCTGATACCCCCAAGATCCATCGAACGGGTGTTCCGTAATAGGAAGAAGCTCTACATGGGTATAGCCCATATACCTCACGTATGGGATGAGCTTACTGGCAAGCTCCGAATAGCTGAGCCAGCGATTGCCCTCTTCAGGAATGCGCATCCAGGAACCGAGATGGACCTCGTAGATTGCGAGGGGGCGAGCGAGCGGATCCTGTTGTGCTCGAGCCACCATCCAGGACTGGTCATTCCATTGGTACTGAGAGAGTGATCGGACGATCGAGGCGGTCCTGGGGCGTAGCTCCGAGGCAACCGCATAGGGATCGGCTTTCAGAAGCGGCGCGGCATGGTGGCGCGAGAGAATTTCATATTTGTAGAGCGTGTTGTCGATGAGTTCAGGAATAAAGAGTTCCCAGAGGCCGGTTGCTCCGCGGCTCGTCATGGGGTGGCGGCGTCCGTCCCATCGATTGAAGTCGCCCACGACGCTGACACGTGCGGCATTCGGCGCCCAGACGACAAAATGGACTCCGGCGATACCCTGAACCGTTCGGAGATGGGCTCCCATTGTGTCATAGGCTTTGAAGAAGGTGCCCTCGGCGAAGAGATGCAATTCAAAATCAGTCAGGAGGGGTGAGAATCCATAGGGATCGTACCGTTCCGAGACTTGTCCTTCGTAGTTTGTGATGCGGAGCCGATAGGGGCTGGCTCCGAGTGGTCCTGGGACAATTGCTTCGAACAGCCCTGCTTCATGCAGGCGCGTCATAGGAACGGACAGTCGATCCCGCTCACTCAGAAGTAGCGCCACAGTTTTGGCTTCCGGCAGAAAACAGCGAATGGCAACAGTAGGGGAATTGCCCTGGGTCATCGGATGGGCGCCAAGAATGGCGAGGGGGTCCCAATGGTGGCCCTGGACCAGTTGATCGAGCGGCATGTCTGACATGAATGAAGATTCCACAGTTCGTACACCGTATCACAAGGGGGAGGAGATAGGAATGGAAGAGAAAAACCTCCGAGGTTGTGCCTGCCGGCCGCAATGCCATGGAGTTCACAGAGTCTTCAATGAACAGGGAGTCTTAGGAGAAAAGGGTATTCGCAATTTACTAGTGATCCAGAAACAGTCTGCTAGACTGTGACACGTACAAGGGCTTGTAAGGGGGTCACAAGTCAGGTCTATCTGGTCAATCTTGTCTATCTGGTTCATCTGGTCCGTCTGGTCTGTCTGGTTGAATGAAACGCGCCGGATAGGCCTGAGAAGCCAGATAGACCGAATAGACAAGACAGACCAGATAGACCAAACAGACTGAACAGACTACACGAACAGGATAGATGTGCCCAGAGGCTTGCGGGTGCTTTCAGCAGCCCTCTGCAGGATGGGAAAAGAATGGTGGAATGCACGTTCACAGTCGTTTCCTATAACGAAGGAAGAGGACCATGTCTACAAAACAAAAAGACGCTAATGGAACGTCCGAGGCTGCCAAGACGGTAGCGACCAGCCCGGTCGTTAAATTCGACGATACGGGGATTATCAATGCCTATGCGAATGTGTGCAACGTCTCCAGTTCGCGGGAAGAGGTCGTGCTGGTCTTCGGCATGAATAACGCGTGGGAGCGTGATGCGTCGGAAGTGCATGTGAAGTTGAACTCACGGGTGATCCTCAGCCCCTTTGCCGCAAAACGGCTGGCGCTCTTGCTGAATTCCGTGGTGCAACAGTATGAAGCCCGCTTCGGTGTCATGGACATGGGCGCGGCGCAGACGGAACGGACTCCGGCGAAGTAAGGCATCCGGATACAGATGGTAACACCGCGCAGTCATCGCAGCTCTATCCACTGAGACATCGCTATGGATCGATACGTCGAGTCTGAATCTGAACGAGGCGCATTACGTCGAGGGACTGAGTCTGCTGCTGCTGCTTCCGTGGCCCCGGCCGAAGGCGAGCAGGACTCAGGGCTTTGGGCCCGGTTTGCCCATGCGGCGAGCATCGAATCCTTCTGCGCGAGCTGGCTCGAACTCCAATGTCGCGTGATCGGCCCGGTGGAAGCCGGCATGATCCTGTTGGGCCCGGCTGATCGAGGTCCCTTCCGTCCTGTTGCGACCTGGCCTGTGAAAGGGCACTTTCTCACTCATCTGAGTAAGACGGCTGAGAAGACACTGAAGGAACGGCGGGAAATCGTCATGCGGGGCGGGGACGGGCTCGTCTCCACCGAGTCCGGGATCGGGCGGTACGCGATCGGGCGTCCGATTGAAGCGGGCGGAGTCATTCACGGCGCCGCCGTCTTCGAAGTCGTGTCCAAGAGCGCCGAAAATCTGCAGGCCATGATGCGGCAACTCCATTGGGGCGCAGCTTGGCTGGAGTTGCTGTTCTCGCGAGAAGCGGTGAAGGCTGAACAGGAGACCCGCGAGCGCATTCAAACCGCGCTGGATCTGGTGGCCACCTCTGTCGGCCACGAACGGTTCTACGAATCGGCGATGGCGCTGGTGACCGCCCTGGCCACGAAGCTGCAGTGCGATCGTGTGAGTGTCGGGTTTGTGACGCGGGGCCGCACGCGGGGCTTTGCCGTGTCGCACAGCGCAGAATTCAAGCAACAGACCAATCTCATCCGGAGTATCTCCGAGGCCATGGACGAAGCGGTGGATCAACGGGAGACCATTGTCTTTCCCAACGGGTCACCGAAGACGGGTGTGATATCGCGCACCCATACAGAGCTGGCCCGGCAGCATGGGTCCGTGGCCCTCTGTTCGGTTCCGCTGGAAGCGCTCGGGATCCCGATTGGCGCGGTGATGCTCGAACGGCCGATGGATCGGCCATTCGATAGCAAGGCGATCGAACTCTGCCAATCGGTCGCCGCACTGGCCGGCCCGATTCTGGAAACGCACCGGCGGGACGATCGTTGGCTGATTACCAAAGCGGCGGACTCAGTCAAATACTATCTCGTCTCCTTGGTCGGCCCGCGACATGTGGCGTTGAAGGTGACGACCGTCGCGGTCGTGGGTCTCGCGCTCTTTTGCTTTCTGGCGAAGGGAGACTACCGCGTTTCGGCCAAAACAGTTCTGGAGCCGATCGTGCAGCGCGCCGCTGCGGCGCCGTTCAATGGGTATATCCGCGAAGCGCCGGTGCGGGCTGGCGATCTGGTGCAGGCAGGCCAGATGCTCTGCACGCTGGATGACCGGGAGCTGAGGTTGGAGCGGCTGAAATCGCTGAGCAAGCTTGAAGAATATCAAAAGGAATATCACAAGGCGATGGCCGAACGGGAAGCGGCTAAGGTGGAAATCGTAACTGCGCAGATGCACCAGGCGCAGGCGGAGATCGCCCTGCTGGACGATCAGCTCGCGCATACCAAGGTTGTCGCGCCCTTCGACGGGATCGTCGTGACCGGCGATCTCAGCCAGCAGTTGGGCGCGCCGATCGAAAAGGGGAAAGTGCTCTTCGAAGTCGCGCCGCTCGACAGTTACCGTCTGGTGATCGAAGTCGATGAGCGGGATATCGCGGATGTTGCGGTCGGGCAACCGGGCTCCCTCTTGCTGTCGGCCTTTCCGAGCGAGGAGATCGCGGTGACCGTGGAGAAGGTGACGCCCGTGTCCACGGCGAAGGAGAACAGGAATTTCTTTCGAGTCGAGGCGCGGTTCGATCAACCGCACGATCGCCTGCGCCCAGGGATGGAAGGAGCGGGCAAGATCGAGATCGATCGTCGTTCCTTGGTCTGGATCTGGACGCACCAGATGGTGGATTGGATGAGGTTGGCCGCTTGGTCGTGGCTCCCCTGACAAAGTAACTGGCAAGTAGCTAGTAGGAAGTAGAAAGTAGGAAGCGCAAGGCGCGGGAGGTTTCGAGTTGCGAGTTTCTGTCTTATGATTATGGACCGATTCGCCCACTCGCCACTCGCTACTCGCCACTCACAACTTGCAACTTTATGAGCGAAGCCCTCTTTAGCCCTTCCTGGTATCGCGTGGCGACCCTTTCCCCACGCTTGCGCAGCCATGCTCAATTGCATCGGCATCAGTATCGCGGTCAGACCTGGTACGTGCTCCAGGACCGGTCGAACGAACGGTACCATCGCTTTTCTCCCTCTGCCTACGCCTTCATCGGCTTGATGGATGGGAAGCGCACGGTCCAGGAGATCTGGGACCTCGTCTCCACGAAGCTGGGCGACGATGCTCCGACTCAACCTGAAGTGGTGCAGCTCTTGAGCCAGCTCCACTCGACTGATGTGTTGCAGTGCGATATTCCTCCCGACATCGCGGAATTGTTGCATCGACATGAGCGTACGCGACAGAAGAAGTGGCAGCGCAAGCTGATGAACGTCTTTGCCTGGCAGTTTCCCCTCTTCGACCCGGAACGATTGCTGCAGACCTTCGTGTCCTTGGTCCGCCCCTTCTTCGGCTGGGGCGGCGCGGCCTTGTGGCTCGCGATCGTGATTCCGGGTCTGCTGGTCGGGGCCACGCATTGGTCGGACCTGACGGCCAATCTCATCGACCAGATCACGACTCCACAGAATCTGGTGCTGCTCTGGTTCCTGTTCCCGATCATCAAAGCGCTGCACGAGTTTGGTCACGCTTTTGCCGTCAAGGCGTTCGGCGGGGAAGTGCACGAGATGGGCATCATGCTGCTGGTGTTTTCGCCTGTGCCCTATGTCGATGCCTCTGCCTCGTCGGCCTTTTCCAGTAAGTGGCAGAGGGCAGTCGTCGGCGCAGCCGGCATGATCGTCGAATTGATGATCGCCTCGATCGCCATCTTGGTATGGGTCAGCGTCGAGCCGGGCCTTGTCAGCACCCTGGCCTATAACACCGTCATGATTGCGGGGATCTCGACTGTCATCTTCAACGGCAATCCTCTGCTCCGGTTCGATGGGTACCACATGCTCGCCGATCTGACTGAAATTCCCAATTTGGGCCAGCGAGGCAACAAGTATCTGGGGTACCTGTGCGAGCGGTATCCCTTTGGCCGGACGGAGGCACAGGTGCCGCATGCCACACCGGGCGAGCGAGTCTGGTTTGTCGGCTATGCAGTCAGCGCCTTTCTCTATCGAGTCTTCATCGTATTCGTGATCCTGATGTATCTGACCGATCAATGGTTTGCGCTGGGTATGTTCTTCGCCGCAGTGACGGCGATCACCTGGTTCCTGATTCCGCTGGGAAAGGGCTTCGGTTATCTCTTCACGGGCCCGCGCCTCCGCCGCGTGCGTGGCAGGGCGATCGCGGTGACGGCCGGAGCGGTGGCAGTTGTCATCGTGGCGCTCTGTTTGACTCCTGTGCCGTTTCGCACGCGCGCAGAAGGGGTCGTGTGGATTCCGGACGAAGCGGTCGTGCGCGCCGGGGCCGACGGGTTCGTCGAGCAGGTGGTGGGCATCCCAGGGTCAAAAGTGTCGCAAGGCGACGTGTTGGTGGTCTGTCGCGACTCGGTGCTGACGACGCAGCTTACAGTGCTTCAGGCGCAGGTCCAGGAGATCGATGCCCGTATTCGCGAGCACATTCCCACGAACCTCGTCAAAGCGAAGATTCTCGAAGAAGAAAAGCGGTACATCGAAGAGAAACTCGCCCGCACGAGAGAACGGGTTCGCGATCTGGTGATTACCGCGAAGGTGGACGGCACCTTGGTCGTCTCGCGTGTGGAGGATTTACCCGGTCGATTTGTGCATCGCGGCGATGTGTTGGCCCATGTGGTGGATCTCAAGACGTTGACCGTACGCACCGTCGTGGATCAGACAGATATCGACTTGATCCGGCATAGTACGAAGCAGGTCCAGGTACGGTTGGCTGAACGAATCGTGAGTCCCATCGACGCCGGAGTGACGCGGCTGGTACCGGCGGCAAGCGATGAACTTCCCAGCCCGGCGCTTGGGAGCGCAGGAGGGGGACAGGTACCGATAGATCCGAAAGATCCCAAGGGCCAGAAAGCCCTGCGAAAGGTCTTTCAGATGGATCTCCAATTGCCCGTCGATCTGGGCGTGGTGAACGTCGGCGGGCGCGTGTATGTGCGTTTCGATCATGGTTGGGTGCCGCTCATGGCCCAGTGGTTCCGTCAGGGACGACAATTATTCTTGTCGCGATTTAATGTTTGATATGGCCCGGCAACAGACGGCGCTGCATAGCGCCTATCCGGAACGGGCGGTGCCACGCGAGAGCTGGTTCGACCGGCAGGGAGTGAAGTTGGCGAGTCCCATCATGCGGCGGATCCGGGAACGCACCGCCATGCGGACCGAAGTGGTGGAACCGGTCAAGGAACAGGGCCGTTCCCTGTCTGCCTTGCGCGACGATCAGTTGCGTAAAGAGGTCGTGCTCTTGCGCGAGCAGCTCCGGCTCGAGGGTTTCAGCAACGAGCTGGTGTTTCGGTCCTTTGCCCTGGTGCGGGAGGTGGCCCATCGGACGATCGGCCAACGGCACTATGACGTGCAGATCCTCGGTGGGTGGGTCTTACTCAATGGCTGTGTGGCAGAGATGGCGACGGGAGAAGGGAAGACCTTGACCGCCACCTTGGCTGCGGCGACTGCCGCCCTGGCCGGCGTGCCGGTGCATCTGATTACCGTGAACGATTATTTGACGGCGCGGGATGCGGAAGAGATGGGCCCGATCTACGACATGCTGGGCCTGTCTGTCGGGGTCATCACCCACGAGCAAGGCCCTGTGGCGCGCCGCGCGGCCTATGCCTGCGATGTGACCTACTGCACGAACAAGGAACTGGTGTTCGACTATCTGCGGGATCGCCTGGTCGTGGGCCGGCAGCCCAACCGTATCCAGCTTCAACTAGAAAAGTTATATGGCGATGCGACAAGGCTCCGGAATTTGGTGCTCCGGGGCTTGTGTTTCGGCATTGTGGACGAGGCGGACAGCATTCTGGTGGATGAGGCGCGAGTCCCGCTCATCATCGCCAATAGCGGCGGAGAGGTGCCGGAGAAGCCGATTTATGAGACGGCGCTGACGCTCGCGAGAGGCCTCACACGCGGATCCCATTATGAGATCGATCTGCGTGAACGGAGCATTCGCCTGACCGCGGATGGACAGGCCCTGTTGACGGCCCGGGCAAAGGATCTCACCGGCTTCTGGTCGGGGCCGCGGCGGCGAGAAGAACTCGCTCGGCAGGCGCTTACGGCCCTCCATTTATTCAATCGCGATACCCATTATCTCGTCAGGAATGAGAAGGTCCAGATTATCGATGAGTACACCGGGCGTGTCATGGAGGACCGGTCGTGGGAACAGGGGCTGCATCAAATGATCGAATTGAAGGAAGGGTGCCCGCTGACACCGATGCAGACGTCGCAGGCGCGGATCACCTATCAGAGGTTCTTCCGCCGGTATTTGTGGCTCGCCGGCATGACCGGCACGGGCCAGGAAGTCGCCACCGAGTTGTGGCAAGTGTATCGCTTGGCCACCGTGACGGTTCCTACCAATCGTCCGATACAGAGGAAGTCGACAGGGGAATGGCTGTTTTCGACGGCGGATGAGAAGTGGGAAGCGGTCGTCGAACATATTACGAAGCTCCATAAGCAGGGGCGGCCTATCCTGGTGGGGACGAAATCGGTTTCCGCATCCGAAATTCTGAGCGAGAAACTCACCGCGTCGAATGTTCCGCACGTGGTCCTCAATGCCAGACAGGACAAAGAAGAGGCCGATATCGTCGCCAAGGCCGGTTTGCCGGGGCGTGTCACGGTGGCGACGAACATGGCCGGTCGCGGCACGGATATCAAATTGTTGCCGAAGGTGGCGGAGGCGGGGGGGTTGCATGTCTTGGCGACAGAGCGGCACGAAGCAGGGCGCATCGATCGGCAGCTTTACGGCCGCAGCGGTCGCCAGGGGGATCCGGGAAGTTTTGAAATTGTCGCGTCGCTGGAGGATGAGATTATGGCGACGTCGCGGCGTCTGCTATGGCGATGGACGGCTCGGGCGCTGGTGAGTCGAGGAAGGCCGCTGCAGGGTAAGCCGGCTGCGTTTCTCGTGCGGCAGGCTCAGCTGTCTGCCGAGTCCCTGCACGCGCGGATTCGCCGGGAACTGTTGCAGCATGAGGATTCACTGGAAACGTCGCTCGCCTTTTCCGGGCGGCTGGAGTGAAAAGCGAAATAGGGTCACGTGAAGCGTGAAGCGTATCTCGTGAGGAAGTTTCGAGTATCTTGTTTCTCGTTCGACCAGAGCAACTATTCAGGTGGATAGGCTGAAGACTGAAGGTGTTCTGAGCACATCCCAAGTCGACACAAATTAAATAGGATGGTGGAATGGACATGCTAGGGGAATGTCAGGAAGCGAGACAGTTGCACAGATGGCGGCTGAAAGGGCTATGTGCGATAGGCAGCCTGACTGTCGCGGCCGGCCTCTATCTCCTGACGCCGGCGCCGGCGTCGGCAGCGGGAATGGCCTGTGTGATCACACCCTATGACGAGATCTCTATCGGGATTCCGGTGGAAGGGTTGATTCAAACGGTGCCGGTGGACCGAGGGGACTGGGTGAAGAAGGGGCAAGTGATCGTGACGCTCGAATCGAGTATGGAAGAAGCGACCGTGGCGTTTGCGAAAGCCAAGGCGGAGGCAGAGGCAGCGTTGAAGAACAGCCAGGTGAAAATCGGCTTTACCAGTCGGAAGCACGAACGGGCGCTGGAGTTGCTCAAGAGCAACTCGATTGCCCAGCACGAGATGGATGAGGCTCAGATGGAAAAATCCTTGGCGGAAGTGTTGCATCGAGAGGCGTCTGAGAACAGGCGTCTGGCAGAGTTGGATTTGAATCGAGCCTCCGTGGCCCTGGAGCTGCGTACGATTCGAAGCCCCATCAATGGCGTGGTCGTGGATCGACTGCTGTCTCCCGGCGAATTGGCCCGCCAGCAGACACCGGTGATGAAACTGGCGCAGATCGATCCACTGAGAGTGGAAGTCTTCGCGCCAATCTCGCTCCTCGGTAAATTGAAAACCGGCATGAGAGCCGATGTGCGTCCGGAAGGAAAGGGGCAACCGGTTTATCAGGCGAAGGTCATGGTGGTAAACAAGGTTGTCGATAGTGCCAGCGGCACGTTTGGCGTTCGTCTGGAAATGCCGAATCCGAATAATACGATTCCCGCCGGCCTGGCTTGCACGGTGGAGTTTCACCGCCCGCCGGGAGAGAATCAGTGAACGCTGGTTCGTATAGTTTGTTTGGTTTGTTTTGTTTGTTTGGTTGAACGGAACGTGCCGAATGAACCGAATAAACCAAACAAACCAAATAGACCAGATGAACCAAACAAACCAGAGCAACCAGCCTGTCCGTGAAGGGGATATGATCGGATGAAAATCTGCGCGCGCGTGACGTTGGCAATTTGTGTGGCAGGCCTTCTCTCCGCAGGACCCAGTCCGGCTGCCGAGTTGCCGATGAAGGTTCCGGAAGAGGAGCCGGTGCTCAAGCTGAGTTTGAGGGACGCCATCGAGGCGGCGCTGGACAAGAATCCCAATGTGCGCTTGTACAAAGAACGGATCGAAGCGGCGCGTGGAGTTACGGCCACGAATCTCGGCGCCTTACTGCCCAACCTGGCTTCGTCCGCCCGGTACAACAATCAGACCTTCTTTCGAGGGTCGATTGCCGGTACGCCGACACGCAGCCAACCATTCGATATCGCCGATGCCCGAGGCACCCTGTCGCAGTCGCTCTTCAGTTGGAGCTTGATCGAACGGTGGCGCGCGTCGCGTGCCGCCTTGGCCGTTGCCGAGGGAGAATCGGATACGACGAAGAACGATACGATGGCGACCGTGGCTTTGAATTATATGGAAGTGTTGCGGAACTACGAGACGGTAGCGGCGCGGGCGGCGAATGTCGAGCTGTATAAAGAACTCGTTTCCTATATCAAGAGCCGGCAGAGCGGCGGAATGGCCACCGGTCTCGATACCGCCAGACTGGAAACCCAGTTGGAAAATGAACGGCAACGATTGGAACTGGCGAAGAGCGATGTCGAGCGGACCAAGCTGATACTGATCAATGCCTTGGGGATCAACTTCGACTCGAAGCTGGTTCTGACCGATGAGCTGAAAGCGCGCGACGAGCCGATTCCGACTCAGGAACATGCCACGGAGGTGGCGTTCAGCAATCGGCCGGAAGTGAAAGCCCAGGAGCAGCGGGTGCAGGTGTCGACCCTGATGCTGAGTTCGATCAAGGGAGAACGGCTGCCGTCCCTGCAGGCGCAGGGAGATTTCGGGCTGATTGGAAACAGGGTCGACAGCACGCTGAGCACCTACAATGTCGGGCTGACCCTGTCGATCCCGATCTTCGACGGGGGCCAACGGGAGGGGCGGATCGGCGAGGGCCGCAGCCGCCTCCTACAGGAAGAGATTAAGATGAACATCGTCACCCGCCAGATTACGATGGAGTTGCGGGAAGCGCTGGTCACGCTCACTTCGGCGAAGGAACAACTTAAAATCGCGAAGGACGGACTCAAGTCGGCGCTGACCGAAGTTCAACTTGCCCGCGAACGAGTCCGTGTGCTGAATTCGAACAGTTTGGAGTTGTCCAACTCGCTGCTGTCGCTGGTGCGGGCGCGCGATAACATGATCGATGGCTTATTTCGGGCCAATGCCTCGCGCGTCAATCTGGCGCGCGCGATGGGACAAGTCGAAGAACTGCGGTAGTCCCGGTTATCGGAAGGTTAAGGTTGAGGCTAAGGTCGAGTGAGAAACCAGCTTCTTGCTCAACCTGAACGCCACGCCTGTCATGCAGGTCTAGCTCATCTCGCCCATCTCGCCCATCAATTTTACATGTTCATCCCGTAGAGAGCCTACCGCGTCTAACTCACGTACCCCGGCCTGCAGATCTCTGTTTCCGTGCCCAGCCGGAAGCTGAAATAGTCCGCCAGCCTTTCTTTACTCAACCTCGACCTCGACCTCAACCTGCCCCAAGCCTCCCTCCTTTGGGGGACAACCTCCGGGGAATGTTCATTTCTTGGCCCCGTTGTATAACTATTCTATGTAGAGGCCAATGGCTCCATGGCTCTAGTGAGATGGAGCAAAACGCAGAGGCTATTTTCAACCGGAATTTTGGCGCTCGTATTACCAAAAGGGAGGTCCCGCATGAAGTTCAAGAAATTGTTCCGTCGCGAGAAGCAGCATCGCCGTGCGCCCCGCGCCAATGAATTCATGCTGGAGTCGCTGGAACCACGCCTGCTGCTGTCGGCGACACCGATGATGGCTGCCGTGGTGACGACCGACCATCTGGACTATGCGCCGGGTGAGACGGCGGTGATTACGACCTCGATCCAGACCGGTGATGGCCTGCAATTCGCGGCAGGTGAACTCATCCGCTTCCAAGTCAGCCGCACCGACGGCATTGTGGATTCTGCCGGCTCGACGGCAAATGTCGGACCAGCAGGCAACGAAGCCTGGTATGTCGTCGACGGAATCGGCGGGTTTACCGCGCGCCAAGAATTCGATGCGAATGGCCAGGCGGTCGACCGCGATGGCAACGGCGTAGCGGACTGGATTGCTCCAGACAACGATCTCACCGTCAACAGCAGCATCAGCACGACCTGGTTTGTGGAGGAGCAGTACCGGAACTCGTCCCTCTTAGCGACTGCCTCCGGCCAGGAGTCAGGAGCTCTGGCGACTCAGGCGTTCACGGATGCGAGAATCAACACGATTACGACGGTCTCCTCCAGCGCCGCTGCGTCCATCTATGGAGATACGGTGACGTTCACGGCGAGCGTCACGCCTGCTATTGGCCATGCAAGACCGAGAGGATCTGTCGAGTTCTTCGATGGAACGAGGTCACTAGGGATTGATTCTACCGCCGACAAGGGCAATGGCTCGGCCTCGATCTTTACCATCTCTCTGTCGAGTCTCACTGCCGGTACTCACTCAATCCACGCGGTTTTTACTGAAAGCGCGGGGCATGGGTCTGAGCGGGGAGAATCTGGACGCCACCACGGACAGGACCATCGTGATCGGCACCGAGACCTGGATGATCATCGGCATGATAGAGGAGAGGAAGAGAGCCATCGGCGAGGCGGTCAGGAACGACACCACCACGGCCATGCCGATCATGATGAGCATGGAAAACATCGCCAATACAATAACAGCAGCTCGGGAAATCTTGCACAGACGGTGAGCCAGAAGAGTCTCGCCGGCAGCTTCACTGTCGCGAACAAGGTGTACGACGGCAACGTCTCTGCAACCGTGCAGACCCGGGCGCTCACGGGAGTGATCGGTGTTGATGATGTGAGCCTGAGCAGCGGCACTGCCACCTTCGACAATGCGAACGCCGGCAACGGCAAGACCGTGACGCTGACGGGCGCAACGCTCACCGGCGCAGCCGCGAGCAACTATGACCTGGACTCGGTCAATACGACGACGGCGGACATCACCAAGGCCAACGCCGTGATCGCGGTGACCGGGTACTACGGGACCTACGACGGGTCGGCGCACCAGGCGACGGGGACTGCCACCGGTGTCTTGGGCGAGAACCTGGCCGGGCTGAACATGAGTGTCACGTCGCATACCAATGCGGGCACGTATATCGATACGGTGACGTTCACGGACGTGACGGGGAATTACAAGAACACGCTCAAGAACGTGAAGAGCACGATCAACAAGGCCAATGCCGTGCTCAGCCTGACGGGCTACTACGGGACCTATGACGGGTCCGCGCACCACATGACGGGCACGGCGACGGGTATCTTGGGCGAGAGCCTGAGCGGGCTGGACCTGAGCGTCACGTCGCATACGAATGCGGGGGTGTACATCGATACGGTGACCTTCACGGACGTGACGGGGAATTACAAAAACACGCTCAAGAACGTGAAGAGCACGATCAACAAGGCTAACGCCGTGATCACGCTGACTCGCTACGACGTGCTCTTCGACGGCCTGCCGCATCAGGCGACGGGGATGGCGACGGGCGTCCTGGGCGAGGATCTGAGCGCCGGGCTGAACCTGAGCAGCACGATGCACATGGCCGTCGGGACCTATCTCGATACGGTGACGTTCACCGATGCGACGGGGAACTACAAGTTTACTGTCAAGAACGTCAGCAACAGGATCCGCTAAGCAGATCGTGCCGATCGGAGGTCGCGCCTTAGCGGCGTGACCTCCGCGGTCAGAGAATGGGGACAAGGCACCGCCGCAGCAGGCGGAGCCAGTCCCCTGTCCTCCGCGCTTCGAACTATAGAACTGGTCCCTTCAAGCCTGCTTGTGTTCTCTTCAAGGATGGGGGCTGATTGGTCTTCTAGTGCGCACGTCCAACGAGGGGAGTCTCCGACCGCGCGTTGCGCAAGCACAGAAGAGCATCAGCCTCCATCCCTTCCCTCTCTCCCTCCTATGGGGGGTCTCCCTGCACCTAAGATGGATTTCATCCTATCGAGCGGCAAGTGTACACATAGCACGCATTCCACTTGGCCAATCGCATATGAGTAGATAGATCGGATGGAACACATCATCTTCAGAAATAAATTTCGCACCTCATAATTACTAACCAACAGGAGAGTCCAACATGAAGTTCAAGAAGCTGTTTGCCCGCAAAAAGAGTAATCGCCGTGAGCCGCGTGCCAATGCGTTTGTGCTGGAGTCGATGGAACCCCGTCTGCTCCTGTCGGCGACACCGATGACGGCCGCGGTGGTCACCACCGATCATCTGGACTATGCGCCGGGTGAGACAGCGGTAATTACGACCTCGAACCAGGCTGGTGATGGTCTGCAATTCACGTCCGGTGAACTGGTGCATTTTCAAGTGACCCGCACAGACAGCATGGCGGATTACATCGGCTCAACGTCTGATGTAGGACCGGCAGGCAACGAAGCCTGGTATGTCACAGACGGAGTCGGAGGGTTTGTGGCCCATCTGGGATCGGACGTGAGCGGCGATGGAATCGCAGACTGGATTGCGCCGGACAACGACCTCACAGTCAACAGCAGCATCAGCACCACTTGGTTTGTAGAGGAGCAGTACAGGAACTCGTCTCTCTTAGTGACGGCCGCCGGCCAGGAGTCGGGGGCTGTGGCGACTCAGGCGTTCACGGACGTGGCAGTGAATACGACCACCGTGCTCACCTCCAGCACCCCCACGACCATCTACGGAGATATTGTGACGTTCACCGCGACTGTGACAGCTGCGGCTGGCACCGATGCGCCGACCGGCACGGTGGAGTTCTGGGATGGGTCGGCGTTAATGGGGGCCTTCACTGTCCCCGACAGCACCGGTGTTGGAACATCGACCTGGAGCATCACCGTCAATCAGTATCTCATTGAGGGACCGCATCCGAATCTCCATGCCGTATTTATCGGCGCAGCAGACCCAGTCACAGGAGACAAACTGTTTTTTAATGACAGCACCTCGGCCAGCATCACACACACGGTGACTCCGAAACAACTCACGGCCAGCTTCACCGTGAACGACAAGGCGTATGACGGCAGCACGGCAGCGACCGGCGTGATCGTGACGCTCACTGGGGTTCTCGCACCAGACGATGTGAGTGTGGTCTTCAGCACAGCAACCTTCAGCGATGCGAATGCAGGCAGCAACAAGACCGTGACGCTCACGGGCGTGACACTCGTCGGCACAGAAAGGCTCAACTACAGCCTGGCCTCGTCCACCCTCACCGGCACAGGGAACATCACAGCCAAGGAACTGACGGTCAATCTCACAGTGGACAACAAGGTCTATGACGGTACGACCACAACGTCCGGTGTGATCGCGACGCTCGCGGGAGTCATCGCCCCAGATGTCGTAGGTCTGAGCGGCGGCACTGCGACCTTCTCTGACGCGAACGCCGGCAGCGGCAAGCTCGTGAGCTTCACAGGTGCGACTCTCACAGGCACGGACAAGGAGAACTATACCCTTGCGCCGGTCAATACGACGACGGCAGATATCGCCAAGGCTGACGCGACAGTCAACGTGAGCGGCTACACCGGCGTCTATGATGCAGCGGCGCACGGGGCGACCGGCAGCGCGACGGGCGTGCTGGGCGAGGACTTGAGCGCCGGGCTGAATCTGGGCGCGAGCTTCGCCAATGCGCCGGGCGGCACGGCTGACTGGTCGTTCAGCGGCGGGACCAACTACAACGAGACGAACGGCAGCGTGGCCATCGTGATCACCAAGGCCAACGCCGTGCTCAGCTTGACGGGCTACTATGGCACCTACGACGGGTCGGTACATCAGGCGACGGGGACGGCGACCGGCGTCTTGGGTGAGAGCCTGGTTGGCCTGAACCTGAGTGTCACATCGCACAGCAATGCTGGTTCGTACGTCGATACGGTGACCTTCACGGACGTGACGGGCAACTACAGGGACACCGTCAAGAACGTGAAGAGCACGATCAGTAAGGCCAACGCCGTGATCAGCCTGACGGGCTACGTCGGGACCTACGACGGGGCATCGCATCAGGCGACCGGGACGGCGACGGGCGTCCTGGGCGAGGACTTGAGTGCCGGGATGGACCTGAGCGTCACGTCCCATACGAATGCGGGTGTGTACATCGATACGGTGACCTTCACCGACGTGACGGGGAACTATAAGCACACGGTCAAGAACGTCAAGAGCACCATCAACAAGGCCAACGCCGTGATCAGCCTGACGGGCTACGTCGGGACCTACGATGGGGCAGCGCATCAGGCGACCGGGACGGCGACGGGCGTCCTGGGCGAGGACTTGAGTGCTGGGCTGGATTTGAGTGTCACGTCACACACCAATGCGGGCACGTATATCGATACGGTGACCTTCACGGACGTGACGGGGAACTATAAGAACACGCTCAAGAACGTGAAGAGCACGATCAACAAGGCCAATGCCATCATCACGGTGACCGGCTACGACGTGCTCTTCGATGGAGCAGCCCATACGGCGACCGGGACGGCGACGGGGGTATTGGGTGAAGATTTGAGCGCCGGGCTGGACCTGAGCAGCACGACGCACACGGCTGTCGGGACCTATCTCGATACGGTGACGTTCACGGACGTGACGGGGAACTATAAGAATACCGTCAAGAACGTCAGCAACAGGATCCGCTAAGCTGACGGGATCGGTGTCGGTCACGCTGCATAGCGTGACCGACACCTGTGAAGCGTGAAACGTGAAGGCTGAAGGTCAGAAAACCCAGAACTCAGGAATCAGCACTCAGAACTTCATGCCCTGCTCGTGCCGATAAAAGACTCCATGACATCCTGCCCTGGTTGGTTGCAGATAGTGGGTTTGGTCGTAGGGGGCATCATCTCTGCGGTGATTCTCTTCAGTGTCCTCATGCGTCCGGCGCGATGGGCCGATCGAAAGCCGGCGTATCTCTAGCCCGCATTATTCGTGAATCCCTCTGCTGCAATCGCGGATTCGCTGCTGCAACGAGCCTTCGGCGGGCAGGCTCGCCACTCGTTCCCTCGACGTACTGTTGGGGACTGGCGCCTTTCTTTTTGGCGTCTGTCCCCGTCTGAAGAGCGGGACAGGCACCGCCGCAGACGGCGGAGCCAGTCCCCTGGCCTCCGCATGCCCGTCTCGCAACGCGACTGCGCGATTTCGCGACGAACGTCATGACTAATGCGGGCTAGGTAGCCTGTCGATGAATGGGTTGATTGTATCGTCATCATGATGGAACGCTTCTCCGATTCAGGCGCATAAGCGCAGAGTTTTCTCTCTGCTTTCAGTCAAACAGATCTCCCGATCCGCCCATTGCACCGCGCCGGGATACCCTCCTAACGGAGGGCAGTCCCCCTCGAAAGTGTTGCGTAGGGTTTCCTCTACAAATTGGGTGAAGTTTTTCGTGAGAAGTCGTAGTTGCGCGACTGCGCCTGCTATCGCAGGAGCGTATACCTGCACATGACCAGCGATGAGTAATCCGATGAGCAGTCATTGCTCAGTCAGCTGAGACGTCAATGGGTGAGCGAATGAACAATAGAACAATCGATGTGGCAGAGAGGGAACGGAAGCGCGAGCAGCGCTTCACGCAACATCTCCGCGATCAACAACAGCAGGCAGAGGGTCTTCGGTTTAGCCAAGAGTGATGCGAGTCAAGGTTTCAGTCACTGACAGGAATTATTGAGGAGGAATTGTCATGGAAGGGATGAGACGGATGTTTGGCAGAGTCGCGACGCATTTGGGAGTCGTGGCCGCGTTCATGTTCACCATCGGAGGGCCGGCGAGTCTGTCGGCGCAGACGCCGCCGGCAGTTTCCCTCACGGTAAACGACGGCGCCGGGAGTTCGATCAGCACGGGGTTCCGTTGGTTGCTGCAAGAAGATCAGACCTTTCTCGTCGCGCCGGGAATTCCCAATCCCAATAGTCTGTCCTACAACTTCCATCGCAGTTATATGCCGGTGGTCGACAAGGGGGAGATCGCATCGGGAGGCGCGGCCACCGTCGCTATCCCAGATCCAACGAAGCGCTATTTCATCTCCGTATTGCCGCATTGCGCGACACCGTCGACGCCGGATCTCTGTTATTCGATCAGCGGTGTCTCGATCGCGGCGGGCCAAACGAATGCCACCGTCGTCGTCCCTTCGCAGCGGATTCCGACCGCTCAGATTTTCGTCATGGCGTTCGAGGATAAGGCCCCCATCAATAACGCGCTCGATCAAGGCGAGCGCGGCCTGGGTGGCTTCAACGTCCTCATAGCGGACGCGGGCGGACCGGTGCTCACCGATGCGTTCGGCAATCCGCTGGGAACATTCTATAACCCAGACGGATCGGTCTACCTGCTCGGTAGCGGCGTTATCACGACGATCACTCAGGCGGAAATCAACGCGGGCCTCAATCCTTACAACCTCAGAGCCGGCGAGGCCGTGATCAAGAATTTACCGCCGGGGAAATATGGTGTGACGATCAGCCCGTTGGTGGGAGCGAATTGGCAACAGACGTCCACCATCGAGGGGACAAAAACGATCGACGCCTGGGTCAAGGCCAAAGAGCCCCGCTACAGTTTCGAGTTGGGCCCGGCGGGGCACCATGCGGAATTCGGCTACGTGCAACCCTTTAATGCCCTTGTCGGCGGCGGGAGCCTTTCCGGCCGAATCGTCAACATGCACATGTCCCGTCCTCCCGACTACACCATGCACAAGGGGCACCCGCTGCCTGGATGCTGGGTGGGTTTGAACGAACTCCTCCTGGGACGCGCCGGCAGAGGCCTCTATGTTGCGGCATGCAACGCGGACAGCACCTTCACCGTTCCCAACGTGCCGCCTGGCACCTATCAACTCGCCGTCTGGGATCAATTCCTCGATAACATTTTTGCCCTGGTGCCGGTCACGGTAACCGGCGCGGGGCAGGATCTCGGCGACGTCGGCGTGTTCCGTTGGTTCGGGGCGCAGGACCATTACGTATTCTTCGATGACAACGAAAACGGAGTCAGAGATTCGGGAGAGGTCGGCATTCGAGATCAGGCCGTGAATCTCCGTTTTCGCGATGGCTCCATCTATCAATCTTTTCCAACCGATGTGGACGGGTTTGTCCCTTTCGACGAAATCTTCCCGTTCTTCAGCTGGCAAGTGGCGGAAGTCGATTTTGCGCGCTTTAAGGCCACAGGCGTCACGGTCACCGTCGATGCGGGCGGGCCGGTCGCGCCGGGCGAAAAGCTGACGCCGCAAATTCAAGCGGATGGCGCGTCGACGAGGACGGAAACCGGGCCGGTCTTGCTTGAAGGGTTTCAATCCTTCCTCGGCACAACGAACAAGTTCGAGTGGGGGAAGAAGAATTACGCGCCCGGCGAGAATGGAGGGATCTCCGGCATCGTCCAGTATGCGACGACACGAGCCGAGAACGATCCCGCCTACGCAGGAGCCGAAACGTGGGAGCCGGGCATTCCCCGTGTCCCCCTGTTCCTCTATCGGGATCAGCTTGGCGACAACATCATCGACGACGTCAACGGCAGTGGGACCATCGAACTGGCCGATGTAGATCACTATCCATTCGGCTGGAGAGACGGCAGCGGAACGATGGGACCGGAGGATGTGAAGCGCAATGACATTGGGGGCACTGCAGGGACGAACGACCCCGCCTTCACATTCAATGCCGGCGATGCCGTGCAGATCGCATCGACCGACAGTTGGGACGACAGCCTCCCGACCGACTGTCCAGGCAATCCTCTCGATCCGTTTTATCAGAACGGCAAATGCTACGACGGTCTTCGGAATTTTAACCAGGTACGTCCAGCGGTGTTCGACGGAGGCTATGCCTTCACGACGTATATCCCGGGCGGCTGGTTACCCACGGGAGCGGCAACGCCGCTGGTGGCAGGGAAGTACATTGTCGAAGCCGTGACCCCGAAAGGTTACGAGCATCAGACCGAAGAATCGAAGAATGTCGATTTCGGCGATGCTCCGGTCGTCAGCCCCTTGGCACTTCCGCCGGCCTGCGTCGGCGAGCTGCACCGAGTGCCGCCACAACTCACGTTGTTTCCAGGCGTTGCAGCGCCCAATGCCGGCGCGGACACTCCGCTCTGCGACCGAAAGGCCATTGCCCTGACGAGCGGAGCAAACCCTGGAGTCAATTTCTTCATGTACACCGACGTGCCGGTGGCGGCGCAGGTCAAGGGCTTCATCCTGAACGACCTGGCCAACGAGTTCAATCCGCTCTCGCCGAATTTCAGCGAAAAAGCGGCGCCGTCCTGGCTGCCGGTCTCGTTCCGCGATTGGACGGGACGGGAAATCGTGCGGGTCTATACCGACCAGTTCGGCAGCTACAATGCGATGGTACCCTCCACCTACACCATCAATGCGCCGACGCCCAGCGGTGTCGCGCCTCATATGATGCAGATCTGTCTCAATTCACCCGGACCGATCACAGATGCGGCAACGGGGCAGTCGGTGATCGATCCTTTCTATAACAAGCAGTACGGCCAGGTTTGTTGGACTCTGCATATGGAGGTAGGAAAGACGCTCTATGCGGATACACCGATCCTTCCGGTCGCCGCCTTCGTCGGACCGGGCAATGTGCAGACCGACTGCGAATGCGCGGATAAGACGCCCAAGATCTTCTCCGTCACTGCGGCCGGCAATGGAGTCGGCGGCGGTCCCTTCATCGCCGACGTCGGCAGCCGCCAGTTGACGATCACGTCGGTGGGATCGGTGCAGGTGCCGGATCCCAACGCGATCAGAACCGAGGGCAACCTCGGCGCCGTCGTGACGCGGGACTTCGGGTTCGGCACGACCGAAGGGGTGGTCACGATCGGTGGGATTCCTGGGGTTCCGTTGCAGAACGTGACCTGGTCGAACAGCGTGATTACCGGCGATGTGCCGGTCGGCGCGCCGACCGGCGAGTTGATCGTCAAGCGGGCCGACAGTGGTTTCTCGACCGCCAACTCGGTGGTGGTCACGGTCGGTAACGCCGGCATTCCCAATGTCCGAACAGTCGCCCCGGGCCAATCGATCCAAGCGGCTCTGGATGCGGCGGTGGCGAACGATCTGATCCTCGTCCAGCCCGGCACCTACTACGAAATGCTCATCATGACCAAACCGGTCAAGCTGCAAGGCTTCGGCGCCGCCTCGACGCACATCATCGCCAGCCAGTCTCAGACCACGCAACTGCAGACGTGGCGCGAGAAGATGAATGTCCTGGTGAATTGTCCGCCAGCGCAGGGAGGCGGCCAGATTACGCTGCTCCCAGGCCAGCTCAATAATACTCCGGTGGGACTTGGAGGAACCGGCACATGCGGTTTCGTCCCCGGCACTGGCTTGTTCAAGGTTGATGAAGGGGCGGGTATTTTCGTGGCTGCAAGGATTAATGGACCCCGTGCCTTTAACAACGTCCGGACTGGCCGCATCGATGGATTTTCGGTCGCCGGATCGGCGACCTCTCCCGGTATCGTGGTGAACGGGTACGCCCGGTACCTCGAGATCAGCAACAACCAAGTCACCAACAATCAAGGCACCTATGGAGGCGGTATTCGGCTGGGCGATCCCACGATTACGGCCAGCGCCCAGAACGATCACGCCTTCATCCACCATAACCATATCGTGCAGAACGGCAGCCAGTTCTCGCCGGGCGCCGGGGTCGCCCTCTATACCGGCAGCGACAATTACTGGCTGACGGACAACTATATCTGCGGCAACTTTGCGACAGAAGACGGCGGCGGTGTCGCTCATTACGGACTCAGCCGAGACGGCCTGATCGGATGGAACAAGATTGTCTTCAATCAGACCTTTGTGCAGGCGGTCGGCGGTTTAGGCGGATCCGGCGCGGGCGGTGGTCTGTTAGTGGCGGGTGTGCAACCGGTCGTCGGCAATCCGAACCAGATCAGTGCAGGAGCTGGGTCCGTGGCGATCGTTTCGAACCTCATCCAGGGCAACAACGCAGGCACCGGCGACGGAGGAGGTCTGCTGCTCCAGACCATCAACGGCCTGGATGTGTTGGCCTCGCCGTTGAATAGTTCGACCTGGTACCACGTCGAATTATTCAACAACATCATCGTGAACAACGTGGCAGGGTTGGCAGGAGGTGGCATTGCCATGCAGGACGTCGCCATGGTCAAGATGATCAATAATACCGTGGCGCACAACGACAGCACGGCGACGGCGGGCCTGGCCTTCTCAGCCGGTGTGCCGAACGTGTCGAATCCACAGCCGGCCGGCATCGTGTCCAGCCGCCACAGCGCCGGGCTTTGCCAGGCGTTCGGGCAGGCGGCCGGTTGCCCTCGGTACACCGATCCTGCGATGGAAAACAACATTGTGCTGAACAACCGCTCGATGTTCTGGGAAGTGAATACCCAGGTGAACCCACCAGTCGGCCAGGTCAAGATTGCCGGCGTGCACGATTTGAAAGTCTTGCCGGAAGGGTCCGGATTTCTGTTGCATCCGATGAACGGCATCCTGACCGACGGCGCCGCCGGCTACGATCCCTCGAATCAGCTCGTGGTCGATTCGACGAGCGTCTTTGCCAATCCCTACTTCAACGCGCCGCCCGGATTCGGCACCGTGCAGCCGGACGGCACGATTCTGCAACTCGAATCTACGACGACGCTGGCGACCGCTGCGGCTCTCGATGAGGGCGGCAACTTCATCGATGTGCACTACGGCCCGCTGACGCCTGGCGGCAGCTACCATCTGTCGGCCGGCTCGCCGGCCATCGATGCCGGGAACGACGGACCGGTGCTCTCCTTCCCGTTCCTTGCCTTCGATTATGACGGGCAGCCGAGGCCAACGGACGGGAACGACCCAGCCGACGGGATCGCCCGCACCGATATCGGCGCGGATGAAAGGTCGACCCTCGCGTCTCCGCCCCCTTCGGCGGTCGTCAAATTCACCTTACGCAACGCTGGGAACGACCAGGTGATTGTCGATTCATTAACCAACGGGGCTATCGTCGATCGCCTCGTTCTGTGCGGCAATAACTGTCCGGTCAATATCGAAGCCGTCACTATACCGTCACCAGCACCCTTCCAGAGCATAGTCCTGACGTTGAGTGGTGCGACCAGTCTCACGCGGAGCGACAACACGAATCCCTATACGATGCCGGGCAACAACGGTGGAGATTACCTCGGGGTTGCATTGAATCCCGGCGCACATACCTTGACGGCAACGCCGTACAGCGGACCCAACGGTACGGGAATTGCCCGCATTCCTCTGACGATTTCCTTTACGGTCGTCGGACCGCCTCAGTTCACCTCAACAGCAGTGACGACCGCAACCATCGGCGACCTGTATACCTACGATGTGGATGCGACGACGCTTGCAACCGGGTCGTTGACCTACAGCCTCACGCAGGTCCCACCGGCGACCAGGGGCGTCATGACGATTGACTCCGGTACCGGTGTGATCTCGTGGACGCCGGCGATCCCGAATCCGAATGCCTCGAACCCGCTGGTGTCATACAGCAATAACGTAACGGTCCGGGCGACGGATGCGATGGGGCGGTTCACGAACCAGACCTTCACGATCGCGGTATCGCCGAAGCCTGAAACGATCACGGTGACTTCTGCGGTGTTCCATAACCTAGCCGGGACCATCAATGACTCGTGGACTATCAGCGGCACGAGCACAGTGACAGTCAGCAATTGCACCGGGACTCCCAATGTCTGCGGCAATCTGACGATCAGACGGACGACAGGGAACGCCCTCATCGGCAACGCGACCGTCGAGGGGAGCGGAAACTGGACATTCACGAAGGTTCAGCCGGGAGTTGTCCAAGCGGTTGCGGGGGACACCATCCGAATCTTGTCTGCGACGGGAGTGGTCCTCAATAACGTGCCGATTACGATTCAGCCGAACTAACTGAGATAGCTCCGGTCTCGCGACTTGTCGCGGGACCGGGAAACATGAAGGAGGAGACACACATGTCATTCGCAAGACGGTATTTACTGACGCTGCTGATAACCGCCGGGCTCGGGCTTTCCGGCCTCAATGCCGAGGCGGTCGTGAACGTGCAATGTCCGGGCGATACCACCGGTGACGGCGTCAGCGACACGCCCGGCATCGTATGCAAACACCTGTCGGGCAGCGATGGATTCATGCGCATGGCCGATGGCCGCGCTGGCCTGTACATCTTCGGATTTTCGGATCTGACCGGGAGGCCGATCGCGGAGTCCCTGAGCTGGGGCACCCTCGCGGCCCAGTTTGCTGCGCCGACATTGTCCTTTAAGGAGGGCGACAAGGTCTACGTGACTCTCTCCAACGCGGGAACCGTCAATCGGCCAGACCTGTTCGACCCTCATAGCGTGCATTGGCACGGATTCCCCAATGCGGGAACTGTCTACGACGGCGAACCGGACGGCAGCATCAGTATCAACCCGAGTTCGAGCCTGACCTACTACTATGAGCCGGTTGAAGTCGGCACCTTCATCTATCACTGCCACGTCGAAGCGACAGAACATATGCAGATGGGCATGCTTGGTAACCTCTATGTGACGCCGAAGCAGAATGATCTTCCGCCCGGTCCTTCCATTCCCTGGCATCAGGCCGGAAACAAGTATGTCTACAACGACGGCGATGGATCGACGCGCTACGATGTGGAATTTCCGCTGCAAATCGGTTCGATGGACCCGGTGTTTCACGACGCCAGCAACACAGTCCAGGTGCTGCCATTTGCGAACATGAAGGATACGTATGCGATGCTGAACGGCCGAGGCTACCCGGATACGGTGAATCCCGCTCCCCTGCCGGCGCCGGTTGAGAAAAGCGACGCAGGCTATCTAAGCGCAAACACGTCGTCCAACCCCATATCCTCGCTGGTTCAAGCGCAGGCTGGGCAAAAGATTTTACTCCGGATCAGCAACCTCAACGTTACGAGATTCTACACCCTCTCAGCGATGGGACTGACCATGAAAGTCGTGGGAACGGGCGCGCATATCTTAAAGGGACTGGGACCGAGCGGATTCCCGGCCTACTACGACACGAATTCCGTGACGCTGGGCGGAGGCGAAGCGGTGGATGTCATTATCGACACGACCGGCGTCGCGCCTGGCACCTATATGCTCTATACGACGAACTTGAATTATCTCAGCAACAACACAGAAGACTTCGGCGGGATGATGACCGAGATCCGCATATTATGATGCCTGCACATCAGGCTTGACGAACCGGATACACGAAGGAGCACGACGATGAATATGGCAACGATGATACGAGGGATCTTGGCGTTCTTCACCGCATTGGCGGTCCTGCCGAACCTGCATCCGGACCGGGCGTTCGCGACCGTCGACGGCATCAGCGGGGGGAATTTCACCCTGGTGGCCAAGGCCGGGATCATTTCCACCGGCGACGGCCAAAGCCTGCTGGGTTGGGGATATGCGAACGGAGGTGGATTGATGCAGTACCCTGGGCCGACCATGATTGTGAATCAGGGACAGACGGTGACCGTTACCCTCACGAACGAGCTGGCTGTTCCCGTCTCCATCGTGTTCCCAGGGCAGGTGAACGTGATCGCCACGGGAGGAGCCACCGGGACCTTGACTCGAGAGGCCCCGCCGGCGCCCTGCGCGACGAATTGTGCCGTGACCTATCAGTTCACGGCTTCGCAGCCGGGCACCTATCTCTATCACAGCGGGACACAACAGGATCTGGAAGTCGAGATGGGTTTGGTCGGCGCCTTGATCGTGCGGCCGAACGCCGCCGATCCCCAGCACCAAGCCTACGAACATCCCAGCAGCGCCTTCGAGCGGGAGTACCTGTTCCTTCTCACGGAAATGGATGTCACCATCCATCGGCTCGTCGAGTTCGGCCTGGTGAACCAGGTGGATTTCAACGCCTATCACCCGACGCTGTGGTTCATCAACGGCCGCAACGCGCCGGATACGATGCTGGGTTCGGGCAACGCAGCCCCGTGGCTGGCGTACCAGCCCTATAACAGCATGCCGCAAGTCCATCCAGGCGAGCGGGCCTTGCTGCGACTCATCGGGGCGGGACGGGATCTCCATCCCTTCCATCACCACGGCAATAATGCCTGGACCATCGCGCGCGACGGACGGCTGCTCCAGAGCGCGCCGGGCGCCGGCGCCGATCTGGCCGAGTCCAACTTCACCATCACAGTCGTGCCCGGAGGAACAGTCGATGCGATCTTCACCTGGACCGGAGAAAAGCTGGGCTGGGACATTTACGGAGATCCCAATCAGACCGCCACGGCCCACACCTGTAACAATCCGACGGGCTTTGACTCTATAACCCATGAATATTGCCCCGATCACGGGAAACTGTTGCCGACGACGATGCCGGAACTCCAGAGTCTGACCTTCGGCGGCAATTGGAGCGGCAGTCCGTTCATCGGCCAGCTGGCGCCGTTGCCTCCTGGGCAGGGCGGCAATAACCCGACCGGCGCGTTCACGTTCATGTGGCACTCACACACGGAAATGGAAATGGTGAACGACGACGTGTTCCCAGGCGGCATGATGACGATGATGATGATCGAGCATCCGAGCGTGACGATTCCGTAACGGCAGCATGCGGGAGGTCGATCATGGATTGGTTGTGGCCCTTGATGAGTTGGCGCCGGTCGCTGAGGATGGCGCGAACGAGTCGGCACAAACATCGAGGGGTTTCATGGGGCCTCACCGGAGGCCGGCAGGAGATCTCAGGCGGACGAGTGGGCTCGCGGGCTGTGCGGAAAGGGGCGCCGCACTACCTTGTATTTTCGCCAGGGTGGGAAGGGAAACGGGCACTGCTCGGAGTGGACGATGATGAACGGTAAAGGAGATGAGAAAGCAACAGGGATGGCCGTTATTCACATTACAACGCAGGAGTCATGACGATGCGTACGCTACAACATCTTGTGAGAGCTTGTTCATTAGCCGTTGCCGGGTTGACTCTCGGGGTCATGCCGGCATGGTCAGCGGAGGTCTGGCTCGACGCGAGACCGCTGGTGGGGATTGAATATTCGGCAGGCATTCCCTTGTCGGTGCCGCTGTGGGGCTACGCGTCGTGCGACATCAATTGGGTCTGCGGCCCTGCCTCTGTCCCAGGGCCACAGCTCGTTGTGCCGGCCGGAGATGCGAGCGGCCTCACGATTCATTTGAGGAACAGTTTGCCTGCCGGGCTCACTGTGCCGAACATGACGTCGATCGTGATTCCCGGCCAGAGAGAAAATGGGATGGCGCCCGTCATGTTTCCGCCGGAACCGAGTCCGCACGGCGCCGGCCAGCCTGACCGAGTCCGGATGCGGTCCTTCACCCATGAAACCCTTCAAGGCCAAGTCGGCGATTACGTCTGGTCCACTCTCAAGCCGGGCACCTATCTCTATCACAGCGGGACGCATGCGCAAGTGCAGGTGCAGATGGGACTCTATGGCAGCGTCAAGGCCGATGCAGCCTTAGGGCAGGCCTATGCCGTTCCCGTGGCACAACCCTACGCCAGCGAAGCGACGCTGCTCTTCAGCGAGATCGACCCGGCGCTGCACACGGACGTGGCGAACGGAACCTATGGGACTCCGGGTAACCGGACCAGCACGATCAACTACCAGCCGAAGTACTTTCTCGTCAACGGCGCGCCCTATTCGACCACGACCACTCCAATTCCGGCAGGCCAAGCGGGCCAGCGGGTGTTGTTGCGGTTGCTCAACGCCGGACTGGAGTCGCATGTGGCGACTCTGCTGGGCGGGCATTTCCAGGCGATTGCCGAGGATGGAAACGCGTTGGTGCATGGTCGCGACCAGTATGAGACGTTGCTGCCGGCCGGCAAGACGATGGATGCCATCTGGGTGCCCGCGGCGAACGGTATCTATTCGATATACGACCGACGGAACCGGCAGGGCATGTTGGCAAAGTTGGAGATCGGTGGAACTACGGCCGCGCCCGTTGCGGTCAGCGATGCCTATTCGACTCCGGTGAATACCCCATTGAATGTGGCGGTCCCGGGCGTCTTGGCTAACGATCAAAATGCCCTGACCGCAACAGCGGTTCTCGTGACAGGTCCCGCGAGCGGCACCTTGTCGCTCAATCCAGACGGGTCCTTTACCTACATTCCTGCCCCGGCCTTCTTCGGCCAGGCGGCCTTTACCTATAAAGCGAACAACGGCGCGGACAGTAATGTTGCGACGGTAACCATCTTGGTGAATCGTCTACCGGTCGCCGTGAACGATACAGCGTCCACGCAGCCCAATGCGGCGGTGCCCGTGAATGTGTTGACGAACGACAGCGATCCGGACAATCAACCGCTCACAATCACCGCAGTGACGCAAGGAACCAACGGTGCAGCCGCAATCAATGGAGCGACCGTGACCTATACACCGAACACGGGCTTCACGGGAACCGATACCTTCACCTACACCATCAGCGACGGCCAGGCTCCGACGCCCGGAACGGCCACGGCAACTGTGACCGTGACCGTCGTCGAGAATACCGCACCGACGGCGAATCCGGACAGCGCCACCGTGGCGGAAGAGGGCACGGTAAATATCTCCGTACTGGCGAACGACACAGATACGGATATTCCTCCACAGACCCTCACGATTACGGCAGTGACGCAGGGCGCCAACGGCACAGTCACGAACAACGGGACTACTGTGACCTATAAGCCGAACGCCAACTACAGCGGCACGGATTCGTTCACCTACACAGTGAGCGATGGGCAAACGCCGACCGCAGGCACGGCGATCGGCACGGTCGCCATGACCATTACGGGGGTGAACGATGCACCAGTGGCGGTGGCGAATGTCTATGTGGTGAACAAACAGATTTCGTTCGTGGTTCCGGCGCCAGGCGTGCTGGCGAATGACAGCGACGTGGACGGGAATCCGCTCACGGCTATCCAGACCTCCAATCCGGCAGGCACAGTGGTCCTGAATCCGGATGGGTCTTTCACTTACACGACGACCGCGAGCTATGTCGGCACACGGGTCTTCAAATATCGCGCGAACGATGGATCGCTGAACAGCGCCATCGTCAACGTGACGTTGATTAAGGACCTGACCGTGTCGAGCATCACACGAGCCGCGAACCTCGATTGGATCATTCGTGGAAGGAGCACGAAGCCGAATGCCCAGGTGGGGGTCACTAACACGACGACGGGAATCCCACTGACGACGACGACGGGTCAGACGTCCGTCACGGTCGGAGGCAACGGCGCCTGGACATTCAGAACAGCGTCCGGGTCTCTCTTGTCCGGACAGCAGATCAGCGCTCTGTCTTCTATCGGCGCACAAGTCATTGAAGTGCCGGTACCGTAAAGGAACGAGGGGATTCCCGCCTTCGCCCGAGTTCCGCAGCCTGTGGCACTCCCCGTCGCAGGCTGCGGATATCACGGTGGCGTGAGGTCTATCGGTTCGCGGTTGAGGGTGGTCGATCAATCTTATCTCGGAGGGGTCATGGCGCACATGGAGCAGAGAGGGAATCCGATCGGACTTGGTCTGGCAATGACGATGGTCTGGGGACTGGTCGTGACAGGACCGGCTCTGGCGGAGCCGACCCCTGTAGGCTTGGCAATGGAAACGCCGACCCCGGCTCAACATGCGCACCAGATGACCGCCCCCTTCACAACGCGTTCCATCACCGAGGAGCAGCGGGTAGCCATCGAACAACAATATGGCGTCAGCATTCTGGGCGTTCGGATGACGGCCGCCGGTCATATGCTCGATTTCCGCTATCGCGTGATGGACACCGCCAAGGCCGGCCGGTTGATCCGCCCCAAGATGGGACTGGCCCTCATCGATCAGGCCACCAAGGCCGAGATGCCGGTGCCGGTCATGGACAAAGTGGGGGCCTTGAAGCAGACGAGGAGCCATTTATTTCCCGACCGGACCTATTCTGTCTTATTCGCCAATCGGAGCGGGGTTGTGAAGTCCGGCAGCAAGGTTTCCATTCAATTCGGCGATCTCGCGTTGGACAACCTCATTGTGGAGTAATGCCGTGGCGTTGATATGGCGCGCAATGGGATTGCTGGCGTGCCTGTTGTTGTCCTTGCCGGGCGTCTCGGCGCAGGCCGCTGTCCTCGAACCAGGATTGGAAGCAACCCTCTATTCCGCGGGCGCCGGTGTGGAGATTCCCGTGATCGTGACGTTTCAGAACAGAATCGATCCCCAGGCCTTTCTCGATGCCGATAGGCGGCGGCGCCGCTTTCAATTGTTGCATGCGCTGAAACGAGAGGCAGATGGATTCCCCGCGCAGGTTCGGCGCTTTGCGGAGGAGCGAGGCGCGAACCAGATCAGGTCATTGTGGGCCGGCCATGCGCTTGCTTTCTCAGGCGAGCCGGCGCTGCTTCGTGATATCGCATCGCTGCCCGGCGTCGAGTCGATTCGACGCGATGCGGTGGTGCGGGTTTTTGCCGACCATCGAAGGGGGCGCAGGGTGCAGCCCTTGCGGAACGGCTCTTCTCCGTTGCGGAATCCACAGCTCAATCCGAATCGCGGGCATTCTGTCGCGGAGCCGATGAGTCGAGAGAATGTCACGCAGGCGACAGCGGTTTCGTATCCCGCGACCGCGGAATGGAATCTGACCGCGGTGAAGGGACCGGATCTCTGGACGTTGGGATTCAAAGGCGCGGGAGTGGTGGTGGCCGGGTTGGATACGGGTGTGGACGGAGACCATCCTGATCTCGCAGCGCAGTATCGCGGCGGCGCAAATAGCTGGTACGACCCGCACGGCGAACATCCGACGCCGGCCGATACGGACGGCCACGGGACGCATGCGATGAGTCTGGCCGTCGGCCGCGCCGTCGGCGGGACTGCGATCGGGATGGCGCCGGACGCTCAGTGGGTAGCGGTCAAGATGTTCAACGACGCCGGATTCTCGCGTGAAAGCGTCATGCATCAGAGCCTGCAGTGGGTGCTGGATCCCGACGGGGATGTTTCGACGGACGATGCGCCGGATGTGGTGAATCTTTCATGGGCTGTCGCGACGGTGAACGTCTGCAACAGGGTCTTTCAGAGCGAGTTGGATCTGCTGAGGGTTTCCGGAATCGCTGTGATCATGTCCGCTGGAAATTCTGGGCCCGCCGTCTCCACCAGTGTCAGCCCAGCCAATAATCCTGGGGAAATGTCCATCGGTTCAGTGGACAGCCGTTTCATGGTCTCGACGTTCAGCAGCCGTGGTCCTTCCGCCTGTGACGGAGGGTTGTTCCCGGTTCTTGTGGCGCCGGGAGAAGAGGTGCTGGCTGCGGACTTGTCGTTTGGGGGGATGCCGCTCTACGCGACGGTCGCGGGGACGTCGTTCGCGGCGCCGCATGTCACGGGAGCGGTGGCGTTGCTCATGAGCGCGGCGCCCTCCGCCACGCTTCCAGTGTTGGAATCGGCCCTGAAGGCCTCGGCGGTTTTAGTGGGGCTAGACGGAACATCATTGCAATCAGGGGGCGGCATGATCGATACACTGGCGGCCTATCGCGCGGTTTTGACTGGGATCGGGGTAGGGAGTGCCGGGGACGAGAGAGGCCAGATCTGTGAGGACACACATCAACCGTGAAATTTTACGAGCCGACTCTCCCGGTCCTGTGTGCGTCAGGAGTCAGGGATGAGGTGGCCTGTACTCTATGATGATGGGCAAACTGCAGCAGTATGGAGGTTCATAGTGTCATCACTCGTATGGCTTTGGATCATCAAACAACACAGTGGGCAGCATTTTGATCGAGTGCCGTTCATGCACACTATCGTTTACGCAATGATCAGATCCGGTCTATGCCGTGCATATGAAGGAGGCAATGGCACCACAGGCCATGCGCTTTCGTTGAATATTGGTCCGCAAGGGCTCTTAGTTCTAATGGATCGAGAGCCGGCGATCGATCAAATGATGAGGATCTCCGTTCCCTCCCCTATACCGGAGATCAGTATTCCAACAATGGCCGATGTCAGGTGGATAAGAAAGGTTCCTCTCATAACCGGCAAGACCCATCCGGTCTTTTTTGTTGGCTTGAGATTTATGTTGTGAAGGGGCCGACGAACCGTTGTGAATGATGCTGGCCTGGAGGATCACTCTCCATTTGTCCTGCAAACAACGAGATAGCCTTTCGATGAAATACGCGGAGAGGCAAGCGGCACGAGATGGAAGCCTCCAATGCAATTGCGGCCAGCATTTCACGGCGGAGTTTCCTGTGAGGGTAGGGAACTCCCGCCCCTTGTCGAGCATTTTTACGAAACCACGGTGCAGTATCAAGATGCAGTTCCATGCCCATCCACGACGCGTGGCCACGCTATCCCCTCCAAAAGTATGGGCTCAATCCACCAGAATGTTGGGGTAGATTTCCCCCCATAACGCCTCATAATAAGACCGAACATGATTGGGAAATGTATCCCACTGTGTATCCCGTCGAACGATTCGATTATTGCAGGGGAGGGGAGTAGTTATGAAGATCGGAATGCCGTGCGATGCGTTCGTAAGTCTGCAAAGTGTGGCGGTTGAGACGATACTGTCGATAAGCGTTGTGTTGCTGGTTGTCATCGGTTTCCCTCTCGGGGTGGTTGCGCAGGACCTTACCTTGGCTCCAAGCCCAACGGCCTTTGTTCTCCCTGGTGCGGCAGAGTTAGCTGCGACACCGGTATCATTGGATGTCGCCAGCCTGAATAACAAAGCTGCCGATGAAGGCTTTTCAGCCGGTGTTTCCACTGCCAGTATCTTCACAGTGGCAGGCACGGGCGACCTCGGTTTCGCGGGTGATGGGGCTCTCGCCACCAGAGCCCACCTCTGGTTCGTTGCCGCGGTGGCCGTGGATGTCGAGGGGAATGTGTTTGTTGCTGACTCCTTCAACAATCGGATCAGGCGCGTAGATGCTAGGACTGGTATGATCACCACGGTCGCAGGAGTGGGATACCAGGGATTTTCCGGTGATGGAGATCTGGCGACGGAGGCTAAACTCAATAGTCCTGGGGGCGTCGCACTCGACTCCAGGGGGAACATCCTCATCGCCGATACCTTTAATCACCGCCTTAGAATAGTGGACCACCGGACTGGAATCATCAGCACCCTTGTCGGGTCTGGCATCCAGGGATCGAACGGTGATGACGGGTTGGCGATTCGCACCCAGCTGTCAGAGCCGACCGGGATCTCCGTCGACCCAGCCGGGAACATCCTTATTGCCGACACGGGAAACCATAGAATCCGGCTGGTCGAAAAGGCCACCAGCTTGATTTCCACGCTGGCCGGCACCGGCACGCCGGGCTTCTCGGGGGATGGTGGTGCCGGAACGGGGGCGCAACTGAATGGTCCGACGGCGGTCGCAGCAGACGGCGAGGGCCGGGTGTTGATCGCCGACACCTTTAATAATCGAGTCCGGAGGCTGGATATCCGCACAGGAAGGATCGCGACGATTGCAGGGACTGGTGAGCAGGGTTTTGGAGGCGACGGAGCATTGGCGAGCAAGGCCGAGCTGATGGAGCCTTCTGGCGTAGCCGTCGATGCGAAGGGCAATATTCTCATCGCCGATACGTTTAACAATCGCATTCGTCAAGTCGACCATCTGTCGGGCATGATTACGACGGTGGTGGGAGTCGGGACGCGCGGGTCGTCAGGGAATGGAACCAGGGCGTTATCCGCTGAACTCAATAATCCTGCCGGACTAACTCAGGATGCACTCGGCAATATCGTGGTGGCAGATGCGGGGAATCATCGCGTGCTTCGTGTGATCGCCGGAGCACAATAATACCGATTGCGTCAACGATCGGCTGCGCATAGGTTTCATGCAGCGCTTGGTTACCGGCCCCGAAAAGCCCCGCTACCGGTTTTGAGCGTCTTCCACAGGACGGTCACGTGACAGCGATTGCATTGCGGCCCGAATCCTCCTTCGTGCTTATCGTCCTTCCTATGGCAAGCCACGCAGCTGTTCGCCGTCACGACGATCTTGCCCATCGGTTTCCTGTGGCAACTGGAACAATCGAGTTTCTGGTGAGCGCCATCCAGCTTGAAGGCAGTCGTAGTATTGTGATCGAACTCCCATAGCTTCCAGTCTCTGGCATTGTGGCAGGTCTGACATTCCGTGCCCAATCGCCTCTTGTGGATATCCTCTTTCTCGTGACAAGCGATGCAGGCCGATGGCGCGTCCTTAAAGGTGAGCGTTTGGTGGCACTTCCGGCAGGGAGTGATGTCGTGGGCGCCGCGCAGGGGGAATGCAGACGTCTCATGATCGAATACGACCTCTCGCCACTGTTTTTCCGAATGGCAGGTTTCGCATTTGGAGCCCTCCTGTCCTTTGTGCTTGTCATCTTTCTTGTGGCAGGCGTAGCAGTCGGTCTTCACTTTGTTTTTGTAGAGATGGCTGGTATGGCAACTCTCGCAGGCGACCATGGCATGTCTCCCGCGCAATGGAAATTTTGTGAGACGATCATGATCGAATAGGACGGATTTCCATTTCTGTTCCGTGTGACATTCCTCGCAGCGATCCCCGAACTGGCCCTTGTGAACATCGTCTTTGCCGTGACAGGACTGGCAACTTTCCGGTGTCTTATCCTTATACAAGTGGCCCTTGTGACAACTCTGGCATTGTACCGATTGATGTTTGTCGCGTAAGATGTATTTCGTGTCGCGATCATGATTGAACGTACTATGTTTCCAGTTCTTGGCGATGTGACACGACTCACACTGCTCCCCATATTGCCCCTTGTGCGAATCGTCTTTTTTGTGACAGGCAACGCAGGTTGTCGGGGTCGTGCCTTTTGTTGACGGCGCCCTGTGACAATCCTCGCACTTCACCTCCGCGTGCCTGCCGAACAGAATGTATTTGGTATCTCGGTCATGGTTGAACGAGGAGAGTTTCCAGCTCTTCTCGTTGTGGCAGGCGTCACAACTTTCGCCAAATACCCCGTGATGGATGTCTTCCCTTCGGTGGCAGGCGTAACAGGCTGTCAACGTCTTGTCTTTGTAGAGATGGCCTTTATGGCAGCTCTCGCACGCGGGGCCTCTGTGTTTGTCTCGTAGCAGGTACTTGGTTTGGCGGTCGTGATCGAAGACGATTTCTTTCCAGCGACGGTCGGTATGACAGGATTCACAGCGCTCTCCAAATCGGCCTTTGTGCGAGTCGTCCTTCTTTTTGTGGCATGAGTAACAATCGACCGGTGTCTGTTTATAGTGTTGATCGGGATGGCAGTCTTTGCATTTCGTGTCGATATGCTTGCCTCGGAGTGGGAACTTGGTCTTATCATGGTCGAACGAGGGAGTATCTTTCCAGTCTTTTTCCGTATGGCAGGATTCACACGCGCGACCTAACGCTCCTCCGTGCTTGTCGTCTTTCTTATGACACGCATAGCAAGCTGTCGGTGTTTTTTCCTTCGCCACCGGAACCTTGTGGCAGTTCTCGCACTTCGTCGTTCGATGCTTGCCGAGCAGCGGATACTTCGTGTCCTTGTCGTGATTGAACGGAGATGTTTTCCAGTCGGTTTCGCTGTGACAGGTCTCGCACTTGGGGCTGAATAGGCCTTTGTGGTAGTCGTCCTTCTTGTGGCAGGCCAGGCAATCCGACGGGGCATCCCGATACTTGGTCTTGGGTTTGTGACAGGCTTTGCATTCGGCTTTCTTGGGGTCGGCGTGAGTACCCTTGAGTGCAAAATTCGTGTGTGCGTGCTCAAAGGTCGACTCGTTGAGCAGGACGATATTCTCCCCTCGCCCTTTGTGGTCTGTGTGGCAGTCTTTACAATCCCGTCGCTCCGTCAACCGACCATGAAATCTCTGCTTGCGCTCGATGTCTTCCCTGACATCTTTGTGGCAATCTTGGCAGAGCTTGGTTTGAGCCGCTTTGTCGAACCGTTTGTGGCATTTTGTGCAGTCCTCTTCCCATTTCGCATGCCCCTGGATGACTTGGCCCGGCATCAACGCCGATTCAAGACTGTCGGCCCATGCGTATCCGATATTCCAGCTGCAGATGAAGGCAATACCGATGATGAGACGGAGGATAATGGTTTCAGCCTTACTCACGGAAGGTAACTGGCGGGAAGTGGAAGGGGGCGAACATAGAAGTCTGGCGGGCAGGGAATACCAGATAAGAGATGGCATGTCGTCCTCGGCTAATCGCCACGCGAGGCCGAAGACCATGAAACAATATCCGGCTGATAGGTCCCGCGGAGGGCAATTTTCCTGCCGCTCGAGAGACTCTTGAAAAAGGCACTTCGCCCGAGGATGCCATAGCGTCCCAGAAATCCGTTCTCGGGAATCGACGATGTATCGATGGAAGATCCGAAGAGGACCAGGAGCGGGTCTGCCGTTGACATGACCAAGCCCTGTATCTGCACGTTCGACGTGGGGTCGCTCCGCTCCACTTCTTTGGCCAAGACGGTATTCTCGCCATGCAGTCGCCCATGGATCTGGAGATGGTCGCCGCGGTGGAGATCGGTCAGTCGTCGTGGATTTCCTTGGCCATGAAGCGCAGTCTTGCCGTCGAACTTGATGACAAGACCTGCCAAGCCTATCAAGGTCACGGTATTGTCGTTCGAATCGATCGTGGCGACGTTCGCTCGCAGCTCTGCCTCACCTTCAAACTCTACCTTCGTCGCGTTCACAATGCCGCCGACCAGCGGACCCTGCACCTCCAGACGGGCGCCATCCAGGATATCGTTGAGGGTTCCACCTTCGAAGGTCGTGTCGGCACTCGTTTGAACATGCACATTGCCGATGAAGAAGTCGCCTGGACCGAGCATCTGGGTCACGAACCCTTCAACCTCTGTAGCCTCGCTATCGGTGGAACCCAATCCTTCCGGTTTTACTCTGTTGGCGGTCAAGCGGACGCCGTACGATCCAGAGCCTCCCGACGACGCCTGGTTTCCACGAACGTCCACCAACAGTCCGTTCCAGATATTGCTGGATTGGCGCTGCATGTCTTTCAGATCTGCATCGCGATAGTCGACGGTCAGGGAGCCGATCTCGAAGGTTTTTCGAGTAATATCGTGGTGCTTGATGAAACCCTTGACCTCATAGTCAGGGGTTGCAGTCTTCGGGTCGATGCTTTTCAATTCGACGAAGGTCCCGACGATTGTTCCGTCGCCCGTGACGAACCCACTTACTTCCACGAGACTTCGGCCAGGCACGAGGCTCAGAACATTCTGTCCTGGTATGGTGTCGTCGATGATGGTCGTCGTCGTGATCGCCACCGTCTGGCCCAAAACGACGAGACTCGACCCATCCTGGGCCACCGACTGAACGACCCCTTCGACCGTATCCTCATACAGAAGTCGCTTGGCCGTGCGTTGCGGGGGATCGTTCGTGCCATAGTTGTGGGTCAACGTGGCGTTGACGAGCACCACCATCCCTTTCTTGAGATCGCTTTGGCTGCCGGGTTTCCCGTCGACTGTCATTGCCGTGGTGGCGGTATCGTACTCGTATCCGGAGACGAAGACGCTGCCGAATCCGGTGATTGGGCCAGAGGCTACCGAAGCTGTGTTGCCTGTTCCGCCGATTCCACCGCCAGCTTGTGGGCTGGGGCCGCATGACGCCAACAATAGGAACAGTGCGATGGCGGCACACACACGCTGTCCGGTCTCACGCCTCATGACCTGGGATGTTCCTGATCAGAATCCAATTGTTCCTCAAAATGATAGATTCCAAGCCCTACCCGAACACGGCCGGTCCCCTTCGAAGCCGGATTTACATCGCGGTCGCGATGAGCGAGCCAACGGTCGATCGCCTCCAAGAGTTCCTGCCCCTGGGCGGAGGCGAGGATGTGAAACTCCTTCGCAGCCTCAACAGGCACATTGTCATACATGACCTTGCGTTGGAAGCGGGGCTTGGATGGTCTCTGATACAGGTTGTGGTCAATGGTTGAGATGAGATCGGCTGTGTCGGTTCCAAGAACCTGCAATTTTTCGACTGAACCCTTCTGCGGAATGTATCCGCGCGCGAGCAGACAAATCCGTTCATCCTTCAGCTGTTTGACTGCGCCGACCCGCAGCAGTTCGTCTAACATTGCGCGCACAGGGATGTCTCCACTATAGCGTTTGACCAACTCACTGAACGATGTGCGCTTCCCTTCCATTCGAAGTGGGTGTGGATGACCCTTTCCATCTCCGAAATCGGGGTCCCGCACCCAGCCTGTGATGACTCGGGAAGCCCGGTGATACTCTTCCTCTGTAGCGGATTCGATATCGGGCGGTTGCGCCCATAAGCGCTGCACTTCCTTGCGCGTCAATCCGCTGAGGATGGCAATCCTGGATATCGTCTGCTTCTTGCCTGCGATTCCGAACTCGGCGTTCGCAACTTCCACATAGACCAGTTTGGCCAGTTCGGCGAACGTTCTATGGGAGACATTATTCCGCAGGAGGATTCTGACCAATGGGCGCAACAGCCGGAGGGTGGCAGCGGACAGCGCATGCAAGTGCTTGGGCTGAGCCATGCTGGGAATATAGTCCCAGCGTTTCATCAAAAGCAATGAGTCGAGGGGCTCTCCTCCCTTCTATTATTCGACAACAGAATTGCCGCACAAAATTGAATGCACAAACGCAATAGGACGTACCGAATTGTACTTATAAGTAGTCGCCACAGGGCTAAGTTATTGATAATGTAACAACTGCTACGCTGGATTGTAAATTGCTATGCACTCCCTGCGTCAGTCAATTTTCATCATAACGAGGGAGAAAAGCATAATGGATTGCCCGAAGTGCAAAGGATTGATGATGCTGGAACGTTTCTCGGATTTCTTTTTGGTGTTCTACGCGTGGAAATGTATCAATTGTGGCGCGGTCATCGACAAGACCATTTGCAATAATCGGAAAAACAGTCTCGCAGCGAAAGCTGCAAAAGACGTCGAACCGGCTTCCGTGTAATGGGCTGACTGGCAGTATCATTACGCGTCCCTTCCGCCGCTGCACCGAGCGGATACAGGAAAATCCCGTCTACGCATCTCCTCTGTCCTGCAATGAAGGACTACTCGGGCGGATTCCCAGATCCGGCTCCAATCAATAACGATTCAATATAGGCCGACTGGTTGTTGCCTTCTGCCACAGGGCTCTCTTCCTCGGATCCTAGAATGCCCCACAGCTGTCTTGCCCTTCCTCGCAGACTTTCTTAAGGTCTTATCAAATCTCAACAATCGATGTCTCCCTGATTCTGTTATGATGGCATGGTCTTCGCTTTTCAATCTCTAAGAGCCTGTTCGACATTGACCGTTCTACTGCGGCAAAGGATGTGCAACCACATGCGTCGTTCTCGGCCTGAAAGAATCCTCACCGTATTCCAGCGAATACGCCTCCGGTTTTTTCAAGCCTTGCGCCGCTCAGCTGGCCACACCTCCTTCGCCTCGTCACGAAGACAATGCCGGACAGGCTCCTACGGATTACCCTTTGCCAAGAAAGAACCGCGATGGACCATCTTGGATATACTCCTGTCGTTTCAATTCATATTGTTGTGAGGAGAGGACATGAATAAATCGATCCTTGCCGCTCTGTTATTTGCCGCTCTGACGATCTCCCAACCTGTTTTGGCCCATACCGATGAATCCTTGGATGCGATGCCGTCGCCCCATGGCGGGCAAGTCCGTGCGGCAGGCCCCTACCATCTTGAGCTTGTGGCAAAGGATGGAGAGCTGGTGCTTCATGTCACAGATCACCTGAACAACGGAATCAACACCAGCGGCGGAGAGGGTAAGGCCAACATACAACAGGGTAAAGCCGGGGGCAAAACAACAGTCAAGCTGGAGCCGTCAGAAAGTAATATGTTGACTGGGCGCGGCGAGTTTCAGCT
>NEWP02000019.1:58202-76062 GCA_002869895.2 Nitrospira sp. CG24E | reverse complement strand
CGACCGGGACTCTCCGCGAGAACGCCAACCAGATGGCAGGCACGGCGAAGAAACAAGCGGATGAATCGATCAAGACCTTGAGCGCGGTCGAGCAGTTGACCTCGTCCATGCGTCAGGTTTCTGAAACCGCCAGCGCGTCGTCTGAATCTGCCAAACAAGTGCTGCAAGCAACGGAACAAGGGCGCGCGGCTGTGCAAGAAACTATGCAGGACATGCAGAATATTCGTTCGACAGTGCAACGTATGTCGAAGCAGGTTAAGGCGCTGGGCGATCGATCCTTGGAAATTTCGACGATTGTGTCGACCATTCGCGATATCGCCAATCAAACGAACCTCCTTGCGCTGAATGCGGCCATTGAGGCGGCCGGCGCCGGCGAAGCCGGTGTTCGATTTGCCGTCGTCGCCGATCAGGTCAGAAAGCTGGCTGAAAGCTCGACGCAGGCCACCAGAGAAATTGCCGATCTTGTGAAGGTGATTCAGTCGGAAACGCAGGACACGGTTGTCTCAATGGAGCAGGAAACTCAGGCAGTGGAAGCGGGATCGGCTTCGGCGCTGCGTACCGGTGAAGTATTCAAACAAATTTCAGGGATTGCTCAGCGTTCGGCGGAGCTGGCAGAGGTAATTGCCAGTGCGGCGGTGAACCAGACTGCTTCGACAGATCAGGTGGGCCGCTCGTTGAAGGACTTCGCCGGTGGCGCGGTTGCGACGCAAAAAGCGACGGACTCGGCGCGCGTGACTGTCGAAGATATGGCAAAACTGGCCGAAGGACTGACGTCCTCGGTCTCCCAGTTCAAATTGGCCTAGCAGCATGCTGAAAAAAATCACCAGAGGCGTTTTTAACACCCGTGAAGCGTATCTCGTTGGAGACGCGAGCGTTTGGCGAATGGCTTAATATCCTCTTTTATTCGGACGAGAGACGAACGCCGTCCCAAGAGGACGGCCATTTTGAACATGCTGCGCGGGACAGAGCTTTTGCAGTCTCGTAGGCTGGGTTCGTGGAACATTTCCTGGGCGGTCCAGGAAAGAAAAGGGTAAGCATGGGTTTCGAACTTGACCGACAGAGCCTCGTCGAGATTTTCGTGATTGAGGCATCGGAAGCGATGGATGCCCTCACGAAGGCCTTCCATCCGTCAGACGGGGCAATGCCGAGTCCTGAGCGACTGAAAAAGCAGTATGTGTGGGCGCATAAAATCCGGGGGGCGTCGGGGCTCTATGGATACGAGGGGTTGGCCCTGATGGGAGCATTGCTTGAATCGACTCTGGAAGAGGCTTCGTCTATCGAGGCCGCCTCATGGCCGAAAGCGGTGGAGATTTTACGTGGGATGGCGCTCTCCTTCGCGTCGCAGTTGAAAGTTATCGCTCAGGGAGGCGTTGAAGACCTGTCGGTGAGTGAACGATGGAAAGGCGAAGTGGGTGGATTGTTCCCCTCTTTGCCGGACGATGTCGCAGTTGAACCGAAATTGCTCTCCTTGGACTATCTGGTGCCGATTCTCGACACAGAGATTCTCTCCTATTTTGATCCGGAAGCGGATGAGTATCTGCAAACCATAGAGTCATTACTTCACCGCTTGCGCCTGGATTCCAACGATGAGGGCGGCATTCTTGCGCTCTACCGCACGATCCACACGCTCAAGGGATCTGCGTATACGGTTGGATTCAGGGTGATCGGAGACGTGGCCCATCCGGCAGAAGATTGTCTGGTAGCGATCCGGGAGGGATGCCTCTCCCTCTCGGCGGATGTACTGGGCGCGATCGGTCGGGCAGCAGAAGTTATTCGGCTGCTGATGCGACGAGACGGTGGGACAATCGTCGAGCTCCAGAAGGAGGTGCCGGAAGTCATCGGGACTTTGACTCAGCTAAGTAATAAGCAACTGACTGCGGAGTCGGTTCAGGCGGCTGTTCCAATCACTCCTGTGGTCCAGGTTTCAATGGCTGTCACTGGTCGTACCTCGAAGTCTGCAGACTTCAATGTGGAATCGTCTTCCGCGGCGACAACGCTGACCGATGAGTATCTGCTGCCGCCTCTCGATGCAGAGGTGCTTTCCTATTTTGCCCCGGAAGCGCAGGAATATCTGGAGTCTCTTGAAGCCCAGCTCCTTCGTCTGGAGAAGGAACAGGATAATCCGGAAGTGATTAATCAACTCTTCCGGACAGCGCATACACTCAAGGGGTCTGCTTATACCGTTGGGTTCCAGTCGATCGGCGACCTGACACACTATGTGGAAGATTTTATGGGAGCCGTACGAGATGGCCGAGTCAAGATTCTTCCCGGCCATACGGACGTGTTGTTGCGATCGGTCGATGTGGTGCGTCTATTGATGCGGCGGGACCCTGCCTCTCTTGATGTGCTGCGCCAGCGATATGCTGTCGCAATGAGCGGACTCATACGATTGGAGCACCAGCTCGCGGCTCAGGTGGTGGAAACGGGGGCAGCCCTCCCTTCCGTTGAGGGGGCACTGGGACAGGAGATACGCGATCAAGATGAGACCGAGTTTGCCAAAGCCGCAGAAGGCAATCAGACTGACGGGAAGGCCTCGGAAGATCGAGACGTCATTCGTGTCAGCCGCGATCGCTTGGAGCGATTGCTGAATTTGGTCGGTGAACTTGTCATCGGTCGAGGGCGGCTCGAGCAGCGGCTGCATGTACTCGAACAGCTCTCGCAGCAGGTATTGACGTACAAGAGCCGACTGGTCGAATCGGTCCATTCGTTTGCGGAGGAACATACCTTTACCCTTCCGGCCGTTTCCTCAAGCGCAGCAGCCGGCTCTGCACAAGGAGTCAATGCACTCAGCGATTTCGGCAGCCTTGAATTCGACAAATACGACGATTTTAATATTCTGGCTCGACGCATCGGCGAGGTGACGGCGGATATTTCAGAGTCTATGACTCAGTTGAGAGGCTCGATCCGCAATTCACATGACGACATGAGTCACCTGGCACAATTGACGCTCGGAATGAGGGATGAAATTGCTCGGGCCCGCATGGTGCCTGTCGGTACGCCATTCACCAGATTCCGCAGGGCGACCCGTGAGATGGCGCGTGCGACGGGAAAAGAAGTGACGTTGGTGACGTCCGGTGAACATACCGAAGTCGATACTGGTGTCGTGGAGCGTTTGGTCGACCCCTTGATTCACCTCGTTCGCAACGCGGTCTATCATGGAATCGAGCCTGCCGCTGTGCGCCTCTCGAAGGGAAAGCCTGCAGCCGGCACGATTTATCTCCACGCGGCACATCGTGGAAATGCGGTGTTAATCGAAGTGGAAGACGATGGGGCCGGGCTCGATATTGAAAAGATCCGAGCCAAGGCGGTCGAGCGTGGGCTGATCCGATCAGAGGTAGCCCGTTCGCTGCCCGAATCGGAGGTCGTCAAGTTTATTTTTATGCCGGGATTTTCCACTGCAGACACGATCGGCGATCAGGCTGGGCGGGGCGTCGGTATGGATGTGGTCAAGCGGGTCATCGAAAGTATGAACGGCCACATCGACGTCGAATCGATCCTCGGTGTGGGGACAAAGTTTACCTTGAGTCTCCCGCTTACATTATTGATTGCAACGGCTCTCATGGTGCGTGCAGGGACAGAGCGCTACGCGATCCCCTTACCGGCCGTCCGCGAAGTCACCATGCTGACTCTCACCTCGCATCAGCGAATGGGCGAACGATCGATTTTGCACATCGGCGAGGAAGCGATCGAGGTTCAGCCGCTGCAGCAGGTGCTCCATCGAAGCAGCGTGGCGGTGGAAACCGGAAAGCCCGTCGTAATTGTGAGAACCGCCGCCGGGTTGATCGGCCTGCTGGTCGATGAATTGCTCGGCCGTCAGGAAATCGTTATTAAGCCCTTGGGGTCGTTCAAGTCCTTGGACCGTTCCAGCTTCGGCGGCGCCACTATCGACCCGGAAGGACGTGTGGTTCTTGTATTGGACCCTGCGCGACTGTTTGCACGATGGGCGCCAGCCACTGCGGTGCAGGAGTTGCCGCCGAGTGCGACGGCGCTGATAGATTCGCCGGCTGCTTATGCCGAGGCGTCGGAGGCGCAAGCGTTTGGTCAATGGCTTCTGTTGATCGATGACTCCTTGAGCATTCGAAAGTTTGTGGGCCGTATGTTGGAATCTGCCGGATATAAAGTTCATACAGCAGTGGATGGTGAAGAAGGTCTCCGCATGGCATCTGCGCAGCCCTATCGACTGATCCTTACCGATCTCGAGATGCCGAAGGTCAATGGCTATGAAGTGATCCAAGGATTGCGCAGCCGAGTGCAAACGCAACAGACGCCGATCGTTGTCATGACTACGAGAGCCGGCGACAAGCATCGACAAATGGCCCTGAATATCGGAGCGAGCTCCTATATTGCTAAGCCTGTGGAGGAGCGTGCCTTGATTCAGGAAATTGAGCGCCTGATCGGGAAAGAAGCCGCCGCACGGCGATAGGGCCTCTGGCGGACGATGCTTGGGGAGCCCTGGCAGCAGATTGTCGAATAGGATGTCTCGACTATGAGTCTACGAGGCCGGAATCATACGACGAGTATACCGGTAGAGACAGCCGGGTTTTTGATCGTGTGTCTGGGTGCCAGCTACATAGCCTTGCCTGCGGACGGGGTTCGTGGTGTTCTTACGAAGGACGACACCGGCGATAAGCAGACTGTGACGGCTGCGGGAACCATCTACCAGCCGGTCGATCTTGCTCAACGGTTATTCTTGACTGCGGACCTGTCCGGTCCTGACATGAGAACCGTGCTGTATTCCTGCGGCCACTCTCATGGTGCGATTCGCGTGACGCAGGTTGTCGGTTTAGCAGACGTAGAACGGAAGGATTGTTTTCCGTTGCCCCCACAGTTTCAGTGCGATGAACGAAACTGGTTTGCTGGGATGTTGCTGTATCAGGACCAGCTTGTTTTGGTCTTGAATCCCTCGTGGGCGTTGGGTGGAGCAGCTGCTGCTGCAGCACCTGTTTCTGTAGCGCAGTCTGAACAGATCTGTCTCGCGATCCCTGCTGGAGTCGGTGGAGCATGCTAAGGGCGACTTGTGGGCAACAGCAGGCTCAAGTCACGAAACGATTATGGAATATGCTGGTGTTTTCGGTTGGCGGAATGAAACTGGCTGCACGGACTGAGGATGTGGGGGGGATTTCGTCCTGGATTCAGAGCATACCGGTGCCGAGTCGCACGCCATTTGTGCAGGCCATGCTGAAGCGAGACAATCAGGTGATGCCGGTCTACGATTTAGCGACTAGATTGAACCGTAAACCCCAGGGAGAGCCGTTGCTGTGTCTGACGGCTCATCACCTCGATGGACCGATGGCCATCTGCATCGATGCCGAGGTGCCGACTCTTGAGACTGTGGATGCGGCGGCAATTCGACAGACCGGCAGGGGCGATATCGAAACACTGGGTTCGGTCACGATCGGTGGAAACGATGTGGCCATCGTGGCGTTGCAGCGACTTGGCCAGTTAACACAGGATGCAGACAGACTTTAAGAATATTGGGGGAAGGGATTAGCCATGCCAAATGTACTAATTGCCGACGATAGTATTGCGGTCCGGAAAGTAGCCGAACGATTGCTGACTGAGGCTGGTTTTGGAGTCACACTTGCAGCGAACGGCGAGGAGGCCATGGCCTACCTGTCCAAGGAGACGCCGGACTTGGTGGTGTCCGACGTGATTATGCCGGATAAAAGCGGGTATGAGGTCTGCGCATTTGTGCGAGCGCGGATTGGATTAGCGAACACGCCGGTGCTCTTGATCTCAGGAATTGTGAACGATGAGGTGACGAAACAGGCTGAATTTTGTCATGCGGATGGGGTGTTGAAAAAACCGTTTCAGGGCACGTCTCTCAAGGATCGCGTGCTTGAGCTGTTGGCCAAACGGCAAAGTGCGGCCGCGCCTGCGGCTAAGACTATGGACAAAACGATCGAAGCGATCGAGCCGATACAGCCGTTGCGTATGAGTGAAGGGGAAGACTATCAACAGGCAGTTCCACGGCTGAGTCCACTCGAAGGGGAACCGCGTGTTGACCGAGATCGAACGATGCTTGGTGCACAGCGGTCCATGCCGTTGGAAGGATCGTCTAATCGTATCAAGGAACTTGAGGCGATGGTGGCGTGGGAGAGAGACCAGGGAGCCCAGCTTAAAAAGAAACTTGCAGAGGCCGACAGTGTTCCTGCGCGGGTAAAAGAACTTGAATCTCTCCTCAAAATCGAACGAGAGCGCACGATAGAGGCCAAAAACCAGGCCTCTGCGGCGGATAGCCTGGGTAGACGCGTATGGGAACTGGAGGCAGCCCTTCAGAAAGAACGCGAGACCAATGTGCAGCAGGCAACCCGTCTGGCCGAGCAGCAGATGAACGCGAATCGTGTCCAAGAGTTGGAGGCGAATCTGTATGCTGAGCGCCAGGCAGCCATGCAACTGGCGCAACAGGTGACTGAGATGGAAGTTGCGGTGGCTCATTCTCGTGAATTGTCGGAGGCGATCGCTCAGGAGCGGGAACGAACGAGCGATTTGACTCGCCGTGTGGCCGAGAGTGAGCGGGTTGCCGAACGAGTGGGCATGCTGGAACAAGCACTTTCTGCCGAACAGGAAAAAAATAGGGATCTTGGTGGGCGTCTCCATGAGGTTGAACGCGCGTTGCAGAAGGCCCAGGAGTTCGAATCCCTGTTGCAGGCTGAACGAGAACGCAATGGTCTTTTGGCGAGACGAGTATCGGAAGCGGAACAGGCATCCGGGCTCGCCACCAAGCGATTCGAAGAGGTGGCGACTAAACTTGGCGAAATCGCAGGATGGGCTTCTCAGCTGGGGAGCGGCAAGCGACAGCATTGATCCTGTCGCCCATTTTGGTCGACCATCATTGTCACGAAGGGCTGATGTCATGGCTGCCGATACCACAGACGATTTTCAGAAAGAACTGGTCGATCTCTTTATTGAAGAAGCCCATGAATGGCTTCAGAACATTCATGTCGCTCTTGACGAGCTGCAACAGGGGCCTGCGCCGGAGCGGCATGAACAACTGATTGAGACGATGTTGGCCGGTGTGACAAATCTCGGCGTGTCTGCTGACACGATTAATCTTCCCACCATCAAGGATGCGAGTTTCGCTGCGGTTCCCTTCGTTGAAGCCCTGAAAGACCCATTGAAGGCGTTCTCCGTTCAGGATTTTTTTGCGCTTTGTAGACAGTTGGGGCAAATCCAAACGGCCTTGACAGGTGCGACCGGTTTCTCTCTTGAAGGAGATGGGGGCGGTGAGCGAGAAGAGATAGAGTACGAAGGGCTCTCACCCAGCGAGTTTTTGCAGGCGCTTCGGGAACTGCAAAAAATCCAACTTCCGACTGCTCCATCCGGGTGTAACTATTTCCGGAGCCTGATTGAGCAGATTGAGGGGCAGGTTCAGGCCGGGGTCGAACGTATCGATGTCACAGCGATTCAAGGATATCTTGCGCAGGTGTCGGAAGCAGAAGAGTCGTTTCTGAAGGCGATCGATGAGCGAGTACCGGAGATTTCCAAGAAGATGAGCGTGCTTGAGACGGATGAGAGGGATGTCTCTTCGCGCATGAAGGTTCTGGAAGTCATTCTTCAAGATGTCGCGAGTCTGCGTACAGAAGCGCAGCAGGCGAATGCAGGGTCGGCCATGATGTTCTTTACAGGGTTGCATAGTCTGCTGGCCGTGGTGGCGCAACGTCACGTGCTTCTGGCTTCCACCAGGGTCGAATCGGTGAAAGCGAGACTCTATGCGATGGGCGATGCTATCCGCCAGTGGGTGGAACAGGGGCGGGTCCAGCGTGCTGCGATCGATCAGTTGTTCCCCGCCAGCCACTCGTAGTGGTTGTATCAGAGCCCTGACAGAGATTTGTCGATGTGTGTGGTGAGTCGTAACCTCTGAGCGATGGAGATAACATGATGAAGTCAGCAGGCGACTATAGGCAATATTGGGGACTCCGGGCTCTTCCGTTCGACAATGTGCCGGACCCACGATTCTATGTCCCCTGCACTCAACATGATACGGCGCTCAGATGGTTAAGCCATGGAATTCAAACCCGCAAAGGCATGCTTCTGCTTACAGGTGATATCGGATGCGGGAAAACGCTGTTGAGTCGTCGTTTGATTCTCGGACTGCCGGCTGACGGGTACGATGTTGCGCTCGTTGCAAATCCTGCGTTGTCTCCCTCCGAGTTGCTGGAAGAGGTCTTGTCGCAGTTTGGACTCGGCCTTGGGCAATCGAAGGCAGCGCGTTTGCAAACGCTCAATGAACGTCTGCAAGTGAATGAGCAGAAGGGGATCAGCTCGGTGCTGGTGGTGGACGAAGCCCAATCGATTGAAAGCAGCAATGGGTTCGAAGAACTTCGATTGCTGACGAATTTCCAGCTCAACGATCGATACCTATTGACCGTCGTACTGATCGGCCAGCCGGAATTGCGGGATCGTGTTATGGACATTCCACAGTTGAACCAGCGGATTGCGGTGCGCGCGCATCTGGGTCCCTTCACGGCAGAGGAGACAACGGCGTATATTACGGCGCGTATGGAAGCTGCCACAGATCGGACCGATATATTTACGAAAGAGGCGATAGCAATCATTCACGAACAAAGCAGGGGGATTGGGCGGCTGATCAATGCCCTGTGCGATCAATGTCTCTTTGCCGGAGCGATAGAGGAGGCTTTGCAGGTTGATGATCGACTCGTCCAACGGGTTGGGCAGTTCAAAGATACGTCCGTGCCGGGAGTGATGCGTGTCGAGGAGGCAACCGAGTCCATTGAGTCAAATCGCAGCGCGCGTATGAGCGACGAAGACGTAGAAGTCTATCGGCGGTCAATCGCAGGACTGGTACCGATAGTGGAAGAGCTTCGGGTCGAGCGAGATCGTGCGATGCGCAGTACAGAGCGAGTGGCACAACTCGAAAAGGAGTTGGGTCGTGTCGGGGAACTTGAATCGATGTTGGTAGAGGAGCGAGAGCAGGTTGCACTGCTGAAGAAGAAGCTAACAGAGGTTTTTAGTGCTGCTGATCGGGTAGAGAAACTTGAGTCCCTAGGTGAACAGGTTGCCGCGCGAGTAAGGACGTTGGAGCGAGCGTTCGCTGTCGAACAAGAAAAAAGCAAGGTGTTTGGAGTGAGTTTCCCCGATGCAGAGCGCGCATCTCAGCGGGTGCAGGTGTTTGAGTCTCTCCTGCAGATGGAACGGGAGCTCAAGACCTTTTGGCGGGGCAGCTATATGAAACTGAACGAGTCTCGAGGATAGCCGTCTCGTGGTTTTTGCGAAGATCCCGGCACAACCGATACTTCCGTGCCGGATTGATGGAACTGGTCTCACAGATTGATGATCAGCTGTTCAGTGGGTTGAGCAAGCTATCTGCTGGCTGGCCGTATGTTTCGCGAGGACGACTGCAGGGTATGAGCGAACGAGATATGACAGACTGGTATCGTCATGCACAGGACGAACTGACTGGAGTGGCTCTTGCCGTCCAGCGGCAAGAGCCGCTCAACTTGGAGGCCTTGTCCATTCTGGCGACAGGGATTGCAGAGGCGGTGAAGGAAAGCGATCAGTTGCTCGTTCAAGTTATGAGCGGTCCTGCAGGTTCGCCGTTGATTACCAATCTGGTGAACGTCGGCATTCTGGCGACAAAGGTCGCTATCGGGCTTGGATATCACGGGGATGAATTGGAGCGGCTGACCTTTGCGGGGCTCCTGCACGACATCGGTCTCTTTGCTGTGCCGCAGCAGCTGATCACGAAATCAGGCCGGTTGACGCAGGATGAACGTGCACTCATTGAGCAACATCCCGAACTTGGCTATCAGGCGATTCGACAGGCTGGTCCAAAATATGACTGGCTGGCGGAGGGGATAAGCCAGGCGCATGAACGGTGGAATGGACAGGGGTATCCGAAAAAATTGAAGGGGCGGCAAATCGGAGAGTTTGCGCAAATCATCGGCGTGGTGGATATTTTCGATGCCCTCGTGAGCCCGCGCGCCTATCGCCGCCGGTTCGTTCCGCATGAAGCGGTGCGGGAGCTGCTGGTGGCGGAGCGGACGGCATTCCCTCGCGAGATCGTTAAGGCCTTGGTCGAACAACTCTCGGCCTATCCGCTCGGGACTTCGGTGCGACTGAGCACCGGAGAAGTCGGCACTGTCATCCGTATCAATACCCACTATCCACTCCGTCCAGTTGTGTGGGTCGATGGCGATGAAATCTATGGGCAGGAAGGGCGGCAAATCGATTTGCGTCTGACCCCGCTCCTGTCGATCATTGAAACACTAGTACCTCCGGACGCCGCGCCCATCTCGATTCCATCAGAGGAGACGCGTGCAAAGACGTCCGATCTCGTCCCCTCCGCCTCGGACCAGTTCACATCGCTCTTGGAAGGGTTGGACGCTCTTGCGAGCGCGATTCAGGGAGCGGTCGAGTCCAGAACTTCTGTGCCTGGAGAGGGAGCTGCGTCACAGTCCAGTGAACGTCGACGGATAGATCGCCCTCCGGCGCAAGATTTTTCGGATGCCAGTTTTGACAAAGAAGTGATCGGGTTATTTGCCCTCGAGGCTCATCAATGGCTGGCGCAAATTCAGATGGCGGTGAAACAGATCGCTGCAGGAGCCAACGGCACGGTGCGTCCGAAGCTGCACGTGATCCTCTTGCACGGCATTACAAATCTTGCAAAATCTGCGTCGACGGCGCAGCTCAGGACCATCGAGCAGATGGCGTCGAATCTGCTTTCGATTCTCCACGATGTGGAACAACAAAAACCGCATGAGGTGACGGCAGCGCTTCAATCGCTTCAGGAGGGATTGGATCGGATCACTCTGGCCGTGCGCCGTTTAGCAGCGAATACAGCGATCGAACCGGTTAGGACGGCTGATGCTCCTGTGGAGACGGTGCGTGAATCTCCGCAGATTCTTCCTGCCGTCATAGTTGAGCAGCCTGAGATTCCCCGGGCACGGGTTCCCCTTACCGTGAGTGCCAGTGTCCCGCTCATTCATGCCCTTCGAGACCTGCAGCAGGCTCGTGCGCGATCGATGCAGCCAGCTCGGGATGTGCTGGAGGCTGTGATCCAGCGAGCGGAGCAGGAGGCCGATCGTCTTGATGTCGCAGGCGTCGGGCGCATCTTAACCGAGCTTGATCGACTCGACGACGAATTCCTGCAAGAAGTCCGTCGGCGAGTTCCCATCATCAGTTCCGCTCTGGCAAATTTACGAGCCCAAGGCGCGACGGATTTCGTGACATCGTCTCAACTCGACCCGATTCTCGAACAGGTCGAATCGCTCTACGATTTGGCCAACCACGTGCAGGCGACGATGATTACGATGTTTTTACAAGGACTGCGCTCTTTTCTGATGGTCTCGGCCTACCGAAAAACCTCGACCTTGGCGCAGCGACTGGGAACGGTTGAAACGAGGGTGCATGCATTGATTCCGATGGCGGAGCAGTGGAGTAATATCGGACGTGTTGAACGATCGGCCATTAGCGACATCCTGCCGGCCTAACCCAGAATAGTTATAGCGCCTCTGGCGCAATCGCCATAAGAAGGTCTTTCCCTCACCTCGTGCCATGCGCGCTTGCCTGGTTTGTGCACCGTTCTGTGCGCCAAATCCTAAAAGACCCTTTGATCTCAAAGAGAAACTGCGCCCTCACCCTGTAAGATTGTCAGCCTAAAATCGTATCTCGATGAAATTGCATGAATTATGTTGCCTATCGATTGGGCAATGTGCGAGGTGCTGTGGTGCTGCATAGTATTGGCCGTTCATCCACATGGTTGCCCACAAGCCATGCACATCTTTTGTGGACACCGGTCCGGCCGAACGACGGTATTTCTTGTTACTCCTCAATGCAACAAGCGGCGGAAGGATGGTATGATGCCGCCGCCTTGTCTTATCGAGTATGAGAAGGTGGGCAGCCTATGTGGTGGGGGAATGAACGATGCCGAAACTTGTGACGGTATTGCAGCCGGATAAGATCGATGAGCAAGCACGCCTCTACATCCGGTCCCATGTGCTTCTTCCTGCCGGGACGATCGGGCTGATCACTCTGATCGCGTTCTGCTGAGCCTCGATGTCTTTCGTCGCATCCATCGTGATGAGCTGGCATTCATCGACGATCTTCTCGTACTGGGCCAGGATGCTCGATTGGAAGATGCGGAAGCTCTCGGTCATATCTTGGTTCAGATTCATGTCCATGCCTGCTTCATAGTACTTGAGTTGGCCTCGTGTGCCTCCGAGGAGCCGGGAGATGGCCACCTCGATGGGGACCTTGAAGTAGAAGGCCATGTCCGGTGCGATGGCAAAACTATAGAGCTTGCGAATCCATTCAGGCGAGACACCGCGGACCACATCGCGGGCAAAGGCGGTGTACATGTAGCGGTCGGCCAAGACGATCATGCCGGCTTTGAGCGGGGGGAGAATCTCATGATAGAGCCGGCTGGCAAAGTCAGTCGCGTGCAGCAGGCTGAATGTGGTCGGTGTCAGGCTCTTGCTCTTCTTCCCCCGTTTCGTCGTGTCTTTGACCAGCTCCGAGGAGTTCCACTCCGTGAAGAAGACACGATAGCCTTTCGACTCCAGCCACTTGTGCAACAAGAGCAGTTGGGTGCTTTTCCCAGACCCGTCGATGCCTTCGACGATGATCAGTTTCCCCGGATAGGGATGGGGATGCCTGGGTGGAGTGGGCTGCCCGCTCATGCGACCTCTTCCTGCGAGATAATGGAGAACTTGAGACGGCGTCGGAATACCCGTTCGAAGAGGTCCGCTCGCACTGCGGCGGCCCAGGTTTCCAGCTCCGCATCGCCTGTAACATGCACCGTGATGGTGACGGTGGCGCCAAGTCTCACATCCAGGCTACGGACGACGGAAAAATGCGTCCGGTCCAGACCGTCGGCGATCCGAAGCAGCGCAGAGAGGATGCGCACAATTCGTTTGAATTTCAGAGAGAGGGAACGGAATCCTTCGTGCTTCAGTTGAGGCACTGCGCGCCGGTGGTAGCGGGCGACGTTTGCGACCACTTGAAGTTCTTCGGCGGAGAGTCCTCCGACATCGCTGTTCGTAATCAGATAGTAGGCGTGTTTGTGGTGCTGGCGCTCGCTGATGAGGTAGCCGGCGTCGTGTAGGATTGCGGCATACTCCAGCCAGCTCCGCTCGGTTGGTCCCAAGCGATGGAGGCGAGTGGTCTGGTCGAAGAGGCTCAGGGCGAGGCCTGCGACGTGGAGGCTATGGACTTCCGGGGCTTGGCAGCGGCGGGCCAAGGCCATGACGTTGCGCCGCCGTAGATCGGGAATTTCTGCTTCCGCTTTGAGCCGTTCACGGTGGCGATGGATGAAGTCGTAGATGACGCCCTCACGAATGGCCTTGTCGCAGAGGGTGAGTTCGTCTCGCTGCGAGAGCTCCATCAGCCGGCGCAGGACGATCGTGGCAGGATAGAGGGTATCGACTCGCTTGGGATCTAATCCGGGGATCGCCAGCCTGGCTTTGATAGTGGATTGCCGGAACACCTGCTCGATCTCTTTCACCTCTTTCAATGAAATCGTGGCGAGGTTGATTTGTGGAAGCGGGCGATTGGTTCGCCGCAGATGGATGACTTCGGCCAGGTTCCCAGCCATACCGGAGGTGGCGATCAGGGCATCGAATCGTTTCGTTTTGAATGAATCGAGGGCGCCTTGTAACTGAGCTGTCACGAGCTCTTCGAGTGACCGGAGCATTCCCTCGGAAGGGGGCGTGCGTTTGAGAAATTCATCTGCCAGTCTGATGGCGCCCAGCTTGAGGCTCTTGGCATGGAGGAGATGGTCACGATTCCCGACCATCAGTTCGACCGATCCACCGCCGACATCCACCGAGAGGGTCGGCTGTTCCGTCATGGGCACGTTGTTTTTGACGCCCAGGAAAATCAACCGAGCCTCTTCGATACCGCTGATGACGCGAATGGCCAGGCCCGTCTGTTCGGCCACGAGATCGATAAAGTCTCCACCGTTCTTTGCCTCGCGCACTGCGCTGGTGGCGACGGCGACGATGCGCTCGTATCCCTTGTTCTTGGCCAGAGTGACGAGATGGCGAATGACAGCGAGCGCACGGGTGACCGCTTCGTCGGAGAGGCGGTGGGTTGCAAAGGCGCCGTCTCCGAGTCTCGTCATGTCTTTGAAGCGATCGAGGATCTTGTAGCTGGCGTCCGGCTGGATCTCTGCCAGCACCATGTGGATGGAGTTGGTTCCGACGTCGATGACGGCAATCTTGGCCATAGAATTCAGGGGTTCAGGCTGAAGGCGAGGCTCCGAACACTTCAGTCTAACCACCTTCAGCCTATCTACCTGACTCGTTACGCTCGGAAACCATAGTGAGAAGGACCTTGGACTGTCAAGGGCGGCTGGGTTAACTTCGAGATGATTGTCCTCGTTTGTTTCGTTTTTTGGTTGAACTAAACAAACCAAATGAACTAAACCAACCAGATGAACCAAACAAACCAAATCAACCAGATGGCAGTTGTTGTCACCGGCGCCTCGACCGGTATCGGCGCAGCCTGCGCGCTCGATTGCGTCGGCCGTGGGATGACGGTGTTCGCCGGCGTGCGTGATCCTCGGGCAGGGGAGGCGCTTGTCGCAAAGGGTGGGCCGTTACTCATTCCCATCAGGCTTGACGTGACTGATGAGACGTCGATCGCGCGCTCTGTCGAGGTGGTGCAACAGGTTGTCGGGGAGGGTGGCCTTGGCGGGTTGGTCAATAATGCCGGGATCGCGATCGGGAGCCCGCTCGAAGTCATTTCCTTGTCGCTGCTCCGGAAACAACTTGAGGTCAATGTGATCGGGCAGATCGCTGTCACGCAGGCGTTTCTGCCGTTGCTGCGACAGGGCCGCGGTCGAATCGTGAATATGGGATCGATTGCCGGGCGCGGTACCATTCCGCTCTTAGGCCCCTATTCCGCCTCGAAGTTTGCGTTGGAGGCCTTGACCGATGCGTTAAGAATGGAACTGCAACCCTGGGGGATTCAGGTTTCGATTATCGAACCGGGTGCAATCGCCACGCCGATTTGGGAGAAGTCCGATATGGCGGCTGGGGAGCTTGAAGCCTCGGCCAGTGAAGAAGCGAAGGCCCTCTATGGTGTAGCGGTCGTTCGAATTCGTGAAGCGATTGTTCAAGCGGCCCAACGAGCGATTCCACCGGAGGCAGTGGTCCAAGCGGTGCATCATGCCTTGACCTCGTCTCACCCTCGCACCCGCTATCTTGTCGGAACGGATGCCAAGCTGCGTGCCTGGATGGTGAAATGGTTGCCGGATCGAATCCAAGACCGGCTACTGATGTGGACGCTGAAGTATCCGCGAGAACGGTAGAAAGAACGTTATTTGGTTTATTTTGTTTGTTTGGTTTTTCTGATTTGGTCTGGAGCAACCAAATCAACCAAATAAACAAAACAAACCGATCAACCAGTTTAACCAACTAAGTCGGGATTGAGCCGATTCATCGGCATGATCGAGAGGGCTTTGATTTCGTTGTAGATAATCGTGCGTCCCGACTGGCGGTGGTGCGAGAAAATTCCATCCACAATCACCTGATCGCCATCTCGAACTTCGATCTGGCCGAGGCTGATGACTTTCAAGGTGCCTGCCTGGCTCTTCAGCAGAAATCCATAGGCCGGTTGACCTTCCCGGTTCGTCGCGAGTTGAACGTTGGTCACCTGGCCGGTCACCACCACTTCTTGGCGGTCATATTGCTCGGGATGCGAGAGGATTTCAGTAATCTCCTGAAGGCCGGATGCGTGAACAGATAGTGGTATCAGGCTGAAGGCGAGTAGAGGGAGTAGCAGAGTCAGGAAGCGTGCGGTTCGGTGATGCTGACGCAGTGGCTGGGTGTTGGACGGTCTGGCCATAATGTGAAGGTATTATACCTCAATTTGTTGAACTGTCGAATGTTAAGTGATGAATTTTGAGTATTGAATGTTCGGAAGTCATCAGATCGAGTCCGATTCCGACAATTAAACATTCATCATTCAACATTCCAAATGTCGCTTTACGAGGAACGCTACCACTTATCGGAAGGTCTTCCACTCACATCTTCTCCCCTCATACTGTTGAGGATCTGAATCTGCATTTCACTCAATTCTTTTGTCGGAGGCTCGGTCGTGGATTCGAGCAGGCCTGCATCGGGTTTTGGTGTGGGAGCAGACCGTTTGAGTAGCTCTTCATCCACGGCCTCGGGAGAGCGATCCATGTCGTTGAGAATGGTCGCGAGCCGCTGCAGTCCAAACAGGTTCCTGGTGATTTCCGAATGCATGGCATTGGAGCTGGCTCCGAAGACGAGCGAGGTCCAGAATTTGACTTCGATCTCCTCGGCCAGGTTGCCCCAGACCAGGGCAGTCAGTTTGTCGATGAGCGCGGACTCGGTCTTTTCCAACCCGTCGTAAGTCGACAGGGAACGTTCGATGGGCTGAGCCGCGAGCACTGAGAAGGTTTCCTTCCACAGATCCAATGGCGCAGTTGTCGTGGCTGCAGCGCTGCTCTGTAACGATGTCTGGAGGGCCTGTAGATACTGCGTGAGGTACTTCACTTTGCGGGCGGCCAGACTGCCGGCGGGAATGCCCCACACATGTCCGATCTCGTGATCTTGCAGAGGCGAAGAGATTGCGCTCTGCCGCTCTCGTTCCGCCAGGTCGAGTCGTTTGCGATATTTTTCAGCCATGCGAAGCTGGGTTTGGAATTCGACGCTGAGCCATTGCTGTTGATAGTCGTCAGCCGAGATCTCATCGGCATCCCAACGCTCCTCCAGTAGGCGGATAGCCGGCCTGGGAAGCATGGTTCGTGCGGAAGCGCGCAAGGTCTCAAGCCTCTCGGCGGGGACGGCGAAACGCTCGGCCAGGAGACTGTGGGCACGGTCGGCGAAGGACTCCCGCAGCTGTGCGAGCTTCCGAAGACAGTCGCACTGCAACCAAGTCCGTTCCCGCTTCAGCCGCACCTGCCGGCGATATTGGTTGCGCCGGTCCGTGACCACCGTAATCGATTCTTTGGTCATGGTCGTGTTGGTGGGCTTGGTTCCGGCGACGCAACGGGGATCGGGCCGGTCTGTCACGATGTAGAGGATTTCCTCGTCCGTTATGTCGAAGTACTGGAGCAGGATCAACTTCAGCATGATCCGCCCTTGCACGGGCATGGCATCGATGACCGATCGGATGGTCTCAGCGGTCAAGGGCGATGACGGCGATGCGATGGAAGCCATAATCAAAAAGGCGGCCTTTTTGTTCGTGAAGCGTGAAACGTTATGCGTGAAGCGTCCAAATCCGAAAACGAATAACGCTTCACGAGATACGCTTCACGGGTGCTATGCCGTGCCGGAATGGTGCGATTCCAGATAGAGCGCGACGTATTCGCGAATCTCTTGAACGGTTCCGCTGACGAAGAGATCCCGTGGTATTTCGATTCGCGTGAGCGTGGCCGGATCTACGCCTCGCTCAATCGCATATTCCTCGTCGATGTAGAGGCTCACCGACCCGTCTGAGAAACGGGTCGCGTAGAGTGCGTTGTTGTCGGCCATTTCGTTTTGTTTGTCTGGTTTTTTTGGTTCCTCTGGTTCATCTGGTTCAACGAAATAAACAAGACAAACCACAGCAACCTCAGATGCTCAGTCATTAGAGGTAACATACGCGAGATTTGGCTGTCAAAGCGGGGATACGGTTTGGTAGGAGATGTGAAACGTGAAGCGTGAAACGTAGGTCAGCCTCGGAGTGGGGCGTTGATGTGGTCTGTCTGGTCTGTCCAGTCTGTTTCGTTTATTGGTTGCTCTGGTTTGTCTGGTTTCTTTCGTTCCTCGAACCAAACTAACTAAACAAACAAACAAGACAAACCAAAGAAACAAGCCAGCCCTAGGCGTTAGCCGCCGAGCGTGTCCAGCATTTCCTTCAGGCTCTTCCGAATGCAGGTGAAAAT
>NEWP02000019.1:30185-58192 GCA_002869895.2 Nitrospira sp. CG24E | reverse complement strand
ACCCTGCAGCAGCAAGTGGCCCGATTGACGGCGGAGGGGCAGGCAAAGGCGGTTGCAGTGGAGGAAGCTGGGAAGGATATCCTCCGGCTGGAAGGTGAATTGGAGGCGGGGCGCAGCAAGCTGGGAGAGGCGAACCAAAAGTACCGAGGGGCTATGGAACAGCTCCCCGCACTGAACCAGCGGGTGACGGAGGAAGGCACAGCTCGCCAGGCGGCGGAGCAGGCGTTGACCCTGGCCTCCAGTCAGCTGGAGCAGACTCAGAGCCGCTTCCAGACGGAACGCGCCACCCTGCAGCAGCAAGTGGCCCGATTGACGGCGGAGGGGCAGGCAAAGGCGGTTGGGGTGCAGGAGGCGGAGGGAAAACTTCTTCGCCTGGAAACCGAGCTGGAAGCGCGTCGTAGCCATCTGGAGGCAGCGAATCAGAAGTACCGGAGTCTTACGGAACAAGCCACGGCGCTGAAGCGGCGGGTGATGCAGGAGGAGACAGCCTGCCAGGCGGTGGAGCAGGCGCTGGCCCAAGCCCAAAACGTTTTCCAGACGGAACGCGCGGGACTGCAGCAGCAACTCGCCCAGCTCACGGCGGAGGGGCAGGCAAAGAGGGCCTTGGTACAGGAGGTAGAGGGAAAACTCCTTCGCAAGGAAGCCGAGTTGGAGACGAGCCGCAGTAAGATCGAGACGGCCAATCAGAAGTACCGGAGTGTTACGGAGCAGGTCACGGTACTGCAGGAACGGGTGACGCAGGAGGGGGCAGCCCGCCAGGTAGCGGAGCAGGCATTGGCCCTAGCCACCACACAGCTGGAACAGACTCAGAGCTATCTCCTGGAGGAACACGCTGCGCTTCTTCAACAGGTGGCTCAGTTGAGTCAGCAAGAACATGCATCCCGGGCAGGGGCGGAGGAAGCTGCGAAGAATATTCTTCGTCTTGAATCTGACCTGGAGCTTGCGCGTAGCGAATTAGGGGAGGCAAACCAGAGGTACCGAGACGCCAGCGAGGAGGCCACCATACTGAAGCAGAAGGTGACGCAGGAAGAGATGGCCCGTCGGGAAGCAGAGCAGGCTCTGGTCCTGGCCAATTCCAAATATCGACAGGTAATGGCCGAGCAGATACCGGAGTTAAAGAGCAAACTTGAAACGGAGCATGCTAAAGCTCGGGAGGGGCAACATGCTCTTGAACAACTCCGGCTCGAATTGCAAAAAAACAGAAAAGCGTTCGCTGAAACATCGCGGCAGCTCGAAAAAAATCGACAGCAGAAAGTAGCTACAGGACATCAACTGGAAAAAACACGAGCGACTATTTCCTTTCAGGTCGGCTATCAGCTTATTCACGGCTTCAAGTCGGTGAACGGCATACTGAGGTTGCCATCAGCACTGTGGGCGCTCCGCAAAGAAGCCATTCAACGCCGCAAGAAAAGGACATTCGTTCTCAGCCCTCATAAACTCCCGTCATTAGCAAACCCATCTCATACTGTTTCCCGGCCTAACGTGTTCACGAAGACCCAACAGCAGGGGCAGCCATCAAATGAGCGGATGACCTCTGCTGACGAAGACTTGGCCCACACAGCTCAGTCCACCGTCTCACCTTCCCCTGATCGTAAGCGCAATGTTGCCTGTATCATGGATGAGTTCACCTTCGGGTCGTTTGAGCCGGAGGCGATCTTGCATCAACTGACCCCTAGCAATTGGCGGGCTGAACTGGAGGCCGCCCAGCCAGACCTGCTGTTTATCGAATCTGCCTGGCGAGGGAAGGATGAACTCTGGGGCAACAAGGTCGGCCATACGAGCGTGGAACTGCAGGGGATCGTCGAGTGGTGCCGGGCGAAGCACATTCCCACGGTGTTCTGGTGCAAGGAAGACCCGATCCACTTTGAAACCTTCCTCAATACCGCCAAGCTATTTGAGTATGTGTTTACCACGGATATTGACTGTATCCATCGGTACAAGGCGGCGTTAGGCCATGACCGGGTGTACCTCCTGCCCTTCGCCTGCCAGCCGGCCACCAACAATCCGATCGAAACGTACCAACGCAAGGATGCCTTCTGCTTTGCGGGCGCCTACTATGTGCGCTACCCCGAGCGCACACGCGATCTGGGTGACTTTGTCCTGGAACTCCCAGCCTTTCGCCCTCTGGAGATCTACGATCGGAACTATGGCAAAAACGATCCAAATTATCAGTTTCCAGAACAGTACCGACAGTACATCGTCGGCACCCTCCCATTTGACCAGATCGAGAAGGCCTATAAAGGGTACCGGTATGCCATCAATCTCAACTCGATCAAGCAGTCGCAATCGATGTTCGCCCGGCGGGTGTTCGAATTGCTGGCGTCCAATACCATTACCATCAGCAATTTCTCCCGCGGCCTTCGCCTACTCTTTGGAGATCTGGTTATCACCACGGACAGCGGCACTGAAATTGTTCGCCGTCTAAAAAAGGTAGCCGATAATGAAGCACACAGCCGCAAGCTCCGGTTGGCAGGTCTCCGTAAGGTGATGAGCGAGCATACGTATGGCCAGCGGTTGGCCTATGTCGTCTCCAAGGTCAGCGGCAAGGCCGCCGCACAATCATGGCCGCGCATTGCCGTGCTTGCCTATGCCGGGAGCCACAGTGAGCTGGAGGGGATACAGACGAACTATCAACGCCAGCAGTATTCCAATACGGCACTGTATGTTGTGGTAGGCATTGGGGTTGTCCCACCGGTGAGTGATGATGGCCGAGTACATTTTCTAAAGAGTGACCGAGCCAATAGAACTCTTGTCGACGAGCTAGACAATAGGGCAGACCTGGTAGCCTGCATAGTGGCAGATGACTATTACGGCCCCAACTATCTACAAGATATTGCCCTGGCGACGTGGTATACGCCTGCGGATATGATCGGCAAAGTAGCCAGGTATGTGTGGGAAGGCGGCAGGTTCCACCTTAGGCAACCGGACGAGACTTATCACCCAGTGCAGTGCCTGCCGGCTCGTGCGGCTGCCATCCGGCGTCAGATGATAGGCAAAGAAAACGTTCTGGACTGGGTACAATCGCTGAGCACCCGCCAGCTCTATGCGGACCAGGGCCTGGCCATCGACGAGTTCAACTACTGCGAGCAGGGTGCGGCAGCCGATGCCGCTCAGGTCAGCGGGCAAGTCGATGACCTGCCCGGTCTCAATACCGGCATTTCGATCGATGACCTGTTGGAGACTGCCGAACGCATCGCACCGGAAAGCAACCGCCATGAAGATTGCCCAGTGCTCACTGGCCCACAGTTGGCAGGAGACTTTGGTAAGAAGCCTAGTTCTGCCATCACACTGGCCGTGGAGGGCCAGAGCTGGCGGGTCGGGTCCACGCTGCCGGACGGCAAGCATGAATATCTCTATGCCACTGTAGACCACAGGCTAGAAGAACTGGGATTCACCGAACAGCTAAAAGTCTATTTTGATGTTACTCCGGGTCTGAATATCCAGTTAGTGGTGCAGTTCCTGGATGCGCAGAAGCAAAAGATCAGCCACGTTATCATACATGCCAATCGGAACCAGGAAACGGTCATTCCGCAGGGAACCGATCGGATTCGCCTCGGGTTGCGGTTCTATGCCGGGGGTCAGGCTGACATCCAGGGCCTGGTGCTGGGCCACAAAAATTTGCAGCCGGCGGAGATCATCGGCCAGGCCGAGCAGTTACTCCTCACCAATCATTATCCCTCGTATGATGATCTCTATCGGAACGGCTTCGTGCATACCCGCGTGGCGGCGTACGCCTCGCGCGGCACCAAGGTCGACGTCTTCAGACTGCGCCCCGACGAGGCCGTCTCCTATCATGAGTTTGAAGACGTGAATGTGACCTCTGGCTCCCAAGAGGTATTGCACCAGATGCTCTCCAGCGGGCGTTACAAAATCGTTCTCGTGCATTTTCTTGATTCAGCGATGTGGGACGTGCTGCAACATCATGTCGAACGGGTCAAAGTAGTCGTCTGGGTACATGGTGCGGAAATCCAGCCCTGGCATCGCAGAGAATTCGACCATCAAACCTCAGGGCAACGCGCCGTCGCCCTGAGGAAGAGCGAGGAACGTATGGCTTTCTGGCGCAAATTGCTGCAGCCGGTTCCGGCCAACCTCAAGCTGGTCTTTGTCTCTCGCTATTTTGCGGAAGAGATCATGGAGGATGTCGGTTTCCGCATTCCAGAGGAGCATTACACCATCATTCACAACCCCATCAACACGCAGTTGTTCAGCTATCAGGAAAAGTCTGTCGATCAGCGGAAGAAAGTCCTGTCCATTCGACCCTATGCATCAGCGAAGTATGCCAACGATCTCAGTGTGAAGGTCATCCAACGTCTTTCTCAAGAGCCATGGTTTTATGATATGGAATTTCGGATGATCGGAGATGGGCCATTATTTGAAGAAACGCTTGCCCCTTTGCGTGAATTTCGAAACGTCTACATCGAACAGCGTTTCCTTAATCAGGCGGAAATAGCAGCGCTTCACAAAGAATACGGTATTTTCCTGTGCCCGACGCGCATGGATGCTCAAGGTGTCTCACGGGATGAAGCAATGGCATCGGGCCTGGTCCCTGTGACCAATGCAGTGACTGCCATTCCGGAGTTTGTCGATGACAGTTGCGGGATCCTAGCGCCTGGAGAAGACGTCAATGCGATGGCGAGCGGCATTGCACAGTTGTATAAGCAGCCACTGAAATTTTCTGCAATGTCAAAAGCGGCAGCAAACCGTGTTCGGGCACAGAGTGATGCTGAGGGGATCATTTGCGCCGAGCTTGGGCTTATATTGGGCGATCCTGAGCCAATTAGATATAGGCTTATAGCGTAGCGGCGCTTTGAACCGCCGTGAAGCGTGAAGCCCTTCGACAGGCTCAGGACAGGCGTGAAGCGTATCTCGCGAGGAAGTTTCAAGTTCCTCGTTTCTAGTTGCGAGTTCCAGGTCCCAAGTCTCAGGTTCTAAGTTGCCGAGACGGGCTACAACCCGAAACTAGAAACCAGCAACTTGAAACTATTCTGTTAGGGGGGGGGAAGTGATGAAATGTAGAGCATTGGTTATCGTAGGAACCAGGCCAGAGGCCATCAAAATGGCCCCTGTCATTCTAGCGTTGAGAAATTCCCCGGACATTAGTTGCTGTGTTTTGGCTACAGCGCAGCACCGCCATATGCTCGACCAAGTCATGAAGGTCTTCGATATCAAGCCCGACATCGATCTTGACATCATGCGTCCGAATCAGACACTGACAGCCCTGACGGCACGGTTGCTGTCAGGACTGGACGATGTGCTGGTGGGAGAAAAACCGGATGTCGTTCTGGTCCAGGGTGACACGACAACGGTGATGACTGCGGCACTGGCCTGTTTCTATCATCGGATTCCATTCGGCCATGTGGAGGCAGGGCTACGAACGTGGGACATGCAGAATCCGTTTCCCGAAGAAATGAATCGTGTTATTGCCGGGCGGCTTGCGAAGTGGTACTTCGCTCCTACTGAAAGCTCTCGGCAGAATCTGTTGCGCGAAGGGGTGTCGGACAAGGATATTGTCGTGACAGGCAATACGGTGATCGACGCACTGCTCAGTGTGGTGGATCGACACGTAGAATTGCCGATTCAGCTTGATCCGACCAAGCGATTGATTCTGGTGACAGCGCACCGCCGGGAGAATTTCGGCGAACCCTTTGAACGGGTTTGCCATGCCGTGCTTGCTTTGCTGGAACGCAACCAGGACATCCAGATATTATACCCGGTGCACCCCAACCCTAATGTGCGTGATACGGCTCATCGGTTGCTGGGAACACATCCTCGTGTAGTGTTGTGCGATCCATTGGATTATCTCCCTTTTGTGGGAGCGATGAAGCGCGCCTATCTGATTTTGAGCGATTCCGGTGGTGTACAGGAAGAAGCGCCGGCTTTAGGGAAGCCAGTGCTGGTGCTTCGGCACGAGACCGAACGGCCGGAGGCTGTTCGGGAAGGTGTGGTGAAGCTGGTCGGCACGGACTTTGAGATGATCGTCTCAGAAGCACAGAAACTATTGGATGATAAATCTGCCTACGGCAAGATGGCGCGAGGTGTGTCACCCTATGGGGATGGTCATGCGGCTGAGCGCATTGTGAAAGTGTTGCGGGATCACTTCTCCTAGTCTTGTGTGTAAGTCCAACGTCTTCAATGATCTAGCCGTTCATCCCGATGACCAATCAATGCTGTAGCGGCAACTCCTGAGTTTGTTGATGAAACTTGACCTCAACCTCAGCCTTCTTCAGATGCTGCGGCCTTGCGAGAGGCCTGGAATGACAAGAATTGTGACTGTGCTAATCATGACTCTGGTTTTTCCATTTCTCTTCTGTACGCAAATCTCTGCGTTACCCCCTGAGAATGTAACGGCCAAGCAGCAACGGGAAGTCTGCTTATCAATAAAGGCCGGCCGGGAAAGCGCTCCCACATCAAATTTCAAATACAAACTCGATCAGGCCATTCTCAACGACCCTGTTAAGATTCAGGCCTTGTCTCAGGCATTGTCCATAGCCTGCCGAAGCGATCTGATCGATTTGACTCAGGCTCCGGCCTATCGAAAGTTGAAGGAACTCCTCGGTATGGCCCGAGAAGAATATGAAAGCAAAAGGGTAGTCTCAACGGAAACGTTGGGGACGCTGGCACAAGAAGTCGGTGTCGTAAAGGAGGATGTGAAAGATAGTCGAGGGAAACTTATCGGGTGGCAACTTGTCATTGATAAGAAAGTGAAAGACGACATGCGAATTCGAACGGCTGCGTCACTCGCAAGTCATGGCTACCTCTTTATAGAGGCCTTTCATCAACTGTCGAAGCTTGCCGATTTTGAGCCGGAGCGAAAAGTTCTGCTTGATGCCATCGAAAAGACTGCAAAGGCGATACTCGATAATCCCGACGAAAACGCTGATGGCCGATTTGGATGGGGACGCCTGTGGTTTAAAGGCAAGGACGGTCTACTTCTTCATACCTCCGTGCCGGCGCAGAATATGTATTTTGGCGGGTACACCTATTTCCCGCGCGCAAACTCCCTGGGCCAGGTAGCTTGTGAAAAAAGTGTGCCGCTCAAGGAGGAAGCGTTCGATCATGCCCATAATACTGTGTTTCTATTGGAGGCGTTTTTTGTCACGCGCGACGGGCCTTTGGCAAGGAGGATCCTCCTCACTGTCGGCAAATCTTTCGACGATACGTTTGATGAAGGAGGTGCTCATAAACAGTTAGGGGCGCAAGGCTGGTACTACTGGAAGTCACTGGGCAAACAACGTCAAACGGGCCTGGAGGAGTGCGAAGTTGGTCGGGAGATCAAGAATACAAATCTGAGGATGGGGCTCGCGCTCATGGTGTTCTCGGAAATTCTATTGCATAACCGAGCAGAGTTAGGGGGAGATCCCAGCTTTTCATTTGATGTGGAGAAATACTTCGATCGTGCATTGCAGGTGGTTAGAACCAACAATTATGAAATATTCGAGAATAATAATTTTGGCTATCAGGGAGCGAACAGCCGCGATGTCGAATTGCTTCAGGAGACAGGCAGGAAGCTGCCTGTCTACGATCGTACCCAGATCATGATCGGTTTAAATGATGAGGCAATCGGCGATTTGAGAGATGTGATTATTGCCGGGAATAGAGTCATCAAAAAAGGCTCACCGGCTGGCGTGACAATTTGTGGAGGGAGCGTGAGTGAGCCGATCGGAGACAGGGACATCGCTGGGTCCTGTTGGAATCATTTAGCATTTGAAGCAGAAGATTATTTCAGAATTGCACGATTCTCCAACATTTGGGGCGGAAATGATCCCGTGAAATTGCGGGAATATATCGATGCCATTGTACGAAACCTAGCGGCGGCGAAGATTCTCCATGATGGACGAGCGTCAAGATATGCTCATTACTTTCCTCATTCTGGTGGGAAAACGGTCTCCAACGAAGTGGTAAATTCGGCATTTTACGGGTTTTTTTGTATGGCGCAGCACATAATACACAAGCCAAACGCTGTAGCCAATTTGCCGATCCCGCATCAAAGGGTTCTTGGCAATCTGGCTGAGATCTGCGAGGGCACGCCGAGAGAAACAGAGGAGACGGGGGTCACCTGGCGGAAGGGGTATAAGTTTGACGAGCTATACTTGGCGGCAGATAGATTCGATATCCCAAGCGATAATTGGCTCTTGGCTAATAAGAAGTAATCTCTTCATTTGGGTTGCGTAGCACGTAACTGCCTCTTGATCTGAGGGGTGACTGTAGTTTCCTGGCGAGATACCCGATGTTGAGGCGAAAACTGGCTGAGATGGGGAAAGGCAGGTTATATGGATGATCGATCGTCAAACTCTCTCGAACCGTTGGCAGGCATTACCTGTGAGGACCGTCTCTATAAGTTCAAAAACCGTTATGCGATTTACACCGTACGCCCTAGACCTAGTTCTAAGAAATTGGCATTTGTTTTCTCAGGAGTGGATGCAACGCCTGGTACATGCCGCATGTCATATTTTGCACTCGGAGAAACGCTCGATGCAACAGTTGTCCATATTATGGACAACTTCGGAGCGCATGGTTGTTACTTGCTTAGTATAGCTGGTGATGCTCAGATCAGAAATGCAGTGATCGCGCTGATTCGTCTCTTACAGGAAGAATTCGCCTGTACGGAGAAGCAGACGTATTTTCTTGGGACATCAAAAGGAGCCACGACGGCAATTGCTTATGCGCTCATGACCGGCGGAGGCAATGTCTTGTGTGGAGAGCCCCAGATACTACTCGGTGATTTTATCTTCTCAGAGCGATGGCAGGAGCTTGAACAATGGAGAAGCCTCGCCTATGCGATGACCGGTCGCGTAAGCCCGGCCGATCGCCCACTTCTCAATCGCGTCGTTCTCGATATCGTCGAGCGTTACGGATCCAGATTTAAAGGTGAAATTACCATCCATGTCGGAGATACGGGCTATCTAGAGAAGCATATTAGTCATTTGCAATCTCTTTCCAGCGAATTGGGATTCGATAAGAAAATTCATATCGAGTCTCATGCGTTTACGAAGCACGATGAAGTTGTTCCAGTATTTCTGGATACTGTCGCGAACACTCTCAATACACATATGTCGGCTGAAGCGCGTACATTGTGAGAGCGGCAGTTTTTAACAACGCCCTGTCTATAGACAATCTTCATTGGGTGCACAGCCACTCACTACACTACTTCCAACAGCAGCAATGTGTTTCCTGTCCATCTGAAATGTCCAGGGCCAAGAAGGATTATCGTGAGGGTACAGCCCCTTTGCGCTACAGCAATGATTGTTACCGAGAGGCTTTGAGATAGTATTATGAAACATGAGCGGCCTTCTTTAGAGACGTGCAGAATGGAACCGTCATCAACCGGACTCTCAGGACGGAGCGACTTTCTGAAGAAACAGTTATCTGATCGGGAAGTCCAAAGATTGAGATGCTATGCCTGTGCAGAATCTCAGGCGAAACCAGAGGAGAATGTATTTCCCCTTGAAGTCAGCGCGATGGTTACGAATGGGTCTATCGCATCGAAAGGCCAATTCATTCAAGTAGCGTTCCAGGGTGGACAGGGAACGTATCGAGCCCGTTCGAATGTGTCTGAATCGTTTCTGGCAAATGGTATTGGTGTGCGTTTTCGTTTGCGCGGCTGGCAATCCCTGCGGTATGTGGCGATTGGCTACATGCATAAAAAATCGTTCCGACATGTCAAGATTGCGAATGCGGCACAGGACCAATGGGTAGACTTTTCCATTGGGCATCAGGACATAGCATTTGGTTTGCAAAATGATTGGCAACAGCCTCCTGCGACCGAGATCGGCGATATTCAGATCTATGTGAACGGTACCCCCGTGGTCGGGGGCGCTTGGCTGGAAGTTGACAGTTATTGGCTCTGGCAGGAAGCAGAGTCCTCTCCTTTATGGGTTACAAATGGGCCGGCTGCTGTCCCCTTGCCCGCGTCCCTACAAGACATTATTTATGGGTACTTAAGGAAGTGTTTCCGTACTGTCAATGCACAGGCGAAAACTTTTTTGAAAGATGGCTGCTGTCCGCTATACGGCGAAATTGAGCTCGCGTGGCCGTACGCGGCGCCGTTGCCTCCTGACCTGAGCACAGTCGGCACGTACCGATTCTCTTGGCACTCGCTGCATCCAGCGATAATTTTGATGGTGCATGCGCGCGATAGCGGAGAATTGGCGCCGCTGTTCGCCGCCCGTGAGATGGTGACCAACTGGCTGGAAAGAAGTTATTTCAAACCTGATGGAGACAAAAAGTTCGCGTGGTATGACCATGGCACAGCCGAAAGATTACTCGCGATGGTCCTGATGTGGGCTATCGGTGTGGAGCATCGGTTTGACCATCGGTTCATGACACGGCTGAGGAATGCCATTTTTCGCCATGGGCAGTTACTGGTATCCGAGCTGTTTTACTCATCACACCAACTCTCACGCTACCACAACCATGCCTGGTTTCAGGATATTGCACTAATGGCGACCTCACTCGCCATGAAAGATTTTCCCTGCGCTGAGCATTGGCTGGACACAGCGATTTCTCGCTTGACTGATCAAATGGAGCAGCTGATTGTGAGGGATAACGGGTATGCAGTGTTTGTGGAAAACTCCATCGGTTACCACTGCGGTGTGCAGAGGCTAGTGGAATTTGCGGGTGAGCTAGTACTCTTTGCCGAGAAGGATTCTGTAATCCCTACCATAGGCAAAGAGTTGCCACGATTCTCTCAGTTTTTCCGCTACCCAGCCAATCGTGGGCCTGCACAGGGCGATACGTTCCGCCGCAGTAATGCTCGTGGATCTGAAATACAAAGATTGAAACCCTATCTTGATCCCGCATGTACCGTATTGCCGAAAGCCGGCTATGCCATCGTAAAGGGCAACCATGACGGTTGCCGCTTTATGGTTTCTGTTCTCGCCACCTCATTGTGTCGCACCCATAAGCACGAGGACAATCTATCATTTACCCTCTTCTTCGATGGGCTCGAATGGCTGATCGATCCGAGTTTTTACTCCCACGAATATAAAGCACCCCTGCCCGCCTATCTTCGCAGCGCTGCGGCGCACAATTGCCTAGCCTTGCCCGGGCGAAGTTATTCAATTGATTCGGGACTTGCCCAAATAGATGGCAGTAGTGAAGGCGCGAGATTTAGCATTAAAGGTCAGCACAGTGCTTATGACAATGTGCTGATACAGCGGGAGATTTGCGGCGGCATCGACCGGTTAGAGCTTCATATAGTGGATCGTGCAACAGCACAACAATCTGCTGCTGCCGGTAACGATCTACGGCTGCTGCTCCATTGTGGCGATGGTATCGAGGCTGGATTGCAAGGGAATTGTTTGCAACTTACCCATCCTGACTCGAAGTATCTTCTTGAAATAATTTTGCCAAATGATAGGTGCACATTACACTATGGAGAAATGACTGGAGCGAACATCAGAGGCATCACAGGGCTTGGCTTCATGCAACAGACAGGCATTTACACGCTGGAATGCGAGGTGCCTTTTGAGACTGACCTGCCATGGACGTTAAAAGTGAAAATGTTGCAGGAGGCTCGCTGATTGCCAATGCCGGTCAGCCCAGAGGGTTCTCACACAACGCGGTCTCCTCAGTAAGAGAAACGGGTTCATGAACACACGGGTATTTATATACGGAAGTTGTGTGTCGAGAGACATTTTCAATTTCGACAGTGAGCATAAATTTGAACTAGTCGATTACTACGCTCGCTCGTCTCTTGCGATATTGCCCGGCACCCCCTATCACAACGAAGACGCACTGTGCGTTATAGATTCCGCATTTCAACGGCGCATGGTAAGCCGTGATTTCTCACGGGAGATTCTTGAGGATTCGCGCGTAGAGCAGGCGGATATCATTCTTCTTGATCTTATCGATGAGCGCTTTGACCTGGTCGTCCTTCCTTCCAACCACATAGTTACCGCGTCCGGTGAGCTTCTAGCCTCAGGTTTCTTGAGGGGCATCTCATCGTTTCGGCTAATCAAACCTGGAACGAAAGAACGGCGAGAGTTGTGGTTGAAAGGGGTAGAGGTGCTCTTTCGTCGCCTCCAACAACGAGACCTACTTAGATTTGTTATCGTCAACAAAGTATTCTTGGCAACAAAATTTGCACACAATGTAGCGACTGAGCTTCCGGCCCAATTCAATTCGATACCCAGCGTTAATTTGGAACTTTCATGGATGTATCAGGCTCTGAGGAGGTATCTCAGTGAGCTTCAGTTCTTAGAGTTTGACGAGGGGACACTTCTTGCAAATTCTCAGCATCGCTGGGGGCCTTCCCCATTTCATTATATCGATGATTATTATCGTAGTGCTTTAATAAAGCTCGAAAGTAGGAATTCGCTTCGTGATACGAGCAAATTTACTGCTACAACAACGGGTGAATTCACCGGAAATATCGCGTTGACTTCATCGCAACATGTACCGGCCATGAAGATTGGCTGAAAAATCGAGTCAGATCCGCTCGACAGTTTCTCGACGAATCAATCCTCTCACGGGGGAGATCACGGGTTGCTATTCCGTCAGGGGCGCCAGCAGAAGGGAGTCTGTATGTGGTCGCTGTGGGCACAAGAATCCCTAGACTATAAGGAAATTCTTGCAGTACGGATGGATCGAATTGCAAATGACTTCCTTCCATTTGATGCCACAGTTGAATACTCCGGAGACAGGGTCGCTTTACCGCTATATACAGGAGAAATCATGGAGGTGAGCCTATCTCGTGGTGTTCAATGGGATAGGAAGTTCACTGCGCAGGCCGATAGCAGCCTTATGCATCTATTTTCTCTTGACGCGATCGGAGGGCTTCTCTCGACGTTTCAGAAGAGAAGTGATAACCGAGCGTTACAGTTCGCAGTCGTTACCCTTATCAGCTTCTTGGACTATTCCAATAAGCCAGGCCGTCACTCGTCTATTGGAAGGATTCCCTCCGCAGATCATTCGGCAGCGATCCGCGTCAGGGTCTTAATTAAATTTATTCAAGTCATGCGAGAAAGACAGGACGCCGACTACACCTTACTTATGAAGGTCTGTGACTGCCTCAAATATTGGTCAGATTGGCTTTCTAGAGACAAACATTTCTCAAAGAATAATCATGGATTAATGGGATCGATTGCGCTGCTCCATTCTGCAATTCAATTCGGCGCCACGCCACACTCAAGCACATATCTTGAGGTGGCAACCAGCAGGATTTTTGAGCTCGGCAGGAGTTCCTTTGACCGGGATGGGCTATGCAATGAAAATACGATCGGCTATCACAACTTCAATGTGAAGCTTTATCGCGGACTGGTTGTCTTTTGCAAACATTACAGACTTTCCGAGACTCTCATTAATTTCCTTGAGGAGACAATCCTTCGTGCAACGAGAGCCCTAGAGTTTTGCATTTGGCAGGATGGCTCCATTCCACCACTTGGTGACTCGGCCGTATACCGAACTAAGGCTGTATCGCGAAATAAGCCGCGATGTTTTTATGAGAGCGGCTTCGCTGTGGTCAAGAACGATGACCTATATTTATCGATACTCTGTGGTGCCCCTACGGAAACTCATAAGCAGGTTGATGATTCGAGCATGACGTTACGATTCATGAATCGTGATATTCTCATCGACGGAGGCTCCTACACATTCGATCGAACCGATCCATACCGCCGATGCGTTGCTTCGAGCCTCGGTCATAGTGGAGTATTTCTCAAAGAGTTCGATGGACTGTTACGCCGCGAGTATCTTCGAAAATTTGGTCCGGTGTCAGGAAAGATCGAGCGTTTCGAAGAGAGTGATGAAGGTGTGCGTGTGAGCTGCCGATACTCGGTGCGTAACGACCTTGCTGTTTTTACGCGCAATATTTTTGTCTGTTGGCCTGACGAGGTAGCGATCGTTGATTCGGTAGAACTACATGACAATGACTTCCGTCCTGAAATCGTCCAACGGTTCCTGTTTGGCCCAACACTCGCCGTACATTTTGATAGGCGGGACAAGCTTATTCTGGCCTCGGATGAATTCTCTTGCTCACTATTTCAACTCTTGGACTGTGATGGCGTCCTATATCGCGGTGAAGCCGGGAGTCCCCTCCGTGGCTGGTACTCATACAAATACAAGGAAATACTGCCGACGTATGGTTTAGATTTCTTGCGCAGTTCACCGATGAGTCAATTCTCGACAATTATTAAACTCACGAAATGCGCGAGCCTATCGGAGTGTTCAACGACCGTGCGGGCATTCGCTGGGCAGGTGGGCCTCCCCCCCCCCCGACTATCCCTGGGAACCGAATGAAGCGGAATGGACAGAGAGAGTGATGGCTCAACAACCGGTATTTTAAAGGATTCCCACGGCCTGCGTGGCACTGTCCCTCTTCCCCAATAAGGACCGATTTACGGATCTTGCGTCCATGCTGGTCTCAGTCCTTCGGCGGGTGAAGAGGTTTATTTCTGCTAGCTCCCCACGATTCACTGAATCTATCGGGAAGAATAGGCAGGTCCGTGATAGTTTCAATCAGCAACGGTACCTATCGAGCATGCCCCAACAAACCTAATGATATGCCGATGATATCCGTTGGCAGATATTTTGGAAAACCAGAGTAGTCTTGTTATGAATAGCCCTATCAGGCTTCTAATTTTTGGAAGTTGCGTCTCTCGCGACATCCTCAATTATCCACAGGCCAAAGCACAGTTAGTCCTGGTTGATTATTATGCCCGTAGCTCTATCGCTTCATTGGGGGCACGGCCCATCGAAATGCCCCACGCAGTTCAGGACATACGCTCGAAATTTCAACGGAGGATGGTAGAGCGTGATATCAGAAAAGACTTTGTTAATGACCTGGCGCGACTTCAATTCGATGTACTCTTGATCGATCTGATTGACGAGCGATTCAACCTTTACGTGGAATCAGAGGGGCGGGCCTGCACACTTTCGAGTGAGCTTGTCTGCTCTGGGTTTGACAAAGATTCCGATAGAAAATCCAGTATTTATTCCGGGTCCGAGGAGTTCTGGCGGCTGTGGGAGGCAGGCTGGGTTACTCTCGTGAACAGGCTTAGGTGCCTTGGGCTTCTCGATCGGCTACGAGTCAATCAGGTGTTCTGGGGAACACGGACTGAAAATGGAGCGAATTTCGAGCCGCAATATACAAGTAGCCAAATTGATTCAGCAAACCAGTTCCTTGATCGGTTGTATCAACGCGTCGCCGACGATATTCCGTCTGGCCAATTCTTAAGGTTCAATCATGGGTTGTTGACGGGATCGACGGGACACAAATGGGGGATCAGTCCCTTCCATTATGTCGACGCTTATTATCAAGCAGCAATTCGGCAATTGTGTGTGGGGTATTGGCTGAAGAACCGGATCATGAAGTCACAGGAGGCTGTGGCTAGTCGTGCCGATTATTCGATCGACAAAGTCAATCTTGAGCATGAGGGCAACGAACTTGTGGTAACCGTGGTATTCAAGGCTCCTCAGACGGGGCAGTTCGCATTTCATGTGTTTCGAAACGGTGTACAGATCCACACCGAGTGGTATTCCTCGAAGCCTGTGTTACGGCTCGGAATAAAATCGGAACCGGGCCTGTATCGGGCCTTGGCGTTTTTTCTCACTCCAAACGGTGAAAGAGTCACACAATACTCCAATCCGCTGTTTCTGCATCCTGCTGGTGAAACTCCGGGGCATGGACCGAAGAAACCATTGCAGGCCGTTCACGAGGTAGCCAGCGCTCCAAGCTGACGACAGGTACGCCATGCACAGCGGGCACGATCCAAAGTCTAGAGTCCGATGTTCCGAATACCTTGGAATTTGGATTCGAACTTTCGCACGCTCCGTATTTCCCGCCGGTCTCGCCTATCTCGCGCGATTTTCCTGATGGACACTGTTAGCAGGAGCTGCTTTGGCAACCAGCTATAAGCCAAGTTCAGGAACGTTTCGCCCCACACGTAACATGGGACAAGCAAGGACAAATCATCGAAGTTTACGTGTATCTTAATGCAAATAAGCTCGACACTCATCACATTGCGTGCGATTTTAAACCATTCTGAGAAGCCCTTGACGGGACGGCTGAAGGAGGGGCAACCGTTGACGGTTGTCATTGCGCATGGCTGTACAGTGACCCCTGTGGTCACGTGCCTGAGTCGGAATAGATGGTCTCAGAGATCTTGAACTTGATCAATCAAGACACCTTCACAGCGTCACCCCCAATGCCTACGGTTCCTACGCCCAAAGAATGAATTCTGGTGTACCCGCGTGATTTGGCTTAACCGCACACACAAGACAGACTAGATAGACCTCCACACGGCTTATAGATGAAGCATATATTCGAGACATTCGGCGCTTCTTTCGGCTTCCATCGGATCACGCCGAGGGGGCCATTCTGCAATCTTAAGATCGGGCTGATTGCCGACGAACTCACCAGATCCTGTCTTGCATTCGAATGCCAGGTTCGTGATCTCACGCCGCTTAATTACATGTATGTTCTGAAGGTCTGGAAACCCGATCTGTTATTTGTGGAGTCTGCCTGGCATGGGCTGGGCAATGCTTGGAAGTATAAGATCGCCGCATTTCCTGATCACCCGGAGCGGAACAATCACGTGCTGCGCAACGTGGTTGCCTATGCGCGCGAACTCGGTATTTCCTGTGTGTTTTGGAACAGAGAGGATGGCGTTCATTTCGAGCGGTTCTTTTCCAGTGCCAAGCTGTTCGACTTCATTTTCACAGTAGACGGGAACTCCGTCCCGCGATACCGGGCTCTCATTGGGCAGGCTGTGACTGTGGCGCCGCTGATGTTTGCCGTGCAGCCGGAGATTCATTTTCCATCTCCCAGGGGATATGTGCATCGTCGTGCCTGCTTCCTGGGAAGTTATAGTTTGCATACCCACGGGCGACGACGATCCTGGCAAGAGCTCCTGTTCTCAGCATCTTCCGAGCTGGGCTTGACGGTGTTCGACCGCAACTCGGATAGACGTTCGCCGAACTATCGATATCCGGACTTGCCCTGGCTAGAGGTCCGTCCTGGTGTGCACCATACAGAAACGGCCAACATCTACCGCGATTATATGGTTTCGTTGAACGTGAACACGGTCGAGGGGTCAGGCACGATGTTCTCTCGCCGTCTCATCGAAATCCTGGCGTGCGGCAGCGTGGCCGTGACGACGCCGGGTATTTCGGTCGATCGCTATTTCAAGGACTATTGCCATGTCGTGTCCTGTGAAGAAGAGGCGCGGGATCTCATGTCAGGCCTGAAGAATGGCCTCACTCCCCGGGACCGGGACATGATCGCAGCCGGCGCGGAATACGTGCTCAAACAACATTCGTGGGCCCATCGCCTGGAAGAAGTGATGAAGGTCATTTCACATCGGAAAACTGGTACCACGTCCCGGTTGGCATCTGGAGAGATTAGGAGTCTCTCCGCGTAAGGCCGAAGGCCGTTAGGCGTGAAACGTATCTCGCGCGACGTGCGAGAAAAGCGGGACAGGTAGGATGCTCATCTTCGCGAGTCGCGCCTGTCGCGCACGTCTCGCCTGTCTCGCTTCAGGTTGCAGATCGTTCAGCCAACCTGCAACCTGCAACCTGAACCCAGAGCACTATCGTGAATCGTTATGGCGTGTTCAATCGCGGACTCCGCAAGCTCTCGACGCTGGGAGAATTCCTGGGCGAGCCTGTCGAGCCGGTTTATTTCTTTACGCCGACTGGGCTCACAGGGACGCTGGGATGGGGACGTCGGAAATATGCTCGTCGAGCCAGGCGCGTGGCAACGTCACGTGGGATTCCGTTTCTCTGCCTCGAAGACGGGTTTTTACGTTCCGTGGGCCTGGGAAAAACCGAGCCACCGCTTTCTATCGTTGTCGATGATCTTGGCATCTATTACGACGCGACCCACCCTTCACGCCTCGAATCTCAGATTGCCCGGCCGCTGACCGGTGAACAAACCTCCCGCGCGCGTGCGATGATCACGGCTTGGCGCAACGGGCGAGTCTCCAAATACAATTATGCGCAAGACTATGCGGGGGATCTCCCGGAGCGTTACGTCTTGGTCGTGGACCAGACCTGGGGTGACGCGTCGATCAGCTTTGGGATGGCGGATGAATCTAGCTTCCAGCGCATGCTAGATCGTGCGATCGAGGAGAACCAGGCATGCACGGTGCTGTTGAAGGTGCACCCGGAGGTATTGACCGGGCGCAAACGCGGGCATTTCAATCTGGAGAGTACCGCGCGCCGTTCGAACGTCCAGGTAATTGGTGATGATGTCCACCCTGTGAATCTGATTGAGCATGCTGAGGCTCTGTATGTGGTGACGTCGCAGATGGGATTTGAGGGTCTTCTGTGGGGAAAGCCTGTACGGACGTTTGGCATGCCCTTTTATGCAGGATGGGGACTCACGCGCGATGAGCTTCCCGCTCCCGAGCGGCGCAGACCGGTCCCGCTGGAGAATCTTATCCATGCAGCCTTGATCGAGTACCTTCGTTATGTTGATCCGGAGACTGGTCGGAGGTGTGAGGCAGAGCGGGTGGTCGAATGGATGGGATTGCAGCGGAGGATGCGTACACGGTTCCCTAACGATGTCTATGCCCTTTCGTTCTCGCCCTGGAAAAAGCCTATTGTGCGGAGGTTTTTCCAAGGCAACAGGGTGCATTTCGTGGATGCTGTAGATCAGGTCCCGGAAGATGCCACATTGGCTGTGTGGGGCCAAGGACATCAAGACGAGAAACGTCCGATAGTTCGGCTGGAGGACGCTTTTTTACGATCGGTCGGGCTGGGCGCCGATCTCATACAGCCTCTTTCATGGGTGATGGATAGCCGGGGCATGTATTACGATGCCACAGCTCCATCGGAGTTAGAGCATGCACTTCTGACCACAGAATTTCCCGCTGATTTGTTGATGCGCGCGAAACGGTTGCGAGATCGTATCGTCGAGGGAGGCCTGACCAAGTACAACGTAGGGGTTGGGACTTGGCGGCGGCCTCAAGAAGCGCTGCGGGTCATCTTGGTGCCTGGTCAGGTCGAGTCGGACGCATCTATTCGGTATGGGGGCTCGTCAATCCGATCGAACATGCAGCTGCTACAAGCTGTCCGTGAAGCCAACCCCTCGGCCTATGTCATCTATAAGCCGCACCCGGATGTAGTGGCCGGGCTTCGAACGAAGGGCGCAGGCGAAGACGAGGCATTGCGCTGGTGCGATGAAGTCGTAACCGATGTCGCCATGGGAACGTTGCTGTCCGCAGTCGATGAAGTCCACGTGTTGACGTCCTTGGCCGGGTTCGAGGCCCTGCTGCGGGGGAAGAAGGTCACCTGTTACGGACAGCCTTTTTATGCCGGCTGGGGACTGACCGATGACCGTACGCCGCCAGCGCGTCGCACACGCAGGTTGACTCTCGATGAGCTGGTCGCCGGCGCCCTCATTCTCTATCCCACCTATGTCAGTCGGACAACCGGCAAGTTCACCACGGCAGAAAGGGCCCTGGATGAATTATTGGACTGGCGGCAGCAGAAGCCGACCGGTATGCCCTTGTGGCGAAAGGCCCTGCGTCTGGTGCTCCGGCTCGGGAAGAAATCGGATTAGAGTACTTGGTTTATTTGGTTTGTTTTGTTTGTTTGGTTAGTCGGTCCACTGGGTTAATTTCGTTCTTCGAGCCAAATCAACTAAACAAACCAAATAAACCAGTCGCGCCAAGAAACTTTCACGAAAAACGTATTGCAATTGCCAAAAAAGCAGCCCAAGCTCGCCGGGGAATGAGCCCGTACGGTGTCTGACAATGTTTGACAACCTATACTTACCGATGTACTATTTTGGCACAATCTGGAAATAGACAGCCTTCGCTCTCGAACGCTGAATTACGGAAGGCTCTTGAAGATGCCATTTCTCGCGGGATCGGTGTATTTTTCTATGATCCGGCGTTGCTCGGAAAGCTTGCCGGCCATAATGTTTCGACTCAAGACCTTTTACATGTCTGCCATACATGGAGGGTTATGACGCCTGAATGGGATGAGAAGTATAACTGCTGGCGCTATGTGTTAGAGGGGCCGAATCTCAACGCGAAATGGATGCGGGTTGTTGTGGCTCATAATACTGTCCCGGCCGAACAATTCGTGGCAATTACGGGGTTCCGCTACTCCAGAGGAAAGAAATCATGACCTGCCACAGGTGTAAGACGGAAATGAAAGCCGAAAAGATTCCTGTCTACCATTACAAGGAATCCGGCCTTGACAATGTTCGCCTTGAAGGTGTCACCCTCTTGAAGTGCGAGCGCGGGCATAAGCTGATTCATATTCCGCACATTGAAATGCTGCATGATGCGATTGCTTACAATACGCTGAAAAAACCGCCATTACTCACGGCGCAGGAATTTCGCTTTCTGCGCAAATGGATTGGACTCACTATGAACGAACTCGCGCATGAGTTAGCGGTAAGTCGAGGCACCATTCATCGGTGCGAGAAAAAGGGTGAGATCACAAGACCGTATGATCATTTACTGAGAATGCTCGTGGCGAAAAAGAAGGAATCGTCCTGCCAGAGGCAGATGTACCTTGAGATTGCCATGCATGAAGTCTTCGAGAAGATGGTAAAACGACATCTGAAGTCCGCGAAGATGACGATTGATGTAGAAAAACTTCCCCAGCATCCGAGCCAGGCGAGCCGACAACCTCAATCACAATACGCCGGCCTATAACGCCATTGACAGATCTGTGCAACGGAATTTATAGCCGGCCTAAATCCGCATTATTCATGATCGCTTCTGCTGAAATCGCCGGTCTGCTGCTACGTAATTCGTTGCTTGTCGTTCGTGAAGCGTGAAGTGCAAAGAGAAAGAGGGTGTTTGTGTCATCGACCGTACTGTTGGGGACTGACACTCTTCTCCGCGTCTGCGCGTAGTTGCTGTCCCCGTCCGAACCGATACTCTGACCACGTTCATGCACCGCCGTCGCTTATGTTCGCACAAGCACAACGGCAGCAAGTAGAACAACCAGGGCAAGAATGAGCGAAAAGCGAGCGACCCAGGGAGACCACAGAACCAGGGCCTGATCGAACCTGGTACGGCTCTCCATGGGAAGTTGCATGATCTGCCCGACGCGCGGCCCAAGGATGAAATCATGGGCCAGGGTCAGGAGCAAGAGAATGATCACGAGTCCCAGCTTGATCGCCAGGACCCTGGGCCATCCCGACGGGTCTGTGACTCGGATCCCCCTTTCATGTAGCAACAGAGGACCCGTAATCAAGAGGACAGCTATCGAGCCCCAGACCACTGCGCGAAACCGCCGGCCGGTGGTCCGAATGAGTGGCGCCTTCCGTGGTGCAAATGGCTCGCTCTTGAACACCGGCACCAACACAATCGACAGAAACAGCATGCCGCCGATCCAAGCGATTGCCGCCATGAGATGGAGCCACATCAAGAACAGTGTCATAGGTTCATGAAGAAGACGGGCGTGCTCGCTTCTGACCGGAACGGATGAGGTTCCACCCCAGCCCTAGCTTAGCCAGACCGTAGATGAGCCACTTGGATGGGTCAAGGTGGTACCACTTGGGTCCGTTGCGATAATCCCGAGGAAAGGTGTGATGGTAGTTATGATACCCCTCACCAAAAGTCAGCAACGACACCCACCAATTATCGCGGCTGCTGTTCGTTGTGCTGTACGGCTGAGTCCCCCACAAGTGGCAAATGGAATTGATGCAAAACGTGGAGTTCAGCACCAGAAAGACCCGCCCGACACCGGCAAGCAAGAAGCAACCCAGGCCGCCTATCCAGCCGTCATAGGCGTATCCCACAAAAAACGGCAGCGCCAGCCCGGACAGAACAAGCGAGATATACCAGCGGTGCTGCCACATCACCACAGGGTCCTTTCGCAGCCACGGCGCGTATCGTTCGGTCCGGTGCGGGCTTTTCGTGAAGAGCCAGCCACAGTGGCTGTACCAGAATCCTCTCGTTGCGTTGTAGGGATCCTCCTCCTGGTCTACACGCGCATGGTGCCGAGCATGGTTGGCGCCCCATTTCAGTGCCGAGTTCTCCAGCGCCCAGCTGCCGGCCACCAGCAACAGGGCCTTGACCCAGTCTGGGCAGTGGAAACTGCCATGCGCGATCAACCGGTGGTAGCCGACCGTGATACCCAGGCCGCTGACCAGGTACAGGATTCCGAACAGGACCCAGTCCAGGCATGTGTACCCGTACAAGTAGCCGAACAGGGGCACGGCGATGAGCGCTGTCAGGCTCACGATGACAAACAGCGTCGTAGTGGGCACATCGACAGCGCGAGGCAGGCGCCCTACACCCCATACAGCCGGGGCCGGGGCATTGTCGCCATTCGCCATGGCCGGCCAAACCGCGCCTGCGTTCATGATCCAGAAGGCTGATTCGTTTTGCTGTTTCACACTGTCCTCTACAATAAAAACGCGCGTCGGACGGACACGGCACCCATCAGATCCGGGCAATGCGGACCAGGCGATTCCGGCTGAGCAGCGTGATGGATCGCCGGTCGAGACTGATGAGGCCCTCTTTGGAGAACGCGCTGAGCAGGCGGATGGCGGTTTCCACTGCAGTTCCCGCCATGTCGGCCAGTTCTTCGCGCTTCAGATCGATCCCGATAAGCGTCCCCTTGCCCGTTTTCTTGCCAAAACGATCCCCCAATTCCAACAGCAGCGTCGCGAGCCGCTCCCGTCCGCTCCGGAATGCGAAGAGATCGCGCTGATCCATCCGGATGCCCAGTTCGCTGCTGCTGAGCAATTGGATCAGCCTGATGGCCAATTCACTGTTTCGGCGGATAAGTTCCAGGTACGCCTGCCTGTCGATGAAACAAATATGGCAGGGCTCTAGCGTCTCACCGGTCACCTCATGGAGCGCCTGGTCGTGGAACACGTGTTTCTCGAGCAGCTCGCCGCCCTCCGCAATGCACACGATCTGCCGCTCACCCCGCGCCGAGGAGCGGGTGAGCTTGACCTTGCCTGAACAGAGAAGATACAACCCCAGACAGAGGTGCCCCTCGTAGAACACGGTCTGTCTGGCGTCGTACTGCAGGGAGTGCCGGAGCTTCTGAAACGCCGTCACCTCCGCGTCCGCCAGGTCGCACAGGATCGCTTTGGCGCGCAGGCTGCAGGTTGCACAATTCTTGAACAAGGCCGGAGTCCGTCTCATAGGGTTATCCGATTTACGCCGCCAATGCGGCGGACGATCGGACCGCTGTCGTCCACTAGAATCCGATCGCGATGTAGGGCCCGATGGTCCCGAAATTATTGACCGTGTTGGTTTGATTGGAGGCCAAGTGGTACCGGCCATCCACGCCGAGCCACAATTCTTTCCACACCCGATATTCCATGCCGACGCCGAACTGCACGCCTATATCGAGTACGGTCGTCTGTTTCGACGGCGGGCTGATCACGTGAAAGTCCAACCCAACCGGAATGATCCAGGGTTGGAAATCGGTCCCCTGCATGAACTTCACCTTCGGCGCGATATCCACTGTCAGCATGGTGAGTTGAACCTCGTTCAGCGTATTGCCAGTGCTCGCCAACGTTACCCCCGGCGTATCCGAGTTCGCGACGGTTTTCGAGTTCCATCGCTTAAATTCCACCCCGATCTCGCCGACGACCGCGATCCCTTTCATCATACCCCAGAGGTCTCTTGTCATCATGATATCTTCCCCGGCACCAACGTAGTAGCCGGTGTTCCCGTCGTTACGCCCTGCTCCGAGTATATTGTTCCCATCAGTAAACAACTCGCCTCCGCGATTACTGTTCAATGCTGCGAAGCCCCCTCGAAAAAACACTCTGTTCCCCGTTGCCGTCACCTCTTCAGCCGAAGCTTGCGACACAGCACACACAGCGAGCATCCCTGCAATCAGCAGCGGCACGACGCCCAACCATTCTGCCCGTCTGAACCATCGACTGCCCCCCTGTGTCATGGCATCCCCCTTTTGTGAATGTTGCGCACAGGGGACATGCTAGGCTTGACAGACAGTTTCGACCCTGACGTTCGTCAGTAGGGAACATGATCTTCGTCATGTTCAACACTGCGCGCGCCTCAACAGGGACATCCAGCTCGTTACGTTAGAAGAGCCGGCGCGAGTTCGAAGCGTCGTAGCGGTGTAGATACTTAGGTGTATAGGCTGAAGGTGGAAGGCTCATGGAATAGGATCGAAGGGTCAGAGGCACAAAGTGGGAACAAGCTGTTTACTCTGTGCCTTGCGCTTCAGCCTTCAGTCTATCCACCAGACAGACCAGACAGACCCGGGCGTCAGCCGCCGAGCGTGTCCAGCATTTCCTTCAGGCTCTTCCGAATGCAGGTGAAAATCGGGGTATCGCGTAACGTGTAGCGTGAGCCTTCGGTTTCGCGAAGCGCCATCACGAGATCCAGGAAGTCTTCCGGCTTATCGCTCTCGAACGCCACGACCCATTCCTGGTCATCCAACCCGAAGGAATAGCTTGTGTTCAGCTTCACCGAGGGGAAGCGATGGCCGACTTCGATGTGCTCATCCATCATGCCTTGCTGCGCCGCCTTGGTGAGCAGGAACCATTTGCGCGTCTTCAGAAACGGATAGACAAAAATATACTTGGCTTTTCCTGGAACGACGGTCAGACGCTTGCTTTCTTGATTTTCGTGGGTGTGATGATCCACGTAGGCTGAGCGTTTGGTGATGGAGAGATAGGAGTATGGGGTGGTGAGGTACTGTCCTAACCCGGAGGCTAAGACCTTTGTGGTCATGTCCTGAAAGAGTTCCAGCTCGTAGCCGATCCGCCACAGCATGATATCGCAATCGCCCCTGATCCCGACCGAGGAGTAGGGGACCACGAGGACCTTGCCGATATAGTCCTCGACTGCACGGATAAATTCTTGCTTGCCCTTGATGCGTTCACCCTCGGGGAGGCGCCGCCAGGCCGGATCGATCTTGTAGAAGGCGAAATTCACATATTGGCGTTTAGGTGCTTGGGGGGCCGGGGTTTGTTCAGGTGTCGACATCGAGACTCCTCCGTAAGACTTCTGCGTGAGAAGAACGTGAACTATTTATCTGTACATTCCTGGCTCAGTTGTACCTCGGATTTTTAACATCTCACCGTTGTTATTGTCAACCTCGAAGCGGGGCTGGGCTGTTCGTTGACAGGAGAAAAGTGATCTGGTACTGGCATGCCATGTGGCCCGCAGTGGGAATAATGTTGAATGGTAAATGTTGAATGTTCAATCGTCGGAGTCGGACCCGATCTGATGATTTCTGAACATTCATCATTCAAAACTCAACATTTCACATTCGACGGATTACGGGGGTTGCAATAGAAGTCTTCGTGAATTATGCGGCCTAAACAGAGGACTATGCTACTGTGCGTTGCGGTGTTGAGTGGCCTTTTTTCTGTGTCGGCCCATGCCATCGATGCCTCTCCCACAGAGGAGCAGATTCAGGCCGCACTCGATCAGGGGAAGGAGGCTGCTCGTACACAGCGCTCTCCGGATACGTTCTACGTTCGATTCGGCGCATCCGACGAGCTCCATCCAAGCGGGTTCTTGATCACGAAGCTCGGCGGGCTTTCGGTCATGGCGACGCACATGGCTCTGCGGGGGATTCAGCCGAGCGAGGCCGATATGAGGCAGGTGCTGGAAGGCCAGACGATGCTGGTCAGCGCCGTCATCTTCGGGAATACCCCGCACTTCGCGGTGGACAGTTATATGTTGTTCGATCAGAGAGGAAAAACGATCAAGCCTGTCACCGTCCGCTTCGATGGATCAGCCGGACGCAGTGCTGCCTGGCCGGAGAGCCCGAGGTTTAAAGCAAAAGTCGTTGCCTCGTTCAACTACGATGACTTCGATCCTGATGCTGATACCACGGTCACAGTTTTTCCAGCGAACGGGGGAGAGGTGAGTTTTCGAATAGACTTTTCCAAGATCCATTAGAAGATCGTTACTTGGTTTGTTTTGTTCATTTGGTTGGGTGAGCCGGACTAACCAGATGAACTAAATCAACCAAACAAACCAAATGAACCAGACAGACCAGATGAACCAGCTTGATGCAGAAATCATCGCGATTGGCAGTGAACTGTTGATCGGAGGGCGATCCGATTCCAACTCGCTTTTTCTTGCTGACGAACTCGGTAAGCTGGGGATCGCCGTTCGATTCAAATCGGTTGTCGGTGATGAGCGACAGGACATCGTCACGGCCATTCACACAGCCGTGACGCGAACTCAGGTGGTCATCATGACGGGCGGACTCGGTCCCACCGTGGACGATTGCACGAGAGAGGCAGTAGCCGATGCGACCGGCCAACGACTTGGTCGTCGTAAAGAAGCGCTGGAGGGCTTGACGGCCAGACTTGCCCAGTGGGGTCGCCAGCCAAGCAAAGGGCAGCTGCGGCAGGCATTGATTCCGTCCGGCGCCACTGTTCTCAAGAACCCGGTCGGATCTGCGCCGGGTTTCTGCCTGATATGGAAGAAGGCACTGATCGTCTCTTTGCCTGGCGTGCCGCGGGAAATGGAAGAGATGATGAGGCAGGAAGTCTTGCCATTGCTGCGCGCAGACTGTGAATCGGCAAAGCGGCCTCCGCAAGCGCCGATTGTTCGTCTGCTGTTCCATACCTTCGGCCTGGCGGAGGCGGAGGTCGATGTCAAACTCAAGGGACTCATTCCAAAAGGAGCGCCTGTCGATCTGGGGTTGCTCGCATCGCCGATGGGTGTGTTGGTCTCGCTGACGACGAAGGGAAATCGATCTGCCCCGGCGAAGAACCACAAACTGCTGCAGGCGCTGACCGATGAGCTTCGCGTGCGGCTGAGCGATTGGCTCTTCGCTGAGGGGCGGGACACGATGGAAGAGGTCGTCGGACGGGAGCTCACCAAACGGGGGCTCATGCTGGCGGTGGCGGAATCTTGCACCGGCGGATTGATCGGCCATCGGCTCACTCAGGTGGCTGGTTCATCTGCCTATGTGGATCGTGGCGCAGTCTGTTACAGCAATCGGGCCAAGACGGAGATGCTGGGTGTGCCGATGGACCTGATTGCCAAGCAGGGCGCCGTGAGCAGGGAGGTTGCAGCGGCAATGGCCTGCGGCATTCGCGAGCGCGCTCATGTATCGGTGGGACTCAGCGTCACCGGTATCGCCGGACCTGGCGGCGGGACCGAGACCAAGCCGGTGGGACTGGTCTATATCGGGCTGGACGATGGAACCGGCAGACCGATCACAGAAGAACACCGGTTTCACGGAGACCGGAATGTTATCAAACAACGGTCCTCGCAAGCCGCGCTGGACCTCCTTCGTCGCTGGTTGCTCGGAAGACCAAGCGGGACGGGCGAGACTTGCGGGAAAAGCGCGACTAGGTAGAACAGGGCTAACGCGTCACGCGAGTCTCGCGCTTCGCGCTTGTCGCGCGCCGCTGCGGCATTTCGCGACGAACCGTCATGAATAATGCGGGCTTGAAGTGATCCGCGCGTTCCTTGCCATCGAACTCTCGCAGAATCTGCGGGCCGATCTTGCCACGCTCCAACAGGAATTGAAGCGTACGATAGAGCCGGAGATACAGCGAGGCATGCACATCTCCTGGGTGCGGCCTGCTTCGCTCCATCTGACGCTTAAATTTCTCGGCGACATGGATGAGCAGATGATCGATCCCCTACGCGATGCGCTTGAATCGGTGATCGGAAATCAGGCGATTGTGAACGTACCGCTTGAACGACTCGGCGTATTTCCTCGTCCGCACAATCCTCGTGTGTTGTGGGTTGGGCCGTCGGAGGATTGGGAGCGGGGAATAGAAGCAAAACGAGTCGTGGAGATCCATGGCGTGGTCGAGCAGGCCTGTGAAGGCTTAGGTTTTCTCCGCGAGGCGAAATCGTTCAGTCCTCATCTGACCTTGGCGCGAATCAAGTTGGGGGAGCGGCAGGTTGGAGTGGCATTGGCCAAGAGAGGGATACTGGATCGGTCGCTCTCCCTAAGCGGATTGGCGATGGAATCGGCCGCACTCATGAAGAGTGAATTGAAGCCCACCGGTTCGGTCTATACGAAACTGTGGGATGTGAGGCTGCAGGGGTAATTCATGCGAGGGAGCAGAGGAGGGGATGGAGCCTGATGATCTTCTGTGCTCGCGCAACGCGCGGCCTCCGAAG
>NEWP02000019.1:29577-30085 GCA_002869895.2 Nitrospira sp. CG24E | reverse complement strand
CTATCAGGGCGAGCGGCTTGGGCAGGGGCGCGACGCGGTGCGAGACTTTCTGCTGAATAATCAGACGTTGGCGCGTGAGATTGAAGGGAAGCTGCGCGATTTGGCCGGTCTGCCTGGGCGTGCGGCTGAGAAGCCCTCTGCCGTGCCGGTGAAAGATGAAAAAAAGACCGAGGAGAAACGCGAGGAACGGCGACCGCATAAGGTCGGAGCCTAGAACGCCAGGAAACACTATGTTGGCACGGTCGTTCGTGAAACGTGAAACGTGAAGCGTTCGAATGAATCAGGAAACGAACGACGCATCACGGGTGTCGAGCAGGATCAGTGGCTGCCCATCGCGGTGCGTGCGCTGGCACGTAGTGATCGCACAAAGGCGCAGATCGAGCGATTGCTTGGAGCAAAGGGGGCGTCTCCCTCGCAGATACGCGTTACGGTTCGACGGTTGACATCGTTGAAATACCTCAACGATGAGGTTTTTGCTGGGCGTTGGGCTGAGCGACGACTTGCTCGT
>NEWP02000019.1:0-29477 GCA_002869895.2 Nitrospira sp. CG24E | reverse complement strand
ATGGTGTATTGCCCTCGAACGAGGGGCGTGGCTATGTGCTGCGCCGGATTCTGCGTCGGGCCGCGCGCCATGGACGGATGCTGGGCATCGTTGAACCGTTTCTCCATGAATTGACCGCTACGGTCGTCACCCAGATGGCTGGTGCCTATTCAGAAGTCAAAGGCGCTGCCGCGACGATTGCCGAGGCGACCAGAGGCGAAGAGGAACGGTTCATTGCCACGCTCGATCAGGGATTACCGATTCTCAACGAGATGATTGCGAAAGCTCGTTCAGCCGGGAGTCAGGTTCTCACTGGTCCCGATGTTTTCAAGCTGTACGATACCTATGGGTTTCCGATGGATTTGATGGGCGAGGCCTGCCGTGAACAGGGCATGACGCTCGATGAGGCGGGGTTCGATCAGGCCATTGAAGAACAGAGACATCGTGCGCGCAAGACCGGTGGCTTTGAACAGGAAACGGCGCGGCCTACGGTTACAGAATTGGCCGGGCGTCTCGGAGCCACGAAGTTTGTCGGCTACGACCGCTTAGAGAGCGAGAGTCTGGTACAGGCGATTTTGAAAGGCGATCGGCTGGTCAACGAAGCGGCGGAAGGCGATGAGGTTGAAATAGCGCTGGATGTGACGCCGTTCTACGCGGAGGGCGGTGGGCAGGTCGGCGACCAGGGTATTCTGGCAGGCCATGATGGGCTGGTAGAGATCAAGGAAACTACGAGGCCGGCGCCGACCTTGATTCTGCACAAGGGAACCGTCACGAAAGGGCGGATCCGCGAGGGCGAGACCCTGCGCATGACCGTCAATGCCACGACGCGGCATGACGCACAGCGAAACCATACCGCAACCCATTTGGTCCATGCAGCCTTGCGCGACATGCTGGGTCCTCATGTGAAACAGTATGGGTCGCTTGTCGGGCCCAATCGCTTGCGATTCGACTTTGCCCATTTCAGACCGCTGTCTTCCCGCGATGTCGATGACATCGAAACGGCCGTGAACCACGAAGTGCGAAAGAACGAGCGGGTCGCGACCGAAGTGATGAGCATTCAGGATGCGGTGGCGAAGGGGGCCTTGGCCTTTTTCGGCGATAAATACGGCGAGCAAGTGCGGGTTGTTACGGTGGAGTCGTTCAGCAAAGAACTCTGCGGCGGTACTCATTGTCAACGCACCGGGGACATCGGCCTGTTTAGAATTGTCTCGGAGACCGGCGTTGCGGCAGGGGTGCGCAGGATCGAAGCCCAGACCGGTAGCGGGGCGCTCGCATACATCAAGAAATTGGAAACGGATATTCGGGATCTCTCGGACTTATTCAAGGTCGGCCAGTCAGAATTGGTCGCCAAATCCCGCAAGGTCATGATGCAGCTCAAGGACAAAGAACGCGAACTGGAGGAGCTGAAATTGAAAATGGCCAGCGGCTCAGCCGTTGAAGCCACGGCGAAAACGGTAGCCGGCATCCAGGTTCATGTGCAGCGGACCGATGGCCTGGATGTGAACGGCATGCGGGCGCTGGCCGATCAATTACGGGACAAGTTGAAGAGCGGCGTGGTGGCTCTCGGCGCGGCCAACGACGGCAAGGTCTCGCTACTGGTCGTCGTCACAAAGGATCTGATTGCCCGGGTGAAAGCGGGCGATCTCATCAAGGAGATGGCGGCGGAAGTCGGCGGAACCGGTGGCGGAAGGCCCGAGATGGCGCAGGCCGGCGGGAAGGACTCGGCCAGGCTGGATGTCGCGTTGGAAAAGGTCTTTGGGCTGGTCGAACGAATGGTAGAGCGGTAGACTATGGAGGGTAAACGGATTCTCGCACTTGATTACGGAACCAAGCGGATCGGGGTGGCCCTGAGCGATGAGTTGGGCTGGACAGCCCAACCGCTTGAGACGCTCAATCGGCGCACGTTGGATCGGGACATTGCCCATATTGCTTCCCTCGTCGGAACCTATGAGGTCAGGCAGGTCCTGTTGGGTTTCCCGATGCAATTGGACGGCCGAGAGGGTCCGGCCATCCAGGCGATGCGAGAATTTCAGGCTCGGTTGGAGCAGGGGGTGACCGTTCCTGTTATTCTGTGGGACGAGCGGTTGACGACAAAAGCGGCGGAAGACCTCTTGATCGCGGCCGATGTCAGCCGGAAAAAACGGAAGGGTGTGGTGGATCGCATCGCCGCGTCGATTCTGCTCCAGAGTTATCTGGCGAGTCTTGAGCCGGCGATGACAAGGGAGCCGGAACCCTGGGCGGATCGGTATGTGGAAGAAGAAACGGTAGAGCCACCTCATGAGACTACGGATCGTTCTCGGATGTCTGCTGGTCGCAATGGTCGCACTTGGCGTCGCGGCCTATCAGGCGATTCGCTGGGCTGAAGGCCCGGTCATTCCCACAGAGGCTCACCCTCCCTCGAAAGTGGTCGTCATCCCGGATGGCTCGACGTTTCAGCAGGTCGCGTCGTTGCTGGAGCGTGAACGATTGATCAAGAGCAGCACGGCCTTTGTCCTGTTTGGAAAATCCCAATCGGCCGACCGGAAAATTCATGCGGGCGAGTATGAGTTGAATCCCGGCATGACTCCGGCGGAGATTCTCGCGAAGCTGATCAGCGGTCAAGTGCTGCTCCATGCGCTGACCTTTCCCGAAGGGCTCACCATCACCCAAATCGCAGATGCGGCCTCGCAGCAGGGCCTCACGGATCGCGAAGAATTTCTCCGGCTTGCCAAGGATCGAACGTTTATCGCGTCGTTGGGGATCAAGGCGGAGACGCTGGAAGGATATCTCTATCCCGACACCTATAAGTTTCCTCGTCCCATCAAGGCGCGCGAACTGTTGGTGGCGATGGTGGAGCAGCTCAAGCAGGCGATCGGACCGGATCTCCTCGCTCGGATGCAGGAAATCAAGATGACGACGCACGAAGTGCTGACCCTCGCGTCCGTCATCGAAAAAGAAACTGGGTCCGGCAGCGAGCGGCCTGAAATTTCAGCGGTGTTTCACAACCGGCTCAAGAAGCATATTCCATTACAGAGCGATCCAACCGTTATCTATGGCTTGCCGGCATTCGACGGAAACTTGCACAAGAAAGACCTGTCCAGTCCGAGTCCCTACAATACCTATCGGGTGCAGGGACTGCCGCCCGGACCGATCGCCAGTCCGGGCATTCAGGCGATTCGCGCGACACTCTATCCGTCCGATTCCCATTCGTTGTATTTTGTCTCCCGGAACGATGGAACCCATCAGTTTTCTGCAACGCTGATCGAGCACAACAAGGCGGTCGAGAAATATCAAAAGCGGCCCTTTCGTCGTAAGATCCCTTCCCAGACGTCAATCGTCCCAGGGGAGAATGTTCTAGGCCACAATGAAGGAGTATCGTGAGCGATGTCTGAATGGAACCTGCCGGATCTCATAGACCATACAGTGCTCCGTCCCGACGCGACGAAGATCGACGTGCTGCGCCTGTGCCAAGAAGCGAAGGAACATCGATTTTCCGTGATTTTCGTCCCGCCTTGCTACGTGGATGAAGCAGTGGCAGCCGTCGCAGGCACGGCGATTCGTGTCGGCATCCCTATCGGGTTTCCCCTAGGTGGGCACACGACGAAGACCAAAGTTGCCGAGGCGATTGAGGCGGTCTCACGCGGCGCATTGGTGTTGGACATGGTTATCAATGTGAGCCGGCTGAAATCCGGAGATCGTGACTATGTGCGACGGGACATTGCCGAGGTGGTGCAGGCGACTCCTGATGTCGAACATAAAGTCATCCTCGAAACCTGTTACCTGACACAGGGGGAGAAGCGGATTGCCTGCCAGTTGGTCGTGGAGGCGGGAGCCGACTACGTGAAGACTTCCACCGGGTTCGGCGCTGCCGGCGCGACGGTCGAAGATGTGAAACTGATGAAAGAGACCGTGGCCGGCCTGGTAAAGGTGAAGGCCTCGGGCGGCATCAGGGACTGGAAGACCACACTGGCCATGTTGGAGGCCGGCGCAGATAGGATCGGTACCAGCGCGAGGATATTGAAAGAGATACGCGAAAACCTTTCTAACCGCACCTACGTCAAGAACATGGGTCGGACGCTCTACCCACATCGAGATGCTGCAGGAGTGGTTGGAGGTGCAGGGCTATGGCGTCATCACAACCGGCTGGACCAGATCCAACCTCATGTCGAAGACCATCGAAATGGCTAAGGAGGGCAACATTCTCGACCGGTGGTCCTTCAGCCTGCTCTACGCCACCGACTTTGCCGATCGCCTAGAGCACGAAATCATCCCTGCGTTACGCTCCGGCTTCATCGTCCTGGCAGACCGATATATCTACACGGCTTTCGCACGGGATTTCGTGCGTAGCGGGAACCGTCAGTGGGTGCGCGATGTGTTCGGGTTTGCCTTAGTCCCGGATCTCGTCTGCTACCTACGCATCGACGTCGAAACCCTCGTGCTGCGCGTCATCGAAACCAAGGGGATGAACTTCTGGGAATCGGGGATGGACCTGCGGCTCGGCGGCGATCTCTACGATAGTTTCAAGAAGTACCAGTCGCTCCTGATCGAAGAGTTCGACAAAATGGCCGAGGAGTTTCGCTTCGAAGTGGTGGATGCCAGAAAATCGCCGGATGAGATTCAAACCGAGCTGCGCAGCAAAATTCAACCGCTGCTCACTCCACACCTGCGGAGTCCGGATCTGCCTTCAGACCGCACCATCCAACCGGCGCCGGCTTCCTAGGCTCGTTTGTTTGGTTTATTCGGTGTGTCTGGTTCATCTTGTTCCTCAAACCGAATCAACTAAACAAACAAGACAAACCAAATAAGCCAGATCAACCCTCCTCGATGTCTCGCAACTGAGAGGGAGTCAACCACCAGCGAAGAATGCCTCGGCCTGGCTTCACTGGGGCTACAAGTTCGATCCGACAGGCGCCGGCTTTCTTGAAGGGAAAGGCCTGCGTGGGCTTTCCGGTGAGGAGCAGACTTGCGACCCTCCCCAAATGGGGTTCATGCCCGACACAGAGCAGGCAGGACTCAGGGGGAAGATCGTGAAGGATCGAGAGGAGCCGATCGGGAGGCGCATCCGGCAAAAGGGCCTCGACAACTTGGACTGCAGGGCGCAGGTGCAGCGAGCGGTGCACAATCTTCGCCGTCTCAATCGCTCGGATCAAGGGACTCGACCAGACATGAGTCGGCTGCAGGCCCAGCCGGTTCAACCCAGCCCCCACCTCGCGCACTCGCTGCTTACCCCGCTCCGTCAGTGGGCGATCCCCATCCGCCCCGTCCCATTCATCCCGCTCCACCGCAATCCCATGCCGCAACAATAGACAATCCATGGGTCCTTGTCTCTCTGGTTTGTTTGGTTGCTTTTGTTTGTTTAGTTGATTTGGTCCGAAGAACAAAAGAAACCGGATAACCAAACAGACGCGCCTGGGAGGCTGTGAAGTTTTTCAGTGTTTCGTTCGTCCAAGTGTAGCGGAATTTCCAAACCGAACCAACCAGCGAAAGGCAAGTGCATCAGAATAGCCGAACAACAGAGGCGTGACCACCGGAGGGGACGGAAAGAAGTCAGTTCTGAGTTCTGCGTGCTGAGTTCGGCGGTTCAAAAGAGGCAGAAAATCGCGCCAGGAAGAGTCGAGGTTCAAGGTTTCAATTCTGAAAACTCAAAACCCAGAACTCCCGATCCTGCGCGTCGCGCCTTTCGCGCATGTCCCGCTATTCTCGCTGTGTCCTGCATCCATTCCGATTCCATCGGAATCGAAAGCGATTCAGCCCTTACTCGGCATTCTTACGAGCAACGCAATCTCGTCACACCCATCACAATCACATGGCCCAAATAAATCAGACGGTTAACGCAAACAGTTTACGATGATTCCACGCACAAGCGATCTGGCATATCACTTGCTGAGAGATGGTCACGAGCAAAGACCCTACAGCAGGGAGGAAATTATGATGGACGTGGCCTTTCCCATTACATTCTTCGCGATTCCTCTCTTGGCAATCATCGTCTGTTTCGTCGTCACCTGGATTTGGGGCGACTGATCGATCTCGTGCGGTTGGTTTTTTGGTTTATTAAGTCTGTCTTATTTATTTGGTTGAACCGGACTACAGGGTTCCACCTGAGCAACCATAGGGAGGTACATGATGAAACGCAATTCTGTTCTACTCTCAATCGGCGCAGCGTTGGTATTGTCGTTGCTCGTGTTCGATGCGAGCCATGCCGTTCAGATCGACAGGACCAAGCAGTTTCCTCCCACCCGGATGGCAGAGGCAATGAACGAAGTCGCGAACGCGCCAGCCACGCAAGTCGCGAGTACGCCAATTCCATGCAGGGGAGATGGAATGAGAAGGACAGGAGCGCCCTGTACGAAACAGAGTCTGCCGGGATCACCACCGACAGCCGGGACTCTCTATATCATTATCGCAGGCACTGCATCAGTGATCTTCATGCTGGGCTTCCTGCTACTCTTGGTATCCTTGTCCCGTCACACCCCGCAGCCACCGTTCATCAAGAGCACGCATTAGTCTCTCTTCATTATGACCGGGGCGACGAGTATCGTGATGAACTCGCCGCCCCTCTGCTTATCAGATAACTACGGTTCGATGGTCGAAGGCTGGAGGTCGACAACTCAGGACTCAAAACTCAGAACTGACTTTATCCCGCCCGTCTCATGAGTCCCGCACGAATAACGGGATATGCCTCACTAGGTTCGGTCTGTTTTGTCCAACATCTTCTCAGCCTCGGCAACCGTAATCATCACGGTCAGGGGATCGATGGGTGAGGAGATAAACCCGCACGCCTCATAGAAACGTTTCACCGACACTGAGATCGCATGAACAAGAATCGCTCGGATACCGGCGATTTCAGCAGCCTGCAGCGTCCGCAGAACAGCGTCACGCAGCATTCCTGTGCCAATGCCACGGTGCTGGCGCCTTCGATCAACCGCAAGGCGACCAAGCACCATGACCGGCAACGGGTGAGGCATATTACGCCTCACCCTCCCCGGCGCGATCGCATGCACAGCCGCGCCTACAGCAAGCGTATAGTATCCCACCACGTTCTTGCCCTGACAGACAACATACGTGCGAGAGGAACCGCTTGCTTCGTTGTGAAGGGCGCGCCGACGCAGCCAATCATCCAGCAACGGCTCTCCAGAATCGAAATCCGTCAGGTCATGCGTTGCAGACAACTTTTCAGGCGGCCCCACTGCATCAAGGCCCCCATTCATTTGTCCCACACGGCCTTGCGCCGAAGGAGACGCTGCAGCTTCAGATTACGCCCAGGCGGGGCATCGAGCAGGGCTGAAAACCGTTTGAACGCATCCTGCGAGAGCGCAAAGTAGCGGCGATCCAGCAACACGATCTCAGCTTCCCGACAGGCTGTTTCGAGCATGAAATCGGATCGGCTTCTGCCGAGCGCTACCGCCGCCCGATCGATCAACGCTTTCTGTTTGTGGCTTGCGCGGAGATTGATGGTCTCACCACGCCCTCCGTCCTCTCTGGGCTCCGTACTCCTCATGTGGCATCTCCTTTTGTGTAGATGATCACCATACATCAACGTACACACGGTGTAAATACATCCTCCATATCGCGAACCATCCAGTTCTGAGTTCTGAGTTTTTGGAACTGCGAACCTTGACCTTCACATCGCTCGATTAAAAGCGTTGGCGGACTTTTTCAACATCGTGATAACGGCATATCAAGTCCGAAGACTGACAACTCAGAACCCAAAGCTCAAAATTCACAACTGACTTCACTCTTCCCATCTCCTCCATTTCAAATTCCTCATTCCTCATTCCTAATTCAGAACTCAGCACTGGCTTTTCCCGTCTGTCCCGCTTTTCCCGCGAGTCTCGCTCTGCTATAGTGCGCCCATGATTACTCGCATTATTGTGCTGGTGGTTGATGGGCTCGGCGTCGGGGCCATGCCGGACGCGGCGGAATATGGCGATGCCAACCCCCATACCCTGGCCCACCTGGCCGATGCCGCTGGGGGGCTCAATCTTCCTACGCTGGAAGCGCTTGGACTTGGACATATTACGGAGATCAAAGGTGTGCGGACGACGTGGCAGCCGGAAGGATGTTTCGGTCGTCTAGGGTTTCTCTCGAAGGGCCTGGATTCCATGGCCGGCTATTGGGAGATGGCCGGCCATTTGACCACTGCGGTCGGACCTCTCTATCCCAACGGATTTCCTCCCGATATGGTCTCGGTCATTGAGCAGATATTTGGCCGCAAGATCATCGGCAATCGCCGCGCCTCAGATGAGACCATGCTTCGCGAATGCGAGGCAGAGCACCTCTCGTCGGGCGCACTGATTGTCTGGACAGATGGCCGGCGAACCTGTCATGTGGCGGCGCATGATGGGGCGATGCGTCGCGACGAGTTGTTTCAACGTTGCCGCGACGCAAGAAAAGTACTCAAAGAGCCTTGGGGTATCTGGCGTATTTCAGTCCATCCTCTCTTAGGTGAGGCCGGTGCGGTGCAGTTCGGTCCACAGCCTCGCGAGTTTGTGCTGGAACCTCCGATGCCGACCATGTTCGATGTGCTGAATCGCGCAAGCCAGATCCTGGTTGGGGTGGGAAAAGTCAGCGATCTCTTCAGCGGTCGTGGGCTCACCAGTTCTCTTCCTGTTGGACATTGGACGGCGTTACTGACCGAGGTCACGAAGATGTTTAAAAAAGTGCCGCGTGGATTGATTATGGCCGGGCTGGATGTTTTAGAATCGGATGTTGCGCAATCGGCCGCAGCCCTCCATGATTTCGATCGGCGGCTGCCTTCGTTGCTGGAACAGCTTCGTCCAGGCGACCTGCTTGTCCTGACCGGCAATCATGGATGGGATATCACAAAAGGCGATCAAGGCCTGACGCGGGAATATGTTCCTCTCCTGGCCACTGGGCCGAAATTGGCCCAGGGGGTCGATCTTGGCATCAGGACTTCGGCTGCCGATCTTGGACATACTATAGTAGAGGCGTTGCAAGGGGAGCAGCTTCCTGTCGGTGAGAGTTTTCTCGATGCGCTCCGGGCGGGATAGTGCGTGAAACGTGAAGCGGAAGGAGGAATGGTGAATGGTAAATGTTGAATTGTCGAAGTCGGACTAGATTTCATGATTCCCGACCATTCACCATTCACCATTGAACATTCGGTAGCGATGTCCTACGAACAGAAACTGAAGGAACTGAAGATCGAGTTGCCTCTGCCGCCGAAACCGTTGGCGACCTACGTTCCGGCTGTCCAGGCCGGAGAGCTCTTGTTCTTGTCCGGCGTCCTTCCCATGCGGGATGGGCAGTTGGCCTTTTCCGGTAAGCTTGGGCGAGATCTGACGGTCGAGCAGGGGATGGAATCGTCCAGACTCGCGCTCTTGAATGTGCTGGCGATCGCTCAACAAGAGCTTGGGACGTTGGACCGCATTATACGTGTCGTGAAGGTTGTCGGGTATGTCGCGTCTGCTGAGGGTTTTGTACAGCAGCCTCAAGTGCTCAATGGCGCTTCGGATCTTCTGGTTGAGATCTTTGGCGAGGCAGGTCGGCATGTGCGGGTGGCTGTAGGGGCTGTCGAGTTGCCTCGCGGCGCTCCTGTTGAAATTGAAGTGATTTTTTCAATCTCATAACTGGTTTGTTTGGTTTCTTTGGTCTGTTTTGTTTGTTTAGTTGGCTTGATGCAAAGGTCGAAAGAAACCAGATGAACCAGACAAACCAAACAAACCAAAGAGACGAGAGAGACCAGATGAATCGATCCATGAATGCGTTTGTAACCGGTGTCAGTGCGATCACGCTGTGGTTCGGACTAACCGCGGGAGTATTCGCGGCCACTCCATCTGCGATTGAGCTAAGTCCTGCCACGGCGGTTCCTGGCGCCACCGTAGCGATCGGTGGGAAGGGGTTCGGCACGTTTCGATCCGTGCAAGTGAATCGCGTGACTGTCGGCGGATTCCCTGCGCTGATTCAGCGATGGGAATCGGACCTGATCGAGGTGAAAGTTCCCTTCCAGGCTCGATCCGGTCCCGTTGAAGTGATGGCTGGAAAGAAGCAGATGGCTGCCGGGACATTAATAATCATGCAGCCGACGATTGCTACCGTGACGCCTGCTGAGATTGAACCGGGCCACACAGTGCAGATTGCCGGGATGCATTTTGGTGTCACGTCCGGGCCTCGCGATCCCAATACGATGTTCGGAGTCAACGATGTAACGATCGGGGGAGTGGTTGTCAGGCCGCGTCGTTGGAAAGACGATCTTATCGAGGTCGAAGTTCCTGCGAATGCTGAATCTGGAGATGTGGTTGTCCGATTGGCCTCCTCCGATCCCCTGCCGGACGGATCTTGTTGCGCGCCGGTTCAGCGCACAGTGAGCAATGCGGTTCCTCTGAAGCTGATTCCAAGCATTCGGGTCGATCCCATGAGTGGGCCGGTTGGGACCAAGGTGGTATTTTTCGGTCAGGGCTTTGGTTCGTCGAAGGGCGCCGGCGACAAGGTAACATTCGGCGGACATCTCTCGGCGATCGCCCAGTGGTCCGATAATGCGATCGTCGTGCATCTTCCGATGGATGCTGAGACTGGACCCATCGTGTTGACGATGCAGGGGCGTGAGCGAACGGTGGGGAACTTTACGGTCCACATCCCCAAAGCAAACGCCATAACTCCTACTGCCGCTCCAATCGGCACTTTGCTCAGGATCAGTGGAGAACATTTTGGATTCTATTCGGAAAGTGGCGCGACCCCCTATGCCTTTATGGATTTCAACACGGGGGAGAATCGAGTCGATATCGGCGGGGTTCGCGCCGTCATCTATCGCTGGCAAGACGATCGCATCGATGTCTGGGTACCCTTCAGCGTGAAGAGCGGGCCGGTCGTGATATATCGCGGCGCGCTCAGGCCCAATTCGGATGGCTCTTGTTGCGCGGCCAAGGAAGTTCTGAAGACAGAGGCGGGGGGCTTCACCCTCGTAACACCGAAGATCGATTCCTATAGCCCTCACTCGGGCGGGCTGGATGAGTTGATCACGATCAAAGGGTCGGGGTTCGGCTCGTTTTTGAAGACAGCCGAGCATGCAGATTTGAGTCTCAATCGAGGAGCCTACACGCGACGGGACGATATCCAGTTGGGCGAAAACGTGTCACGAACGGAAGTGCTGTTCAACAATATCGCAGCCCAGGTGATGTCTTGGACGGATACGGAAATCGTCGTACGGGTGCCCCATCGGAATCTCTTTGGTGTAGGGAAACGCAATGAGTTCGTCGATGAACTCGCCACTGGCCCGTTGATCGTGCGACGGGGATCCTGGGATGTTCAACCGGACCACACTTGTTGTACTCCGAAGAAGTGGCTCTCCATTGAAGCCGGCACCTTCACAATTGTGGCCAAGGGTCTTCCGGACCCCGGCTACTTCAATAATAATCGCCCTGATGCCAACACGAACCAGTGAGACGGAGGGGGCAGCCAGACCGTCCTTCTTGCTCGCAGAACAGAGGCGGAATGGAGCCTGATGATCTCCTGTGCTCGCGCAACGCGCGGCCTCAGAAGGATGGGAAGGGAGCGGCCAGGTGCCCTTCTTGCTCGCAGAACGCGCACGGTGAGGCGGTGCTCGTTCGATGCGCGCAGTAAAGGGCAGCCTCGGCCACTTCCTTTCAAAAGTGTTTAGGGAAGTAGAAGGCCCTCGCCCGGGCTAATGGCACGTCTCGGCGTGCCAGTGGGTGGGTGGGTGAGAAAGTCGCGCGCAGTGGGAGATCAATCAGGCCTCATTCCTAAGAGACAACGAGCGAGCTTGGAGGAACAGGCATATCGTTCGATGCGCGCAGTGAAGGACAGTCCGGTAACTCCCTTGAGCGAGAAGGTGTGATGGCGCAGAAAAGGAAGCAAGAGACCCTCGCCAGGGCTGATGGTACGTCTCGGCCTGTCCCGCGAGTTTTTCTGCAGCCTGCCAGATCATGGCGGATGTCCTTGCTGTCACGTGGCGGATGTTTTGTAGCCGTGCCGCTGCTGGCGATACTGTTGTGCGTTTCCCCATCGTGGACTGCTGACAGTCCTCTGACCGTCACCCCTCAAGTCACTCATACGGAAGCTGTCTTGATGGGGCTCTATTTCCATTCGCCTCTGCTCGGCTGGGCCGTCGGGTCCGGCGGCACGATTCTGAAGACGGTCGATGGCGGAAAGAAGTGGAAGAAGGTTATGAGCGGCAGCACGGCGAGCCTTTCAAATGTCTTCTTTCTCGACGAGAAGCGGGGCTGGGCCGTCGGGTCCAATGGGACGATTTGCCACAGTCAGGACGGGGGACACACTTGGAGTGCGCAACCGCTTGATACCCAGATGCCGCTCTATGGCCTCTCGTTTGTGTCGCTAAGCGAAGGGTGGGTGGTCGGGGGCAACGGGACTATTCTTCATACGAAGGATGGCGGATTACATTGGGTCGATCAATCGAGTAAGACGAGCGCAGCCCTCTACGGCGTTCAATTTCTCACCGCACAGCACGGGACGGCGGTTGGGGCAGTGGGGACTGTCTTGATGACGGATGACGGCGGGATGACCTGGACTCCACAAGAGACACAGGGAGCGGTTACGCTGTTCGATGTGTATTTCTCCGATGCCTCGACCGGGTGGACGGTCGGAAACGCCGGCGCTATCTTTCAGACGACTGATGGCGGGAAGCACTGGATCGATCGTACCTTACCCTGCGCCAGTACCTGTACGAAGCTGACCGACCTCTTGCGCGTGCGCTTTACCGATCCTCAGACCGGATGGATCGTGGGCGAACGGGGCAGGGCCTATCGCACCACCGATGGAGGTTTTACCTGGATAGATCAGGGTGCGATCGTCAAGGCCTCGCTGTTCGGTCTCTCGTTTCCCGATGGAATACAGGGCTGGGCCAGCGGAGAAAAAGGCACGATCGTTCATATGAGCGTGGGCCGCTGACTGCAACAGCGTGAACCGTTATTCGTGAATCGACGATTAACAGTTAACGAATAACGTCTTTAAATGAGACTTTAGGTCTTGCGAGTCGCGCTTGTCGCGCACGGCTAGCTTGTCTCGCGCGCAGTCTCGTCCAATCTCGACTGGAGAATGCTGAGCGCTGCGATTGCTGCGGTCTCAGCCCGCAAGATTCTGGGGCCAAGGGTGAGAGGGAGGAAACCCTGTTCCTGCGCAAGGCCCCGTTCATCTGCTGCCCATCCCCCTTCCGGTCCCACTAACAAGATAATCTGCTGCGTAGGGTGTTGTGGCAGGGGTACAGCCGCCAGTGAAGGGCCGTTGGAACGTTCCATGAGGATACCCTTTAGAGGCGTCGAGGCATATTGGCGGCAGATCTCTGCGAGGTCTATCGGGTCTGCAATGATGGGAATGGTCCAGCGTTCAGACTGTTGCGCTGCGTCCCGCGCAATGCGACTCCATCGAGATCGCTGATGTTCCAGGCGGTTTCGTTGGGGCTTGATGACACTGTGGGTGCTCTGAAGGGGCACGATGGCCGCGACTCCAAGTTCTGTGGCCTTCTGAATGACCCAGTCCATCTTGTCCCCTTTGATCAAGGCTTGGCCGAGTACGACGGGTGGGGTCTTGCGCGCCGGCGCGGTCTGTTGGTCGGTGATGCGGCTGTCGATGGCCTGTGGGCCGACATGGGTCACTTCCACGCGATAGCTGGTTCCGCATCCATCGTTCAAGGCGAGAGAGTCTCCTTGGTGCAGGCGGAGGCTGTCGCGAAGATGATGGAGTAGGTCACCGGTTATACGGATTGTGGGGGGAGTGACGGCGAGAGGATCGACGAAGAACGTGGACATCGTGTAGTCCCAGGGTAAGACCGAAGGTTATTTAGGCTGAAGGAGAAGTCTGGACCTTCAGTCTGCCGCGACCTCGGCCTACCCCGCCAGTCGGCGCTATTCGAAAAAGGTCTTCATCTTATCGAGGAAACCGTCGCTGTCCTCTTCCATCGACATGCCGCTTTCTTTGCCGAACTCTTTGAGCAACTCTTTCTGACGAGCGGTGAGTTTGGTGGGGATCTGAACTTTTATCACGAACAACTGGTCGCCGGTACTCTGGCCCTTGAGGCTGGGAATACCAAGGCCCTTTATGCGCAGGGTCTTATCCTGTTGAGTCCCGGCAGGAACCTTGATGACGGTGTTGCCTTTGAGTGTGGGAACCTCGAGCTTCCCTCCAAGAATAGCCGTGACGATGTGAACCGGGACGTCACAGAGAATATCCTGCCCTTGACGCCGGAAGACCTGGTGCGGCTTGACGGTAATTGCCACATAGAGGTCGCCAGGTGGGCCTGAGTTGACTCCATGCTCCCCTTCGTTCGAGAGGCGCAGGCGCATGCCTGATTCGATGCCGGCTGGGATATGCACGGCGATGGTTCGTTCCCGATAGATGCGTTGACGGCCTTGGCAAGCAGAACAGGGTTCCGTGACGACTCGCCCTGCCCCGTCGCATTGGCCGCAGGGGCGGGTGATGCTGAAAAACCCTTGCTGGAACCGCATCTGCCCGGCCCCCTTGCAACTGGGGCAGGTCTTCACCGATGCCGTGTTCTTGGCGCCGGTTCCTTTGCAATCGTCGCACATCTCCCATCGCGGGATTTTGAGTTTGGCCTCTTTCCCGTAGACGGCTTCTTCGAAGGTCAAGTCCAGGTTGTATTGGAGATCGTTCCCGCGCTCTGCTCGATTGCCGCCTCGCTGGCCTCCGAAAAAATCCTCGAAGATGTCGTTGAAGGCATCGCCGAATCCACTCCCGCCAAACCCGAAGCCCTCCGGTCCTGCGCCCTGCTGCGCCCCCGCATGGCCGAACATGTCGTAGCGCTTGCGTTTGTCCTGGTCGCTCAGTGTCTCGTAGGCCTCATTGACTTCTTTGAACTTCTCTTCTGACGCTTTCTTCTGAGCCTCTCCGGTCTGGAGATCGGGATGGTGCCGGCGCGCCATATTCCGATAGGCCTTCTTGAGCTCCTCTTCGGACGCAGTTCGCTCGACGCCTAAGGTTTCGTAAAAGTCGCGCTTGGACACAGGTGCCGTCTCTTAGAGTGAAAGTGCAACAAGACCGAGCCCCGCGCATCGTCGAAGCTCGGTCTCACTGACGGTATTCTAACTTATTTCTTGTCTTTGTCTACTTCTTCGAACTCCGCATCGACGACCTTCTCGTCCGTCTTGGTCTCGCCGGTTCCGCTTGCGGCATCCGGACCGCCGCCGGATGCCGCGGTTGCCGAAGCCTTCTTATACATTTCCTCGGCCAACTTGTGGGACGCAGTCGTCAATGTTTGGGTGGCGGACTCGATCGCCTCTGGGTCCGTGCCCTCCATGGCTTTCTTCAGAGCGGCTATTGCTTCTTCGATCTTGGTCTTATCTTCTGCAGCGATCTTGTCGCCATGTTCACTCAGGTTCTTTTCCGTCTGGTAGATCAGGCTGTCGGCCTGGTTCTTGGCTTCTGCAGCCCTCCGCCGCTTCTTATCCTCTTCCGTGTGGGCCTGTGCGTCCTTTACCAGCTTCTCGACTTCGTCCTTGCTCAAGCCGCTGGAGGCCGTGATCTTGATGGATTGTTCTTTCTGTGTCGCCAAGTCTTTGGCCGAAACATGCACGATGCCGTTGGCATCGATGTCGAAGGTCACTTCAACTTGCGGCATGCCGCGCGGCGCGGGAGGAATGCCGACCAGGTCGAACTGGCCGAGGAGTTTGTTGTCGTTCGCCATCTCGCGTTCGCCTTGGAAGACTCGAATGGTCACAGCCGTCTGATTGTCGGCAGCGGTCGAGAAGACCTGGCTCTTTTTCGTTGGGACGGTCGTGTTCCGCTCGATCAACTTGGTAAAGACTCCGCCGAGAGTTTCGATGCCCAGCGAGAGGGGTGTGACGTCGAGAAGCAGCACGTCCTTCACTTCGCCCTTGAGCACGCCGCCTTGAATGGCGGCGCCGATCGCCACGACTTCGTCGGGGTTTACACCCCGGTGCGGTTCTTTCCCAAAGAATTCTTTGACGGCTTGAATGACTCTCGGCATGCGGGTCATGCCGCCCACGAGCACGACTTCCTTGATATCGCTCGCGGTCACGCCGGCGTCGGACAGGGCCTTCTTGCAGGGCTCGATCGATCGCTTAATCAGGTCGTCGACCAACTGCTCAAGTTTCGAGCGGGTCAGTTTCGTGACCAGGTGTTTCGGTCCACTGGCGTCTGCGGTGACGAAGGGCAGATTGATCTCGGTTTCCTGCGACGAGGAGAGTTCGATCTTGGCTCGTTCCGCCGCTTCTTTCAGCCGTTGGAGGGCCATCCGATCTTTTCGAAGATCGATGCCTTGATCCTTCTTGAATTCATCGACCAACCAGTCCATCACGCGCTGGTCGAAGTCGTCGCCGCCGAGGTAGGTGTCGCCGTTGGTAGACTTGACCTCGAAGACCCCGTCGCCAATTTCAAGGATGGAGACGTCGAACGTGCCGCCACCCAGGTCGTAGACGACGATTCGTTCGTCTTTCTTTTTGTCCAGACCGTAGGCGAGGGATGCGGCGGTCGGTTCGTTGATGATCCGGAGGACGTTCAGGCCGGCGATCTGGCCCGCATCTTTGGTGGCCTGGCGCTGGCTGTCGTCGAAGTAGGCCGGGACGGTGATGACCGCTTCGGTGACTTTCTCACCGAGATAGTCCTCCGCTGTCTGCCGCATCTTCTGTAAAATCATGGCGGAGATTTCCGGCGGGCTGTAGCGTTTGCCGCGCAATTCGACGTGCGCATCGCCGTTGTCCCCTTCCGACACCTTGTAGGGCAGCCGCTTGGCCGCGTCTGTTACTTGTTGGCTGCGGAACTTGCGGCCCATGAGGCGCTTCACCGAGAAAATCGTGTTTTCCGGATTCGTAATCGCCTGGCGCTTCGCAATTTGTCCGACGAGGCGCTCACCCTTCTCCGTGATGGCGACGACAGACGGTGTCGTGCGGGCACCCTCTGCGTTGGCGATCACAACCGGCTCACCGCCGCTCATAATGGAAACGCAGGAGTTCGTGGTTCCAAGGTCGATGCCGATCACTTTGCCCATGTGCCTACTCCTCCCTTACTTAGGTCTGTCTTTGATGATGTTGTTATGCGGTACCGATCGTGCTGTCTGTTCCCGGTGCGCTGTCGGCGCGCCCTGTCGATACCGTCACCATGGCTGCCCGCAAGATACGGTCGTGCAGGAGGTATCCTCGCTGCAACTCATCCACGATATGCCGTTCCGGAATCTTTTCGGATGCGACGGATACGACGGCTTGGTGTTTTGCCGGATCGAACGGTTGGCCTGCCGTCTCAACCGGTATGACATGAAATCTCGTCAAGGCCCCTGTCAGCTGCTTGAGGGTGAGGTCGACGCCTTGGATAAGGACTTCGCTGCTGCCACCGTTTTGAGAGGCCTTGATGGCCCGTTCCAGATTATCGACGACCGGCAAGAGCTCCTTGATCAAATGCTCATTGCCGAATCGGATCTGATCGCGCTGGTCCCGCTGAATCAATCGTTTGTAGTTATCGAACTCGGCGGCGAGCCTGAGGTATTTGTCGTTCAAGGCCTTCGCCTCTTCGGCCTTTGCCACGAGAGCCTGTTGAAGCCCCTCGACCAGACTTGCTTCCTCTGGAGTGGAGCAAGAGCTGGGTGATGGAGCGTCCAAGTTGTCGATTGTATTCGCGTTATTGTGTTCTTCAGCCATGTATGACTCCTCTGTCCGTGAGGAGATAGCCATAGGGCCTATAAAGTCAACTGGGCCAGAAAAATTAATTACTTGTGCAACGAAACCGCGTAGGAAGCCAGGCGAGGGGCGAGTGGCACGAGGCGAGAGGGAAGACATTCCTTTGGTCCCTCTAGCCACTGGCCTCTCGCCTGAACATTTGCGATTGCAGTTGAAGCCTTCGTGAATGACGCGGATTAGACCTGCATGGTGGGAGGGGAGGCACCCTGGGTTCGTCGATAGAGAAGTTCAAGACCTTCTAACGTCAGGAGCGGTTCAATTTTTTGGATGGTCGTAGTTTCGGCAGCGAGAATAGCACTGAGCCCTCCGGTGCCAATGACATAGACGGAGCGGGCGAGCTCCTGCTCCATTCTTCGGACAACGTTGTCGACCAGTCCGGCATAGCCGAATAAGAGGCCTGCTTGAATGCAGCCGGCGGTGTCGGTGCCGATCACGGTCTTTGGACGGAGCAGTTCCACTTTGGCCAGCTTGGCAGCTCTGGTGAAGAGGGCTTCCGCAGAAATCCCAAGGCCTGGGGCAATCACGCCTCCGAGGTAGTGGCCCTCGGCCGTGATGGCGCAAAAGGTCGTGGCGGTGCCGAAATCCACGACAATGAGATCACGGCGATATTTATGATAGGCGGCTGCGGCATTCACCAGCCGGTCGCTGCCGATCTCTTTGGGGTTGGCATAACGAAGTGTGAGTCCTGTGTCCGTATCGGAGGTGACGATTACTGGGTGCTGATGAAAATACTGTTCAAGCATGTTTTCGAAGGTCCCGGTCAACGCAGGCACGACGCTGGAGACGATGGCGCCTGAGAGACGTTGAGAAGGAATTCCCACGGCCGTGAGGAGATTGGCAAAGAGGATGCCGAACTCATCCGAGGTTTTTTTCACATCTGTCGCCAATCGCCAATGGGCCACGAGGGTGCGATTGTCATAGACGCCCCAGACGATATTGGTGTTGCCGATATCCACGACGATGAGCATAGGGTCTATTGTACGTTTCAATTGGATGGTTTAGCCAGTAGGCAATCCAGTTCATCTGGTTTATCTGGTTTGTTTTGTTTGTCTGGTTAGTCTTGTTCAACCAAACAAACCAAATAGACCAAACCAACCCAAAAAACGCTCGGCTTATGTTCTCACATGAATGATGTCCGCCACACGGAGACGCTGAATGTCGGGGGGCCGTCCATCAATGGGAAGGGGGCGTTGCACGACCCGTAGGGTACCGTCTTGCTCAATGCTTTCAGCCAGTCCTATAAATTCCTTGCCGTCAGTCAGTGTGGCTTTGACGGTCTTTCCTATTGTACTGCAACGCTGTCGATAGGCGAGGGCGAGTCGCTCCGATCCACGAGATTCAAATTCTTCCACACAGGCTTCAAGTTCGTGCAGGAACCGGGCAAGAAGGCGATTGCGTTCGACGGGATGTCCCGTCTCATGGCGGATGGTTGTAGCCGTTTCCCGCAGGTCTTCCGGAAAGTCGTTTCGATCTCCGTTAACGTTCAGCCCAAGGCCGACGATTTGATAGGATCCTGATCGTGCCACCGTTCCACTTTCACAGAGGATGCCGCCAATCTTGCGTTCGGCGATGAGAAGATCGTTCGGCCATTTTACCGAGACGCTTGCTGCGGCAATTGTGTCAATGGCTTCAGCTGTAGCCAGGGCAGTCATTAACGGGAGCCACGAGAGCCACTCGGCCATCTGTTCGGCGCCGATCGGTTTTCTGATGACGATGGAGCAATACAGACTGACGGCAGGGGGAGAAAACCACTGTCGCGAGAGCCGTCCGCGGCCTTCTGTTTGAGAGTCGGCCACCACAACCGTGCCATGTTCAACACCCGCTCGGGCGAGCGCGACTGCTTCGCGGTTCGTCGAGTCGATCCGATCGTGCAAGTCGATGCGACGGCCAAAGGCTTGTGTGGCCAAGGTGCTGCGGATTGTATCGAGGCTGAGAGGCGACAAGGGTTGCAAGGGGTCAGGCGCCATTTGCGCGCCGCCAGGGGTCTGGTCCCCTTCTTCGCGTTTCGCGTGGGACCTGACCCCTTTCTGCAACGACAAATGGCGCTTGACCCCTGAGCGGTTCGAGCACCAGACTGAGCGTTGCAGCGGGAGCTGAATGGGTAAGGGCTCCGATGGAGATGCGGTCTGGGCCTGCCTTCGCCATCGCTCGTACATTTTTCAACGTGATGCCTCCGGACACTTCCACGAGTGCTTGCCCCTTGATCAGTCGGACTGCTTGACGGACGGTTGCCGGATTCATGTTATCCAGCAGAATGATGTCGGCTTGACCTGCGAGGGCCTGCCGTACCTCTGCCAGCGATTCCACTTCCACAATAACATTCATGTCGTGAAGGCGGTTGGTTTTCGCCTTCCGGCAGGCTGTTTTGACTGGCGTGGTCGATCGGTTTAAGAGAGCCAGGCGATTGTCTTTGATGAGCATGCCATCACTCAGCGATTGGCGATGATTGCTGCCTCCGCCGAGGAGGACGGCCCATTTCTGAAGCGCGCGCAAGCCCGGGATCGTTTTTCTGGTGTCCAAAATGGTCACGGGATATCCCCGCACTTCGTCGCAGAACCGACGAGTCAAAGTGGCGATACCGGAAAGGTGTTGGAGAAAGTTCAGGGCCACTCGTTCCGCCGTCAGAATGGATCTCCCATCCCCTTCGATTGCAAGGAGACAGTCTCCATCCTGTGCGCGATCCCCATCCTGACAGTGAGGGGACAGGACCAGAGACGGATCCAGCGTCCGAAAAGTTTGTACGGCTGCAGCAAGACCGGCGACCACCAGCGATTGTTGGGCCACGATGCGAGCGAAGGCCGGTGTGGGAGAGGGAAAGAGCGCTGCGGTTGTGACGTCGCCGTGGGGAAGGTCTTCTTTGAGTGCGAGCCGAATGGCGCGTCCAATGTCGGCAACTGGGGGTCTGACCATCGGTTACGATCCCAGCATGGCTTGTACCTGCTGTGCGCTGCTGGCGAGCATGGATTGATCCCGGCGCAGGTTTGTCAGGCGATTTTGGTGATCGGCGATCACCTCTGGCGGGGCCTTGGCGGTAAATTCCTGATTGCGCAGTTTCCCCTCCAGCCGCTCGATCTCCTTCGTCTGTTCCGATTGTTCCTTGGTGATGCGGTCCAGGGCTTTATTCAGATCGACGTCGCCCGCTACCGCAATGCCGACGGATAGACCCTCCGTCACCAAGCGGAGGAGCTTGCCGGCCGGCCAGTGGGTCGTCGGGGCGAGATCGACTGTGCCTCGTCCGAGATGGGCCAGATAGTTTCGGAGTTCACCAAGATCATCCTGGCGTCGGCGATCGTCGTGCGCGAGGTAGAACGTGATCTGCTGTCCCGGTGGATAGTTCAAGAGGACGCGCGAGGTACGCACCAGGCCGATGCTGTGTTCGAGCAGCGCAAACCGCTGGTCCATCTCAGGCGCCGTCCAGGCAATATTGGGTATTGGATAGTTCTGAACCACGATGCTCTCACCCTGATGCGGGAGCTGGTGCCAGATCTCTTCGGTGAGATACGGCATGAACGGATGCAGGAGGCGCATCGTCGTCTCGATCGTCTCGACGAGGGTTTGTCTGGCACCAGGCCCTTCCAGGCTTGCCTGGTTCTGAAGCGTCGGCTTGATCAGCTCCAGGTACCAGTCGCAGTACTCGTGCCAGATAAACTGGTACAAAGCATTCGCTGCGTGATCGAACCGATAGGCTTCCAACTCTGATGTCACAGACTGGATGGTCTGATTCAGGCGGCTCAAAATCCAACGGTCAGGAAAGGCGCGGTTGGATGGCTGTACGGCCTCTCGTGGCCCATCCAGATTCATGAGACTGAAACGTGTCGCATTCCAGATCTTGTTCGCAAAATTGCGATAGCCTTCGATCCGTTCCTCCGCAAGTTTGATGTCGCGCCCCGGCGAAGCCATCGAGGCGAGGGTGAAGCGGAGCGCGTCTGTGCCGAACTGCTCCATCACATGCAGCGGATCGATGACGTTGCCTTTCGACTTGCTCATTTTCTGCCCTTCCGCATCGCGGACCAGGGCATGGATATAGACGTCACGGAAAGGGACATCACCCATAAACTTCAGGCCCATCATGATCATACGGGCGACCCAGAAAAACAGAATGTCGAGCCCAGTGACGAGGGTCGAGGTCGGATAGTAGGCTTTTAATTCAGGGGTCTGGTCAGGCCATCCCAATGTCGAAAAGGGCCAGAGTGCGGATGAGAACCAGGTGTCCAGGACGTCTGGGTCTCGGATAAAATCCGTTCCACTACATGTCGGACAGGTCGAGGGGGCGGCTTTTCCGACAATCGCTGTAGCGCCTTGGAGGATCGTGAGTCGCTGAGATGAAGCCGTTGCTCCGGTTCCCTCAACGATCAAGTCTTTGTTGCACGCTCGGCAATACCAGGCAGGAATTTGATGCCCCCACCAGATTTGGCGTGAGATGCACCAGTCTTTAATGTCGCGCATCCAGCCGAGGTAATTGTTGGTCCAGCCTTCTGGAATGATTCGGATGCGTCCGTCCTCTACGGCCTTGATCGCCGGTTCCGCCAGGGGCTTGATCTTCACGAACCACTGGGGAGAGAGATAGGGCTCAACCACGGTTTTGCAGCGATAGCACTTTCCGATTGCCATTTTGTGGTCGTCGACCTTTGTGAGCAATCCCCGGTCTTTCAGTGCTTGCTCGATCTTGGGTCGCGCTTTGGTGACGGGAAGGGCTGCGATCACGTCGATAAGTTCTTGTTCGACGCCGGCGGTTTTGAGCCCCTCCGGATCGAGCAGGGCCTGATGATTGAAGATGGGATGCCGCGGTAGTCCGTGCCGTTCGCCCGCTTCAAAGTCGTTGAAGTCATGCGCCGGTGTGATCTTGACGGCCCCGGTGCCGAACTCACGGTCGACGAGAATCGCATCGCCCACAATCGGAATGGTGCGGTTTGTGAGAGGCAGACGGACTCGTTGACCGATCAATCGATTGTAACGGGGATCCTCGGGATGGACCGCCACCGCGCTATCGCCGAACAGGGTTTCCGGCCTGGTCGTCGCGACGGTGAGACGCATCGTCGGATCCTGTTCGAGTTCGTATTCAATGGAGTAGAGTTTCCCCTTGATATCTTCGTGCTCGACTTCGATATCTGACAGAGCCGTCAGGCAGCGGGGGCACCAGTTGATCAGGCGTTCTCCTCGATAGATCAGCCCCTCCTCATGCAATCGGACGAAGACTTCGAGAACGGCTTTCGACAACCCTTCGTCCATGGTAAAGCGGAGGCGATTCCAGTCGCAGGACTCACCCAACCGCTTTTGTTGACGAATAATGGTATCTCCTGAAGCAGCTTTCCATTGCCAGATACGCTCAATAAATCGTTCCCGTCCAAGCGATTCACGGGAAGCTCCCTCGGCCATGAGTTGTTTTTCCACGACGTTTTGCGTGGCAATCCCGGCATGGTCGGTGCCGGGTAGCCAGAGCACATTGCGGCCCTGCATGCGCCGCCACCGTATCAAGATGTCTTGTAGCGAATGATTCAGCGCATGGCCGACATGGAGTGAACCTGTGACATTGGGTGGGGGAATGACGATGCAATAGGGTTGGCCTGTGTGGGTCGGCGAGGCGTGGAAATACCCCTGCTGGTTCCAGACTTCAGACCAACGGGCTTCGACCGCCTTGGCATCGTAGGTTTTGTCGAGTTGGGGGGTGCTCATCTGGTTGATCTGGTTTGTTTGGTTTATCTGGTTGATTTGGTTCATCGAGTCGGTCTTGTTTACCAAACAAACGAGACAAACCAAACAAACCAGATAACGATCTTCTTCTACTGGAAGCGCGGCGCATCTTAGCACGCGGGTGGCGCCCGCTCAAAGGGATAGGGCATAGGGTTGAAACTGGAGAGCGTTGCATCATTCTCAGCTTGAGGGGGTGTCGAGCCGTGTGTTATACAGACCCACACAAGCGAGGACGAAGGGTTCGTTCCGCTTCCACTTTTTACAGTTTGGAGAGACTATGGCCACCGGGCGCGAAAAGGACCGTAAGACGAGAAAGAAGCATCGAAAGAACGTTGCGCGGGTGAAGGCATTGGTGACGGCCAGCCGGAGTAAGGCTAAGAAGGGCAAGAAGGGGTAAGGCGAAGCAGGTTAAGGCTAAGGTCGAGGTTGAGCAAGAATCAGGCCCTTTCCATCTCCGCCTTAACCTTAGCCTAAACCTCAACCTTCCGGAGAGCTGGCAGACTTTTTCAGCATCCTGCTATGCAGCTCGTGTGAGGCGTGATATCTCTGCTTTGATCTGTTCTTCTGCCAGGTCTGGTACGAGGCGGAGAACAGCCTGTTCGACCTGCGTGTGAGCTGTTGTCCGGACGACGTCTTCAACTTTATCTGAAGTCTGCTTGGCTGCAGCCAGTTGAATCTCTTCCTTGACGAGTCCCTCGATCGATCCAAGCTCCGCTCGAACCATATCGGACAGTGCGATGCGAACGGCATTGAGTTCTTCGCGGACGAATTGATCGATGCGCTCTTTGATCAGAGGGTTTGCAATTTCCGAAACACTCTGTCGAATAATGGGTGTGAGGAGCGGCAGCTCCTGTGCAAGGATCTTTGGAAGTGCGGTCGTGAGCAACGGTTCAAGCACCTGAGTCAGCCGTTTTTCCGTGATGGTCGTACCTATCTGTATGCGGACTTCTGTTTCCACGGCTTTGGCGACGAGGGTTGCAAGGTCTTTCCCCACCATCCGGGGGAGCAGGTCGGCGATCTTTTTTTCCGTCCGTTCCGTCATGGACTGGAGGAGTTGACCGAAGAGGCCCTTCATGGCTTCTTCCGGGCCGGCCGCCGGGGCTTGCTTTGCGCTGGCGGTGGTTACGGGGGAATCTTTCAGTTGGGGGTTCGGTACGATGGCCTGTTCCGTCTCTTCTTCGGGCACATTGTCATCGTCGACTTCGTCGTCCTCGTCGGAATCCGTTGAGCTTGAGACCGGAGGCCAGGAGCGAGACTTCTTCTTTTTTCCATTGGTTTTGGCTGCCTGCTGCACTTCCAAGTCCCTGATCACGTCGATGAGGCTTTCAGACTGAAAGGGTTTGTTGAGAAAGGCCTTCACTCCCAACGAACGCAAGTGAGATTCGTCAACACGGTCCGAAGGGCTGGTGAGGGAGACAATATAGGTTTCTGTCAGGTTATCCAGTTTGTGAACTTCTTTGCAGAATCCCGAGAAGGTCATGTTCTCTAAATGATAGTCTGCGATGATGAGATTCGGACTCATCTTGCGTGCCGCTTCCAAGGCTGCCGGGCCATCCTGGAATCCCACGACATCGCATCCTTCCGGCTTCGAGATTTCCTCCACCAGCCGACGGACGGCGGGGCTACTGTCGACGACAAAGATGGTTGATGCCACCTAACCCTCCAATGTTATTGAACTATATCGAAGCTAACAGTGGGGTTATTCTTTGTCAAGAAATCGCACGATAGGTGCGCGTTTTGACTCTCCTTCGCCAGAATACCTTGCTCGGAAGGGTGGGGGAATGGCGAAGGAGGGCTACGGAGAGTTTCGCATTTGTATTACAACGCCCCACCTGGGGACGCAGGGAGCTTTACTTCGGATTTTTGAGCTGACTACAATTGATTGGAAGCCAGGTGAGGGGCGAGGGGCACGAGGCGAGAGGGAAGACCTTCCTTCTGTTCACCCCTAGCCTCTCGCCCGAACACTGACGGTTGCAGTAGAAGACTTCGTGAATAATGCGGGTTAGTAGGATTTGTACGACCAATGAAGACTCCCATCCGAGTCATCTTTTTCGATGCAGCCGACACGCTGTTTCATATTAATGGATCGGTGTCGGACATCTATCTGACTCATGCGGTTCAACACGGGTTTCGGCAGACGCCGGACTCGAAGGCATCCATTACGCAAGCCTTTCAACGCGCCTTTCGCGACGCGTCGCCGCCTGTCTTTGCCACAACGGATCCAAGCAGGTTAAAGCAATGTGAGCGGCTCTGGTGGTTCGATATCGTGCACAATGTGTTTTATCGCGTCGGGATGTTCGAACGATTCGATGAATTCTTCGAGCAGGTCTTTCAGGTGTTCGAAGATCCCCGTTCCTGGATTCTGTTTCCTGAAACCCATGCCGTACTCACCAGACTGCGTGAAGAGGGATTCGAGTTGGGGATCATATCGAATTTCGATTCCCGGCTCTTTCCTGTGATGAGGGGACTGGGGATCGATGGGTTTTTCGACACGATCACGATTGCCAGTCTCGCCAGGGCCGCGAAACCTGCGTCGAAGATCTTCGAAATCGCGCTCGAAAAACATGTGCTCGATCCGGACGAAGCGATGCATGTGGGCGACAGTGTGCGGGACGATCTGGAGGGAGCGACGAAGGCGGGGCTGACCGGCTTGTTGCTGGATCGAACAGGGCGCTCTCAGGCATCGGGCGGGCATGTGATACGGACGTTGGAGGAATTGCTTCCGCTTCTAGGAGGCTGAAAGACCGTTATTTGGTTTGTCTGGTTTGTTTAGTTTGTCTGGTGCTTGGGTTGAACGAAACGAACCAAATAAACGAAATCAACCAAACAAACCAGACACTGGCTTCAAAGGAGTAGTGGAACCAGGTCTTTCGCGCGGCCTTGCAAGGAGAGATCGACGAGATCTGACTGCGGGGTACTTTCTAGATTGATCTCAATGACCACCGCGCCGACGTCTTTCGCGACCGATGCAAAACCTGCTGCTGGGTAGACGATTCCCGATGTCCCGATCACCAGAAGAAGGTCGCAGGCTCGCAGTACTTCATCGCAGCGGCGCAGGTCTTCCTCCCAGAGCGACTCCCCGAACCACACGATATGGGGCCGGAGCAGTGCGTGGCACAGTCGGCACGTTGGCAGTGTAGGGAGAGGAATCTCCCGATTCTCAGAAATAACACCGCAGCCAGTGCAGCGAACTTTCCAGATGTTGCCGTGGATCTCGGAGAGGCGTTCCGATCCGGCGGTACGATGAAGTCCATCCACATTTTGCGTGATGAGCCACATGCGGTCGGTCCATTGCCGCTCAAGCGTTACGAGCGCGTCGTGGGCGGGGTTCGGCTGTTTTGTGGCAATTAATTCCCGCCGCCAGTTGTACCATTCCCAGACCAACCGTGGGTCTCGCTCAAAAGCTTCCGGAGTTGCGAGATCCTCAGCGCGAAAGTTGCGCCATAAGCCATCTGCGCCACGAAAGGTCGGCACGCCGCTGTCGGCAGAAATACCGGCTCCCGTGAGGATGGTCACGTTCTGGGCGGAGGCAAGGTGATTGCGGGCGAGGAGGATCTGATTGTGAGTAGCCATGGCGGTTGAGTAAGGACTCAGGTGTTTAGACTGAAGGCTTTTAGGCTGAAGGCCGGGATTCCGAACACTTCAGCCTGAACATCTTCAGCCTATCTACCTGCAGCTCCGCCAATTCTAGCGTATTTCGAGGGACGAATCTGCATGGTATAGTAGGCCTCCCAAATTCTTGCGAGGTGAAAATGAAACAGATTCTGATGGTGGGGGCTGGATCGGTCGGTGGGTTTTTCGGGGCACAGTTGGCGAAAGCGAATCTCTCCGTGTCGTTCCTGCTGCGGCCCAAGACGCTCGCGGCGGTAAAACAGAATGGTCTCACGATCCGTAGTGCCAGTGGTTCTTTCACCGTGCATCCCCCAGCCGCGTCAGATCCACGCGAGCTTGCCAAGCCTGATCTGATCATCCTTTCCGTCAAGGCTTACGATCTGGATGAGGTGCTGACCCAAATCGAGCCGGTCATGACCGAGCGAACCGTCATTTTGACCCTCCAGAATGGGGTCGATACAGAAGACCGTATCGTGGCGCGCTTTCAGCGGGATTGTGTCGTCGGCGGGATCGCGTTTATCTATTCCAAGATCGTAGAGCCAGGTGTCATCGACCATTATAAGAGAGGGGCTGTGTCGGTCGGAGAGCTGATGGGGCATCACAGCGCACGTGTACTGGCCATCGCAGATCTGTTCAAGCAGGCGGGGATTCCTTGCCAGCTGGCCGACGATATCCGGCGCAGTAAATGGGAGAAGATGTGTTGGAACTGCGTCTTCAATCCCTTGACCGTGTTGATCGACGACAAGGTCGCCAAGGCGCTCGACCATCCGGAGATGCTGCGGGTGATTCACCAGATCGTCGGTGAAATCGTGGCAGTGGCGGCTACTGTGAAGGTGCCGCTTGCCGCCGATATGGCGGATAAGGTGGTCCGTTGGACCCAAGAGATTCGAGATATCCATACTTCGATGTATGACGATTGGAAGGCCGGTCGGCAGACCGAGATCGACTATTTGAACGGGTATGTGGCGAAGTTGGGGCGAGAGCTTGGAATCCCAACGCCGCTGAACGACATGCTGACGGCTGTGATCAAGACTATCACCGAGAAAGATCGAACCGGTCCCGGCATCCTGCGGATCGAGGGGGCGGTGGTGCAGCCTGTCTCGCTCGATCGTGCTGCGATTGCAGCGTTGCCGGCTGAACAGCAGCTGGATATTTCGACGGTGATGCCAGGCATGCAGGGTAAAGGGATTCGCCTCAAAGCCCTGCTCGATGTGCCGGCACTGGCGATCAAGGCCGATCATGTGACGATCCATTCGGGAGATGGAAAGTATTCTGCCTCGCTCACGCTGGAACAGGCCAAGTCATTCGGAGTGTTGGTCTATGAACTCGATGGAGCGCCGTTGCCGGAATCGAAGGGTGGGCCATTTCGATTGGTCACTCCAGGGCTTGGCGATCTCTGCGCGAATGTGAAGGGGGTGGCGAGGATCGAGGTGACTGTGGGAACGGGAGTAGATACAAGGCCGAAGAAATGCTGACAGGGGGAGATGGTCCGGTGAGTCCCGCACGGTCTCAGAATGATACGAGGGAGTAGGCAGACCGTTCTTCTTGCTCGCTGAACGCGCACGATGAGACAGTGCTCGTTCAATGCGCGCAGTGAAGGACAGTCCGGCAACTCCCTGGGCAAAGAGGTCTGACAGTGGAGAACATGAAGCAAGAGGCCCCCGTTGGACGCGCGCAATAGTAGATCAATCAGCCCCCTTCCCCGAGCAATAACGAGGCCGAGAACTGCTGGAAACGATGAATGTCCCCGTTTCTGGGCTGACTTGTCCCGAGAGAAAGTAGGACATACATGAGCAGTCAGAATACTAGAGTTCCTGACGCGGCGCAACTTCTGCGTTCGATCGCCTCGACTAAATCCGAGCTTGACGCTTTCGCTCGGCAGATGAGTAACGATCGGCGAGTTCGCAGTGTCAATCACGCCTTCGACTGCTACGGTCATAGCGAAGATTTTCCTACCGCGCCCAAGGGAGTCGTCGACTGGTGGATTGAAGTTGAGATTCACTCGGGCGAGTCTCGTTGTGGTTCGCTTACGGTTTTCTGGGACAACGTAGCGTGGCAGATTGAGATCAAACTCACGCGTCCTGAACGCGACGGACCTGAGGATACGGCAGATCTTCCGTGCTTGGAAGCAAGCGACGTGGTGGGATGTATCGTGCATTTACCGCGCGCGGTGCAGACACTTGTAACGGCCATGCGGGGTGCGATTGACGAGCTTAGCGGTGAGCCGTCAGCCATATGACATCCAGCCTGGAGAGAAAGCGGGGACATTCTGCATTTCTATCGATGTGTGGGCGTGGACACGAACTTTTTGGTGGTGGAGCAAAGGTTGCGGCAACCATTGTCTGAGCTGGGTGGAACAAAGGTGGCAGGAACCATTGTCTGAGCGAACCTGATCAACGCAGGAGTTGAGTAAGGTTCCAGGAACCGTTGATTGCTCGGTGCTCTGTGAGACGCTTCGAGACAGTATTCAAGTTATAGCGGATATGCTATAGTGTGATCGTGATCTGGACCGTCACCTTCTATAGCAAGCGAGTAGAAGATGAAATCTTCGCTCTGCCTGCCGGCATGCTCGCTCGTTTT
>NEWP02000018.1:66704-82640 GCA_002869895.2 Nitrospira sp. CG24E | reverse complement strand
GCTGAAAACGCCGCCCAGCTTCGTTCTCGCCTTGAACGCATCCTCAACGTACCCCGAGGGTACGCCTCCGGTGCGTTCGTCGACTTCGGCCTTGCCGGGCGGCCTTTTTGAGCATCCTGCGCGATATATTTCTGTCGTCTCAGACGTATTGAAGAGTACGCATCGTGCCGACAGATGAAGACAATCAGGACGTGGGCTTCATGCGGGTTGCGCTGGAGGAAGCTGCAACCGCTACGGCAGTCGGGGAAGTTCCTATCGCCGCCCTCCTTGTCCACAAAGGCGCCCTACTCGCCCGTTCACACAATTACCGCGAGACCTGGCAAGACCCTACCGCCCATGCCGAGATGATCGTCATCCGTGAAGCGGCGAAAGGACTCCGCAGCTGGCGGCTCATCGACACGACTCTTTACGTGACCCTCGAACCCTGCGCCATGTGCCTCGGCGCTATCATCCTGGCGCGCATTCCTCGTGTCGTCTTTGGCGCCCGAGATCCCAAGGCCGGCGCCTGTGGCTCAGTGATGGACTTCACGAATGAGCCGCGAATGAATCACCGCGTCGAGGTGGCAGGAGGAATTCTAGAGGAAGAAAGCCAGGCGCTGCTCAAACAGTTCTTTCAGCGGTTGCGGACCCAGTAGCGCGAGCAATGCGAGCCGGGGTAGGGTAAGGTCGAGGTTAAGGTTGAGCGATGATTCAGATTTTCTGCACCTCAACCTTAGCCTGAGCCTTAACCTTCCGATAACGCGGTCTGCACTCTCACGCTCCAGTCCATTCCCTGCAAGGCCACCGCTCCTTGCCACCCGGCGCCACAGGCGAGCCACTGAATCCTCCACCCTGGCTGGAGAGCTGTGCTATCTGATAAACCTACCAGCGAACTCCCTGTATTGTCCGGATTCAGGATCTCGCACCGACGAAGCGACAAGATGCCGACCCCCTGGCCTTTTAACACCGCTTCCTTCGCCACCCAGTAACGGTAGAACTGCTGCACCTGGTCGAACCCGGAATGAGCCAAGAGCTCCCGATATTCGGAGGAAGCATAAAACCGCTCGGCAAGCTTAGCGACGTCGACCCTGTCCCGCATCTCTTCGAGGTCGACACCCACCTCCTGTTCCTGCGCCACCGCGATGAGCATGCGGCCATGAGAATGGGACAAATTGAAACGGAGCGCATGAGGCCCACCCTGTTGATCCAGCAAGGCTGGCTTGCCTACTGTGCCTGTTTGAAACTTCAGTGCCGCTGGTGCGAGTCCTGTATAGCGCGCGAGCAGCGCCCGGAGACCGCCATGTGCGAGGAGGTAGCGAGTCCGATCTTCCTGACGAACGAACCGTGCAGCCCTTGCTCGCTCATCCTCGTCGAGCCAAGTGCGACAGCATGACAGAACCTTGGCGCTTCCATTGAGAGAGAAACCCCAGACATGAACCGCTCGATTGTCCAACGCAAGCGGTGCGGGACTATCAAGCGTCGCAAGCCCTTCAAGAGACGGGAAGGTGACAAGAGGCCCATGCGAGTGAAGATTCACGAAATCCCTATACTGATCTATCCGAAATTGAGGCCTATCGAACCGTCGCTTCAAGGAGAAAGAAAACCAATTGAAAAATCAGACTCCCCAGGGTAAGCTCCCACAGCCGATCGCAACGACGCAACAGCTGCCCACAACCCTACCCTGGCGTGAGGCGAGTTCTACCAAGCGGAGAGGTGCGAGAGTGGCCGAATCGGGCAGTCTCGAAAACTCACACAAGCCTAGCACGTAACCGCCTGGAAAACCAAGCAACACAGCATAAACATTGGGTGAAATGCGTTTCAAGCCTTCCCCGTGTTTCCTCAGAATTCCCCTGGTTTCCCCACTCATTTCACGACGCTTTTCACGACACTTTTTTGGGGGTGTCTGACGTTTTCGCTGGTAGGGCATGCCGCCCGCTGGAAGATCAGCCTGCAAGACGTGGCAGGCCTACTGCGGAAGGCCTAACTGTTTCCTGATTTCTTTGCAGAGGGTATTACGGATCTCTGTATGGCGAGGGACCGGCGCGGATCGCTTTGTCAAAGGGTTATGATACAGGTCATGCCCACCGCTTGAGCGAGTGAGCACGCAGCCTTCTGTTTCAAGTTGACGGATAAAGGCTCGTCGCTTCACGCGTGGACGAGGATAGGAATGGACTTCGCGCGACGATGCTGACGAGAGAGGGCTTGCTTCCGTTCACTGAGCACCAGCCGATACGCATCTTCGATATTCTCTTGCAGGGCTTCGAGGGTTTCGCCTTGGCTCATGACGCCTGGGATTTCGACCAACTGGCCGACAAACCAGTCTCCGTCTTTCCAATAGTGGAGCGTGAGATCGATATTCTTCATGTCAATGACCCCTCTCTACGAGCAGGATAGGCTCTGTATTGCCGTGGCCTACAGTACCATACAGTGCTCACCATTGCTACATAGTGTTGCACAGCAACAGGATTGCCTACTCCTGTCCCACCGCCCTCCGGCCTCGGCACCATGCGTGGGCTCATCCGAGCAGCCGCTTGACGCCCGTGCATTCGGAGGGCGCGGGCAATGGTCTCACGCGTGTCTGTCCCACCGGTGAGGCTCCCAGTTCTGACAGCGCCAATTGATACGAACGCCGGGCATTTTCTTTCATGCGCACTTCAGGCCGCTGACGAACCAATACGGAGCCCGACTCACCCACCGTGGTATACGTCGCGCCCTGCTCGCGCAACACCGCGTTCGCGTGCATCATGTCGGCATAGGCATCACATGCCACCAGTAACGTGCCGACCGACGCGCTACACAGAACGGGCGCGAGGCTTTCAACCAATCGATCCCACTCCTTTGAGGCAAACGTATCGAGGTCGGACGGTTTCTCCGGCGTGCTGACGACAAAGGCCGCCGCGTTCCCCTCCAGCGGCCGCCGCCCTGGATTGCCTTGCAATATTTTCAGTTCGAGGTCTTTTGGCTTTCTGCCTTTCATGTGCCCTCCGTAATGACATGCAGCCGCATCGCTTCATTCGGTTCGACCTGGCATTCCTTGCAGGCGAGGTGATACGTCGAGAGCATGGAGCCGAGGAGGGCATCCGCTCCCTCTACCCGGCCATGTGTCGCAATCTCTTTTTCGAGACTCAGGAATGAGGCAAAGGCAGAAGCTGCCGCCGTGATGATTCCCATCCAGGCCGGACTCAGAGCGCGCCGGGCCGCCAATGATGCGCAAATTCTCTCCCATTCGGCTGACGCGATCGGGTCTTGAGCAATCCAGTCCGGCTTGTCCGGAGATCCTTCAGGATAGGGAAAGGTTTGTGAAGTTGTGCCGTCTTTCATCGGTATTCCATGAGGAAATCGCACGCGCATAAAGCCTCCCAGTAAGGGTAAAAGTTTTCCAATAACGCGAAGGCATACGCTGAGGGAAGACGATCGGTCTAGGTGTATCCGATTCAGAAATCACACGTGCCCTACCCCCCCCTATCATGCGAATGCCCCCAGCCTGCTTACCCCCGACCTCGCCCTGCGGCCATCCGTTCGAGATCCAGTCGCCGCCGGCGTAGATCGGTATCGGGGCTCCCTCCCGTGAGGCCGTGCCCCCGATAGCCATCCTCAATGACGAAGAGAAAGTTCCGCATCCGCCTCAGGTGAATTGTCTGGTCATAGGTATGACGACTATCCCCATGGCCGCGGAAGGTGTCATGGCTGCGCACGGCGACATCGGTATCAGGATAGGCCGGCATCGTGGCAGGTCCGACATCGAACAGATTCAGATCCATCAATGTCCGAAGATCCAGGCCATTTCTGGCACCTCGCTCCCATTTATCTCCACCAGGAGCAACAGTAAAGCTGAAGCTCATGCCTGCAATATCACCGCGCCGCACACTCACCAGCATGTCTGTGCCAGCCGTCGTCTCTGGCGGATGGATCCGCACCTTCAGACCTCGCTCATCCTCAATCACCTCAAGCGTCCCCTTTGATCGTCTGCCCAGCACCATATTCATATCATGGTTAAACGCGGCCACCACATCGTCAGAGGAGGACGACAACGTGCGCGTGAACGCTCCAGGCAGTATCCGTTCAACGAACACCCCGGCAATAGGCAGGCTGTCCATGTTGAACACGGCGGCATAGCCTTCAATCACCGGCTTGTCAGAGCCAGAGACGGCTAACCTGACGTCTTCAAGCGGTATCAACCGTCGTTCCATATTCATATCGGTGTTCCTCCCGTGTGTTCAGCGCTCAAAATCCACCGTCACGCCGCTCGCGAGGCGTCGGTGTTCGCCCTCGGTCAGATATTCAGCATCCCGAAACTCCTGGAGGACGATCCGCAACACTGAATTCGGGTCCTGAAGTTCACCCATGTCCGTCCCTGGCACGACGCAATGACGAAACGTCTCAAAATATCCGCGATCCCGGCGATCGAGACAGAGCTGTTTCAGTGCGGCCTGCGCGCGCTGCACGATCAAGAGACCCCGTAACGCGTCTCTGGCGTGTTCGCGGACCTCGGCCTTCTGGTCTTCCGCCGTGACGGCCGAGAGTCGAAATCGAATGGTGGTCAACTCTCTCTCTGTCTGGTCAATCGCCTTCAGCAGGGCTCTGTACTTATTGGCCAACTCCTCAAGCCTCTGTTGATAGCCGATGTCGGGCGTGATCGCATGTCCCTCTAGGTATTGCTGCACCATGCCATCCACAACAGGGGTTCGGCTGGTGTGGTTCACCCGAGAGGCGGCCTGTTCCCGTTCAGCGGTGACGGATCGCAGCTCCACTTTGAGCCGCGCTAAGAGGTCGAGCTTTTCTCGATAGTCAGGCTGTTCGTCGATCGGGATGAGGGGTGCCGCGATCTCTGGGTGTAGGAGGGTGGAGAGATTCATAGCTGTTCCTTTCTTGGGTGTGGGTTACGACATGTTGCCGTGGCGACCTGGCGCGCCGGGCAGGTGAACAACGAATGCTGATAGGCTTGGTCGTGCAGGTAGGTGGCCTTGCAGCGCGGACACAGAAATTGCCTGGTTTGCCACCAGTGGTTCATCGTGGCTCCTTGACGAATTCCACCATCTGGGGCCTGTGTTGCGCCTCAAACTGTTTTCTTGTCCGCAGCCGATCGGATCGTACCCAGGAGGCTTGCCCTTGAAATTCCACGATCACCCAATAGGTAGCCGTCTCCCCGCTGCCCACCTTCGCCAAGTTCGTCACCGTCGCCGGTCCATGGATCACCCCGTCGTTGCGGAGGAAATACACAGGCTTGGCCGTGGGGTGGGCCGGTTCAATGATCGTGTCCTCATGCCTGATGACATCAGGCTGTCGCGTTGCAGGTCGTGGCCGGTTCGCAATTTCCAGCGCACGCTGTAATAACGGGTCCATGGCTCTCTCCTCTTCTTCCCCTGAGGATCCGGCACAACCGGCACACGGCACAGTAACTGACACAGCCTTTTGCTCTTTCAATCACTTGCGGTTACGCGGTCTGTGTCGGATGTGCCGCGTGTGCCGCTTCCCAGGGGGTCAGTACACGACACATAGCGGGAAACCAGTTCATCTACGATCTTCTTGTTGAGTTCGTAGCCTCGAACGGTCTTTTTTCCCTCGCGCCAATGTGACGGACGAAGACCGAGAGGTTGCAAGCGCGTTGAAAGGGATTTTGGGCTCAGGGACTCCCAGCCGAGTCGCTCCTTCACTTTCCCGATCAAGTCCAGTGTGGGGAGACGGATTTCCTCCGAGTCGCCCAGGCACTCGCGCAAGACCTCCAGCATCGCCGTTATCGGCTCCTCGCTGGCGAGGGCTGCGCGATCCTTGCCGATCCGTTCCGCTAGCCCGATAAGGCGGTCCGTGAGCGACGAATCCCGACCCTCGGCATCGGCCACGGATGCGATGGCAATCAGGGGCTCCCACAAGTTCACAGCTCGGTCATCGTCGAGGCTCGCCAGGCCTGGGAATTCGCCTTGCCGGTAGCACGCTTCAATCGTCGCCGCACAGCCGAGGGCGAACCCCGCGCAGGCATCGCGATAGGCTTGAGCCACCCGTGCGAGATGGCGGGGGGAAAAACGTTCGAGACGAACCGTGGGAGATTTCCGCTGAAGAAAGAGCATCAGCGCCCGATCTTCGAGTGTGGCGTCGAGTGAGGAAATCGAGGCAATCACGCGCGGGACATACGTCTCAAACCGTTCCTTGACTTGGTTGCCCCCGCTCTTCTTGTACCGTGACACCACCGCACCCCGATGAAAGCCGACATTGAAGACGGACGTAATCGCGCTCCAGCGTTCACGATCATGAGTCATGCCTTCCAGCTCATCGTAGAGTTGGACCCCGCCATCTTCGCGCGGCTCTCGGAAAATCTGGGCTTCCGTCGGGGAGGCGGTCGGCTGGTGCGCGTTGAACGCGAGGAGGCTGATCACGTCAAGCAGTCGTGTCTTCCCGCAACGTTTCTCAGGGGAGCGCAGCACCAAATACGGGAAATACTCGAACACTTGATAGAGATAGGTCCCAACAATCCACACGGCCACGAGGAGCCCAGCATCATGCGGCAACGAGAGATAGCGCGTCACGAAGGCTTCGAGACGGGTAATCAGTTCGGCCCCGTTCACGCGCTCACCGTCCAGAAATTGTTTAATCCCTTCTTGCGACAGCGGCCCCGATCCGAGGCCGTAGTCGGTTGCACCGAATTTTTCCGCCGTCACAATGGTCCGATCTGAAAGAATTACGTGCGGCTCTCCCTTCAGTCTCACGCCAAGACTCAATTGTCCGTCTCGGAAATCTTGCGGGAGCCGAGGGGGTGCGGGGAGTTCAGGACCATCAAGCAGGTGGGCATATTCCGAGGATCGACCTTCCCTGGTTGAGCCTTGCTCAGCCTTCACCTTCGCCGCCTCGAACCGCTTCATCTGCGCGAAAAATTCCACTTCACTCATTGCTGCGTCTCCAATTCAATCAGACCATAGGCATCCGCCAGCCGATTTAGTGCCCTGTCGAGCTGGTCATCGGACCAGCGGGAAATGTCGAGACCGCGAGCGGATCGAATGAGTTGTTCCGCCTCGCGTAGCCGGTCGAGCTTCAGGCCATCGCGTTCGCGCTGTTGATCGCGTGTGCGCCGTTCGGCTTTCCGTGCTTCCCTATACTCAAGATCAATGCGAGCATCAAAGAAGAAATCGGCCACCCGCAGGCCCAGCGCCTTAGAGATTTCCCCTAGCGTGCAGCCAGCCCAGCACTTGAGCAAAATGCCCTTGTCGCCTTCCAAAATACTCAGCGAGGGCGACTTGTCCACATGTGCCGGACATCGGGCCGCATAGCGACCGCTGCCGCGTGGACAAACCAATTCGAGGCGGGCGAGCAGCTCGTTAAGCGTCATCGGAGCACTCCGTCGTATCGCTGGGCTCCATTTTGTTTCGCCTCATCAAGCGTGCAGCCAGGCAAGGCCGCAAGCCACCCTTCCAACTCCGAACGAACAAAATAGATTCGCCCCCCGCACCGTCGGAAGGGGATCAGTCTTCGAGCCACCTGGCCCCGCAGAGTTTTCTCCGTCGTCCCCAAAAACACAGCCGCGCCATGCACGTCCAGCAAAGCGCCGTTGACCGTGCGCGGGCCAAGGCCTTGACCCTTCTGCTTGCGCGGAGTCTGGCGGGTCTGGATCTGCATCTACCGCGTGGCCTCCGGTGACTCCAGCGCTAGGCGTTTCAGCGCGTCGGCATAGGGGGCGAGAATTTCCGGCCGAGGTGTTCGATCACCAGACTCGTAGCGGGAAATCGCCGCCGTCGTCACTCCGATGCTGGCGGCTAAGGCTGACTGCGTGAGCCCGGCCCGCATCCGCAACAGCCGCCGCTCGATGGGTGGAGGCAAGTTGCGCCGCTGCCGAACCCGTGCCAGGGCCGCTTCGAGTTGATCCTGGTGTTGCATCTCGTCTCCTCCTAATATGGCAACAGTCTGCCATACAATTGGATAATGCGTCATCAATCGGTAGGAGATTTTGCGCACGCATTAATCAATAGTCTGATATTGAATTGACTTATTGGCAATAACTCGGTAATGTGTGCCGTATGCGTTCACCTATCCTTCGAGCAAACGGCAGTCGGACGCCGATCGACAAGAGCCTCGCGAGAGCCTGGGGCCTGCATAAACAGATCGAGGATCTCGGCCCGGACATTCCAGCCGAAGACATTGGCGTCATCCGAAATCAAAGCATCTGGGTGGAAATTCCGTTGACCGAGCAATGGCTCGCCGCCTTTCGCCTTGTGAACAAAGCGGGTGTGCCAGTCGTGGCCGAGCTGCGAGTGTTTCCCGCAGAACCTGATCCTCATCGAGAGCGCACGCGGCCAGCTGGGCAATGGCGTGGCCAGTATGGGGGACCCGAGGGCGTTCCACGAGCCGGACTCACCGCTCGGCAGATACATCAGATACGCTCCGGAACATGGAAGGACGTACTCCGCAAAGTGCTCCCACGCGACGGGGAAGCCTTGGCATCACTCAAGGACTTCTGGCCGGATCTCCCGCAGGCCCATCCGCAGCCAGTCAGACGCGGGCGAAAAGGCAGACCAGACGCCGAACTGGCCGCAATCGCCGCTGTCTATGAGAAAGCTTATCTCGCGAAAGCTCCACCTGTTCTTGCGATCGCCAAGCGGTTTCGGCTGTCGTTGTCACAAGCGCGAGATGTCATCCATCGCGCACGCGTGCGAGGCATCCTCACTCCGGCAGAGAAACAAGGCAGCGCAGGCGGGTTTCTCACGGCTCGGGCGCAGGCATTACTTGATCTACAAAGGAAAGGGGGCACACGCCATGGCGCGAAAAGGTGACGGGCTGTATCTGAGAGGCAAGGTCTGGTACTTAGACTGTCGTATTGGCGGGAAACGCCTCATCACGAAGATTGGGAAAGGGATCACGCGCACTGTGGCTGGTGAAATTTCGAACGTCAAACGCACCGCCATGTTGAAAGGTGAGGTGGGCATCGGGAAGAAGCGCAAGGACCTGCCGTTCGAGAAAGCGAAAGACGCATTTCTTGACTGGGCGATCACGAATAAGCGACCGCGAACGGTGCGCGTCTATCGCCAACAACTCGGACGATTGACCGCCTCGTTCAGCACCAAAACACTCGCCCAGATTTCCTCCTTTGACATTGAACGCCACAAGCGCGGCCGTGCAGAAGCCGGCGCACGGATTCAAGCCAACCGCGAAGTCGCTGTCCTGAAAAATCTGTTCAATAAGGCGAAGGCGTGGGGGCTCTATGAAGGCGAGAATCCGGCGCTGGGGGTGAAGTTCTTAGAGGAACCGAAGCGACGCCTGCGCTACCTCGAACCCAGCGAAGAGGCGAGGCTGTTAGCTGTCGCTCCCGAACCGCTTCGTAGTCTGATTATCATCGGGACCAATACCGGCATTCGGATCGGAGCGGAAGCCCTCACCTTGACCTGGCCCGACGTGGATCTCACGCGGGGGCTGCTCACCGTCCAAGCCGCGTACAGTAAAAACGGAGAGACCCGCAACGTTCCCTTGAACTCACGAGCCAAAGAGGCGTTCCGCTACTTGAGGAGCATCCGCCGCAGTGACTACGTGTTCAGCAAGCCGAACGGGCTGCCCTATAAGAGCATGGAGAAACCCTTTCTGACGGCCTGCAAGGACGCGGGCCTCTCAGGCACGGGGGTCTCGCTACACACACTGCGGCATACCTTCGCCTCGTCCCTCGTCATGGCGGGAGTGGATCTGGTGACGGTGCAGCAATATGGCGGCTGGTCTGACCTCTCGCTGGTGCAGCGATACGCCCACTTGAGCGCCAGTCACAAAGCGCGAGCGATCGAAACCATTGCAGAGCGATTTCACGACGCTTTTCACGACAGTGCGATTTCCGGTCAAGTCGTACAGCTTGCGGAAAGACAGATAAGTATGTGATTATGTGTAGAGTTTCGGCATGCGGAGAGGTGCGAGAGTGGCCGAATCGGGCAGTCTCGAAAACTGCTGTCCTGGCAACGGGACCGTGGGTTCGATCCCCACCCTCTCCGCCAAATTAGGCTCGCCGTTGGTTGGTCTATCTGGTTTGTTTGGTCTGTTTGGTTTATTTGGTTCAGAGGACGGAAAAAACCAGACAAACCAGATGAACAAAACAAACCAGATCAACCAGTCTCGTCTGTCATCTTCGTTTTTTCCATCAAGGCTCGTCTGAGCTCGACCATCGCCAGGGTATCTCGCTCACAGTATCGCAGCAGGGCTTCTTTAATCGTCGCCCGCTCGATCCAGTCCGTTTCAACGAAGACCATACGGTAATACTGACTGGCTGCATGCCCACCTTCCTTGATAGCCAGGTCGTCATATCCCAACGATGGGACAAGAGCGGGAAGGATCTCTTTCAGTGAGTAGGAACCGTCAAAGAGGGGATGATAATAATGGTCGCGCACGATTGGATGTAGATCCCAAAGGCGCGGCACCAATGCTCGAAGAGCGGTTCGTAACGAAGGGAGGGCCTCAGCTAACTGCTCGATCACTGACTTTTCGTAGGGCGAGTACACACAAATGTTCCCTTTGCTTCCTAGAGACTCCAGCAGGGATTCGGCAAGCACCTTCCTGGGATCGCTCACATCCTTGTGCAGAAACTCCTCGTGGCGCAGCTCACCTGTTGCCTCCTCAATATGGTTCGACCACTGAACCGGCAGGGCTTGGTAAGGCCTTGTCTCCGAGAATCGCGGCACCGCCAGCATGACCGTTTCAAAATCGAGGTGATGCACCGGATACTGTACCGCCTTCAGCACAGGGCCAAGCTTCGTAGACACCCACTCGATATTTTCCTTTACCCGGCGCTGAACCGGCGAGAGCTTCGTGCCGGCTGGAATCTCATCGATCGTCGTCACCCCCTGCTGGGTCAACTGGCTGGCTACCTGCTTCGGCCCAGGCAAGTAATGGATCCACCGAGCCGGCTTGTCGTTCGTGCAATGTTCCCAGAAGGGGCAATCGTAGGGTGTATGACAATGTTGATCCGGTTCAATGGCAGGAGGTTGCGCCTGAAGCAACATGCGACTCATCTCGGCCAATCGGGCCGGCACCTCAGCCCGCCGTTGCGCCACCGCCTCCGATAGATCCTGGATCGAAAACAATTCCATCAGATCGATCGCTCCATCGCGATAGAAATACCCCGTATTGATATGCATGAGACCGGTCGAGACAAGCGTTAATCCTGCGCCCAGTATCACTTCGCTTTGAACGGCAAGGTCTTCAAGATGCACATCCTTGACCCTCGTAGAAGACTTGACTTCGATCAGACGCCAGCCACAGAACTGTCCCTCTTCGGTCTGCACACGCTCCAACACATCCGCGCGAACCAGCACCCCGCCGTGTAAAAACGCTCCTTCGAAGATGGCCGGCACTGCGAGATCCTGAATCAGCTCAGCCGTCTGAGCAAGGGCGGCTTCCGACTGGCGATAGCCGGCTGTCACCAGGACACCACCGGGAAAACGGCTCCTGGCCAACTCCCCGACTTCTGTTCCCATATCGAACATCGCCTGAGTCGCCGCGTCCGGCTTGGTCGCAAGTGAGGGCTGATGGACTTCGAGATACAGACGTTTATGACATTGAAGACCCGACAGGAACTTCGACTTCGACAGACGCACGGCCTTCGGCAGGGGGACGGATGAGAGATCGCTCGGTTCAGTCACAATGAGATGACCCTAATCGGACAGACAGGCATTTGTCCAGTCCGACAGCTGCGCAGGATGGGTTGATCTGGTTTGTTTTGTTTATCTGGTTGGTCTTGTATAACCAAACAAACGAGACAAACCAAATAAACCAAATAAACATCTGCGTTATCCTGCTAGGATGACCCGTTCATGGCGTCCCGCATTGCACAGATTAGAAAATCCGTCCTGACCCTTGCCTTACCAGTCACGGTCAGCAGCCTGCTCCAACGCACCGAGGGCATTGCCGCCGTCTTCCTCGTCGGCGGTCTTGGCGCCACCTCCATCGCCGCCGTCGGACTTGGCCAGTTGCTGGCCTTTATGGCCACTACACTCGTCTCCGGATTATCGGTTGGTGCAAACGTCCTCGTCGCTCAATTGTGGGGCGCTCGCCGTACCAAGGACGTCGGGGAAGCCGCCACCCATTTGCTGGGATTGGCTGGCATCGTGTCCTGCACTCTCATGCTACTCGGATGGTCCTTGAATCGTCTCATCATGGAGCTATTGGGCGCGGAGAGCGCCGTCATTGCACTGGCCCTTCCCTACTCCAACTTCATCTTCCTGGTCATTCCCTGCACGATCTTCTTGCAAGTCCTGTCATCGATCATGCAAGGCACAGGAGACACCAAGACTCCGATGTACGCCTTGATTGGGATCAATCTCCTCTATCTGACAATCGCCTACCCCTTGATCTACGGACTCTGGGGCTTCCCTGCCTGGGGCATTACAGGAGCAGCCGTTGCAACTGGCATCGCAGAGGGAGCAGGAATCGCTTACCTGATCTGGGCCTGCCGGGATCTCTTCAGAAAATCCCTTCATGTGCGACGCGATCTTTTACGCTCCACCTGGCAAATCGGCGCATCTGTCTCAGGCGAGCGGATGTTCCAACAGGCGGGGATTATCCTCTATACGAAGATCGTCCTCCTGTACGGCACTGTGACCTACGCGGCGCATCAAGTCGGCTTGTCGATCGAATCCCTTTCGTTTCTTCCGGGCTATGGCTTCGCCATTGCGGCAGCCACGATGGTGGGACAGAGTATCGGCGCGGGGAAATATGTCCGAGCTAAACTCGAAAACTGGGAAGCCAATCGGTTGGCCAGCATCGCCATGGCTGCAATGGGCATCCTCTTTTTTTTCTTCCCCTACATCCTCATGCGCGCCTTTACTAACGATGAAGCGGTCGTCGAACTTGGGACGGTGTTCCTGCGCATCGTTGCCATATTACAGATCCCGCTCGCCCTCACCATGGTCCTGGCAGGATCGTTACGCGGAGCCGGCGATACCAGGTTCATCATGTCGACAACGATGATCGGCATGTGGGCAGTCCGTGTGCCCCTGGCAGTCATCGCAGGCCCCTGGCTCGCACTCGATGTGCTCTTCGTATGGGGCGCCATGATTGCCGATTGGACAATCCGGATGGGACTCCTGCTCTGGCGCTACCGTTCGGAACGGTGGAAAGAAATTCAAGTGATTCGCTAGCGCGCGGGGCTTGCGAGACATGCGAGAAAGGCGAGACTGGTGTAGGGTCAAGGTTCTAATTTCGAGTTGAGCGCGTCTCGCTTGTCGCGCTCACAATTCATGAACGACGCGAGGCCTCATTCCAGGGGAGGGGATTTTCCTATTGCTTTCATTATTCGATTATTAGTAACTTAATCCCTCCAGACAATGAAGGCACCACAAGTGCCTACTAGCCTGATCCAGCATGGCGTCTTTCCTGTCTGGATTACGGCTGCAGTACCAAAAACCATCACAATCGAAGGGAGACCATCATGAAAACGAAAGCCATTTTCTACCACGCAGGATGTCCGGTCTGTGTCGCGGCCGAACAGAGTGTCGCCAATGCCCTGGATCCGGCGAAATATTCTGTGGAAAGCGTCCATCTCGGCACGAGCAAGGGGCGGGTACAGGAAGCGGAAGCAGCCGGAGTCAAGTCGGTTCCGGCCCTGGTGATGAATGGCGCAGCCTTTCACATCAACTTCGGCGCCGGCATCGACGCATTGAAGTAATTATTTCAGTCTGTTGATTGCTCTGAGTTTAGGGGGCGTGCCTCACGGCACGCCCCCTTTTTCCTGCCCAATGGGCTCACTCACGGTCGGTGCGCAAATATCGCGAGTGGTTGGCACTGAGCGCGAAGTTAGGATGACGTGGCCATCTGTGAGATTGCGGCCTCGGGGGTTTCAGCCTGAACAGTGCCGAGCATTTCGAATCCGCGCCGGACAAGATTCTTTTCCCGCCACTGGTTTCCTTTGAGCCCAGGTATGAGACTGAGCGCAACATATCCCGCGACAAGATGAAGATAGACCAGAGCTTGGGTGCCACCCAGTTCGGATGTGTCGGTATCGGTCTCAACCAGTGATAAGGAAACGTACAATGCAATCCAGAGAGCGGACCAGCCCCATAGCTGCTTAACAAGCATCCATATCGGGCCGGCCGATGCTGCCGGCCAGGAGAACCCAACCTTCACAGCTTCGAGACCTTGAGTGGGGTGCCGGTATACGTTGAATGTTTTCATGCGCCTCCACCCCTGTTCTCCGTTCGGACATGATTACTCGATGATGAGAAAGGCGCCTTCTGAATTCGCGGCAAATTGGATGAGGTCGAGGTGACGGAGTCGCAGGAGCTGCTCAATAGTCGCGGTCGAGCAATTGCCGTACCGGATCCAGACGACCTTGGGCGGATGGCCGAAGAGGAAACTCCGTTGATGGAAATCTGCGTCTTTGCTGATAAGGGTAACGCCTTGTCGAGCGGCGTAGTGCCAGACGGCTTCGTCGGCGGCCTCGCCCAGACCGACGTCTCGGACGTGCTGCGACTCTGGATATATCTCGTGAAGCGCGTGAACAAGCCGATAAGAAAGATTTTGGTCGAAAAGCAGTTTCACCGCGAAGGAAAGGAGACAAGTTTGCGTTCGCGATCGGCGGCGAATTCAAGGCACGCGCGGATATCCTCCCGCGTGAGGTCGGGAAAGTCGTTAAGGATGTCGGCCTCGCTCATGCCGGAAGCCAGGTATTCCAGGATGTCATACACGGTGATGCGCAGTCCCCGAATGCAAGGCTTCCCGCCGCGCCTGGCTGGATCAATGGTGATGCGGTCTTGGTAGGACATGGTGGGAAGCGTATCTCAGAGATGCCGAAAGATCAAGTGAACCCGCGGGAGAGAAATGGGTGCAACCATTATTCGCCACCCCCACTGCGTCACTATCCACGGCGTGATCCAGAACGGTTGCGTTGATCAGGTTCCGCTCAGACAATGGTTCCTGCCGCCTTTGCCCCGCCCATGCGCCAGCGAAATGCAGAACGTCCACGCTTCTACTCCATCGACTAGGCTGAACGGCGCACTGTTGCCTTTGCGGTATGTGCGGTCGAGACCGTAGTACGCCGCTGGGAGTTCTTCACCAGACGGACCTCTACTTTGTAGCCAAGAGCCTTTGCATACTTTTGAAGCGTGGCGATTGAGGGGGAATGCTTTGGTTCGGCTGACTCCAGACGTGCAATGGCCGACTGAGTCGTGCCAATGCGCACCGCGACTTCCGCCTGCGTAAGGCCGGACCCTGCCCTTGCCTTTAGTACCTCATCGAGAAAGTCAAACTCCTCAGCCAGGTCATCGTAGGCCTTCTTCACATCCGGACGCGCGAGCGCACGTGCTTTGAAACGCTTGAGAGTACTAGTCATGTTTCACCTCCCTCATTCGCCGCCGCGCGATGTCGAGTTCTCTGGATGGCATCTTGTCCGTTTTCTTCACGGACTGGTGGAGGAACACTACTCGACGGCCCACCACGGTGCAATAGAACACCCTCGCGATTCCCTCTGCGGCCTTGATCCGAAGTTCAAAAATCCCTCCGCCCATGGCCCGTGTGTGGGGCATACCAAGATCTGGACCATAGACCTCCATTCTCTCGGCATATCTGAGGAAACGAGCAAGAATGCCAGCCGGAAGGGCGAGAATCTCATCTTCCACTCGCTGGCTATAGAAGGTGATGGTCCAGATCACGATCACACTATAGCATATCCGCTATAACTTAAATACCGTCTCGCGACGTCTCACAGTGGATTAAGTAACCACTGGGTCCTGAGACTGCGAGTCCCCACTACTTGCTCAAGGCGCATAGTTCAGCGAATTGGTCTAAATCGATGACGGTCTTCTGCGCATCGCCTTCCACAAACTCAGGCCCGATGGCCGAAAGATTCTCCGAGGGATCGCGAAGAAAGCCAATGAGCATCTGCCCTCGCTTCGGTTGCTCCTCCAGCTTGACTATATAATGGTAGTTCCCCCGCAGTTGAGCCAGTTGACGAATACTACAGAGCAGGAAGAAAGACGACCCTACCGAAGACCCGACCAAAGTAAT
>NEWP02000018.1:31240-66604 GCA_002869895.2 Nitrospira sp. CG24E | reverse complement strand
ATCCATGTCATCGCCGACAACCTCTCGGCCCACAAGAGCAAGCCCGTTCAGGACTTCCTCGGTGCGCATCCGAAGGTTCATCTGCACTTCACCCCGACGTACTCCTCGTGGCTCAACCAGGTCGAGCTGTGGTTCGGCAAGATCGAGCGCGACGTGATCGCCCGCGGTGTGTTCACGTCCGTTTCGGACCTGAAGAGAAAGCTCATGCGCTACATCCGCCATTACAATAAGTCGCCTCGAACCGTGAAATGGAAATACGCTGATCCGTCGCGACATCTCAGTACACAATCAGTTGGTACAGGCCACTAGTAACCTAATTCCGTGAGGGCATGCTCATCCTCTCGCCACGCCTCCCGCACTTTCACCCACAGCTGCAGATACACTTTCATCCCAAAAATCTGCTCCATCTCGCGTCGTGCATCGGTCCCGACTGCCTTGAGTCTCTCTCCGTGCTTCCCGATCAGGATCGCCTTATGAGACTCCCGCTCGACCAAGACCGTCGCGCTGATGCGCGCGAGCTTCCCCTCCTCGACAAACTCATCGATCTCCACGGCAACCGAGTAAGGCACTTCCTCATAGGTCTGATGCAGAATCTTCTCTCGAATCATCTCAGACGCCAAGGTCCTCATAGACTGATCTGTAACCGTGTCTGCATCATAAGCCGCATCCCCTTCCGAAAGATGCGCCACGGTTACGGACAACAATCGATCGACGTTGTCGCCGGTCTCGGCCGATACAGGCACCACGTCTGTCCAGGCGAATAATCTGGCGTAGATTTCCATCACCGGAAGCAATTTGAGCTTATTCACCAAATCCACCTTATTCAGCACCAGAATCACCGGACGCGGACGTTTCCTAACCGCCCCCTTCACATGGTCGATGACCAATAGATCGCCGGGACCAGGCGAACTCGTCGTGTCCATCAACACGTACAAGATATCCGCCTCCTCCAACACCTCGACGGTGGTGCGGACCATCCGACGATTAAGCAGATGTTGCGGCTTGTGCAACCCCGGGGTATCGAGCAATGCGATCTGCGCCCCCGGTACATGCACGATCCCTAAAATTCTCGTCCTCGTGGTTTGCGGCTTGTCCGACACGATCGCAATCTTCTGCTCGAGCAGCCGATTGAGCAATGTCGACTTGCCGACGTTCGGCCGGCCGATTATCGCAATTGTTCCAAATTTCATAATGCTATGCTGTTCCGTTTCTGTCACGGCGATGGAATCAATTGATACACGGTTTCCCCTTTGCGAACGTAGCCCAGCTGTTCTCTCGCCAACTGCTCGATTTTTGCGGGGTCGTGTTCCAGCCGATCGATATGGCCCTGTAACGTGCGGGTCGTCCGCTGCAATTCCTGCAGGTCCACCTCCAGCTGTTGGGCATGCTCACGCATGGAGAAGTACCGCGGAAGCCCCATATCGCCAAAGACCAACACAACGAGCAGCAGCAGACAGACAGCGACTCCGACGTAGTGCGCGCCTGTCAGCATACGGCGTTGCCAACCGAGCCACTGAGGTCCACGATTCCGTTTAATGATCATCGTCGTTTGCTCGTCATCAACATCGCCCCGGCACCGCTTCACGACCTCGATAGATGGCGTTCGAACCCAGCTCCTCCTCGATTCGGAGCAGCTGATTGTATTTGGCCACCCGATCCGTTCGGGACAGAGACCCGGTCTTAATAAGCCCGCTATTAGTCGCAACCGCCACGTCAGCAATCGTCGTATCTTCTGTCTCCCCCGATCGATGCGAGATGATCGCCGTATAACCGGACCGTTTTGCCAACTCGATTGCCTCCAGCGTTTCCGTCAAGGTGCCGATCTGATTCAACTTGATCAGAATGGAGTTCGCAATCCCTTCCTTGATCCCTTTGGAAAAAATCTCAACGTTCGTCACGAAGATATCGTCCCCGACCAATTGCACCCGCTTGCCTAACTTCTCTGTCATCGTCTTCCAGCCCTTCCAATCTAACTCGCTCAACCCATCTTCGATGGAGAGAATCGGATATCGATCCAGGAGCTTCCCGTAATAACCGATCATCTCTTCAGAAGAACGCTCAGGATTCTTTTCGGCCTCAAGGAGGTACCGGCCCTTCTCGTAGAGTTCGCTGGCCGCACAGTCCAATGCGAGGGCAATATCGCGCCCCGGTTTGTAACCGGCCTCCTCGATCGCCTGCATGATCAGGGTAAGCGCCTCTTCATTGGACTGGAGATCCGGCGCAAATCCACCTTCGTCACCGACCGCCGTATTCAGTCCCTTTTTCTTCAGCAGCGACTTGAGCGTATGAAACACCTCCGTCGCCATCCGAAACGCTTCGCTGAAACTTGTCGCTCCCACCGGCATGATCATGAATTCCTGCAAGTCCAAGCGATTATCGGCATGGGCCCCGCCGTTGATGATATTCATCAGCGGGACCGGCAACACACGGGCGTTCGCCCCGCCAAGATATCGATACAGAGACTGACCTGTCTCTGCCGCTGCAGCTTTCGCCACAGCCAACGACACACCGAGAATGGCGTTGGCGCCGAGCTTGCCCTTGGTTTTCGTGCCGTCCAGATCGATCATCGTCTGGTCGATGCCGATTTGGTCGAACGCGTCCTTCCCTAATAGCTCCGGCGCAATCAGCTTGCTGATGTTGGCAACCGCCTTCGAAACGCCTTTCCCCATCCAGCGCTTCTTGTCGCCGTCACGCAACTCAATCGCTTCCTTCTCACCGGTCGATGCCCCTGAGGGTACAGCCGCGCGCCCGTGCGCTCCGCTCTCCAGTGTAACATCCGCCTCGATCGTCGGATTCCCCCGCGAATCCAAAATCTGCCGCCCTTTGATCTCTCGAATCGCGCTCATACTCCCCCCTCAGGCTGCTGAAAACGGCACCCAACTTTGTTCTCGGTTCGAGAAAATCCTCAACGTACCCCAAGGGTACGCATCCGGTTTTCTCTCACCTGCGGCCTCGTTGGCTACCGTTTTGAGCAGCCTGTCTGACCATCACCAAATCTCTATCCCACCCATCCTTATCCACGTATGGTATTTTGATACGGATATTGTGCCAATTTATGAATTGAAGACGTGATCGAGGATTCCTGTCCTGGTCGTAGAATTTGTTTTTTGCATGATGTGCTTTATGTGCTCTTTCACGGTCTCTTCAGTAATCTGAAGAGCGTTAGCAATCTCTTTGTTGGTCCACCCCTTAGCCAGATGCTCAATGACGGATTGTTCACGGTTAGTCAATTGAAATTTTACCTTGGCTTGATCCGTGTTTAGCGGTTGTTGCTGCGCTAACTCTTCCAATGAAATCACAGGGCGCGCATATAGTACCCCACCTAGTTTCTGCTTCAGCAACTCATTCACTTTCCCGGGGTTTGCTTTACCTCCAGACGCCTTCATCACCTGCCCTACGAGAAATCCAAGCACTTGCTGCTTTCCCTCTTTGAACTGCGCCGCCTGCGTCGGATTCTTTGCAAGTACATCCTCGATGATTTTATCGAGCGCCCCTTCGTCGGAAACTTGCACAAGCCCCTTCTCTTGAACGATTTGCTCCGGAGTCTTCCCGCTGCTGTAGACTTCGGGGAATATCTCGCGCGCGGCTTTCAAGCTGATCGTCCCCTGCTCGACCAACCGAAGAAGATCGACCAGCCGTTCAGGAGACACCGGTGAAGCACTCGCGTCAGACCCCGAGTTATTCAGCTCCCTCGTGAGTTCGCCCATGACCCAATTGCTCACGGTCTTCGGCTGATTGAACAATTTTACGCAGGCTTCGAAGTAGTCGGCCACCGCCTTCGATGCCGTCAATACTCCCGCATCGTACTCGGACAGGGCAAAGTCATCGACGAATCGCTGCATTCTGGCTGCCGGCAATTCAATGACCTGTTTACGACAACCCTCGATCCATTCCTTCTCCAGCTTGAGCGGGACCAGATCGGGATCGGGGAAGTAGCGGTAATCATGCGCCTCTTCCTTGGAGCGCATCACTGCCGTCTCGCCGCGATCGAGATTCCAGAGACGAGTCTCTTGATGAATCTTGCCTCCCTCGTTCAAGACCTTCGTCTGACGCTTGATTTCGTATTCGACGGCGTCCTTTACGAACTTGAAGGAGTTAATGTTCTTGAGTTCGACTTTGGTGCCGAATTCCCGCTGCCCCAACGGACGCAACGACAAGTTCGGCTCGCACCGGAAGCTTCCCTCATCCATGTTTCCGTCACAAACCTCGAGATACATGAGCACATCGCGGAGGCCCTTCAAGTAAGCCACGACTTCATCGGCCGACCGTAAGTCCGGTTCCGTCACGATTTCCAGCAGTGGGGTTCCCGCGCGATTCAAATCGACACGACTCCCATTCATACCGGTCACATGAACACTCTTCCCCGCATCTTCTTCCAAGTGGGCGCGGCGGATACGGACGCGCTTTTTACCTTCGCTCGCTGCAATCTCGATCCAGCCATGCTCGCAGATAGGCGCCTCATATTGCGAAATCTGATAGCCCTTGGGCAGGTCGGGATAGAAGTAGTTTTTGCGCGCAAACAGATTATTCGCGCTGATCGTGCAATTCAGCGCCAGCCCCGCACGCACCGCCATTTCGACCGCCACCCGGTTGATCACCGGCAACGTGCCTGGGAGCCCCAAACACAGGGGACAGGTCTGACTATTGGCCGAAAGTCCGAACATCGTCCCACAGCCGCAAAACAGTTTGGACTTCGTCCGCAACTGCGCATGCACTTCGACTCCGATGACGACTTCGTAGATCATCGGTTAGCCACGGTCCTCTTCTCCATGCAACCGATCCCGCTCACGCCTCATTGCCTCACGGCCTGCATCGAACGCTTCGCGCAGAACCGACTTCTTGGAGTCGACGTATTCTTTGCCTTCCCCCACAACCTCTTCGAAGGTCTCACCTGCCTGGACGGCCAGGTCACGAAGATTACCCTCTGCGCGACGGGCATAGCCGCGCAATTGCTCGCGCGATTCCCGCCCTGCTTGTGGGGTGAGTAACAATGCTGCCACCGCGCCTAACGCTGCACCGCTTAAAAATGCCAGCAAGACTCCTGCCGATGAAGAACCTCGATCATCCGCCATTGTGATGCCCTCCTTCCTCTCGAAACCGTTCCTTCATGACGTGGCTGGCAGCCTTAAATCCGGCAACCACGCTTGCCATATTGGTTAGCATCGATCCGCTCGAGCCCTTCACGACATTATGCACATGCTGAACCGACTCCCCCACTTCTCCGACCGCATGCAAGAGCACGGCTGCATGCTCGACTCCCATGCGGGCTTGCTCGGTCAGATCGTTCACACGGTGACTCATCTCGCGAAGTTCACCGATCAACGGCGGCAGGTCATTGTTCATTTTGGCCAGAAGCTGCTCGGACTCCGCGACGGTCTTGCGAACTTGAAGCACCATGGGCACGAGGCAGACCACCAGCACCGCAAAGGCGATCGCCACAATAATCGCGGCTATTTCAACAATTGTCATACGTCCTCCCTAAGACGTGAACCGTTAAACGTGAACCGCAAGAAGTGGAGGAACAGGCTCACTTTTCGCGTCACATTCTTACGTTTAACGATTCACGTTTCACGCTCTACCGTATAGTCGGTTTCTTCGCTCGCCATTGTGTACTCTGTTCGTAGGCATGGGCCGCGCGCAAAAGCGTCTCTTCTTCGAATGGGCGACCGATCAGCTGAAACCCGATGGGGAGCCCTGCCTGACTGAATCCGCAAGGCACCGAGATAGCCGACACACCGGCCAGATTCGCTGAAATAGTGAAAATGTCCGACAGATACATCTGCAATGGGTCGTCGGCCTTTGCGCCGAACTTGAACGCCGGCGTCGGTGTCACAGGCGTCGCGATGAGATCGACATCCTGAAACGCCGCCTCGAAATCTTGACGAATCAATGTTCGCACCGCCTGCGCCTTACCATAATAGGCATCGTAATAACCGGCGCTGAGCACATAGGTTCCCAGCATGATCCGGCGTTTTACTTCCGGCCCGAAACCTTCCTGCCTGGTCTTCATATACAACTCAAGCAGACCCTTAGTCTCCTTGGCGCGAAGCCCGAACTTCACTCCATCATAGCGGGCCAGATTCGAACTGGCTTCAGCCGTGGCAATCACATAATAGGTCGCTACTGCGGCACTGGTCTGCGGCAGCTGGATTTCTTTGATCTCGCCTCCGAGTTCTTTCAGCTGCTGGATCGCCGCCCGCACGACTTGCTCTACCTCGTGGTCTAATCCCTCTGCAAAGAACTCGACAGGCACGCCGATCTTCAGTTTCTTGAGATCTCTCTTCTTAAGCGCCTTCAGATAATCCGGCACCGGAACATCCGCCGATGTCGAATCCAGCGGATCGTGGCCGGCAATGGTTCCGAGAAGGAATGCCGCGTCCCTCACATCTTTGGTAATCGGCCCGATTTGGTCGAGTGAAGAAGCAAACGCGATCAATCCATACCGGGAAACCCTTCCATAGGTCGGCTTGAGTCCTACCACTCCGCAGAAGGCTGCAGGTTGACGAATCGATCCGCCGGTATCGGACCCCAGCGCCGCGGCACATTCGTCTGCTGCCACGGCCGCAGCGGATCCCCCACTGGACCCACCAGGCACACACTGCAAGCTCCAGGGGTTCCGACTGGGCCCTACTGCGGAATTCTCGGTCGAGGAGCCCATCGCAAACTCATCCAGGTTCGTCTTCCCAAGCAGCAAATACCCCTGGGCGCGCAACTTGGCAATCACCGTCGCGTCGTACGGTGGAACGAAATTCCCGAGCATGCGGGAAGCACAGGTCGTCAGCACTCCCTCTGTACAGATGTTGTCCTTGATCGCCAATGGCATGCCCATCATCGGCAATGTCTTGCGCCATCCTTTCAAGGAGGCATCGAGCGCGCTTGCTTGCGCAATTGCCGTATCTTTTACCTGTGTGATATAGGCCTTCACCTTCGGCTCCACCTGGCTCATTCGCAATCCGTAGGCGCGCACGATTTCTACGGCCGTCACTTCGCCGGCAGCAAACTTTTCATGGAGCTCATAGAGCGAGAGTTTATGAATCGACATCAGTGCTTTGTCTTCCCCGGCACAATCCTGTTCTTCTCGTTGACTCGGACGATCTTGGGAGCATGCCGCTTGATCTCTTCCTCCGAGTAATACTCGTAACAGAAGATGATAATTTGATCGCGAACTGCGCCTTTCCTCGCCGTCGGCCCATTGAGGATAATCTCGCCCGCTCCACGTGTGCCTGCCACGGCATAGGTCATGAAGCGCTCCCCGTTATTCAGATTGGAACAGACGATCGCCTCGTAAGGCAAAATCCCCGCAGCCTCCATCAAATCCTCGTCGATTGTCAGACTGCCTTCGTATTCGAGACAAGACTCCGTCACCGTGGCCCGATGAATTTTCGACCGTAACATTTGTCTGAACATTCGGACCTCGTTTAAAGGGGTTGTCTATCCTCAATAATCTTTGGAACCACAAAGAACCCGTCGACCGACTCAGGTGCATTGGCCACCACACTGTCGACCGGCAGGGACGGCCGCACCATGTCTGGGCGAAACACGTTCATTTGTCCCGGCATGGTCGCCGTCGGTACGACGCCTGTCGTGTCGTACTGTTTCAGGGTCTCCACATGAGTGAGGATCTGGCTCAACTGTTTCGCAAAGGCCGCCTTCTCAATATCCGTCAGCGCCAGCCGAGCCAACTTCGCGACCTTTTCAACCTCTTGCTGCGTTATCTCCATAGGAAGGTTCCTTTGGTTTGTTTAGTTTGTTTTGTGTGTCTGGTTCAACCAAAGGAACGAGACAAACCAGACAAACTGTCCCTGACTACTCCACTGTGACACTCTTCGCCAAGTTCCTCGGCTGATCCACATCCGCGCCGCGCAGCACGGCAATATGATAGGCCAAGAGCTGCAGTGGGACCGTAAACAAAATCGGCGAGAGCAGCGGATGGGTGTCGGGAATCGTGAAGACCGCATCGGCAATCTTCCCTAACTCCCGCTCGCCTTCCGCCACGAACGCGATGACCGGTGCATGCCGGGCTTTCACTTCCATCAGATTGCTCACGGTCTTTTCGTACAACCGGTCCTTTGGCGCCAACACAACCACCGGCATATCCCGATCGATGAGCGCGATCGGGCCATGTTTCATCTCGCCTGCTGCGTAGCCTTCGGCATGGATATAGGACACCTCTTTCAACTTCAAGGCGCCTTCTAACGCAATCGGAAAATTGATGCCTCGACCGAGAAACAAGAAGTTGCGCTTTTTGTAATATCGTTTGGCAATCGCAACAATCTCCGCCTCACGACCAAGCACTCGCTCGACCAATACCGGAAGCCGGACCAGACGATCCAGCCAGGCCTTCCCATCGGCAACCGACAGGGTTCCGCGCACGCGGCCCAAATGCAAGGCCAGCAAATAGAGCGCCGCAAGCTGGGCGGTAAAGGCTTTGGTCGAGGCGACCCCAATCTCAGGCCCACAATGCGTGTAGAGCACGCCATCCGATTCCCGGGCCAGGGTACTGCCCACCACATTCACGATTGAGACGACACGCGCCCCCTTCTCCTTCGCTTCACGAGCGGCAGCCAATGTGTCCGCCGTCTCGCCGGACTGCGAGATCGTGATAAACAGATCGTCTTTACCGACCAACGGATCACGATAGCGGAATTCGCTGGCGATATCGACCTGCACCGGCGTACGAACCATCTCCTCCAATAGATACTTCCCCACCTGTCCCGAGTGCCACGACGTCCCGCAAGCCACGATCCAGATGCGGTCGATCGCGGCAAACTGTTTGGGCGTCAACCCGATATCCGGAAGATCCGCCTCGCCGGTATCGTAGGAATAGCGCCCGCGCATCGTATCGAGAATCGTCTGCGGCTGTTCGTGAATCTCCTTCAGCATGAAGTGCGGGAATCCGCTCTTTTCCGCCGCAGAAGCATCCCAGGTGATCTTGGTCGATTTCCGTTTTACCGGGCGGCCTTCGATATCGGCAAAATGAATGTCCGTCGCGGTCACGACCGCCACATCGCCCTCTTCGAGGTAGGTCACGGAACGGGTGTGGGCGAGCATGGCCATCACGTCGGACGCCACAAACGACGCTTTGGCAGTTGTGCCAACGACCAGCGGGCATCCGGCGCGCGCCGCCACCATCGTCCCAGGCTCCCGCTCAGAAATGACGGCGAGGGCATAACTGCCTCGCACATCCTTCGTGGCAGCTCGCACCGCCTCGGCCAGCTTCATATCCTGCTGGAGATATCGGTCGATCAGATGCGCCACGACTTCCGTGTCCGTTTCCGAATGAAATTTGTAGCCCTCTTTTTCCAACTGCTGTTTCAACGGCTGATAGTTTTCGATGATGCCGTTATGCACGAGCACACAGCCTTTCGAACGGTGCGGGTGGGCGTTTTGCTCTGAGGGTTTCCCGTGCGTCGCCCATCGCGTATGGCCAATGCCCACGGTGCCATTGAGGGCTTTCTCCTTGAGCGACTTCTGAAGGTTGGAAAGTTTTCCGACTGTGCGCCGAATTTCGATTTTGTCGCCTTGCAGCACTGCCACGCCGGACGAGTCGTAACCTCGATATTCCAGCTTGGCAAGACCGGCAATAAGAATCGGCACTGTTTCCTGATCGCCCACGTACCCGACAATTCCACACATACGTAACCTCTATTTGCGTTTCTTCGCTTGCTTGCCTTTTGAAACCAACGGTTGCTTCTTCGTGAGGCGCGTAGCCGTCGTTTCACGATCCACGCCGACTTGTAATGCCCGCCGGCGAGCAGCCCACCCCGCACGATTGACTTGCGCCACACGGGCAATCACCAAGGCATCTTCCGGCACGTCCTCGGTCACCGTTGTCCCGGCTGCAATGATGGCTCTTGCCCCCACGGTCACCGGGGCGATTAACTGGGTATCGCTACCGAGAAAGACTCCATCCCCGATCACCGTCTGAAATTTTCGCGCACCGTCGTAGTTACAGGTAATGGTGCCGGCGCCGATGTTGACCCCTTTCCCAATCGTTGCGTCTCCCAAGTAACTCAGATGGTTCGCCTTCGACCCTTCGCCCAGATCGGTTTTCTTCATCTCGACAAAATTTCCAACCTTGGCCTTCTTCCGCACCACCACACCGGGACGCAAGTGAACGAATGGACCCAGGTGCGCATCGTCCTCGATGTGAGAATCGGTAAACAGGCAGTGATCCAGAATCTCCACACCATTGCCGACAATGCAATTCGTCAGTCTGGTCGAGGACCGCAGCACACAGTCTTCCCCGATGGCCGTAGTCCCTTCGAGTGTCACGTTGGGATAAAGCACCGTGTCTTTGCCGATCGTCACTGTGGCATCGACCCAGGTTGAGGCGGGATCGATCATCGTCACCCCTGCATCCAGCCAACGTTCCCGAATCTGCTGCCGCACCACCTGCTCAGCCTCGGCAAGCTGTCGGCGTGTATTCACGCCAAGCCCCTCGTCGGGATTGTCGAGTACCACAGCGGCAACCGGGCGTCCCTGCTCTGCCGCAAGATGGATGATGTCCGTCAAATAATATTCCCCTTGGGCATTGCTGGGATCGAGCTTTTCCAAGGCGCTGAAGAGAAATTCACCGTCGACTACATAGGTGCCCACGTTGATTTCCCGGATCGCTCGCTCCTCTGCATTGGCGTCGCGATCCTCGACGATGCGGGAAACGCCCCGCCCCGGTGAATGGGCGCGCACCACCCGCCCATATCCGCTTGCGTCTTCGAGCACCGCGGTGAGAACCGTCACCGTCGCATGATTCTCTCTGTGAACACGAAGCAGTTCGCGCACGGTTGATTCTTGAAGTAACGGCGTATCGCCGTTCAAAATGAGATAGTTGGACGGAGCGCCCCGCTTGCCTACCGCGAACACCGGGCGGCTCTGCAAGACCGCATGGCCTGTGCCCAACTGCTCTCGCTGTTCAACAATCGCAATAGCAGCTTCGCCGCTCATTCCTGACGTCGCTCGGTCGATCACCTGGCGCACCAGATCTGCTTGATGCCCCACCACGACCGCCACACGATCCCCCGCAACACGCAGCCCAAGCCCTACTGAATAGAGCACCATCGCCTGACCTGCCACGCGATGCAACACCTTCGCCTGCTTCGAGCGCATGCGCTTCCCAAGCCCGGCAGCCATCACGACCACCGCAAGACCGGCGATCTTCCCCTGCAGATCGAAGCTGACCTGCTTTTTCCCCGTCGGGATTTCAGTGGCGCGCATACGGCTCATCCGATCGGTACTCCCGTTTCAGGCTGTTTGACATCGCTCCACTTCGTTGCGGCGGTCACCGCCGATGACAGGGACCCGGGCGGTGCACAGAGCCCGCCTGAGACAATGAGCTTCATCGCTTCTTCAACCGTCATATCGACAGAAGTGACTTCATGTTCCGGCACCAGCAGGAAATAGCCGGACGTTGGATTCGGCGAGGTCGGCACATACACATGGACCAGCGGCTCCTGCGCAATATCTTGCATTTCCCCTTTGGTCACCCCTGTGACAAAGGCAATGCAATAGTGGCCATTCTTCGGAAACTGAATCAACACGACACGGTTGTATGACGCCTGATCCGTGGCCGACAAAATATCCATCATGGATTTTAGCGTCGAGTAGATCCCCCGCACCAGCGGCACACGGTTCAGCAAATCCTCCCACCACTTCACGATTCGCCGACCCATAAAATTGGTAGCGAACAGACCGGCCGCAAAGACCAAGACGACTAAGGCCAGAATCCCGAGCCCCGGCACATAATGACTCGGCACCAACCGGGCCAGGAGATCCCCAAGAATCCCTTTAACGCCCACAAAAATCGCCTTCAAAATGAGAAACGTTCCCCAGATGGGGATAATCACGAGCAAGCCCGTCAGAAAGTAGCGTTTTAGCGAGGTTTTCAGCATAAATACCCGCAGACAAAGATAGAGGGTCATCATACAGAGAATTGCGCAGGCCTCGCAAGCCTTTTATTGCTATTTTCAACCACTTGGAATACCATCCCGCCCGTTTTCTTCACCGATCAGGGGCCGAGCAAATGGGGACAAAAAAGCAGCAGAGTCGTGGCCTGTTTATTACCCTGGAGGGAATCGAAGGCAGTGGGAAAAGTACTCAGATTTCCCATCTCGCGGATCTGTTGTCTCAGGCTGGGCGATCTGTGCTCAAGACGAGAGAACCGGGTGGCACTGAAACCGCGGAAGCGATTCGCCACATCCTCCTCACCGCATCTTCTCACGAACCAGTCACACCCCAAGCCGAAGCCCTGCTGATCTTCGCGGCGAGATGTCAGCACGTCACGCATCTCATCGTGCCGGCGCTACAGCAAGGCACTGTCGTGCTATGCGACCGGTTTTCCGATTCCACCCTGGCCTATCAGGGATTCGCGCGCGGCCTCGATCTTCAATGGTTGCGGACAGCCGATGAATTCGCAACAGGCGGGCTGACACCGGACCTCACCCTCCTGCTCGACCTCTCGGTTTCCGTTGGCCTAGCCAGGCGGCGAGCCGACCGCGGCCAACAGAATCGGCTGGACCGTGAAACGGAACGTTTTCATCGAAAGGTGCGCCGGGGATTTCTAACGCTCGCCGCTGAGGAACCGACCCGCATGAAGGTCGTGAATGCGAATCGGCCCGCGAAACAGGTGCAGGACGAGATCACCGAGATCGTGCTAGGCTGGATGACTCGACCGAGTCGTTCCCCACGCCGGAGTTAACATGCCCTTTCGCGATTGTATCGGCCATCAAACATCCATCGCTTTTTTGCAGGCAGCCGTCAACCATGAGCGCCTGGCTCATGCCTATCTGTTCCACGGCGAAGACGCGATCGGAAAACGATTGACGGCCATTCGCCTCGCGCAGGCGCTCAGCTGCGAACAGCCTCCCGATGCAGAAGACCTCGACAGTTGCGGCGCCTGCCGGTCCTGCCGACAGATCGAAGCCCGTACGCATCCCGATTTTTTCGTCATTGAACCGGATCGAGAACAGGCCACCCAGCAAATCAAGATTGAACAGGTTCGCGAGATCGAACACCAAATCATGTACCACCCGCTTGTCGGCGAGCGAAAAATCTGTCTGATCGATGACGCCGACCGCATGACGATCGGTGCGGCCAACGCGCTGTTGAAAACACTGGAAGAGCCCCCGGCGCATAGTCTTTTTCTCCTGATGTCGAGTCGCCCCGCCGCCCTACCGGCCACCATTCGATCCCGGTGTCAGGGTCTCCGATTCATGACACCGGCTCGCACACAGGTGGAAGCCGCGCTCATCCTACAACGTGAAATCCCACCGACAGACGCGCGATTTCTTGCCATCATCAGCGAGGGCCGAATCGGGGAAGCCCTCACCGCAGATGTCAAAGACGTTCGTTCGCGCCAACAGGAACTTGTGGATTTGGTCCGGCCTCAATCCTTGCAGTCGATCGGGTCGATCCTCTCATCGGCGGAAGCGATTGCAAAGGCCGACCGCGCACAGGACATACTCGTCTGGCTGTCTCGCTGGATCCGCGATCTCGTCTTGATTCAAATTGGAGGAGATCGTGACCAGGTGCTCTATCTCGACGATCTAAAAACGCTGGAGTCTTACGCGCAGCAGGCTGACACCGATCAGCTATTAGAGCTGCTCCGTGAAATTGAGATGACCGAGCAACGAGCCACGCGGCACCTCAACCTCCACATGGCGCTGGAAATGATCTTGCTCCGTCTGCGCGACGCGGTGACCGCATCGTCCATCCCACTGCCCGCATAGCACCGACTTGTTGCTCTTGTTTCTTGGGTTTGTTTGGTTGCTTTTGTTTGTCTGGCCTAAATGCTTTGACTCGTGTGTTTGGTTGAACCAGATCACCCCGTCTCGCCTGTCCCGCTCGTCCCGCGTGTCTCGCACGATGTTGCTCCGATACTCGCCTAGCTTTCGTCGTTTATTACCTGATATCTTTTGGCACGCCGCATGAGTAGCCAAAACACCTTCTACATCACGACGCCGATCTATTACGTCAACGATGTGCCGCATATCGGACATGCCTATACCACCGTGGCTGCCGACGTCCTGGCTCGCTACTGGCGTCTGCGAGGGCGTGACGTCTTCTTTCTCACCGGGCTCGATGAGCATGGCCAAAAAGTTCAGCAGGCTGCGGCCAAAGCCGGCATCGACCCGCAAACCCATTGCGACAAGCTGGCGCCCCAATTCCAAACCCTCTGGAAACGGCTGAATATTTCCAACAACGCCTTCATCAGGACGACCGATCAACAGCACAAGAATATTGTTCAACAGTATCTTCAGAAACTTTACGACAACCAACTGATATACAAGGCTGACTACACCGGATGGTACTGCACATTTGACGAGCGATTCTGGACCGAAAAAGATGTGGAGAACGGCCTCTGTCCAGACTGTAAACGACCGGTCGAACAGATCAGCGAGCACAATTACTTTTTCAAGATGGGGCAGTATCAGGACCGCTTGATCGAACACATCAGGCAACAGCCAAACTTCGTCTGTCCTGAATCGCGCCGCAATGAAGTCCTGGGATTCCTCACCACACAGAAGCTCAGCGACCTGTCCATTTCACGACCGAAGTCCCGCCTCTCCTGGGGCATCGAATTACCGTTCGACAGGGACTACGTCACCTACGTCTGGTTCGATGCGCTGGTAAATTACATCTCGGCATTGGACTATCTCCCCCCGTCGCCATCACAAGATCGCTACTGGCCTGCATCGGTCCACTTGGTTGGAAAGGATATTCTCACCACCCACGCAGTCTATTGGTCCACGATGCTCATGGCCCTTAACCTGCCACTACCAGAGACGATCTTCGCGCATGGCTGGTGGACGGTGGATGGGGAGAAGATGTCGAAGAGCCGCGGAAATGTCGTCGATCCAAACCAGATGGCTGATGAATTCGGCGTTGATGCCTTCCGGTACTTCCTCTTTCGAGAAGTTCCATTCGGGCAGGATGGCGACTTCTCCCAAGCTGCCATGGTCGGCAGCATCAACAGCGATCTGGCTAACGGAATCGGCAATCTCTTAAGCCGCACCCTGACCATGATCGAGCGGTTTGCGGAGGGCACTATTCCCGAAGCAGATCAGCCTGCCTTGCCAACGCTGGAAGAACAGATCGTCAAGGTCGCACGCACCCTGCCTCTTCGGATCGAGAGAGGATTTACCGAGCTGGCTTTCCGGGACAATATCCAGAGCGCATGGGAACTCATTGGGTACTGCGACGAATACATCGACAAGGCAGCCCCTTGGAAGTTGGCCAAGAATCCTGATAGTCATGGGCAGCTCAGAACCGTTCTCAATACCACCGCAAGAGCCCTTCGCCTGCTGGCCGTGCTGCTATACCCCTACATGCCGCAAACCGCTGCGCAACTGACGCAGCAGCTAGGATTTGCATTCGATTTCTCCAAGGCCCTGCCTGAAAATTCCTATGAGTGGAACGCTCCAATCGCAGGAGTCAAGATTTGCAAAGGCCCAGGCCTTTTTCCCCGCATCGAATCAAAATCACAAGGAGCTAACACCGTGAGCGATATCCCGAAACCTTTGCAACCAGCCACCGCCACACCAGCAACAGCGGCCACTGCTCCGCAGTCTCCAGCACCTAGTGCCCCTAGCTCCACGCCCCAAGCCCCTCCCCCGATACAAATCACCATCGACGAGTTCGTGAAGATTCAGCTCAAGACTGCGAAGGTCGTCAGCGCAGAGCGGGTCCCGAAATCTGAAAAGTTACTCAAGCTTCAAGTCTCTATCGGCAGCGAGCAACGGCAGATTGTGGCCGGCATCGGCAAGAAATATGAGCCAGAAGCACTGGTTGGCAAGACCATCATTGTTGTCGCCAATCTCAAACCGGCCAAACTGATGGGCATCGAATCGCAGGGCATGGTCCTGGCTGCAGGCGACAGCGAAGTTCGTGGCCTCGCCACCATCCTGGAAGAAGTCGATCCCGGCACCAAGGTGAAATGACCCGAGTTGGTATCAAGCTCCGCCTTCTTCTTGTGTCGATCCTCCTGATTCCCTTACCCTGCCTGGCAGTCTCGGCTGAAACGACTCCGCCGCAAGACCAACAGTTGAACGAGCCGAAGCCCACGATCATTCTGGTCCGCGTCGTGGCGCATGGATCGATGGTGCTGGGGAAGGACGTGGGAGGGGCTCGCGTCACCATTACGGATGTGGCCCATGGGCAAATCCTCGCTTCCGGACTTCAGCAGGGCGACGCAGGCGATCAGAACCAGATCATGCGCACACCCCGGTTGATGGGAGAACCGTTATACAGCTCACGCGCCTCCGCTTCATTCACCACCACCTTGAAGTTGCCCCATCCGATACTCGTGGATATTGCGGCAGAAGGTCCGCTGGGCTATCCGGCTGCAACTCAACGTGCCACAACACGCACCTGGCTCATTCCGGGCCAGGACATGACCAATGACGGCATCGTGCTCGCGCTGTACGGATACGTCGTGAAGATCGAACAGCCACAATCAAGCGAGTCACTGATTGCAAAAGACGACGTGATGCTCCGCGCTACCATCAGAACATTATCCGGCGCGCTTGTCAGACCCCATGGGGATTGGGACTCTCGAACGATACAGATCTATGGCGAGGTACTGATCGGCGACCGCATCATAGAACGTCTGCAGATGTTCTACGGCAGCGACAATACCGGCTTCGAAGCGCCCTTCTTCGTGCCGTCGCTTACAGATGCCCCGGACGGCGTCACGTTGCGCGTCGTGGCAGCCGATCCCGCAAACGGAAACATCGGCGTCGGACAAGCGACATTTCCCGTGCTCAGCGAACGTTTGCCAGAGAGGAAGCGCAAACCATGAACAAGCACCTGTTTCTCCTAGTAGCCTTCTGCGTATTCCTCGCAGGATCTGCATTCGCCCAAGACCAGCATCGGCGTCCGGACGACATCAAACAATATCTGGAGCAACTCGACAGTACGGAACGGGATCGCTACCAGAAACCTTCCCAGGTGATTGATGCGCTCAAGGTGAAACCGGGAATGGCGGTTGCCGACCTTGGCTCCGGTTCCGGCTACTTCACACGTCGCTTCATCGAAGCCGTGACCGAGACAGGAATGGTCTATGCCGTCGACATCGAACCGGAGATGCTGGCCTATACCAAGGAGAGCGTCATCCACATGCACACCGCCTACACAGCGGAATTTGTCCTCGCCATGCCTCACAGTCCAAAGCTGCCGTTCGAATCGATCGATCTCCTCTTCGTCTGCAACACCATTCACCATCTGGAGGAACGGTCGACATACTTTCGCAACCTCCGATCATCCCTAAAACCAGGAGCGCGCATCGCCATCATCGATTTCTATCCCGACGAACGATCCGGCGATCTCGGATTCCCGAAACACCATCTCGTTTCGCGGGACACCGTCATCCAGGAAATGACCGCAGCCGGATACCAGCTTGCGCGCGAGCACAGTTTCCTGCCGAAACAATACTTTCTGGAATTCGTTCAGTAAAAGATGACCCGCCAACCTATGAATTGCGGAGGTGTTTCTCCATACTACTTGATCGTCTCGATCACTACGATGACCATGAAAAATGGAATGAGGAGAATCTTCGTTCACTATGCGTGAAACACAACATCAAGAGGAGATCATATTAGGCAGCTGCAGTTTGCCCCTATTTACGCGCCTGCAAGGAAGCAATCTAGAACGAGAGTAAGTCAAACAGAATGAGGGTTAGCTACTTGCAATCTAACACTTCGCGACGCGTGGCAGAGATTTAGTTCATTTGGTTTGTTTCGTTTTTTGTTTCTCTGGTTCCTTGGACAAAAGAAACCAGATAGACCAAACAAACCAAATAACCTGCCCCTAGTCGGCCCCCCTTCCCTCGATCAGCCAACGCTAATAGCCTCATCACTCATTCCTTCAACGCTTGATGCATCGGCGAGCTCGTGCGACACTATGCGTATGACCGGCCTTGCCTCCTATGAGCACCTGCGCTCGCGCTTGCATCTGGCGCTCGGACTGAACGCCGTCATTATCGCTGCCGAGTTTGTCGGCGGGTGGCTGCTCAACAGCATCGGCTTGATGAGCGATGCGGGGCACAACCTCGTCGATCAAGGTTCACTTTTCCTGGCTCTGTACGCCCACATCCTCACCAGGCGGCCGGCCAGCGAAACGAGAACCTTCGGCTACCATCGCGCCGGCGTCATTGCGGCTTTTCTCAATTCGTTCATTCTGTTGCTGACTGCGCTCGGCATCATCTTCATCGGAGTCAAGCGACTAATGCAGCCGGTCCCAGTCGATGGCGGCTGGATCATGGTGATTGCCGCCGTCAGCTTTGCAGCCAATCTCAGCATCGCCCTGCTGCTCCAACACGGAGCGAAAGACGACCTGAACATCCGCGGTGCTTTTTGGCACATGTTGGGCGATGCCTGGATCTCGCTCGGCGTCGTCCTGAGCGGCGGCGCGATTCTATTGACCGGCTGGGCGGTGCTCGATCCGCTCATCAGTCTTCTCGTGGTCGGCGCTATTCTCCGTGGAGCCTGGCCGCTATTCAAAGAATCCCTCGACGTGTTGCTGGAATCCACCCCTCCCACGATCAGCGCATCGCACGTCGCTGCGACGATTGAATCTCTGCCCGGCGTGCGAAACGTCCATGACCTCCATATCTGGGCGGTCGAACCTCGCTTGATTATGATGACCTGTCATATACTCGTCGAAGGGGACGACTCAGCGCTGACCAATGAGCTGCTCCACATCATCCGCGCCAGGGTCAGCACAGATTTCGGCATCAACCATATGACGATTCAAATGGGCACCCACTGTTGCCACCAAGAAGAAATCCACTGCGATCTCACCACGCTAGCCTCGCAGCACAAGAATGAGCGGCTCGTGCATGTGCACCACTGAGAGCGCGAGACGGGGGCAGGTTGATCTGGTTTGTTTTGTTCGTTTGGTTGGTCTAGTTCAACGAAACACACCAAACAGACCAAATAAACAAGAGAAACCAGCCGGTTCACGCGCAAGCGCGGTGGATTGCCGATTGCAGCAGAAGTGGCCACGAATAATAACTGGATGAGTCAATGATCCCGATCCCCTTTTATGTCCTCTGCGGCTCTCTTGGCGCAGGCAAGACCACGCTCTTGATGCGTCTTCTCGAATATTGGAAGGGCCAAGGCAAGAAAGCCGGCGTCTTGATGAATGAAGCGGGAGAAGTGAGCATCGACGGGCCGCGCGCCGGCACAATCGCACAACAAGTCATGAATCTGGCGGGCGGCTGTGTCTGTTGCGATACGAAGGAAGACCTGTCCTGGGGGATTGCGCAACTGGTGCGGGACTATGAGTCGGATGTGATCATTCTGGAATGTTCCGGCATGGCCGATCCAGCTGAAGTCATCGATGGCGTCACCGATCTCTACACTGCGCGGCTCACACACTTGGAAAAAGTCATTGCCCTGCTCCATCCGATCCCGACAGACCGGGAGAGTATGGGGGGCTTTGTGACCAGGCAGGCGATTCGCTGCGCCGACGAACTTATTCTCAATAAGCGAGACCTCTATGTCCCAGGCCATTGGGAGGGGTTTAAGACCGCGATCACCGACCAGAATCCCTACGCGCGGGTCTGGGAAACCAGCCATGCTAAGGTCGATCCTGCAGCCCTACTCAAACCCATCACCCGTATGGCACCAACGCCGACGGTGAATGTGGAATTTGGCGGGCCGCGATCATCCACGACCAACACCAGGGCTTCCTATCATCCCATCGCCACGACGGTTCGACTGCCAGGCCCCTTGAACCTTGAACGATTCCTGCGCTGGACAAAGACTCTCCCCCCTGAACTCGAACGGGCGAAAGGCTTCTTCCGCTTCGCCAAGGGGCCGGAGCTCCAAGAATTTCAATATGCCCCTCCTGGCAACGCGACCACTACGCCGATCACGTTACTGGACGAACCGAGCCACGCAATCGTGTTGATCGGACGAGGCTACGACCAGGAGCGCTGCCAAGTCGAATTGTTGGGTTGTCTAGAAAGCCAGGAGAGCAGGACAAGTTAACTGGCTATCTGGTCTGTCTGGTCTCTCCAGTTTCTCTGGTTAGCTGGTTCATTTGGTTTCTTTCGTTCTTTGAACCAAACCAACTAAACAAACAAGACAAACCAAATAAACGAGATAGACCAGATAGACGTGATTGAGAAATTGGCGGACTTTTTCAGCGCCCTGCTACACAGCAGGGTTTTCGCGTGAGGAGCGGACACGAGAGTAGCGAAGAATCAGCCAGGCGACACTAGCTCCAAACAACCCGCCGATCGCCCAGCCTCCCAGCACATCCGTAACATAGTGCGCCCCGATATAGACACGCGACAGACCGATGAGTCCGACCAGCGGCCAACTCACCCAGCCTGAACGTGGATAGAGCACCTGGAAAAAGGCTGCCGCCGTTGCGGTGTTGATCGCGTGATTCGAGGGAAATCCGAAGGTCTTGCCGCAGGCTTCGATCTGGTTGATATCCAGAAGCGCCATGCAGGGACGTGGCCGAGCAACGAGATCTTTAATCCGAGCCCCCAGGAAATCGAGCAATCCGATAGAGGCAGCGAGAAGAGGCGCCCCGAGCAGAACCTCCCGCCAGGAGAGCCACAACCAATACAGGGCAAGAAGAATCCCCGGCGCCCAGAGAACGCTTGAGTTGGAGAGGGTGAGTGCGAACCAGTCAAGCGTGTCGGAATGTCCACTGAGGCTGTTGATGGCACGGAAAATGGATTCGTCCACGCTCATAGAGATGACGATAAAGCGTCACCAGTCATTCGTCAACCGTCTAGCTGGAAAGTGGTCTGTCTGGTCTATCTCGTTTGTTTGGTCTATCTTGTCTGTTTGGTCTATCTGGTTTGTCTGGTTGTCCGAAGTAGGTCAGGTCCGTGCGATTCGCTCTAAGCCATGATCCTCTATACGATGACCCCTCCCTTATCCCCGTTGTGAATTTGATACGCTTCGTAACCTTCGCGGTCAAATACCATCACCACATCGCCATTCGAAAACTCTAGAGTGAGCGTCCCGTCTGGGTCCCCTTGTACCGAAACCACTGATGAGCCTAATAATCCCAGCAAGCTGGCAGCGGAAAGTGGCATGTTTTCATCTCCGTCCCACTCGTTCACAACCCCTTTCGAACTATGCTCAATCTGGTTTTGAACAGAAAGCGACACCAGACTTTGAACCCCTGGCGACAACACTGGGCCATCGAAATTTAACTGGACGTTGAAGGGCGCCACCTCTACTGAGGTCAGTTCCCTTCCAACAAAAAAACTCAAGTCAACATCGGGCTTTAGTCCGTACATCCGTCCTCCTTCTAAAACATCCCTGCGACACCTGTAGAGCCCGGCGGTCGATGTACTTGCCTCCGCAGCCATCAGCTCCTTGTGGCTTTAGTGCGTGCGGAAGTGGATGCGTACGGTGAGTTCCCCATCCACCGGCTCGTCGCCTTTCAATTGTGGGTCGAACGTCCATTGGCTCAATGCAACCATGCCGGCGATGGTGAGCTCCCGATGTTTGGCCGGTTCCAACACGACGACCGTCACCGCCGCACCCTTGGAGACCAACATACGCACTTTCATCCAATCGTCGAGTTCTTTGCCGTCCAATCCAGGTGGAATAACAGGCCAGGGTGTGGCTTTGGGAACTGGTCCTAACTGTTGATCCTTGTTGAGCGGCAGGCCATGGACATGGACCTCAGGCAATTCCAGCACATCTTCCTCGTGGTCGTCCTCATGCGTCGCCTCATCACCAGCCACTGCAAAAACCATAGCCGGCCAAAGAGACACACAAAATCCCAATAACAGTGCAATGAAGCGATAGGGTCTCATTCGTTCACAAATCTCTCGTTCCATTCTTTCTTCTCCGACGATTTGCTTATACCACCAGATGCCCAACAAGGTCATCCAGCAAGGCCGCAGGGAGTCCGGCGACTGAGGCGTACCCTTGGGGTACGTCGCAAGGAGACGGACGACTGAGAACGCCGCTGGTGACGTTGTTCGGCATCTGGTTAGAAGAACCATTGGCCACGGAAGAAAAATGACCGCGGCATCCCTGCGTGGGACACGCCAAGCCCGATGGTCCCCTCACCTTGGTTGATAAGATATTGCTGGTCTAATAAGTTCACGACATCAAACCCGATCAGGAACTTTTGTCCATCCCAGGGCAATGGGATAACATGAGCGATCGACATGTTATAGATTGTATACGAGGGGCTATGACTCGAATTGGTCTTGCCGCCTTCTTCCGCCGTTCGCAATCCCGATGCCCACAGCATCTGCCCTGTGAAGGTGGTCCGCTCAAGGAACCGGTAACTAACCACCGCAGAACTCGTCAAGGTCTGCTGATGATCGCAATGCACGCCGCTTTTCGAGTTGATGTCGGCAATTTCTGCCGCTTCAAGGAGCGTGTGACCGGATTGGAGCCCATAGCCCTTGCACTGCCCCCAGGCCACGTTGCCGCGCGCCGTCAGGTTATCCATGAGTTGAAGCTTCAGAGCTCCATTGATGCCCCTCGTCCAGCCCCGCTCGAAGGCAAAGTAGTTCAGCAACGGCGTGGTGCCGAACTGACCCGCATCGGACAGATAGTTCGCCAGCTTGTAGTACCCGGTCAATTGCAACGTCGCCCACTGAGTCAAGGCATGATAACTCCCCACCTCGAAATAATGGGCCCGTTCAGCCCGAACCGTGTTGTTGGTCGTGTCTTCCGGAGCGGCCTTCGTTCCAGTCGTATTCAACTTGGCGAACGAGATGGCTTCGAGATTGGGAGGGGTAAAGAGCCGCCCGTAAAACGCATGGAAGGCGTTGACTTGATCGGCCTTGTAGGTGACACCGATCCGCGGACTGGCTTGGGCCTCGTTACGAGCGTACTGCACTACATCGCCCCGGACACCGAGGTTGAAGGTCCATTGTTCGTTCGGCGACCACTGATCCTGAATCCAGAACTCCTGCCGGTAACCAATCAGACGGTTGTCGGCATTGAGGTTCAGGACATTGCCTGTCGGGTTCCCGGCGCCATCGTCGAGAAATGTAAACAGTCTGGACTTGTTGATCGCCTGCGTCCGATCTGCTTGAAATCCGGCTTTGATAAGATGTTTGCTGTTGGGAACATAGGTGTAATCCAATCGTACCCCGCCTGAATAGCCCGTGCGGTCCTGACTGGCAGCCGAAAAGGGTTCGGTTTCGTCCGGCACATAGGCCAAGACATTGAACGGATCGGTCCTGAACGTGGCTCTCGTCTGGCGAAAGTAGCCCGCCAGGCTGAAGAATTGATTCGACGACACATCGCGGCGCCACACCAAATGGGCGTATTGATTGTTTTCTTTCTGATTCTCATCGACCCGTTCCGACGGCACTGCCGAAAACCCTCCGGGCAAGAGGCCCGTGACGGCAGCATTCTGTGTTTGACCGGGGAACGTCGGAATCTGATACTTCGCGATGGAGTTCAAGAACAGCAGGGTGAAGTTATTGTTGTTGTCATGCTGATAGTCGCCGCGGAACATCGTTTGATTGCGCTCGCTCTGCCCGTGGAAGATCGAGTGGCCGAGGGTCGGAGGCTCGATCCCTCTGTTCGTCGATGTGTAACTGTTCAAAATATAGAAACGAAATTTCTCCCCGATCGTGCTTCCATATTCGAATGACGGATTGATCAGATTATTCGACCCGCCGAACATTTGGGCGGATCCGAACCCCGGCTTGGTCCCGCTCTTCGTCGTGATATCGATAAGCGCCGCCGTCTTGTTCCCGACATTGGCTTCCATCCCCCCCAGGACGATGTCGGCCCGTTCCCACGCGCGTGGACTAATCACATCTGAGAAGGTGGATGACACGGTATCCGGAATCGGCACACCGTCAATTCTGAGTTGAATGTTGGCATGGTCTTGCCGGATATGCACTTGCTTCAGCGACCCATAGGCCGCGCCGGGAATCGTCAACAACACGTCGTGCAATTCATTGTTGTTGCCGCGCGGCAGCGTTTCGATTTCTTTTCGGCTGACGGAATAGGTTTCACTTGAAGCCTTGTATTGGATCGGTGGAAGCGGCGACCGCACCTCCAACGAAATCTCTTTCGTCTTCGACAACGTGAGCGTCACCGGCTTCGGCTGGTCTGCGCTCAACACCAATACCACGTACTCGCTGCGATAGGTCTCTTGCACCGCGCTGACGGAATAGGTGCCGTCGGCCGGAACAGAAATCCTGAACTCGCCGGCATCGTTCGAGACGCCGGTCGCCACCAACTCCCCTTCTTGATTTTTCACTTCGACAATCGCCTGCCCCACCCGACGGAGGTCCTGATTCTGGACCGATCCAGTGATGAAATTGGGCTCATCCGCCACAGCGCGGCCCGGAGTAAAAAGACTCAGACAGGCACAGAAACACATCACTCGAACAATGAGACGGCACAGTGTAATAGATCGCATGAAATCCCCCACCAATCACGTAGTAAGAAAACACGATACCATCCCCGAGCGGGAAGCCCGGCGACATCAGTCTCAGGATGGCGTGATCGAAATGACGTGATTAGCTGAGGGGAGGAGCGCGTGATGGACCGAGCGTTGAAAGTTCGACCAAGAGGAGAACGGAATCCGCTGGATGTTCCAGCAGCGCTACGAGTTCCTGTGCCGTGAAGAGAGGAGCGCCATCATCGAGAGAACCGGATGTGTGGTGCTGTACCCACTGGCAGAGGTCGGTATCGGAATGTTCGTGCCCATCGTGGTCAGCCGCCGCCAACTCGTGATGGACATCCTGCGCCACAGCGAACGGCGCAATGGCGAGCAGGAGGAGGACCAGACCGATCGCCAGGCTGCCCCGCAGAAAGCCGGGCAGACGTCGTATGGGAGTACGTAGAGTCATTGCGGGCGAGCTAAGTAACATAGGTCTTCACGGCTTGTCAAATAATCGGCTTACGGAACATAGCGAAACCTCCTTCAGCTGTCTGGTATCGCCTCCAGTGGATATTTCCTTTCATATACGTTATATTTTTACGCACCCAACGCGCATCGTTCCCGTCATACTCGACCAATACAGGCGATTCCCATGTGAACAGGCAGGACTATGCAGAGACCTCTCGACAATCAGCACATCATTGAAATCAAGCCGCTGCCCTCGCCCCGAACGATTAAGTCCTCACTACCGATTACCGATCAAGCCGCCGCGCTGGTCGTGGAAACCAGAGACGCGGTTCGCCGTATTCTACATGGCCAAGATCGAGAACGGCTGCTCGTCATCGTCGGCCCCTGTTCGATCCATGATCCTGAAGCCGCCTACGAATATGCCGACCGGCTGAAGCCAGTGGCCGATGCATTGCGCGACCGGTTGCTGATCGTCATGCGCACCTATTTTGAAAAGCCCCGCACTACGGTCGGGTGGAAGGGACTTATCAACGATCCGCATTTGGACGGCACCTGCGACGTCGCCACCGGAATGGGACTCGCGCGAACAATCCTCCTGAATATCAACAACCGAGAGGTCCCCTGCGCAGCCGAAGCTTTAGACCCGGTATCGCCCCAATACATCGCCGATCTCTGGAGCTGGGTGGCTATTGGCGCCCGCACTACCGAAAGCCAGCCACACCGGGAAATGGCCAGCGGACTCTCCATGCCGGTTGGCTTCAAGAACGGCACGGAGGGAAACCTGGAAGTTGCCTGGAACGCCATGGTCGCAGCAAAGCAGCCTCATCATTTTCTGGGCATCAACGCCGACGGTCTCACGTCGATCATCAAGACCACCGGCAACCCCGACCGGCATATCGTTCTTCGAGGCGGCGGCGGCAAAACCAATTATGAAGCCGAACACGTGGCCCGCGCGGAGGCTGTGGTTGCAAGCGAGGGCATCCCGCGCCCCATCATGATCGACTGCTCACATGATAATTCCAGTAAAGACCATCGGCGTCAGTCTGTGGTCGCGCGCGACGTGCTCCGCCAATTCCGCGACGGCCGCCGATCCATCATGGGAATCATGCTCGAAAGCAATCTCAACCCCGGCAAACAAATCTGGAAACAGGGTATGGCCCTGAACCACGGTGTCTCTATCACCGACGCCTGCCTCGGCTGGGCAGAAACCGAGTCTTTACTTTCTGAACTGGCTGACATGATCGTACCCAAGCCCGCCTAACTGGTTATTTGGTTGTCTGGTTTGTTTCGTTTATTTGGTTGAACCAGACTAACCAGATAAACCAAACAAACAAAATCAACCCAATAGCCCCCCATGCTCATCGACACCCATACCCATCTAGACGATGCCCGTTACAATGACGACCGCGAGGCCATGATCAGCCGCGCAAGGGAAGCGGGTGTCGAAGCCTTCGTGACCATCGGCTGTGACCTGGCGACCAGCCAGGCGGCGGTCGCACTGGCAGAGCAACACTCTTACGTCTACGCCTCAGTCGGTGTCCATCCGCATGAGGTGAAACATATCCAGGACAACTGGTACGACGGCTTCCGCCAGTTGGCGAAAAGCAGGAAGGTCGTCGCCTACGGTGAAATCGGCCTGGACTACCATTACAATTATTCGTCACCGAAAGAACAGCGCGAGCGATTCCGGGAACAGATCCAGCTCGCACGCGAGCTAACGCTGCCTGTGATCATTCACACGCGGGAGGCCCAAGAGGATACGATTGCTATTTTGAAAGAAGAGCGAGCGTCAGAAATCGGCGGGGTCTTTCACTGCTTCTCAGGAGATGCCTGGCTGGCGAAGGATGCTCTGGATCTAGGTTTTTATCTTTCGTTCTCCGGGATTCTCACGTTTCAGAACGCGACGATGCTGCGGGATATTGCGAAGACTGTTCCGCTCGATCGGCTCCTGATCGAAACCGACTGCCCCTACCTCACGCCTATGCCTCATCGTGGGAAACGTAACGAGCCTGCCCACGTCACCCACGTCGCGCAACAACTCGCCACCATTCGAGCCGGTGAGCCTGAGATGTCAGTCGAGACGATCGGCAGGCTCACGACGCGAAACGCAAAACAACTCTTTAGCAGGCTGCGATAGGCTGGTTGAACCGGCGGAAAATCGGAAGCTTATGCCTCTGGGGTGATGCTGGAGTTCCCTGGAGGATGCTCAAAAAGGCCGTTCAGCAAGGCCGCAGCGAGCGAAGAGGCGAGGCGCCGCAGCGAGCGAAGAGGCGAGGCGTACGCTTCGGTACGTTGAGCCTCTGAGCGATGCGAGAACGATGCACGGGAAAAGGCGCGTCTCGGCGCGCCGGGGTTGGGCGGGTGAGAAGAGCGACTTTTTCAGCATCCTCCTAAAATCGCTTGAGCTGGCTGCTGCGCTGCCGCAGCGCCTTGGGTAACTTACGAGGGTTCCCGCGCTTGTCAGGCCCTCGCTTCGGACGAAGATCTTCCCCCGTATCCAGTTCTTTGTGCGCCGCAACCCTGATGGCGTTCGGTCTCTCATGCAGTTTCCCGGCAAACTCCTGGGCCTTCATCACGAAGGCCCCCTGCGCTTTTGCAGAGTCGATAATCTCACGGTCGGAACTCACCACTGCGCAAGCGGATCCGAATTCGGCAGCCAATCGTTGAATTACCTGATCCGCCTTTTCTCCCCGCCGAGAAAAAATGATTTCGAGACCGAGCCGATGCTCCCGCTGTTCCGTGCCCCACCCCTGTTGCCACCCGTCAAAAACCACCGTGATCGCATGGGACTTTCGTTGACGATAGAGAGCCAAATCCCGCAACAACGATTCGCGCGCCATCTCGGACTGCAGACTCTCTCTTCCAGCAAGCCGACTCGCCTGAACCAGGAGATTGTAGCCATCAACGATCAGATGGAGTGCCATAGTTCGAGAAACTACCGCTCACACCGCGCCGTGTCAATTGGCGCGCGACAAGCGCGAGGAGCGAGACTCGCGAGACGTGAGCAATGCGAGGCTTGCGCAACGAGGAAGAGTTAGATGTCAGAAGTTCGAGGTTTCCGGAACTTCTAACTCAGAACTTCGCACTTCATGTCAACCAGTCGCGCTTTTCCCGCCAGTCTCGCACGTCTCGCTCGTGAATGGCCAATCCCCTTGACAACCGCACCGGCATTTGAGAGAAACTCTATCTCCCATCACATATAGTGAATGCCCATGCGATCAGCTCGATGGCACATCCTTATCCTCGCCTTCTTGGTCGGACTCTTCGACAGCCCTTGGCCTGCCCTCGACCAGTTTCATGCAGGCCATGCCTATGCGGCAACCAGCTCTGCCCAACAGGAGCCCGCTGCTAAGCCCACAAAGTCACGGACCACTCCGGTCCACCTGTCTCCCAATGGACTCGGCCTGGCCACGGTACAGAACCTCCGGACGGCCAGCGCGCCAGGGTGGATGAGACTCGTGCTCGATCTCGATGCCAAGGCCCGCCCCAATAAAAATCCTCAACTCCAGTCCGAGGGTCTGACGATCGAAATTCCCAATGCCACCTTAAGCCAATCTGCCAAGGCAAAACTGACAGCCGGCAAGATTCCAAAATACTTTATCATCAGCCAGAGCTCGGAACGATCACTCGAGGTCTCTCTCCCAACTGGCTCATTTCAAAGCTATAAATTACTGACACTGTCAAACCCTCATCGGCTTGTCATCGACGTGGTGCCTGCCCGTGAGCCCCTAGTCTCTGCAAGTACTGAGTCGATACCAGATCGGGGACTTCCACTCACCACGCCTCCTCAGCCTGCTCAGCCGAGAGCCAAGCCGCTGAAGACCATCGTGATCGATCCTGGCCATGGCGGACGAGATCCTGGGGCACGGGGGCAGCGAGGGACGGAAGAAAAAGATATTACATTGAAAGTTGCGCTAAAGCTTCGCGATCTCTTGATCAGGCAACCGGGAATTCACGTCCTGATGACACGCGAACGGGACCAGTTCGTCGAGTTGGAAGACCGGGCGAAGTTCGCCAATGAACAGTCGGCTGACCTCTTCGTATCGATCCATGTGAATTCGCATCCGCAACGCTCCGTAAAAGGACTCGAAATCTATCACTTCGGAGAGGCCAAGGATCAACGGGCGCTGGAAGTGGCAGCCCGTGAAAATGGAACCCCGCTCAGTAGTACCGGTGTGGGATGGGAATATCTTGTCGCCGATCTCCTGACGGCAAAGAAAATCGAAGAATCTCTGGAACTCGCCTGGAGCGCCAAAGAGGCCATGGTGAGCAATCTCAACAACCACTACCCCCTGGTGGATCACGGGGTAAAGACCGCTCCCTTTTATGTGCTGCGCTTCACCAGCATGCCCAGCATCCTGGCTGAAATCGCCTATATTTCGAACTCCGGCGAAGAGGATCTCCTCCGAACCGGCCTCTTTACCACCCGCGTAGCAGAAGCGCTCATGGAAGGCATCAACACATTCCTCACCTCTTCAAAACTCGCCACGCGATGACTCCAACACCAGCCTGCTCTCCACGTCGATGCAAACAGTCAAGTTAGCGCTGGAGTACGATGGAACCTGTTATGCCGGGTGGCAGCGGCAGCCCGATCAACCCACGATCCAAGAAGCGATCGAACGAGCCGTCCAGCAGGTCAGCCAGGCCACGGTATCCGTCATCGGCGCCGGCCGCACTGATGCCGGGGTGCATGCGCTCGGACAGGTGGCAAGCTTTCGGATAGACCGTGATTGGCCCGCATTCACCTGGATGCGGGCGCTCAATGCCGTGCTACCGAAAGATATCGCCGTCCGTTCCGCAACCCTCGCCGATACCCAGTTTCATGCCCAACACGATGCCCGGGGCAAGCTCTATACCTACCGAATACTCCACCGCGCCACCCGCCCAACGATCGATCGTGCATTCGTATGGCACATCTATAGGCCGCTCGACGACCGCGCCATGCAACTGGCGGCAACGTCACTGATCGGGTCGCAGGACTTTTCTTCCTTCGAGGGGAGTCTCACTGACAATACCAATCCCATCTGCTATCTACAGAGACTCGATGTGATCCGCCAAGGCGACCAGGTTCAGATCGAGGCCTATGCAGATCGGTTCCTGAAACACATGGTCCGTGCGATTGTTGGAACGGTCGTCGAAGTGGGATTGGGCAGGCGAACCCCCAATAGCCTTGCAGAAATATTACAGGCTAAAAATCGCTCTGCAGCAGGCCAAACCGCTCCGGCCCATGGACTCTGCCTGATGCGCGTCGATTACGAGTAGCTCGGAAGGCGGAGGGCTGAAGTCCGAAGGCTGAAGCCTGGAAAGCCTCGGACTCTTCCGGCCTCCCGCGCCAGTATCGCTCAACTCTGCCAGACATAGTATGCATCGATTCCCGAAACGCCGCCAATAGCGTCGCGACATCACAAGAAAGGATACAATAATATATGGAGACATACATAAAAAGGTATGCTATCTTGAGTGCGTTCTTTCACCCTCACATTCACCAAAGGAGACCAAAATGAGAAAGATAACCGGCCTTGTGGTGGTATCCCTCTTTGTGTCCGGGCTATGCGTTGTGCCGTTGGCCATCGCGGCGCCGGCTCAGCAAAACAAGATGGCAGCCTGCAACGCCCAAGCGAACGAGAAAGGTTTGGATGAAGGAAAAGGAGATGAGCGACAGGCATTCATGAAAGAATGCCTGTCCGCAAAGCAGGCGAAGGCGGTGAAGGCAGGTGGGACTCAACAGAACAAGATGAAAACTTGCAATAAAGAAGCAGGCGCAAAGGGTCTCAAGAGCGAGGAACGCAAGACATTTATGAGAACCTGCCTTTCTAGTTAATACGAGCGAGACAAGCTAGACGTGCGCAACAAGTTCATCTCGTTTGTGTGGTTCATTTGGTTTGTTTTGTTCGAAGCACCAAAGAAACCAAACAAACTGAAGAAACAAGCAGCACGGGAACGGGGACAAGGCGCCGCCTCAGACGGCGGAGCCAGTCCCTAGCTAAAAGAGGTGAGGGGAATCCTGGTTCTCCACCTTCTTGCGTAGTTCGATCAGCTCCTGCTCAAGCGCCAGGAGCCGGTCACTGACCGGGTCGGGCAGGTTGCTATGGTCCATTGTCGCATCCGGCAGACGCTCACCTTGTGTTTTAATGACGCGGGCCGGTACTCCAATGACGGTGGAATTGGCAGTGACATGCTTAAGCACCACCGAATTGGCGCCGATCTTCACATTGTCACCGATCGTGATCCCGCCAAGAATCTTGGCCCCGGCCCCGACAACCACATGATTGCCGAGCGTAGGATGGCGCTTCCCTCGTTCCTTCCCGGTCCCACCGAGCGTTACGCCCTGGAAGAGAGTCACGTAATCACCGATTTCAGCCGTCTCACCGATGACCACACCCATTCCATGGTCGATGAAGAACCCGGTACCGATCCTCGCCGAAGGATGGATTTCGATTCCCGTCAGTATGCGGGCAGTCTGAGAAATGAAGCGGGGGAAAAATGGGATATGATGGGTCTTGAACCAATGGGATACACGGTAGGCCACGACGGCATGAAAGCCGGCGTAGGTCAGCACGACTTCAAGCCAACTGGTCGCCGCCGGATCTCGGTCGAACACGGCTTGAAGGTCTTGTCGAATAGCTGTAAACATACGAGTCATAAAGTGTGGAAGCTTGAAGGTTAGAAAGTTGGAATGTGCAAGGGATCATCGCCAGAAAGCTTATCAGCCTTGACACTTTTCTGCCTTCCGATTCCTCGGGCCAAGTAACTGATGAATCCCGACAACGCTTTTGACACATCCTCCGCCCGAACCCTCATTGTTGAAAACTCATGAGAATCAACATATCCCAACTCTAGCGCAACATACAATTGGCTTCGAACTTCACCGGAAGAACCCTTGGCAATCCTCAGAAACCTCGCAAATTCATTCTTTGAGCCTCGCTCAAACCCTTCCGCAATATTCGACATGACCGAGACTGATGCTCTTCGAATCTGATCCCGCAGCCCAAAGTCCTGTGAAAACTTTCCTTCCCCACTGAGCCGATACACGGCAGCAACCAACTCCTTAGCCATCCCCCAGACTTTGATGTCCTCGAAGCGTTCGATCTTCGGCAAATCTCTTTCTCCCCAACATTTACACTTTCCAAACTTTCAATCTTTTAACTGTTATGCGGACTCGATCAAACAGACCGCCTGGGCGGCGATCCCTTCTTCACGGCCGATCATGCCGATGCCCTCTCCGCTCTTCACCTTCACATTCACAAGATCCTGATCGACTCCAAGAACCAGCGCCATCTGGTTCTGCATGGCGCCCAAGTATGAGCTCAGCCGGGGAGCCTGCGCGATAATGACCGTGTCGACGTTCACGACACGATACCCCTTCGCCCGCATCTTCCCGACGACATCCTCCAACAATTTTAGGCTCGAAATATCTTTGAACCGCTGATCGGAACTCGGATAATGCCGGCCCAGATCTCCCTCGCCCATCGCGCCAAGCAACGCATCGCACAGGGCATGGACCAGGGCATCGGAATCGGAATGTCCCAGCAAACCCTTGCTGTGCGGGATCTCGATGCCGCCGAGAATCAGTTTTCGCCCAGCCCCTAACGGATGGATGTCATAGCCGCAGCCGATTCGCATGCGCTTCGCTCCTCGTTATTGTTAAACGTCAATCGTTAACCGTGGAAGAAGTCTAACTCTGTGAGACATCTCGCATTTCGCGATTAACGTTGAACGATTCACGTTTAACGTGCCTTTCGCGCCGCCAGAATCGCTTCGCCGATCACCATGTCCTCAGGCCTCGTGACTTTGATATTCTCCCCGCTCCCCTCAACCACCGCCACCGAATGCCCCAGCCATTCCACCAGGAATGAATCATCAGTAGCTTGAACTCCTTCAATCTGTCCCTTTCTGTGAGCGGTCTCGATCCAGTCCCGCCGAAAGGCCTGCGGAGTTTGCGCGAGCCATAGGGGGCTGCGATCGACTGTGCGCTCGATCATCCCATCCTTCCGTACCTGCTTCACCGTATCCCGCATGGGAAGGGCGATGATCGCCGCTCCCTCTTTCCTCGCCGCAGCCACCACCTCTTCAACCATCCGTTGCGTGACAAATGGACGGACTGCGTCGTGGATGAGCACGATCTCGGTATCGGAGGGTATCTGCGCCAGCGCACACCGCACCGAATCCTGTCGCTCTGCGCCACCAGCCACCACCCTCGTCACTTTGGTAAATCGGTGCCGTGCGACAATCTCCCTCTCACAATAATCGATGTCTGCCGATGGCACGGCAAGAACGACTTGGTCGATCACGGAAGCAGCCTGCAATACCCGCAACGATTGAACGATAAGGGGTTCACCGCCGATCGAAAGAAATTGTTTGGGAACGGAGCCTCCCATTCGAAGCCCTCGGCCTGCGGCAGGCACAAGCGCCACCACCAAAGAGCCCCGACGGTTTGTCTGGTTTGTTTTGTCTGTTTGGTTGATTTGGTTCATCGGGTTTATCCGGGGTAGTCTTGGTCCAACCAAATAAACAAGACAAACCAAACAAACCGGCTTTTCGGCAGTCTGCTACGGTTTCAGCGTAAGATAAATCGTTTGGCCCTTCCGCTTGAGCAGCAAGAGCACCGGGTGATCCTTGGCTAGACCAGAGGCGGCCTGTTCATACGACTTGAGCGACGTGACTGCCTTGCGATTGACTTCAAGGATAATATCCCCCTCGCGCACACCCATTTCCTCCGCGGTGCTTCCTGGCTTGATCTTGACGACCACCACGCCACGTTCGACGCCCTTCAGCCCATATCGGGTCGCCAGCTCCTCGTTGACCTCTCGCACATCAAGATCCGAGAGCACTCCGGTTGGCACGGCTGATTCCCTGCTCTCCTCTGCGCCTGGCTGGCCTAACGACTTCGGCTGCTCCACAATCGTCACCTCGATCGTCTTGGGCTTCTTGTCCCTGATCATCTTGACCGAGACCTTTTTCCCGATCGGGGTCTGCGCCACGGCATTCCGCAGATGTGTCGGAGAATCCATCGACTTGCCGTCATATTCCACGATGACATCTGCCCGCTCAAACCCCGCCTTCTTCGCAGGACTCTCCGCCAGGACATCGCTGACCAGCACGCCCTTCGTGTCGATGATCCCGAACTGGGAAGCCAATTCAGGAGTCAAATCTTGAATCGAGACCCCCAGCCAGCCACGGACAACCTTGCCGGTCCGTACCAACTGGTCCATAACGGCTCGCGATAGGTTGCTGGGCACCGCAAATCCAATGCCCATACTGCCACCGCTTTGACTGAAGATCGCCGTATTGATCCCGACTAATTCGCCGCGTACATTCACTAAGGCGCCTCCGGAGTTGCCCGGATTGATCGCTGCATCGGTCTGGATAAAGTCTTCGTATTCGGCGATACCCATGCTCGCTCGTCCGACGGCGCTGACAATCCCCATCGTCACGGTCTGGGTCAGCCCAAAGGGGCTCCCTACCGCCAATACATACTCCCCGACCTCCAGTTGGTCTGAGTCAGCCCAGGGAATGGTTGCAAGCCCTGTCGCTTCGATCTTTACGATTGCGATATCCGTCTTCGCATCGGTTCCAATCAGCTTGCCCTTAAACTCTCTTTTGTCCGACAAAAATACCCGAATGTCGTCGGCCTTGTTCACGACATGGTTGTTCGTGATGATCAACCCGTTGGACTCCACAATGACCCCGGACCCCTGCCCCCGCTCCTTGGGCTCCCGTTGTTGATGGGGGGCATCGCGCTTCAAAAATTCATCGCCGAAGAACTTGCGAAAAAACGGATCATCGAGCGGGGAACTGTGCGGATTATCCCCAGCTTTTCCGGTTCTAGTTGCCGCGATGTTGACCACCGCCGGCTTTACCGATTTGGCAATCTCAACGAAGTTCTTCCCATCGCCGCCTGCCATCGGCGGCTGCGGGGCGGTAGCGACAGGACGAACGATCGGATTGGGAATCGGCTCAGGCCCGGCCGCGCCGGTCGGCAGCCAACCCATGTTCGATGCCACCACAACCCCGATGACGATCCCCCCGGTGACGAGGGTAAACGGAACCAGCCATGCACGAATGAGTCTCATAGGTGTTCCTTACGTTTCATCTCTCATAGCCCGAACGAACACACATAAACAGGATACCAGAGTGCGTCACTGTATCTCGCTAGAATAGATCCCCATGATGGTGTGGAGAAACTTCATGGCTTCCGTTTTGGGCCGTTGAAACGAGTTGCGCCCGATGATGGAGCCAAACCCGCCTCCGTCACGAATCGCACGAGCCTCTTCGAACACGTTCGCATCCTCGCTCTTCGCTCCTCCGGAGAAGATGACGATTCGTCGTCCATCGAAGGAACTCTGCACCACATGCTTGACGCGCTCCGCCAATGTAGAGATCGGAATCTTGGCCGATTCATAGACCTTCTTCGCCGCAGCCTGTTCAAGATGCGCCGTGGGAAGCTTGACCTTAATCACATGGGCGCCGAGCTGGGCGGCGATCTGAGCCGCATAGGCCACAACATCGATCGCCGTCTCCCCTTCCTTACTGAGTACCGACCCGCGAGGATAGGAC
>NEWP02000018.1:20525-31140 GCA_002869895.2 Nitrospira sp. CG24E | reverse complement strand
CTGGGCTGCAATCTGCGCTGCATAGGCAACCACATCGACCGCGGTCTCCCCTTCCTTGCTCAGCACCGACCCGCGAGGATACGACCACACGACAACCGCCAAGCCACAGTCCTTGGCTTCTTCTGTAATCTCGCGCAGCTGCTGATACATGGCGTTGCAGTGAGAGGACCCGGGATAGATCGTAAAACCCACCGCGGCGCAGCCCAATCGCAATGCATCGTTCACGCTGCCGGTGACGGAGGGCAACGGATCTTTTTCGTCGTGCAACGTATCGTGGCTGTTGAGTTTCAGAATGAGCGGGATCTGTCCGGCATACTGACTCGCTCCAGCCTCGAGAAACCCCAGCGGCGCGGCGTAGGCATTGCAGCCGGCATCGATCGCCAACTGAAAATGATAGAGGGGATTGTAGCCGCCAGGATTGACGGCAAAGCTCCGGGCCGGGCCATGCTCGAATCCTTGGTCCACAGGCAAAATTACCAGCTTGCCTGTCCCAGCTAACTTTCCATGGCGCAATAAACGGGCGATATTCGTTTTTGTGCCGGCGTTGTCGCTGCTGTACCAACTCAGAATCTCTTGTACACGATCAGCCATGTCTCTCCTCCGGTAAATTCGTGAATCGTTATTCGTTAACTGTCAAAAACTTGGGGCAACCTATATCTTTCTTGTCTCACGGTGACGGTTCACGATTAACGGTTAACGTCTCCCTTGGATAAATTCCTCTGCGTCGCTGACGTCACCGGCGCTTCCGATCAGCAACGGCACCCGTTGATGCAGCTGCTTTGGCTCGACATCCATGATTCGCATAGTCCCGGTACTGGCTCTTCCTCCTGCCTGCTCCACGACCAAGGCCAATGGATTGGCTTCGTACAGTAGCCGGAGCTTGCCCTCAGGTTTGGCCAACTCACCGGGATAGAGATAGATGCCTCCATCCAGAAGAATCCGGTGCACGTCGGCCACGAGACAACCGGAGTAACGTCCACTGTAGGGACGCCCCGTGGCTGTATCGGAAATCTTGAGGTAATCGACATACTGTTTCGGACCGGCTGCCCATTTCTGATAGTTGCCTTCGTTCACGCTATAGACCTTGCCTCGCGCAGGAATGCGGATCGAATCGTGGGACAGGAGATACTCGCCGATGCCGGGATCCAACGTAAACCCATGGACTCCCTGTCCAAGCGTATAGACCAACATTGTACTAGACCCGTAGAGGAGATAGCCTGCAGCCACCTGCTCTGTTCCCTTGCGGGCCAATGCATCCTCCGTAGGCATCCGGTCTTTACTCTCGGACCGCACGACGGAAAAAATCGCGCCGAGCGGCAGGTTGCTGTCAGTGTTCGATGACCCATCGAGGGGATCGAAGAGCAGCATATACTTGCTCTGCGGCCAATTCTCCGGAAACAGGACCGGTTTTTCCAGCTCTTCCGACGCCAACGCGCAGACAAGTCCGCTCTGCTCAAAGACCTTGACGAAGGTCTCGTTCGCAATCTCATCGAGTTTTTTGACCGTCTCTCCCTGCACATTGATCTCACCGGTCGTCCCCAGAATATTGAGCAGCCCTGCGCGCCTGAGATCCTGCGCAATGAGTTTCCCAACCAAACCGACCTGAGCGAGAAGACCGGGCAATCCTCCGGAAGCTCCCTGGTCGGCCGCCGGCTTCTGCGAGATAAATCTGCCTAAAGTAAGAGGAAACTGTCCCATGGTAGAGGCGAGTATAACCGTTTTGGAGAAGGCGGGCAACGAAAGGCTCGCACGCTGCTGAACAACACTGTGGGCATACGAGGACTCACAATAGCCTGCGCGTCCATGATCATAGGAGTGCACCACCCAGGATCCTCGAAAAGATCGTTTAGCAAGGCCGCAGCGTCTGAAGAAGGCTGAGGTTGAGGTTAAGGTTGAGCGAGGATCAGACTCTTTCCACTCAACCTTAGCCTTTCGGATAGCTGGCAGCCGTATTCAGCATCCTGCTGGTTCCCTCATGGGGTCGGTAAGGATGCCTGCCATCCACCGACAAGATCAGCCACAATCGACCCGATGATGACTTTAGCCTTCATGCGAACTGGAATACGCCGCTCATCGTTGGTAAACCACACGCGGATATTGCCCTGGTTGAGGAAGAGACCTTGAAACGGCATGATGACCAAGACACGAGCAGTTTCAACCTCCCCCCACGGTCCGTTGATCGTCTCAATTTCCTCAACACGCGCCTCCACCTTGCGGTTCTTCTTATCGTGATAAACGTTCATCGTCAGGGATGATCCAGGCTGGAGCGATAATTCGCTGCGCGCATAATAGAGACAGGAGATGACGTCTTGGGTGCCTGTCGGCATATCCAATGTTTCGGTCATCCCACCTTTGACGACCGTCACCGTCCCCTCTTTCTGATGGAAGGCATACTCGATATCTTCCTTCTTCTTCCCTTCTCGCCGCCTGAAGGTCAAATGCTCAGGAAAAAGTGTGGTGAGATCCACCAGCGACTCGACACGGTTATCGACGGGAAAGAATTTGGTGATCGCAGGCCTCGACTGTGCCGTGGTGACCAATTTTACCTGGGATAGGTCTCCGTCCGTGCCGGCAGCATGCACAGCCATGACGGCTGTGCCGGCGGTGATAAACGCCCAGGAAATATCGTAGGTCAGCTGTTCTCCAGGCTGAATGGCCTGTTTGTGAGTCGCCTCAGCTGCAAACGAGACTGTGCCTTGCACACCCCAAAAAGCCGCGCTCATCAACAGTAGGGTGGAGAGGAAGATCAGATTCATGAATGGGGAAGCGGGCGGGGCGGGTTCATCTGGTTTGTTTTGTTCATCTGGTTTCTCTGGTTGTTCCGCTTAGTCTGATTCAACCAAACAAACCAAACAAACTAGAGAAACAATCCCTTTCTCGCGCTTCACGCTTTACGAACGACGGGCGACGAAGGCTTGGGCTGCAGCCAGCTCGGCTTCTATGACTGAGCGGATGGCGGCCAAACGTTCCGGCGAAGTGGCTTCAAACCGTAAGACAAGGGCCGGCTGGGTATTCGACGCTCGGATCAGACCCCATCCATCGTTGAAAATGGCACGCACACCGTCGATGGTGACAAGGTCCCGGATTACCAGCTTGGCCGGACCAAGCTCCTCGCGGGTCTTCGCGCAACCTGCCAATCGATCCTGCACATGCCTGACCAACTCGAATTTAATCGAGTCGGACACGTCAACCCGAATTTCCGGAGTCACGGACGTGTTTGGAAGGTCCGCCACCAACGAAGAGAGTGGATGAGTCGTTTTGGCCAGAATCTCCACAAGCCGGCACGAGGCATAAATCGCATCGTCATACCCAAAGTAGCGATCGGCGAAAAACATGTGCCCGGACATCTCGCCTGCCAAGACAGCCTGTTCGCTCTTCATCTTCGTCTTGATCAAGGAGTGGCCGGTTTTCCACATGATCGGTCGGCCCCCTCGTGTTGCAATATCGTCATAGAGGCTTTGCGACGATTTGACCTCCGAGATGATGGTGCTCCCTGGCTTGGTCTCCAAAATATCTCGCGCATAGATCACCAGCAGGCGATCGCCCCACAAGACATTCCCCTGCTCATCGATGGCTCCGATGCGATCGGCATCCCCATCGTACCCGATCCCGACATCGGCTTTGTGTTGTTTGACGGCCTGAATGAGATCGTCGAGATTCTCCAAAACTGTGGGGTCGGGATGATGGTTGGGGAATCTCCCGTCGAGATCGCAATAGAGCCCGGTCACGCAACAGCCCAAGAGTTCCAAGGCCTGTCGGGCCACCAAAGCCGCGACACCATTCCCGCAATCGATCACCACGTGCAGGCGCTGAGCATTCACGTGAGCGAAGCTCTTCTTGATGTAGGCGAGATAGTCGGGAATGATGGGATGCTCCGATAACTGCCCTGCTCCGGAGACAAACGAACCGCTCTCCATCACGGCTCGAAGCGCCTGGATCTCCTCTCCATGAATCGCCTCTTTCCCGATGCAGATCTTAAATCCGTTATATTCAGCCGCATTGTGGCTCCCTGTAATCATGATGCCGCCGTCAACCGGTAACTGAAACAGAGAGAAGTACACGAGCGGCGAGGGACAGATACCGATGTCCACGACGTTCAATCCACCGGCAAGGAGCCCCTGCACGAGCGATTTGTAGAGCCCCGGTGAACTCAGCCGGCCATCTCGACCGACCGAGATCGTCTTAACCCCACGATCTTTCACATAGGTGCAATAGGCTCGACCGACGAGCTCGGCAATCGGCTCGGTCAGCTCCTGCCCGACGATACCGCGTAGATCGTATTCGCGAAAAAGACCCATGGTTCTCGTTACTCGTTATTCGTTAAACGTGAAGCGCGTGATGATGTTTTCGCTTTGGATAAATATCGAATAAACCCGTTCACAACCAAAACAGCCCTCAATACGCCCTCGCGCATCAATGTAACGGTCTCATCCGCAATGAGCTTTTCCTCCTGAGCTACAGTCAGATGATCAATGACTTCATACAATGAGCCCCTGGCCTGCCTCGCAAACTGGACGTTCTCTGCATAATGGAATCGTCCGTACCCCTCAGCTAGATTGGCCGTAACAGATCGTGATGCCCGGACAAGCTGATCCCACAGCCGATATTGCTCCTCCTTTGGGAAGGTGCGCGCTATGGTAGCAATTTGCACTCTTAGGTCTCGGCACACCTTCCAAACATCAAGGTCTTCGAATGTTCTGATACTTGATTGCTTGTCCTCGGCACCTTCCATTTCCATGGATCACAGCTTTGGATTATTACGCTTCACGATTAACGTTTTACGGGTAACGCTTCACGCTTCACGCCTCTCCCATAGTCATCCTGAAACCGCACAATATCGTCTTCCCCGAGATAGGGCCCATTTTGCACTTCGATGATATGCAGGATCTCCTGACCATGATTTTCCAGCCGATGACGGGTCTCGACAGGAATTTCCGTGCTATGGCCGATCTTGAGATCGAAGACTTCCTCTCCCCTGGTCACCCTCGCTGTGCCCGCAATCACGACCCAGTGCTCGCTGCGTTTGTGGTGCATCTGTAAAGACAACCGCCCACCGGGATTCACCGTCACACGCTTTACCTTATAGCCGAGCCCTTCTTCGAGAATAGTGTAGGAGCCCCAGGGCCGCTGGACAGTCATGTGCTCAAGATATTCCGGCGCTTTCTGCCGTTTCAGAACCTCGACCAACTGTTTCACATCTTGCGCGCGGGATTTGGGACAGACTAACGTGGCATCCGGCGTATCCACCACCACCATGTCCGTGAGCCCGATGGTCGCCACCACCCGCCGGTCTCCGTAAATGATCGATCGTCGGCTTCCGACATCGACCACGCGACCGACCACGACATTGCCCGCCTTATCCTTCGACGCCACTTCATCCAGACTCCCCCAGCTCCCAACATCAGACCATTGAAAAGACACAGGCACCATCGCGGCTTTCGTGGACTTCTCCATCACTCCCGTATCGATCGACACCGAAGGCAATTTTCGATACTCGTCATCGATCACGGATCGTGATGCGGCCCGCTCCATGAGCCGGCCAATGTTTTCAATCCCACGATAGAGAACCCCTTGGTGACGGCGAATCTCATCAAGAATCGTTGCGGCACGCCAGACAAACATCCCACTGTTCCAATAATAGTCGCCCGCCTTCACGTACTGAGCCGCCTTGGCTTCATTTGGTTTCTCGACAAAACGAGCCACTGGATGGCCTTTGAGCTTGCCCTGTGTTGCCAGGACGATTTTCCGGTTCGGCTTGATGTAGCCATATCCTGTTTCAGGGCGAATCGGCTGAATACCGAACGTGACCAAGAGGCCTTGTGACGCAAGATTCGCAGCCAGAGATACTGCCGCATCGAACCCGCGCTGACCCTTTACAATATGATCGGCAGGCAGAACCAGCATAATGGCATCAGGGTCCCGACGGACAAGTTCCAATGCCACTAAGGCAATAGCCGGAGCGGTATTACGCCCTTCTGGTTCAAGCACGAAATTATCTCTGAGCGCGTCTTTCCATTCACCCAGCTGAACGCGAATGGACTCTGCCTGGGCTGGATTCGTGGAAATCATCACCCGCTCAGGCGACGAAGCAGTCACCACCCGGCGCATAGTCTGCTGAATCAAGGTTTCGTCTCCCATGATCCGCAAAAGCTGTTTGGGAAACAGCTGCCGGCTGAGGGGCCAAAACCTGGTGCCGCTGCCGCCGGCCATGATCACGGGATACAGGTGGGAGTTCAGATCGTTATTCGTAAAACGTGAAGCGTGAAGCGTCATTCGTTAATGGCTACCTAGGTGTTTCAGACTGAAGGCTTTTAGGCTGACGGTCTGAGCTCCGAACACTTCAGCCTGAACACCTTCAGCCTATTTACCTGAGTGGTTCATTCAGTTCATGTTGACGGTTAACGTGGCCGATGCCCCTGCGCCTCCAGAATCATCTCGACGATTTCACGAACTGCCCCCTCCCCACCCTTCTTCTGACAGACATAGTCGACCGCCGCAGTGATTAGGGGCATCCCGTCGGCCGGGCTGGCGGAAACTCCCACAGCTTTCAGTGTCTCAAGATCGTTGATGTCATCCCCGATATAGGCAACCTGGCTGAGTGTAAGGCCATGGCGTGCTGCCATCTCCCGAACACACGACAGCTTATCCATCACCCCTTGATGCAATTCTGGAATCGCGAGCTTCTCGGCGCGCCGTGCCACGAGTTTTGTCCGTTCCTGGGTGACAATAGCCGTGATGATCCCCGCCCTTTGCAACAGCTTGATTCCCATGCCATCGTGCGTATTGAACTTCTTCCACTCATCGCCCGACTCGGCATAGTACATCCCGGCATCGGTTAAGACTCCATCGACGTCAGTGGCAAACAGACGGATCTGACCGAGTAGCTTGCGTAGGACTCTCCTGGGTCGAGCCGTTTTCTTGATTGCTGTTCGTTGAGCCATGGGATGCTTCATCTTGTTTATTTGGTTTGTTTGGTTTCTCTCGTTGGTTGATCGAACTGGGCAAACCAGATGAACAAGACAAACGAAATAAACCCGACAAACCGTCTTTCTACGTTTCGCCTGGCTATCCTAACCGACGCTGCCTAAACTGCCTACAAAAAACTGTTCGCCCCTTGCACCTTGTCCCTGGAAGCCTCGCTAAAATACTTTTTCTTTCAGTACCCACAAGAGGTATTGCCCGTAGCCATTCTTGGTCAAGGGCTGTGCGAGCTTCTCCAATTGGGCAGCATCAATCCACTTTAACCTGTAGGCGATTTCTTCCGGACATGCCACTTTCAAGCCTTGCCGGTTCTCCAGCGTGGCAATGAATTGGCTGGCTTCGAGCAGCGATTCATGCGTGCCAGTATCCAGCCAGGCATAGCCTCGGCCCATGACTTCGACGTTGAGCAAGCCTCGTTCAAGATACATGCGGTTGAGATCCGTGATTTCCAATTCTCCGCGACGCGAGGGCTGAAGGCTTTTGGTCAGATCAATGACTTGCCGATCGTAGAAATAGAGGCCCGTCACGGCATAGTTGGATTTGGGCTGTTTGGGTTTTTCTTCCAACGACAGCACTTTCCCGTTGGAGTCGAATTCGGCAACACCGTAACGCTGAGGATCCTGCACATGGTAGGCAAACACGCTCGCTCCTTCGATGCGGGCCATGGCATTGCCGAGCAGGCGGTAGAAGTCATGCCCGTAGAAGATGTTATCGCCCAACACCAAGGCGGAGAGATCATTTCCGATGAACGATTCGCCGATGAGAAATGCTTGGGCTAGACCATCAGGCGAGGGCTGTACGGCATACTGTAGATTCAGGCCCCACTGCTCACCGCTGCCAAGGAGTTGCTCAAAACGTGGGGTATCCTGTGGTGTGGAAAGAATGAGGATGTCCCGGATCCCAGCCAACATCAGGGTGCTGAGCGGGTAGTAGATCATCGGCTTATCGAACACAGGCAGCAACTGTTTGCTGATGGCCAATGTGGCCGGGTGCAGTCTGGTCCCAGATCCGCCCGCGAGGATAATGCCTTTTCTGGTAAGTGGGGAGTGGGGAGTAGTAAGTGGTAAGTGGTCAGTAGTGAGTGGAGTCATGTGCTGCCCATTTTCTTGTGTAAACCAGTTAATAACTTCCCGGTGCTATTAGCCAATTCAAATGCGGGGTGGCCGGGCACGACGAAGCCGAGCATAACTGCAAGTTGCAGTTGGGTTTCAAGTTCAGCCAGTGAGCCTCGCGATATTCCGATAAAATTCGAGAACTCCTTTGCGCCATTCCGGCCTGCGCCTTCGGCAATATTGCTCGGTATAGACACGGCTGCTCGCCTCATTTGTTGGGAAAGCCCATAACGTTCCTCCGCTGGGAAATCTGCCGTGAGCTCATATACAGCCTTGACCAATTGCATCGCGAACTTCCAGGCTTCCAGTTGTTCGTGTGGTTTACCCATTGTTGAGCTCTGGTAAGTGGTGAGTAGTCAGTCGTGAGTGGTAAGTAGGGAGTAGAGAGCGGGCTGCCTACTTTCTACTTACGACTTACCATTTGCAACTTTCCACTTCCCACTAACTACTTACCACTTACAAATTGCGACTTCCCACTGACAACTGACAACTGACTACTCACCACTTCCCACTCACTACTTACCTCCCCAGAATCTGTTGCAGAATGTGCCGGACGCCGCTTTGCCAGCCGGGCAATTCTAAATTAAACGTACCGCGCAGCTTGCTGGTGTCTAGTCGTGAGTTGGCCGGACGTTTGGCGGGTGAGGGATATTCGGATGAGGGAATCGCACGAATGGAATCCGGCGACAGCTTGAGAGGCTTGCCGGCAGCCTGAGCTTCCGACACAACAAACCTCGCATAGTCACACCAGTTGGTCTCACCACCGGCCACGAGATGATACAAACCAAAGGGGAAGTTTTTGTCCCCCTCACGCTGTCGCTGCCGAACCAGCTGTGCCGTCACATCGGCCAGCAAGGCGGCAGAAGTCGGCGCGCCATATTGATCCGCCACCACGTTCAAACTCTCTCGCTCACCGGCCAATCGCAGGATGATTTTGGCAAAATTTCCGCCATGCGCTCCCACCACCCAGCTCGTACGAAAGATCAAGTGTCGAGCCCCGCTTTGCTGGAGCGCGGTCTCGCCTGCCCTTTTGGTGCGGCCATACACACTTTGCGGGTTCGTGAGGTCATCTTCACAGTAGGCCCCAGGCTTGCTGCCATCGAACACGTAGTCGGTGGAGTAATGCACGACCCATGCGCCCTGTTTCGCCGCTTCTTCTCCGAGCACTCCGGGAGCGACGGTATTGATGGCGTGCGCCAGTTCCTGCTCGGACTCTGCCTTGTCCACCGCGGTATAGGCAGCGGGATTGACGATCGCATCGGGTTTGAACGACCGCACCAGCTCACGGATGGCAGAGACCTCTGTCAAATCACATTCAGGCTGATCCACGGCACAGACTTCCCCCAAAGGGAGCTAACGCACGCTGCAACTCAAAACCTACCTGGCCGTTCTTTCCCAGGAGCAGAATCTTCATACTCGACAGTACCGCTGGTAAGTGGTGAGTGGTGAGTGGTGAGTGGCAGGGCCTGCTAAGTTGTCAGTAGGAAGTTGCGAGTGGCTAGTAGGCAGTGGGAAATAGACGGGCAACGTGCAAGGTTTTCCAACTGACCACTTTCCACTAACTACTTGCCACTCACTACTCACCATATTGCTACTTGCCATATTGTTTCTCGACCCACTGCCGGTAAGTCCCGCTCGTCACGTTCGTGACCCAACTCTGGTTCTCCAGATACCAGGCTACCGTCTTGCGGATACCGGTCTCAAAAGTCTCTTGAGGTTTCCAGCCCAATTCCCGTTCGATCTTGCCGGCATCGATTGCGTAACGGCGATCATGACCCGGACGGTCGGTGACGTATGTGATTAAAGAGCGGTAAGTAGTCAATGGGGAGTCGTGAGTGGGGGGTTGTTTTATTCCACTGCCCACTGGCCACTCACCACTCACCGGCTTTAGCTCATCCAAGATGCCGCAGAGGGTATGGACAACATCGAGATTAGTCTTTTCGCTGTTCCCGCCGACGTTATAGGTTTCCCCCACTCGACCCGCTTCGAGTACCAGACGGATGGCGCTGCAGTGGTCTCCAACGTAGAGCCAATCGCGGATTTGCTGGCCGTCACCATAGATAGGCAACGGCTTGCCTGCCAGCGCGTGATGGATGACCAGAGGAATGAGCTTCTCCGGGAACTGATAGGGGCCGTAGTTGTTGGAGCAATTGGTTGTGAGCACCGGCAGACCATAGGTGTGGTGGTACGCACGCACCAGGTGATCGCTGGCCGCTTTGCTCGCCGAATAGGGGCTATTGGGTTCGTAGCGATTCGTTTCGCTGAAAGCCGGGGCATCTTTTCCTAACGAGCCATAGACCTCGTCGGTAGACACGTGCAGAAAACGGAAGCGTGCTTTGGCTGCGCTTTCAAGTTCGTTCCAGTAGGCGCGCACAGATTCAAGCAGATGAAAGGTGCCGACAATGTTGGTCTGGACCTCAAGCTTCCGCCAGTGCATCCTATCCCTTCCCTTACCCCCTATCCCTTCCTCTACCCCGTTACCCCTTGATCCACTACCCCCTTTTTCCCCCTCTGCCCCGTTA
>NEWP02000018.1:0-20425 GCA_002869895.2 Nitrospira sp. CG24E | reverse complement strand
CGCTGATCGAAATCTTGTACCCCTGTGCATGCACCTGCTTCATCAAGAGCCACTGGATGTAATAGGTGATGGTAAAGACCGGAGCGTCGTGATAGCGAACCAGTTTGCGCAATCGTTCCAGGAAGCGATCCGATGTAATCGCCACAGACGTATGCCGGATGTCCAGCTCACGCGCAGAGTGCTCGACGATCTTGCGCTCATCGTAGCGTTCGTCCTCATTCATGATCGTGAAGCCATGCACATCATAGTCACAAGCCCGCTTCGCCAGACTGATGAGCGCATTGGAGTCCACGCCTCCGCTCATGAGAAAGGCAAGCGGCACATCGCTGCGTAAGCGCAGCTGCAGTGAGCGAATCAGCCGATCCCGTACACCCGCCACGGCTTCTTCATACGTCATACTCTCTCGAGGCCTGCACACCGGACCCCAATAGCGTATCTCCGCTTCTTTTCCGTGAGCGTCCACCCGCAACAGACTGGCAGGCGGTACTTCCTCCAGATCCTGGAAGAATTCCGCCTTGGTTTTGTAAATCGATTTATATCCGTTCACGAGATACCGGCAGAGATGCTCACGGTTCACAGGAAGCCGCCGGCCCATCAACTCGAACAGAAGCTTCGGTTCGGAGCCGAAATACATTCCTTCCGTCGCTCGCACGATGTACAGCGGTTTCTCGCCGAAGCGGTCCCGACAAAGAGTCAGACTGCCGTCCTCTTCGTCATAGACAGCCATCGCCCACATGCCCTCGGCCCGGTCGAGGACGTTCCAGCCCTCACGGTCGATGGCGGTCAAGAACACCTCCGTATCCGAGTTGGTCCTGAACCGGGCACCTTCGGCCGACAACCGCTCCTTCAATTCAACATAGTTGTAGAGTTCCCCGTTCAGCACCATCCATCGGCGTCCCACGTTGAACGGTTGATTCGACCTGGGATCCAGATCGATGATTGACAACCGGCTGTGCAAGAGCAGGATCTGGCGATCGGACCGCGACGCGAAGCGCCGGAGCCCGGTGGCATCCGGCCCGCGCCGTCCCATTAGTTTGAGACAGGACTGTGCCGCTTCATCCGAGATGCGGCGTGTACCGACGAAACCGGCGATTCCGCACATATCAGCAGACTCCTCGACGAGCCTGATTTCGCATGGTTTTCATATGAGTGCGGCCTAGGCGCTTAACTACGAATGTGATGGTGATGAAACACATAGCCGGACGACACAACACGGAAGCCCATGTCCTGATAGACCCTCAAGGAGACCGTGTTAGCAATCTGCGTCCCAACTCGCATGACACGCATATGATCGAACGCGGACGAGGAGAAACGGATCATTTCCTGCGCCACGCCCTGCCCTCGGGACGTGTGACTCACGGCAATGAGATCGATGACCAATGTGTCTCCTGAAACCTTGAGAAGTTGTGTGAACCCCACGATGTCGCCGCCCTGTTCGGCGACAACCATCTGGTCACCCCTCTTCCCAAGAAAAAAGTTACCCGCCCACTGCGCTTTGATGTCGTCGGCCAGGGACCTTGGAATGTCCGGGTCGAGATGAAAGCGTGAATAGGCAAAGCTGCACCGGGCAATGTTCTCGACCGCTGCTCGGTCCTCAGGATGCGCGAGGCGTGCACGCCCGTTTCCGGCAGCCGCAACAGAGAAGCCAGCCATTTCTAACGTCACCCCTGTATCGACGAGATGAAACCCGCAGCGTTCCAGCAACCGAATGGTTCGCGCATCGTCGGTCGGCACCCGCGCGTAGGAAAACCCGGGTCGGTTGGTGACCTGCTGCACAGCACGCTCCGCCTGCGCTTCATCCTTTTCCGCCAGCGCGCCGCTCACACGATGGACTTCCCGAGACATCACTTCAGACAACCAGGAATCCTGCATGATCGACAACCCACCTGTCGTTATGACCTGACCGCCACTCGACGAAACGCTAGACATATTCGACCTTGACTGGCGATCCAGAATGCACACTGCGCTCGATCGCAAAGCACACGGAGAGGCTGGCAAAGACATCTTCTTCCACCACGTCGGATTTCCCTTGCCCGAGAATGGCCTGCACAAAACTCGCGATCAACTCCCCCTTATGGGTCCCCGGATAGGCGGTCTCAAGACGGGTCGGAGCCGCCTGAGGATCGCGCGAGGTATACAGCCACGCACTGTCCAGTCCATTGATAAACGTCGCCTGAGTGCCATAAATCGAGACGGGATGAAAATGCGGAAACATGCAACCGAAATTCACTCCCAGCTTCCCGATCGCTCCGCCGGCAAACCGCACAACGGCCGTCACATTGTCAAAATTTCTGAACCCCGATCCTTCGGTTGCCACAGCATTTCCCACGGCGGACACCTCAACGATCCGGTCACCGGCCAACCACATCAGCAAATCTGCGACGTGCACGCCGCCTCCATGCACGGCCGAATAGAAGTCCAGCTTCCCTCTCCATCCTTCCGTAATTTTTTGTATGCGGCCATAGTTGTAATCTCCCTCCAGATGGTAGAGTCGTCCGAATTCACCCCTCTCAATGCGTTGCCGGAGATCCAGGAAACGGGGAGAACGTCGCAGGATGAGATTGGACGATAACTGCACTCCTCGATGCTTGGCCAGTTGGTCGCGCACCGCGTGCGCTTCATGTTCGTGCAGCACAAACGGCTTCTCGACAAAGACATGCTTGCCTTGTTGAATCGCCCGCATGGTCTGACAGAAATGGTCGTTGTCATAACTCGCAATGCAGACCAGATCGATCGACTGGTCGTCGAGTATGTCGCGATCGACTTCGACAGCCCGGACCCCCGGAAAGCGTGCCGCCACGGATTCCCGTTTCTGCCGATTCCGATCACAGACCGCCACCAGCTCGCACTCACTGATGACGTCCAGCGCCTCGGCATGTTTCTCTCCTACACCCAGGCCGATGACTCCTGCTCGCAATCGCCCCATCGCTTCGACCTTATGCCTCCTCCACGCCGGCCCGTGGAATGAGATCACCGCCGCGAAGCGCAACCTTCAGTCGCCGACCCAGTAAAAGCGGGAGATCGGCCGCGGGGAACTCACTCGCTGGTCGCGCATACATGAGATCATCCTTCGACAGCACGGTACCGGCCAGCAGGTCATGCGCCGCCACGACACCTTTCCGCATGGCGGCACGAATCTCCAATTCGGAGGGTTGGAGCAATTTACCGGGCTTGCCCAGACTTGCCGCCACCTTCCGTACGCTCACCACGAGTCGGGCAAGCTCGGGGGGCTCAAAGGACATGGCATGGTCCCGAAATTCCCGTCCCTCACGGCGATCAGTGACGTGGACCTCGACAATGCGTGCCCCCAACGCCACTGCGGCAAGCACCGCCTCCGATCCGAGAACGTGGTTGGAGTAGCCGGTGACGAGACCGAATCGCTCGCGCAGAAAGGGAATACTGAGTAGATTGGCTTGTTCGATCGGCACCGGATAGGCGGATACGCAGTGAAGGAGCGCCAACCGATCCTGTATGTGTGCATCGCCGATCTCGGCTCGACACCAAGTCAACGCCTGGTCAATTTCCTCCACCGTGCTGTTTCCAGTAGAGAGGATGACGGGTTTTCCGCTGGCGGCCGCTCCCCTCACGATCGGCTGGAAATTCAAGTCTCCACTGGCAACCTTGATGACGGGAAACAGTTCTGCGAGCAGCGGAATCACATCTTCCGTAATCGCGGCCGAAAAGAGTACGGCACCGATCTGCTTGGCTCGCTCAGCCAATCGAATATGAGCGGAACGGTCGAGACAGAATCTCGTGACCCGTTGAAATCTGACCGGATCTGCCATCGACGCAAACCGTTCCGGCGTGTAAGTTTGCAGCTTGACCGCATCGGCTCCTGCCTCGTGTGCCAACTGAATCAACCGGGCTGCCGTCTCGACGTCTCCCTCGTGATTCACACCGATCTCGGCAACGACCACGACGTCGCGATTAAGATCTCTTCCAAACAACTTCACTGTCGCTGTCCTTCCATCTTCAGGCGTTTACCCGCACTGGTGAGAAGTAGCGGGGCTGCTCTTGCGCCAGCTTCTTGTACCATTCGATGTACTGTACAAATCCCTTTTCCAATGGATAATCAGGTTTATAACCCAGGAGGCGCTTGGCCTTTTCGACCGAGAGGGTGCCGCGTTCAGGCATCAAAGTATCGCGTGGCTGGTACTTCACTTCAAATTCAGGGAAGTGCTCCTGCGCGATGGCGATCATCTGCTTCAGCGACCGCGCCCCTCCGTAGGTCAGATTGAAGGTCTGGTTACGTGCTTCCTCCTTGGTCATACAGAGCACCAGCCCCTGAATGAGATCCTGGATGTAGGTAAAATCCAATGCGTCACTGCCGTCGCCATTAACACTCAACGGAAGACCGCGTAGCAGATTTTCAATGAACGCTTGGCCGACTCGTCGGCTCACACAACGCTCCCCGTACAATGCGGACGGACGGGCAATCACATAGGGAAGATTGAAGACCTGCCCGTATGCGATGACAAGCTTTTCACCACCGTACTTGAGCGCTCCGTAGATCCCCAGCGGTTCGCACTGCCTGTCCTCCGTTACTGCTTCACCGTCGAAGTTGCCGTAGACCATCGACGATGAGAAGTAGATAAACCGCTCTACGGTATCTCTTGAATAGTCGAGCGCATTTTCCAGAGTCCGAAAACTGTGATCGAAGGTGCTGAAGGGGTCCTTGTTTGATCGATTGGCATGTGCGATGGCAGCAAGCTGAACCAAGACCTGCGGTTTAATGTCACTGAGGCAACGGGTCAGCGCGTGATAATCTCTCGCATCGAGAACATGCAACGGGATTGCTGCTTCTCTCAAGAGCCGCAGTCGTTCATTAATAAGGTGCAGGTATACGGTCTTATTCTGATCGTCGTGAGAATTTGAGAATGCCCCCAGATTATTGACCTGGAGGCTGTCCACCACATGCACCTCCGCGCCCATCTTAGCCAGCGTCAGTGCCAGATTGTGCCCGATGAATCCAGCGCCGCCAATCAGCGCAATTTTTCGTCCCCGTAACTCAATCACTTCCGCCTCCTTCCGGTCAGCTTAACGATTTCAATATGTCCGACAAGGCTGCCACAATGAAATCGACGTCCGCATTTTCCAGATGCATCCCCAGCGGAAGGGCTACGGAGTGGTCACTGAGCTGGGAAGCATTCGAGAACGTCGACGGTTCGATACTGTACTTCTTCTTATAGAACGTCATCCTCGGAACAGGCTGAGGGTAATAGATGCTCGTGCCAATTCCCGCGGTATTGAGCCGCCTGACGATCTCTTCCCGTTTGGCCATATATGGAGGCTCAAACACGACACTGACACAATAGTGACCCGACACCGCCTTCGGATCGGTCGAATCGACGAGCCGAACGCCTTTCATTACTCCCAATAGCCGTCGATATTGTCCGAACAACTCTGCCCGCTTCGCTTGGACGTCCTTCATTCTCCGCAGTTGAGAACGCCCCAGCGCGGCCTGCATCTCGCTCATCCGATAGTTCAAGCCAAGACTCGGCACATCGTACATCCCAGGCAACAACCGTTCACTATGCGTCCGGTCCACCCCGAACGCCCGAAGTCTGCCGACTGCCTGAGCCACCGGCTCATGCCGGCTGACAAACATCCCTCCTTCCCCCGTCGTCATGTGCTTGACCGGGTAGAAGGAAAAACATCCTGCATCTCCGAACAGTCCGACGTGTCGCCCCTCGTACCGGGCCCCAAGGGCGATCGCGCAATCTTCCACGACCTTCAAGCCTCGTCGTTCTGCCAAGGCCATGATCGCCGGCATGTCGCACGGGATTCCGGCGAAATGGAGGACACACATCGCTTTCGTGCGAGGTGTGATCGCCGACGCAATCCCTTCAGGGGTGAGATTGCCCGTGCACGGATCACAATCGACGAAGACCGGCTTCGCACCGACCCACTCCACCGCATGCGCGGTGGCAGAATGAGTCTGCGCCGGAACAATGACTTCGTCGCCCGCCCCGATTCCGAACTGGAGATAGAACAGATGCAGCGCGGCCATGCAGGAACTGACCGTGACGCAATGCGCTCCCTGTCCCATGAATGCCGAAAACTCGGCCTCGAACTCCTTACACTGCGGACCATGCGTCAGGATATAGCCTTCCAAAACCTCCATCACGGCCTTGCGGTCATCGTCGGTGATCCAGGGACGAGCGAATGGAATCTGTCGGGGAATATTCATCAACTGGCCATCCTTTTTCGCGGCATGAGCGCCGATACCATCATGGAGTGACTTCCGCTGCAAAGATCGGGGGCATGAACCGACGAAGGTCCTCTGAGGATAGCCCTTCCAGTCGTTGCAGATCTTCAACTGTATCCACCGCTAAACTGCAACCTGCAAGCCGTCGATCTCCGGATTCAACGTTTGTGATAGAGAATCGCTCTGGATGACGGTAGAAGTAGGGTGTGACATGTTCCTGATCTTCCGGTGTGAGGTCCATCAAAGAAAGCGACCGTAGCGTTCCCGCTTTGATCAACTCAGCATTTTGGCCCTGTGGAAACGTTCGCGGGAAGATGGTCGTCACCAGATCGCCGTTGAACCACTCGGCTTGACGGACAACCAAACGAATCAGGTCTTGACAGAGCAGCGGGCTGTCTCCGCTGATGCGCAAAATCCAATCGCAAGGATGCTGTTCCAAACATGACGAAAAACGTTTCATAACATTGGCAAGCGGGCCTCGATAGATCGAGATTCCCAAGGAGTCGAGATATTCGGCCAATGGATCGTCGGATTTCTCTCCGCTAGTAGTCACTACAATATCGCTGGAAGGCAGCACACACTCGATCGCCCGGACGACGTGCACGATCACCGGCTCCCCTCGGAAAGGAGCCAACACTTTACCGGGATATCGACTCGACGACATCCGGGCCTGAACGAACGCTTTGACCGGGGTTTTCATCTCTTCGACACTTCGTACGTCTCTCTGGCAGTTCGGCTTATGCGGCCACTACTCCTTTATCATTTCGACGACATGCCGGGCAAATGGCTCCGACGAGGTGAATGCAGGAGACACGGCATTGAGGACATGGGTCGAGTGCGGCCCTGGCTCAATCACAAAATCACTGAGTAGCTCGGCCGTTTTTGTGTCAACCAGCTGAGCACGAATTCCCGGCTCCTTGCCGGGAAGCAGATCGCCCGGCTCAAACCCCACCGCCAACCCCTCCGCTTCTCGATAAAACCCAGAGCGCGAAATTTTTACCAGTTCTCTCCAGGCAATGGATCGAAAATGGTCTCGGTTTCTCCCAAACAGTCTCAGCAGATACATGATCATAGCCAGTCCATCTGACGCATTGGCCCCGACCAAGCCTCGATATTGTTCCCGCCCTAACAATGGAAGCGCTGATGGCCCTACCGTGACCTCTCCCTCGGGTCGACGGGTGAAGTGCACACCTAAGAACGGATTCCTGAGATCAGGCACGGGGTAAATATTCCCGCACACCTGGACCTTCGACTCTGGCCTGAGCCGGTAGAATTGTCCGCGAAACGGCAAAATACGATACTGCCGCCCCACATCAAACTGATGAGCGATCTTGTCTGCAAACAATCCCGCACAGTTCACCAAATGCCCGTAGGCAATGCGCCCCTGTGAGGTATTCGCCACATCCTGCCCATCCCGTGCCCACCATGCACAATCGAAACGAAACTCAATCCCCTCTTCCACTGCGTCCGCCACAAGCGCATCCATCACGCGTTGAGGGTTCACGACAGCTGTGTTCTTCACATACAGCGCTTGCTCTACGGTTTTAGCGCATGGCTCAATATCTTTCAAGGCGAGAGTATCGACAAGTTCCACACATACCCCATTCGATTGCGAACGTATGTACAGCTCCCGCAATGACGGCAACTCCTCAAGGCTTCGCGCAACGATGACCTTTCCGTTCTGATTTATCGGGATACTCTTCGCCAGACAGTACTCACGCATTCGACGATTACCGTCAACGCATAACCGTGCTTTCAGCGTCCCCGCCTTGTAATAGACACCAGCGTGGAGCACTCCGCTATTCCGACCACTCGCATGCCGGCCCGGCGATGATTCCTTCTCAATCACCATTACCTTGGCCCGATAGCGTCGGCGCAATTCCCGCGCAATGGACACTCCAATTACTCCAGCCCCGGCCACTACAAAATCCCACACTAGGTTGTTCCGAATTCTGCCAGGCCTGTTAGCCAATTGCGAATCACCAGTAGCCATAGGATAGTATGTAGAAAGACCACGCCTCACTCACTTTCTACTGAAATACCGCCAGTACGACCTCTCATCTTGCTTCTCGAATAGAACGAATATGCGGCTGCTATCCCACTCTTTCTTGTCATAGCCCCTACAGTCCTTGCCCACATCTACAGGCCTAGCCCCATTCGCTCCACCTGCTTGGTGATACTGCTCTTGCCGCTCTCAAGGCGATACGCATGCATTTTCGTGAGCAATACGCCACGATGAATTTTAAGCATGGTGTCGCGCGCGATTATGAATCCGTTCGTATGTGTTAATTGAGGAAGGCATCAAAATACAATTCGAAATATGCCCTTACGCGTTCCAGACCAGAGGCCGAAGAAGTCTTTTCCATAAAGGAAGGTTTCTTTTACTATTTATCCTGCCAGTGCAAATGCACCCCCATGATCCAGTCGCGCCTACTAAACCTACGCCTGATTCGCTGATATGCCGATACGGTTTAGTAGCACTCTTTGCTAAGCAGGACACTGAACGAATTCAGAAAAGAAAGGTATTCACTATCGGATTATTACGCTGCGATGAAATAGGCACGAAGATTAAAAACAGAAATCTGTAATTACTAAGTTTCATGAGGTGCCAGAGGATCTGGTTTACCACCGATCTCGATCATGGGTTTGGGTTTGAGATGGGTTTCTTCGGAAATACGAGTTCCAAGCCCGCCCGCAAGAATCACAGCTTCCATTCTAGTATCGCTACCCCAGTTAAGTTCAATCCTCGGCACACTTATTGGCTTTGATTCACGCCTCTCCCCAGGATCTTTTCTACTCATCCGCCCAGGCATATGGGGCCTGTCACTAAGCCGTGCAATCCCTATATCGTTCGTTCCTCACGAGAAGACCCGAGATTCTGAGCTGCAATCAAACACCCCGCAATCAGCATGAACAACAGAGCCACCTCAGCTCCAAAAGACGCATCTACTATCCCATGCGATACGATCGTCACAAAACTACCGATTGCTGAAAGCCACAATACTCTTACTAAATTGCTCCTCGTTGACCACGCAAGTTTGAACAAAAAAACCGCGTAATACCCTAGCCATACCAAAAAAGCCGCCAACCCAATAATGCCTGTTTCTGCCACAACATTCAGGGCCTGATTGTGCGCTTGACTGAGGTCGGTTGGGCCATCAGGGATCTGATATTTTCCTCGGCTTGCCATGAAACACTTGGCTCCAACGCCTAAGAAAGGACGATCTCGAACCATGGCGAGCGCACCACTCCAAACCTCAAATCGTGATTCAAAACTTGCATCATGCTGTAGCTTCGTCAGCTCAAATGCTCGATCCCGAATCACAGAGCTCGTAGCTAGCCCAAGCCCCAATCCGGCAATCAGAACAGCGGCAGCGATAGCGGCCCACCAACTTTTTTGCCAGACAACAAAAATAAAGATGACAACAAGCATGATAATCCACATGGACCTTGTATAGGTAAGAATAAGGGCCGCAATCGAGAGGAGAGCGACGAATCCAACAAGAAACCATTCTTTTTTGTCCCAGCGAGCATGGCAGGCCACGCCCATCATGAGTGAAAGAACCATCACCAGGTATGGCGCAACTATCCCGAGTGAGAGGATGTAAAGTCTGCCCATTTCGGTGTGCAAGCGCACTGCATCAGAGATTGTCTTCCAAAGACCTGCGACATCGCCAATGCCAATACCAATCACCACGGCCCAGAACAGTTGCATGATTTTTCTTTCTGAATCGACGACATTAACGATTAAGAGAAAAAATGAAACGTACATGAGAACATCTCGAACACCTTTAATCCCGCATTCTGAATTGAGCGTACTGAGAAAAACCGCGCCCAACCAGGCAAGTAAGAACCACCCCAGTCTCGGTATTTTGATTCTGAAATCGCCTGTGATTACCATCCTTGCAAGCCAACACACCAACGCACTGACGAAGCAAATGGTCTTCGGCGTTTCAGCAAGGGGTATGGCCACAATCATGGCTACAAGTGACCACCAGGTCGCTTGATCGAGAAATCCCGAGATCTTCTCGTGAGGCAATACCCGTACCTCTTCCATCTGCCTAGGCACCCTTTCTACTATTGATTGCAGCGAGAACTTCGGAACACATGGGGTTGAGTTTGCCTAGTCCCCGATCTCTCACTTCCGGACGCTCTGTCCGTGACGCGTGATCATGGTGCACCAAGCCACATGAAGGAGGCATACATGATCCGGTCTACCGGGGGAGAGAAAGAGATCGGGATCTTATCTAATGTGGACATACGCTTACAACGGCATCTGGCTGACGTCGTCTTTTCTCTAGCAAGTATGTCAGGTACCGGAGGACGCCCTTGGTTTCAGACGGGCGCTGCGAAAGCTACGGATCTGCGAAGATGCACACAATTCTCATCACACCGGCGACACGTCATTCACATCAATCTCCACGGCAGCAGCCTGCTGAATGAGGTGGACTCCCAACACCAGGCGGTGGCGCCTGTCTTTCCGTAAGCGAATCCCGCTCAGTCCTTGCAGCGGCCCCCGGATCGCTTCAACTTGCATATCCTCTTTGTAGAACGGCTCATATCACTTGAAATTTCGAGAGGCCTTTATGGCTGTGCCGTAGAGCGGGCGCATCCCCTGCATCCCCGCTACAGTTCTGCCTGCAGATATTGGCCAACCGCGTGGAGGTATCGGTCAACGTCTTGGAGGTTCTCGCTGATGACTCGAAAGACTTCCCTATCATCTGCCTTCCATTGACGCTATTGACTCTGTTGGCATCGGCGAGGAGCACTCACCGATAACCTCTCGCAGATACCTCCTGCAAAGGGCGCACAGTCGCAGTACCCAGGGATCTTTGAGGGCTGTCTATTCAATTCAATCCAGAATTTTGTCGGATGCGGCGACGCGGACCATCAGGTAGAAGCGGTTTCGACTAATTGTGCGCAGACCCGCTCGAACAGCGCTGCGTAGGCGGGAAGGCGTGTAAGGATATCGTTGAACGTTGTCGCATCATACATATGGCTGAGGCGGTTTCTGTCTTCCACAGCCTCCACTAACAGCATGTAATCATCCTCGGTGCTATATCCTCCAAGATAATAGGCCTTGAAGATCTTTTTGGGAGCGGATTCATCTACGCCATCCTTCTCTTTCAGGAAGAACTTGATCGCCTTCCAGCACAGTTCAGTGGTGTATTCGAATTTCTGCGCGCGGCCATTTTGCATGCCGTCTACGAGTCGTTCGTCTCCAAGTTTGTGTTTGAGTTCCGCTACGTCCAGTCGCGCGAGATAGCTGAACGAATCCATAGCCTCTCTAAAGGTTTTGATCCTTACATCCATAGAACTGCCTCCTGTTTCACACAGTCGGCGAAACGTCCCTTGAGTTGTGGCGTCGCGACAATATCCACTCTGAATGGCACGAAAGACTCGTCGAACTGCTCCATCATTGTGGCAATGACTTTGCGGGAAATGTCCCCGTCGATCCATAAGTCGTAGTCTGAGTTCCAGCGGTGGTCGCGGCGGGATCTCGATCCATATAGATAGACTCTGGCCTGCGGCGGAATGTGCTCTTTGAGTCGCCGGCGAATATAGGCTTCGGACTTTTCAATAAGTTCTTGTCGGGTCATGGCCATCCCACCAATGCGTGCTCACGAAGACCTGCACCAATACGACGAGAATGCGGAAGGCAAGGTATCGACTCAATGCGCTCAAGAATTTCATCGAAGTAATTATCCCTCTAAGCGCTCGATGGCGTGAGGAACGGACCCTCGTGAAGAATGTGGGCTAGGCGACTGCGTATTCCACGGATTTGGGATTCTGAACCCGCTTGGACGCGTTCAGAATCTCCATGCTCACAATGTTCCCGTCTTTGTCATAATCCAGAATCACGCCGGGCTTATCCTGGTCGCTTTCCTCGATGGGAGCATCACTGAACTCAATCGTCAACACATCCACTTCCTCGTCATATTTCACCTTCATGGCTCCCTCCAATACTTGCTGATTTTACTGGTGCGATAGACGGTGACCACGACATGGGGAGTCACCGTTTCGTTGACCATTACTCGCAAGAGATACCGCTTCCCGCCGATCTCCACCTGTGATTGGTAGCACGTGCTGTTGTCCGACTCAGGCATCTTCTGTTGCGGCGATTGTAGAGCCTGTTCCAGGAGCGGTTGCGAAATCTTGCGTTTTTCAAGTTCTTCACGCACATGCTTGGAGAAACGAAAAGTCATCGTGGTTGCTTCCCCCTGGAGATTGCCAACCTGCAAGCTGTAGTCACCCTTGCCCTACTACAGCGGGCAATTAGGGCCTTAGGAATCTTCTCATGTGTCTCGTTTGTTTGGTGTCTTCGAACGAAATGAACCAACTAAACTAAATAGACCAGACCAACCGGATCAATCAGTCCCGCTTTTCCCGCAAGTCTCGCGCTGTAATTGCCGCGGCTTATCGAATGAGTCGGACTCCAACACCAGGCGGTGGCGCTTGCTTTGGGTAAGAGAATCCCTCGCACCCCTTGCAAAGACGAAGGCTCGAGGCAGCCGGATGATTCGGTGGATACCATACCCTTTGGCGTGAAGACGCTTCTCGCTATGTGTCCGGGAAAGCAATTACCTTCGCAAAGGACCGGTCGGAAGTGATGGGACGGTGATCGTTGATTAATTGGAGGACTCATAGCCGCAGCGTAGTTTCCTTGCGGCGTGCCTTAAGGGTTGATCGAGGGTCCAGAGTGTCACTTGCTGGAGAAGTGTCGAGGCGAGGAGATGGACATCGATCCATCCCAAACCCTGTCCAAAGAGTTTATGAGTTTCAATAAACTTCAGAAGCTCCTCATGCTCGATTGTCGGTGTGGCAGGCAATACGGTCAGGGACTCGAGGACCTTGGATCGATGTTTCAAGTTGCCGCAGGCTAATTCCCCGATAACGAGTGGGTGACACAGGACCAACCCCTCCTCCAGCAGACGGCGGAGCGCGGGGGAGTCTACACGTAAGTGATCAATCCACACGGAAGTATCGACGAGCGTGAACACAATTAGGCAGACCGGCGTCGGCGGATGTCTTTGAGCTGGGGGGCACTTCCCCCAAGCCGAGCGAGCCGCTTGGCGGCTTCGCGAGAAATGAGGGCCTCAAGTCCTAAGCGTACAAGCTGCGTCTTTTCTTGAACGCCGGTGAATTGGGCCGCACGTTTGATGAGATGGTCGTCAATATTGAGCGTCGTGCGCATATGCATCAATATGCATCTTCGAGGCATCTACTGTCAAGCATCCTTACCCGCATCGAATTGTTTCTCTTGTTCATGTGGTTTGTCTCGTTTACTTGGTGTCTCCGAGCGAAACAAACCGAATGAACCAAATAAACTGAATGGGCCGGACCAACCAGTCTCGCTGTTCCCGCATGTCTCGCGCGGTATCTGCCGCCGCCTGCTGGATGAGCCGGATTCCCAACACGAGGCGGTGGCGTTTGTCTTTGCGCAAGAGTATCCACTGCACTCCCTGCAACGGACCTCGGATCACTTCCACTGAGCGATCCCGTAGGTCTCGCCCACATTAAGAAAACGCCGTTGGAGCCGGCGTGATCATGAGATCGTACTCAGCGCGCTCGTGGTTCGTGCGCAGCACAACTCCGTCTCCTCTCATCGAGATCCTCTCGCCCCGTTTGGGCAGAAAGGTCAGCGTGGCCGGGTCTGCAGATACTGGGCTGAAAGAACACTGACGCCATCAGGCATCCGGCATCCGGTCTACGACACGGTCCCACTCTGTGATGGCTGGTTTGACATGGTGGTCAAGATGAGTCAGGGCTACATACAGCCGTCCTTCATATTCCTCTCGCGTCTTATCACCGCTCGAGCGTGATTTCAACAACGCGATAAGTCCTCGAATCTCCTCAATGGTCTCTAGAATTTCATCGAAGTGATTATCCAGCAGAGTGCTCGATGGTGTGAGGAATGAATCCGTTTCAACAACCACTGACTGCCCTCGTTTCTTAATCATGGTGTTTTCCTTTCTTCAACTGTCGCTCCAGCTTCTTCACAGTTTCTTCCCAGGCTTTAATCTCGACGTTCCAGTGCCGGATCAGACTCCGATCGGGACTCGCCCGTTGCTGTTCGAGTGCAATCTTGATCCGGTGATCGGTAATCTGCCGTTTCAGGCCCTCAAGACGGATTCGTAGCTTCTTGTTGCGTCCCATACCCTCCCTTACCCACCTTATTCACGATGACTTCTCCTGCAACGCCGATACGCCGCTCCGACTAGCCTGGCTGCAAGTTGGACGCAGCCAGGCGTCTATGCAGTACCGCTTGTCTCCTCTGCATTGGTTCCTCGTTCTTGCCCTCGCGTTAATGGATGCGGATCAATACGGATCTTCACAGAATTCCCTTCTTCCTTGTCACAGCAGAAAGAGGAATGCAACAAATTGGTCTGGCAAGACGATTGGCTTTGACTCATGGGAAGATGCGGGCACCAGCTCTGAGCCACAATGTCGAGCTTCGCTGGCAGCGTATCGCTCCATTATCACTTTCACGCCGACGTCACATCATTCACATCAATCTCCACGGCTGCGGCTTGCTGGATGAGCCGGATTCCCAACACGAGTCGATGCCGCTTGTTTTTGCGCAAGAGAATTCCCTGGGAGACCACGGACGTTATTCGCCCGAACACTTACCAATGAACTGGTTGACGTGGTCAAGATAGGGGGGGCCATTGCAGAGATTTCGAGTAGTGCATCAGCACAGCTGGTAAAACTGCTGCGGGTATGCCGTCAGGCATGGCGAGTGGACGAGGCTACAAGAGGCGAAGACGTAGAAGCTTCTGTGCCAGCATATAGATGTCCTTCCCGCTTCCTTCCTTCCGGAGTCCCAAAGCCATCACGAGGACAACGACTTTGGCTTCTTCAATCCGGTAAATAATCCGGTACCGTTGCCCTACAGCGCGGAGACTCCGGTATCCGGTCAGCTCCCCTGTCAAAGGTTTGCCTTGTTTCTCCGGCTCCTCAGCAAGGCCGTCAATTCGGTCCCTAATTTTGTCCCGGACGCGGCGATCCTGGATCGCTTCCAACAGAACCCGCGCATGTGAGGTCAAACCGACTTGCCACTTCACATTGCGAGATCTTTCTTGACCTGCTCCCAGGGAATGACCTTCCCTTCTTCTGCTTCCTTGATGCTTTTGCGCAGAGCGGCCATGAGGTCTTCGTCCCCCATGATCTCGAGAGTCTCAGCTATGGATTGATACAGATCCCAGGGCATGACGGCCAGGACCGGCTTTCCTCGTCGTGTAACGGCCACGGCTCCAGGTTCTTTGGCTAATCGCTCCGGCAGGGAAGTGAGTTCGTGCCGGGCTTCGGTAATGGGAATGTCTTTCAGCATACTCTTACCCCCATGTTGTCCCAATAACTGTACATTTTGAGGAGCAGAGTGTCAACTCCGCACAAGCAGTCGCATCAGCGCCCCTCTCACGCCGGCACCACATCGTTTACGTCAATCTCTACGGCTGCGGCTTGTTGAATGAGTCGAACTCCCAACACCAGCCGGTGGCGCTTGTCTTTGCGCAAGAGAATCCCCTGCACTCCTTGGAGCGGACCTCGAATCACTTCCACCCTCATACCTTCGTGGAGATAGGGATGCGGATCGTATGGCAGCACACTGGCCATCAGGGTCCTGATCGCGGCAATCTCTTGATCCGGGATTGCCTCCGGTCTATGACCGCTGCCGACAAGATCGACCACTCCGATCGTCTTCAGCACCGGCAGCTTGTCATCCGACGCGAAGCGAACGAAGCAGTATCCAGAGAAAAGAGGGACTTCAATTTCTTTCTTCCGATCCTTCCACTGGCTCATACGCTTGACCGTCGGCAATAACGGCTCGATGCCCTGATTCGCAAGCTGATCCCGCACGATCTTTTCGTGACGCGACTTCGTTCGAAGAGCATACCAATGAAGACTGTTTGTTTGGTTCATTTGGTTTGTCTGGTTTATTTGGTTGGTTTGGTTGAGCTGAGTCATTTTGTTGATTTGGTTTGTTTGGTGCGCAGGTATTTGATGAGGCCGGAGATGATTCGCCCCACTTTGTCGGCCTGCGCGTAAATCGACTCAAATGCGTCCTTGGGCAAATATCCTTGGTCCACCGCGATGTACAGATGGCTTCGAACTTCGGCAGATGACGACATGGCAATGAACAGAAATTGCACAAACTCTTTGCTCGAACGGCGCACAAATCCTTCAGCAATATTGGCCATCACCGAACCCGCAGCGCTTTGAATCTGGCTACAGAGGCGCACATCTCTTTTCCATGCAGAGTTCTGTTCGATGGCTTCGTAAACTTGCCGCGTCAGTTGCCTCGCTTCCTTCCAGCAGTCCAGATCTTCAAAGCGAGTGAGCTTCATACCATAAACGGTTCGTCTGGTTTGTCTGGTTTGTCTTGTTTATCTGGTTTATTTGGTTGTTTTTGGATCAGTTGATCGATTGGACCAATTCTTCTAACCAAACAAACAAGACAAACCTCTTCAACCAAATAAACGCGCCCTGCGGAGACAGCTCCGCCCTTTCACTTACAGATCTAGACTGCAGGCACCACACACTATGTCTGCCACGCGCGGAAGCGGCACGCCCTATTCAGGCAGGCTGAGCCTCAACACTTTTTCCCGTGGCACTCCCGACTGTACCAACTGTTCTTCGCAGGCAGCGCCATGATCGAGATCGGCAATCAACACCCGATCGAACTGCCATCGATTCAGCTGCTCGGGTGAAGAAACCGGGCAAGAAAGAAACGACTCGCGCACGCTCTTGGGAGTAAACGTCTGGGAATAGTGTCGAAAGTCCTTATACATCCCCGGCCACCGTTCTCTGAGCGCCAGAGCTAACCCATTGGCAAAATTGTCGTTGGGCGCGACGCCGTGCGCCAGAGCTTCCGCCTTCGTCAAGAATATGTCTCCTGCCACTTCCTTCAACATATGACAACTCCTCCGTTTCGTTATTATGAGTGCGCCCCCTCACGAGGATGAGATGCGCCTCTCTCGCTCCATTATCGAACGACGAGCACGGAACAATTTGCGTGCTGCACGACCCTCGTCGACACGCTCCCAAGAAGAAACCGGGCAATGGCGCCCAGCCCTTTGGCGCCCATCACGATCAGATCGGCATGGTGTGTGGACGCCGCCTTGACGATCTCTTCCGCCGGATTCCCAAACTCGCACAGAGGCTCGGCTGTAAATCCCGCCTTGATCAATTTCCGCACGCTCTGCTCGATTAATTTACGGTTCGCCTCTTCCAACCCCGGATACTTGACGGGCGGCATCACATGGATCACATCTACATGAGTCGGCGCCTGCCCACCCTTGCCGGTCGAACGATTAGGCCGAAACGTAGCCAACACAAAGGCCAGCGCTTTGGCCGATGAGGACGACCCATCAGTCGCCAAGACCACTCGCCGCAACGGCGCCGCCTCACCCTTGACGACGAGCACCGGACAAGTCGAATGATGGATGAGATTCGTCGACACGCTGCCGAGCATGAAGCGATCGAGGGCGTCGAGGCCCTGACTGCCCACCACCAGAAGACCATCCCGCTTCGGCGCGCGCTTCAGGATCGTCGGCGCGACCGCTCCCTGTTCTTTACGCACCGTGCCATTGAGTTTCTGTGTTGCTAACTGCTGTTTGGCTTCCTTGAGGGTTTTGACCGAACGGGCTTCCATACGCCGGATTTCTTCCTGAATGTATCGCTCGGTTCCTGCCATCACCGGCTGCTCTAACAACGGCGCGCGGAGCCTCGCAATATCCAGCACATGCAGCACCGTCACCCTCGGCGGCTTGACGAACGGCAGTGTGGCCACCCAATTGAGTCCCCATCCCCCATGCTTCGATCCATCCGTCGCCACAAGCACATTCATATCACCCCTCCTTGTTGAACCGAGACCCTGGCCTCCGCGCCGCCTTCGAGAGGATGCTGTAGTCTGCACTCGCTCCGTCATCGAACGACAAGCACGGAACAGTTCGCGTGCTGCACCACTCTCGTCGACACGCTCCCGATGAGAAACCGGGAGACGGCGTCCAACCCCTTGGCCCCCATCACAATCAGATCGGCATGGTGTTTGGACGCCACCTCCATGACCTCTTCAGCAGGCTTCCCAAGCTGACACACTGGCTCGGCCGTAAATCCTGCCTTGGCCAGCTTCTGCACGCTCTGCTCAACCAGATTGTACCCTGCCTCCTTCAGCTCCGGGTATTTCAAGAACGGCATGACGTGGACCACGCTCACGTGAATCGGAACACGCCCACTCTTGCCGCTCGAACGATAGGGCTGAAACACCGTCAATATGAACTCCAGCGCCTTAGCCGATGCGGGTGACCCGTCGATCGCCAAGGCGATCCGCCGCAACGGCGCTGCCTCACCCTTGACGACGAGCACCGGACAGGTTGCATGCTGGATGAGCTTCGTCGATACACTGCCGAGCATGAAACGGTCGAGGACATCAAGGCCCCGACTCCCTACCACCAGAAGGCCGTCCTGTTTCGGCGCCCGTTTCAAGATCGTCGGCGCGACCGCCCCTTGCTCTCTGCGAACCGTACCCTTGAGTTTCAGCAACGCCAGCTGCTTCTTGGTGTATGTGATGGTTCTAGCCGAACGCGCTTCTATACGCTGCATCTCTAACCTTGTCCGAAACGGCAAACTGTGCACGGCCCTATCGAGCACGTGCAGCGCCGTTACCCTTGGCGGCTCGACAAACGGCAGCTTGGCTGCCCAGTTCAGCCCCCATCTCCCATACTTCGAGCCATCCGTCGCCACGAGCACATTCATGATGTTCATCCTTTCACTTGAGTTCCCATCGCATTCAAATCGACTTGCTGAAAACGGCTGTGAAATGCCTCCGGCGACAAGCCCGCGAAGGCCGCGTAGCGGCCCAGTGCCACAGGGTCCTTGAAGTCCTCATCGGAGAGTCGAATCATATACTGGCGCGCAATCTGGTACGACTGAGCTGTGACATCCACCATCCGTACTCTTGCCCGACCTGTGACAGGATCCACCATCTGGCTGAAGGGGATTGGCGTAAACCGTCCATCTTGAATCGATACCATGGCTGCAGTGCCGCCATCGAGAAGGAACTGCGCCGCACAGTAACCGAGATCGCGGGTGTACTCCATGTCGAACGGGATCGGATCCGCACAGCGCAATTCATAGCCCACATTCTTGGCGACGATCGTCGAGCCAAGTCCCAAGGCTTTCATGCCCTTCGTCACCTCACGCCTGAGCACGTCGCCGATATCCACCTCGGCTAGTCGCAGGTGGCCATGTTCATCCCGCTCGACGTGGTCCAACCCGCCAAGATCCTGCGGGTCAAGTATCTCGATCAATCCTTCCGCCAACACGACCACCCCATCGGAACGCCCTCCACTGAGACGCTTGATCATCGTCCCGATCACGAGATCCACCAGACGCTGAAGTCGCACAGGCCGCTCTTCAAATTCCTCTGGAATGACGGTGAGGGTTGCGCCGGAGGCCTTGCCGATTCCGAGCGCCAAATGGCCGGCTTTCCGCCCCATGGTCACAGCGAAATACCAGCGCGATGTGGTGTGGGCGTCCACCATAAGATTCTTGACGATCTCGACGGCAAAATGCCTGGCTGTCTGAAAGCCGAACGTCGGAATGCCATGAGGGAGATCGAGGTCATTGTCGATGGTCTTCGGCACATGCACGACGTGAACGGAGCCGGCCCCCTGCTCTTCCAGCTTGAGCGCCGAGAAGGCCGTATCGTCTCCTCCAATAGTCACAAGACACGTGATACCCAGCTTCTTCAAGGAGGACAGGACAGTGGCGAGAGATTCAGCTTTCTTCGTCGGATTCGCCCGCGAGGTGCCAAGACAGGACCCTCCTCTAAAGTGAATGCGACTGACCTCTTCGACGGAGAGTGGGCGCACCTGACTCGTATTCCCTTCCATGAGCCATTTGAACCCGTCGATGATACCGAGGACTTCGCAACCGCCGAGGATACTGCGGATCGTGACGGCACTGATGACACTATTGATCCCAGGGGCCGGTCCGCCTCCGACTAAGATGCCCACGGTCGTGCGAGGAGAATCCATAATGCGATGACTCCTGTGACGTTAACAGTTTGCGGGAAAAATCGGTTTTTGTGCGACAAGCTGCCTGACTGTACGTAGGGTGATTCTTCTGAAGAGTCAGCAGGATGCTCAAAAAGGCTGTCCAGCGAGGCCGCAGGCGAGTCGAAACCGGAGGCGTACCCTTGGGGTACGTTGAGGA
>NEWP02000017.1 GCA_002869895.2 Nitrospira sp. CG24E | reverse complement strand
GCGTCCAACGAGGGCCTTCTGAGGCCGCGCGTTGCGCGAGCACAGAAGATCATCAAGCTCCATCCCTTCCCTTTTATCGTGGGGGCTCTGCGAGCACAGGCGGCCCTCTTCTTCCGTCATTCGTGAAGCGCCTGCGCTCCGAAGCGAGCTCTAGCGCTCAGGAGTGTCGTTCGTCTCTCGTTGCAGAACCGCCGTGCAGCGTGTTTACGAAATACGTTTCACGTTTCACGGCCCTTGGGAGCAAAGGCCTGCTTGAAGACCGTGCGGAGGCCGAAATAGGCGATGGAGTCTTTGAGGTTGGAATAGAGCCGTTTGAATGTTCCCATGTCCGGGTTCGTGACATATTCCATCGTGAGAGCGATCCGTTCCTCCCCCTCGCCGAGCGGAGTCACCGCATGCCAGAGCTTATCTCCATTGAAAATCACAAGTGGAGGTTTAGTGGGGTCGTTGCTTGACCTTACACCTCAGCGGATGAGGAAGAGAAGGGGTGCCGGAACCGTTTCAGCCTGAACCGCCTCCGCGATCACACGCGGCAATCTGGAGTCCGTTCCTCATTGCCCGTCGTTTATATCTCGCTGAGAATCGGAAGCGCTTCAAGAGATACGCGCATGACTCCAGGCCTCGTGCCCCATGCGTCCCTACGAGACTTTGGCAGTTTTGTCATGGAGTTCCGCCTGGACGCGCTCAAGTACAAACAGTTTCAGCAGCGACTGATACGGGACATCACGTTTGTTTGCTAGGGTCTTGAGTTGACCCAGCAGGGATTTTGGCAAACGGAGGGAGATGGTCTCGGTGGATGGCTTCAAGTGAGGGAACACCATGCGCTGGCTCTTGGAGTAGTCGATATACTCGGTTGAGTCGTGTGAGGCCCAAAAGGCGTCTTCCTGCTTGTCACTCTTGAACGTCGGTCTTTTTTTGAGTTTCCTCATGATAGGCCCTCCGTTCCTTCGGACTCATATCTCTGGCAGAAATGACGCGAATCCGACGTTTGCGAACCGTAAACACAATGAACAGGCGGCGCTCTGCGTCAGTCTGCCCGAGCACGTAGTATCGTGGCTCAACTGCTGAATGGGTCAGATCGTCAGCAACGACCAACGGCATATTGAAGAATGCCTGTTCGCATTCCCATGGAGTTACTTGGTGCTTCTCCCAGTTTTTTGCAAGGTTCGCTTCGTCCCAATCAAATCCCTCCAGACCTGATAGCTGTCTCATCTGCACCTTTTATGTATACGATAACAATATACGCGAGTTAAATGGAGTGTCAACTCGAAATCTCGTCGTTCGTGAACACCTAAGGGTTCAGAGTCAGGCCTGGAGGTCTTGTTTGGCGCGAGGCGAACGAGACAGACCACGCGGGAGGGCTGCTAGACTCCTCACTGCGCCCGCCCATCCACATTCTTATCCTCATTTCATATCAATCCTAGCCAAGCAAGGACGTGAGGAGCTTTTGGCTGCGGCTGTCGAGCGAGGCCCTTCTGAGGGCGCGCGCTCCGGGAGCAAAGAAAGCTCCTCATGCCCTTGCGCCACACCTACTGAGGCCGCGCTTTGCGCGAGCACAGAAGATCATGAGACTCCATCCCCTCCTCTGTTCTGCGAGCAAGAAGGGCACCTGGCCACTCTCCTTCTCCACTTCATGAAATCGTCTTGGCATCTTCCATGGGGATCTGTAGAATGACCTCATGCTGAACAACACGCTACTTGCGCGCATCACGGTTGATCCGGAAATTTGCCATGGGAAGCCTTGCATCAGGGGCTTACGGTATCCCGTCGAAAGCATCCTTGAGTATTTGGCCGGAGGCGACTCCGTAGAACATGTACTCGCCGAGTTTTCCGATCTGGAACGGGACGATATTCTGGCCTGTCTTGAGTATTCGCGAAAGATGCTGGCGGCCAAGAGTGTGCATGTGGCATTGACGTGAGATTTCTCGTCGATGCGCATCTCCCGCGTCGGCTCTGTGCCATCCTCGTTCAGCATGGACATGATGCAACGCACACGCTGGACTTCCCGACGGGGAATAAGACCAAGGACCTGGTTATCAATCAAGTTTCGGTGCGCGAACAGCGGGTCGTTGTGTCCAAGGACTCGGACTTCTTTTATTCGCATGTACTGCACGCCCACCCCTGGAAGCTGCTCTTGATCAAAACGGGCAACATTTCTTCTCAGGACTTATGTGTCTTGTTGGAACGTAATCTGCCGATCATTGAGACAGCACTCCAATCCCACACGCTGGTCGAGATTGATCGGTCATCCGTTACCCCTGTGATGTAGCCGGATTCACCTCTCTCCCTCGTCATCGATGAGAAGCAGTCGGTTCAGACAAGTATTGACTCATTAAAGATCCTCACCAAGGTCGTTGCTTGACCTCGCACTTCACGCCCTCGCCAGATTTTCCTTCATTGCGCGCATCGAGCAACCCTCACCATCTGAACGATCCTTCCAAGCTTGCTCGTTTTCTCTCAGGGATGGGGGTTGAATGATCTTCCACTGCGCGCGTCCAACGAGGGCCTTCTGAGGCCGCGCGTTGCGCGAGCACAGAAGATCATCACGGGCGCATACAGGGTGTCGACGTATTCCTTGACCATCCGCTTGGTGCAGAAGCGAGGAGCGTTGCTCCGAAGACTTTCTTTCATGAGCTGTAACCAGCCGCGGGGAATTCCGTCAAGGTCTCGTTGGTAATAGAGGGGAATAGCTTCCTGTTGCAGCATACGATATAGCTGTTGGGCATCGTGCTCGTCCTGGGCCTGCACGTCCTGGTTTCCGATTAAAGGTTCAATGCCCCATCCGTTGGCTCCGTTGTAACCTTCTTTCCACCATCCATCAAGCACGCTGAGATTGATGACGCCGTTGAGAGCGGCCTTTTGTCCGCTCGTACCGCTTGCCTCTAAAGGGAATCGTGGCGTGTTGAGCCAAATATCGACTCCTTGGACGAGGAACTTTGCCATGTGCATATCATAGTTTTCCAGGAAGGCGACGTGGCCACCCAACTTGTGATCGTCGCAATAGCGCATTACTTCGTGAATGAAGTACCGGCCAGGTTCATCTGCCGGGTGGGCCTTGCCGGCAAAGATCAATTGGACGGGGCGCCACTGGTTATGTAGCAACTCTTTCAGTCGTTCGAGGTCTCGGAATAGCAAGGTGGCTCGCTTGTAGGTGGCGAACCGTCTGGCAAATCCGATGGTGAGCGCTTCAGGGTCGAGCAGCGTGCCTCGCGTGATGACCTGTGAGGCCTGGAGCTCTCCCTGCATCCATCCGCTTCTAGCGCGCTCCCGAATGAAGCTCATGAGTTTACGTTTCATGGTTTCGCGTACTGTCCA
>NEWP02000016.1 GCA_002869895.2 Nitrospira sp. CG24E | reverse complement strand
TTGCTGCGGCCTTGCTGGACGGACTTTCTGAACAGCCTGCGACGGCTTCTGAACGCGTCTGTGAGTGCCCGGGCCTTGCGTTTCTGTCATGCTCAAGTAGTTTGTCAACACTCTGCTAGCATCTAAGAGGGCGTCGATTCTATTTCCTCAAAGGATTCCCTCTGTGATGCCCACGCCGATCAGAAACATGGCGAAGAGAACCAGGAGCGCGACCAGCCACCACAGATGATACTGAGGTTCCGTCGCTCCGTGGCGCCCTCGAAGGTCCCAGGGCACCTCAAGATAGTGAGGGTGTCGGAACATGGCGTTCCTCCTTTCCGTTGCCCTTAAGATACCTTTACCTCGATCGATTTTGGCTTTGCCTTTTCCGACTTGGGCAGGTGCACTTTCAACACCCCTTCTTTGTATTCCGCACTGACCTTGCTGCCGTCGGCATCTTCCGGCAAGGTGAAGCTCCGCATAAAGCTTCCATAGGCCCGCTCGATGCGATGGTATTTTTTCCCTTTCTCTTCTTTCTCATATTTCCGCTCGCCTGAAATGCTCATTACGTCGTCTTGGACCGTCAGTTTGACGTCTTCCTTCTTCACTTCCGGCAGATCCGCCTTGATGAGATATTCCTTCTCGTCTTCGGTAATGTCGACGAGCGGCGACCATTCGGCGACGGTCATGGCCTCCTTCCCGGCTTCGGTTCTGGCGGCGGGGCGGCCAAAATAGGTCGAGAGGCGATGCTCCATTTCCTCCAAATCTTTGAATGGATTCCAGCGTGTCGTTGGTTCCCAGCGAGTTAAAGCAGACATGAGCGAACCTCCTTGTGATTACGATGAGCGAAAATTTTGATTCGGACAACTGCCTGTTGGTGTAGAGAGTCGATACAGGGTTCTCCTCCCACTTCTGTGAGGCGTGAGATCGCAGTCTCCCGCAGTCTCATCGGCATCCAGGCTACTTTATTGGTGCCGTGAAAGAGCCGCGCGGCCTCCCCATCGTGAGAAGAGAAAATAATGGGGAGGCGCACATTCTCGCGTACGTTTATTTGTCGTACGGCCAAAACAAAATCAGCCCAGCCCCTGCCACAAAAACGCCCATGAGAGCGAATAACCCGAGAGCGGGAATGCCCATGTCCATGATTGCCTCCTGGGTTAGAAGAAAGGACTGTGTTGCTGAGCAAAGAATCTTGCATTCTCGGTGCCAGAGCAAGGTGCCGCTGAAAGTAGAGTGAAACTCGAAGCAGCAGAGGGAGTTACAGGTTTAGGGCATCAGGACGAGAGCTGTATCGTTCGAGAGATTGAGGAATTTCGGGTCAGTGATCAATCCTGAGCTGTTGCCAAATACCTCAGAGAAGGGAGGGGCGTCCTGCCTCACGAGAAAATTCTGATGGACGCAAATGTAACAACCCCCCGGTTGGCGCCACACCCCTGAGGTGAACATATATCGTCTGATCCGCCATGTGCGCGAACATGGCTGCTTTCTGGAGGCGAACGCTCATCCGGTCCGTCTCAATCTGACCGACATGAATTGCCGGATGACGAAAGAGGAAGGGGTGCTGGTGAGTGTCAACTCCGACGCGCACAGTGTTCTGGACTTCGAGAATCTGCGCTATGGTGTTGGGCAGGCGCGTCGAGGATGGATTGAAAAATGCGATGTCTTGAACGCCAAGTTTCTTCGCGATCTCCGTCCGCTTCTTCAACGTACGATGCTGAGAGGGTGAAACGTGAGGCGTGAAGAGATGCCGGTATTTTGAGTATGAACCCTTTTCAGGGATTGTGGCTCGTATGTATCACCCAATATTTCAGCCTGGAGGAGGTGGATGTTTATGGTCAAGATCTCAAAAAGGTCAGTCACTCAGCAAGAGGGTTATGACGAATGCTGTCATCGCTGTGGCGGCTTCATGTTGCCGGAGCCAGTGTTCGAAATCGGGTTGGTCAATTGGCGTTGTGTGAGTTGTGGCGATCGTATCGATCCGGTAATCCTCGCGCATCGTCGGAAGGACGGGGCGCGTGGGGAGGCCGAGCGGCTGATTACCAGCGACAGGGGATCCCGCCTGAACTAAGCCTCGCTCCAAAGAGGGAGAGGGTTTGCATCGCGATAGTCTGGTAGAGGTTGCCGACCTGCCGACCTATGGGTGTCGTGTTGTCTGTGCGAGTCCGGTTCCCTGAAGTCGATCCCGGGAGGCGCAGGAGGAAGGGGTATGGATCGTGGCGACTGAAGCCTAAGGACAAGGAGTCGCGCAGTTAGGGTTGTGAGGCGAACGTCTACAGCGCTTGGCCCTCATGATTTCGTTGATTTCGAGGAGAGAATGATTACCTGGGAATTGAAGGAGGTGGAGAGAGCTCAGAGAGGTCGGCAGCCTGGTTCAAGTTTGACTCGCCCTTGTGCAGCCAGCGTGCAAAGGGCGCCGCTTCTGCTTCGGTGGCGGGGTGGTGGTTCGAGGGACGCGCTATCGATGTCGGTGCCATTAGGCACGGCTCTTGGAGAGAGCGGAGGCGAAGATGAAAGCGCGGAGCAATCAGCCTTGAGCGACTGAAGGATTGCTGAACATCACCTCGGTTGGATGGCAGGTCCGGCGTTCCATGCAAGGGCGAGCCGTATTTTGTCAGGAGGCTGAAAAATCCCGCCAGGACATGGGACCCCTCCTTTGTGTGCGCATGTGGAGCACGGTTGTTGACAGAGTGATCGTTGGACCGTTTAAGGCAGTGATAACCTTTCGATGCCTTGCTGCGTCGTCATTCGAATAGACAGGTAGTCGAACAGCAAGCGCCATGCCGGGAGACCATGGCCAAGCTGATTCAAGAGAGCCTTGATCATACAGGGGGTTGACGTTTGTGAGACAGGAAGGAGGAGGCTGCTCGTATGTCTGATTGAGCAAGGTGCCTCAACTTTGAAAATTCGACTGTTGCAATAGGCGACAGCATCCCGCTCGGTTCACTGCCGGGGGCTGATCTCCGAACTAACCGTTAGCTGCCGGAGCGCGACGCCATGTTTCGAATCCCAGCCGTTCCATCGGGGCTTATTTTAGTTGTCGGAGCTCTTCATAGTGGGTTGATACAACTTGATTAAGCGCCTCCCGGAGTTCCTCTCCCTGATAACGGCGATTTTCCACTTTTCGTAGACGGGCAGCGAGCCCTCCGTCGCCGAGTGTCCAGTCGGCCCATTTCACAAAATCCTCCCGACGATCATGGTATTCGAGGCTCTCGAGCGGAATAGTCGGAATCAGGCGGGACAGTTCATACAAACTGGCTGCTTCTGTCCCCAGGTAGCCTTTCTCGGTTCGGAAGGAGAACCGTTTCCCCGGTGGCAGAGGTACGTCGAGATATTTGTAGAGATGGCGGATGTGAGGTACGCGCCTGATCGCCGGACGCATACGGACGATTTCCCCGCTGCAGAGGAGGGCGCTGCCCATGGGGATTTGATCGAAGGCCGCATTCTGCAGGCTGCAGACGGCACAGTGGGTTCGGAGACAGTCTCCGACCTGATTGTCTGTGAGGCGGGTCAAGAGGCAGTGGTGGAGTGAAGTGAGTACCGACTCGCTGAGACGGTCCGGGCGATAGGAGACGAAGGCCCAACCTCCGGCCTTCAGCAGGGGACTGAGCAGCGTCGCGACCTCGCTTCCCTCGAATAGAAACTCCTGCGCTTCATCGAAGACGATCCAATGGGGGCGGAATTTTTGTTCGCGCATAGGACGTAAGGCACGAATCAGTTCGGCCAGATAGCGACTCCGCAAGCTGATGGGGTACTGACTCAGATCGAGGACCAACGACACGCCTCCTTCGTCGAGGAGCGACACCACGGCGGATGGAGGGGGAAGCGTCGATCGATCACCGCTGACCGATACGAACCGTGGCAAGACCCGGAGCCCACGGAAGTCTCCTTCGGGATCGATGAGGAGGACCTGATACTCTTCGTGGTGGAGCCCTTCCGCGATCAAGCCGACCATCCATGACTTGCCGGTTGCAGAATTGCCGAAGACCCCCAGATTGCGTCCGGCTAACCAGGAAGCTGGTATGCTGGCAACCATGCCTGAATCTGTCTGCCCGAGCAGGATCGGTCGCTCGCGCTTGAGCGGGATGTCGAGGAATTTTTTGTCGAGCGGATACTGCCTGAGAATTTCAAGGACTCCTTGAGGGCCAGGGGCAGTGGCGAGAACATCGGATGTTTCGATGATGGCGGGAATGGCGTCGGCCACTGCGACCGAGACCTCGGCCAACGTCAGCATCGAGAGATCATTCTCAGCATCGCCGAATGCCGCGAGGTTTCTGGGCGACAGACCGCACAATGCAAGAAGCCGTTCCAGGCCGGTTCCTTTCGTCGCGCCGGGTGGCAGCACCATGACTGCGCTCTTGTTGTATTCAATGGAGGTCGTGCCGCCGTGTGAGCGGAGGATTCCCCAAAGGGCCTGATCATGGGGCGTCCAGGTCGCGGCAATGGCGAGCCCCCGTTCGAACGGAATGCCCGCTTCTTCGATGGCCTTGAGCAATCGCACATCGAGTTGGCCGAATGGGAGATAGGTCTCTCCACTCGCGGCATGGGTCAGGACCGCGCCGTTTTCCCACACGATGCCGGCAAAGAGATCCCTGAGGCTCCCCAAAGTCACGGTCTCATAGCGACGTCCTGTGACCAGGAACAGCACATGACCGCTGTTGCGGCATTGCTCCAACGCCGTTTCAAGCTCGGCAGGCACATGCCCGTTGACCGCGAGCGTGCCGTCGAAGTCGAAAGCCATGACGCGACGATACATATGCTCACTTCACCATGGTTGTTCGTGTGAGCAAGCCGGCACAGTTCTCATATGTGCCGCTTGTGGATCGTGATGTGGTTGCCGTCCTGGTCCTTGATCACCGCCATCCGGCAGACCGGAGTATCGAAAATTTCCGTGACGAACGACACAGCCCGCTCCTTCATCTTTGTCACAAACGCATCGAGATCCGATACCTCGAATCCAACAACTGCTCCCTTTGCGCCCGGGGTATGGCCCATCTCTGTTGTCGTGATGGCAAAGGTCGAACCGTCGAGGTCGTATTCCACCCACACGTCTCGATAGTTATAGCTCATATGTAAGCCAAGCACATGTTCATAGAAGGCTCTAGCCCGCGCCATATCGGAGACCGGATAGACAGTGAAGGCGATTGAGGTGATCATCGTGTTTCCTCACAACCACATTCTCGTTGAGGTTTTATTCTCACCGCAGAATACCGCTTACGATCATCTCGATCGCTTGCTCAGGGCTAAGCCCTCGCGCCATCAAGGTCTCCAGTTCTTTTTTATTCACGCTTCCGATCGCGGCTTCGTGCGTGACTTTCGCTTCCGGGTGAAAGACTCTTACGATGGGGATGGCACTGGCCCTTGCCTGGCCCTGCACGATTTCCATGCAATCGACATGGCCGCGTGCGCCCTTGGCGTAGGCTTCGGTGATTCCGACGATTTCTGCCTGTGCCTGGCCCTCCAGCACGACACGGGTCTTGATGAGGCCGCGTGACCGCTCTCCCCGGAGCATCACCGTCTCCTTGAGTGTGATGTGGTCGGTCTTGTGCGCGAAGATCTTCGCGCTGAGCTCGGCGATGCCCTCTTCCTCCACTTCGACGAGGTAGTCGATGTCGAGGCGTCCCACTGAGCCGGAAAGTAACGAGAAGTCTGAAAAAAACGGGCGCCTTTGCCGATCTTGATCGTCGCGTGGGGTAGGACCTGCATGCCGCCATGGGGGCCGTGGTAGTGGCCTTCGGGATAGGTCAGCGATGCGCCAGGCCCGATGTCCATGACAGCCTGCATCCGATGCTCTGCCGCTTGCGCGAAGGGAAAGAGACAGTAGGCCAGCACCCGCGCCTCTGCCCCTTCGAGTATCTGCACATCGATCTTGATCTGCTGCACTCCGGTGGGGTGAGTCAGGCCGAAACACATATGGATTGGCTGGGAGATTTGCGCGCCTGCTTCGACAATCAGTTTGCCCACGATGGCATCTGGCGTTTCTTCCAAATCCACGCGGAGTCCTGGAACGGTCCGATGACTGAGGATACGGTGCCCGTGCGCCACGACATGCGCGATGCGCGCATCGTCGAGGATCGATGGTTCGGCTCCGACCATCGGGAGGGTCCGTCTCAGCTCATCAAGATCAGACATAGCTACAGACTTCTCCATCACAACGAACGCAGGCCCGTCTCTGGAAATGATCGACGGCTTCGCGTGGGCCGCCGGAGAACACGGTGCGTCCAGCGCACAGCTGTGACGCTTGATCGGCAATGAGCGTGACCTCTTCCTGGTGCGTGATCAAGAGGACTGATCCCCCGGCAGCTTTCAGGGCGCGAATAATATCGATAATGTGATTGATCGAAAGCATGTCGATTCCTGCCGAGGGCTCATCGAGGATGGCGAGTTTTGGTTTCACGGACAAGACAGAGGCCAATTCGATTCGATGGCGCTCTCCTCCACTCAAGGCCTTATCCATTCGTCGATGCAGATAGCGATCCGGATCGAGCGCGACCTGCCTCAGCGCCGGTTCAGTGTCACAGTCCGACTTACCCAGCGTGAGGTATTCGCGAACCGTGATGCCTTCGAATCGAGCCGGCTCTTGCCATGCGAGGGTCAGGCCCGACCTAGCCCGTTCATGCATCTTTAGGGAGAGAAGGTCTGTTCCATCGAGGAGAACCTGTCCGGCGCTTGGCGCATAGCCCTCGCAGCCCATGAGGACATAGGCCAACGTGGTTTTGCCGGAGCCGTTGGCTCCAAGAAGTGCGTGGATTTCTCCTGGTTGAATCGCCAGGTCAAGACGGTCAAGAATCGCATGGCGATCCACGTTGAAGGTGAGATTGCGGATGTCGAGTCGTGGATGAGGCATGGTCGCACTACAATTCGTATCAATCGTACTGCATCAGATGTGCCTGTAGTTCGCAAGTGGATGTTGAGGCGCAGGTGGGCTGTGGCAAATGGTAAACGTAGCGTTTTGCAGCAGGGAGCCAGTGTCATATGGGGAGTTAGGCGTCATCCTGTCGATCTGTGGCTCGCTGAAGGGGAGATGAAGAGTGCGGATCGCTTGGATCGTCGGGATTTCTCCCTCCGTATAGCAATGGCATAGGCATTGCGTCAGATCATAATCATGAAGCGACGAAGCGCGCTCAAGACCATCTTGATTCTGGCAGGAGCCCTAATCCTGGCTCCATGCCGGCCAGCCGTTCCTGTTGCTGCAGCTGTAGGATTTGCACCGGGGGCAGGAGCGGATGCTGATCAGCCGGTCATCAAGGAGCTGGTCGCAGCGTTCGATGAGGCCGAGGCATCGGTCAAAAAGGCCGATGTCGATGCCCTTATGAAGTTTTATGCCACGGCCTATAACTATCATGGCTTGAAGAAGTCGGATGTGCGCCGAGTATGGGAGGAGGTCTTCCTACACTATCGGGACATCAGTTCATCCCATGTTTTCACCGAGCTGGAATTGGTCAAGGCCAACGGCGTTAGAAAAGCCTATGTGACCTGTACCGGATGGCTCTATGGGACGGAGAAGCAGACGGGAAAACCCATCACCATTGATAGTTGGGTGCGTGAGGTACACCACCTCGTCAAAGAGGAAGGGGCTTGGCGATTCCTCGGCAATACGGGAGGGGCCGCCGAGCACGTATCGGCGGGAAGCGCTCCTCATCATCCCCTGTTCTAGAGGATGCTGAACATCCGTCAGTCGGTCTTGTTCTTTTGGTCTATCTGGTTTTTTGCTCGAACGAAACTAACCAGATAAACAAAACAAACCAGATCAACCAGACAAGCCTGCCTAGCCCTCGATCTTCGACGGCTCATGATGAAACGCAGCGACCTTCGGACGAACGAGATCGGCAAAGTCCTTGTACCGTAGCTTCATCGCGCCGACATACGTTCCCGCTTCAAACACGATGGACTCGTCGTCCGTGAGCAGTTGATCGACGTACACCTCCACCCCGTAGAGATTGCCGAACGGTGGCATCGTGCCCACTTGGCAATCGGGGAACAGATTCGCGCACTCGGCTTCTGTCGCTAACCGGATGTCACGGGCGTCCAGTACATCCCGTAATCGCTTCAAGTCTACCCGCCAGGTTGAGGGGAGCACCGTCATCACGAAGTACTGATCGGCCTTGACCACGACGACTTTGGCAACAAGTTTGCCTGGCACATCGAGTGTCTGCGCCACGTCGTGGGCTGTGTAGGCCTTTGGGTGGTTGACCACTTCATAGGGAATTTTGTTCGCGTCGAGATAACTCTGGAGTCGTTTCAAGACAGGCATGGCAACCTCCCTCGCTGATGGACAAGAGATACATCTGTTACGCGTCGTTCGTTTTATCGCTCAATAAGCAAAGGGAGTGCCATGAAGGCTTCGTGGGGGCGGTCACGCGAAAATGCGAGGAACAGAGGGGGTAGCGGACATATGGACGGGGATCGAGAATCTTTGGATGGGGGCTAGTGGCATTATGGGGCAACGGCTTTTATCTCGCCTGTCGCATTTCACCACTCTTCTCGATTGCTAGCGAGGCAAAAGGCTCCAAGATCGCCCATTCTTCCTATCTAAATTAGGAGTTATCTGTGGCACACCTCCTGCTGGTTCTTCCCACGGAGTGGAGTCGTATGAACATGAAGCCAGTCGTTTCTTGCAGGATGTTCAAGCGTGAAGCGTCGTTCGTGAAGCGTCCCTCGTTTCCGGATTCGAACGCTTCACGTTTCACGTTTCACGAACGTTGTGGGGTCGTTCTCCTCGTTGTCTTCGCATGCACTGGCCTTGTTGCCTGCGAGAGAACTCCCGACCAAGCGCCTGAGGCCAAGAAGGCCGTTGTGGCCGACAGGCCTGGAGTTCTCCATCTCACATCCGAGGAACTCGCGAGGACCGCGATCGAAGTCGCGCCGGTTGTCCGTGGGCAGTTGCGGGAGCCAAGGGAGTTTACCGCCACAGTTCAACCCAACCAGAATGAACTTGCTGAGGTGACGACGCTCATCAGGGGCCGGGTGGTGAAGGTCTATGTGGATGTCGGTCAAGATGTGAAGAAAGATGCCTTGCTGGCCATGCTGCACAGTACGGATCTTGGCGTGGCGGAGGGGGCCTATTTAAAGGCTGCCGCAAAATTGCACGAAGCGGAACTCGCGTATGAACGAGCCAGGGACCTGTATGGACAGAAGGTTGTGAGTCTTGCTGAATTGCAGCGCCGCGAGGCGGCAATGAAAACGGCGCGAGCCGAGTCCCGCGAAATGCAGAATCGTCTCGAACTGTTCGGCGCTCCCCGGCATGAAATCGAGCGGCTGGATCGCGAGCAAACGATCAAGGCCGACGTGCCGGTGCGTGCGCCCTTCGACGGTCGGGTCATCATGCGCAATATCACGAGGGGCGAGGTGGTCGAAACGGAGCAAAAGCTCTTCACCGTCGCGGACCTTTCGGATCTGTGGGTGGTCGGTAACGTGCCCGAGAAAGACGTGCAGTTCATCCGCAAGGACCAGAAGGTCGATGTGATTGTGTCCGCCTATCCCCATGCCATCGTTCCAGGAACGATCACCTACATCGGGGATGTGCTCGATCCAGCCACCCGTACGATGCGCCTGCGTGTAACGGTGCTGAACCCTAATCGGCTGCTGAAACCTGAGATGTTTGCCATCGTCCGAGTCTACGCGGCGCTGAGTCCTGACGGGCTGACCCTGCCGCTTGCGGCAGTCCAAAACGGTCCGACCGGCAAGATTGTTTTCGTTCAGCGGGGGACGAACGACTTTGAAGTGCGGACGGTCAAGTTGGGGGATGAGCAGGGAGAGGTTGTAACGGTACTGGAGGGGGTGACCGTCGGTGAGCAGGTCGTGACCAAGGGATCGTTCGTCCTCAAGTCTGAAATGGAGCGCCATAAGATCGAACCGGCACTATGATCGCCTTTCTTTTGGAATTTTCGCTGCGGCAGCGCATCCTGGTCCTTGGCTTGACCTGTTTGTTGTCCGTTGCCGGCGTTTTCGCTTTTCAGTCTATCCCGATCGACGCCTACCCCGACGTGACGAATATCCAGGTGCAGGTGCTGACCGAGGCTTCGGGCCTCTCGCCGGTCGAAGTCGAACGGTTCATCACCTATCCGCTCGAACTCCAGATGACCGGTCTGCCCGGTTTAGCGGAAGTCCGATCCCTTTCCAAATTCGCCCTGTCCCAGATCACGGTCGTGTTCAACGACGACGTGGATACGTACTTCGCCCGTCAGTTGGTGCTCGAACGGATCATGGCGGCGAAGGAGCGATTGCCCGTGGGGCTGGAGCCTGTCATGGGCCCCGTCACGACGGGGCTGGGCGAGGTCTATCAATATTATGTGGAAGGGCCTCATGCGACGGCGACCGATCCCACGGTCGTCGAGACGGAGTTGACGGATCAGCGCACGACGCAGGACTGGGTCCTGCGTCCACTGCTCAAGAGCGTGCCGGGCGTGATCGATGTGAACGGTATGGGCGGATTCGTCAAGCAGTATCAAATCCTGGTAGATCCGTCCAAGCTCCGCAAGTTCGACCTGACACTCCACGATATCTACGAGGCGGTGGCGAAGAACAACGCCAACGCCGGGGGGAACGTGCTGGAGCGGCATGCCGAACGTTCGATCGTCCGCGGCCTGGGCCTGATCAAGAGCGCGATGGATATCGAGTCTATCATCGTGAAGGAGTCAGGCGGCACGCCGGTCTTCGTTCGTGATGTCGCGGAGGTCCGCATCGGCCATGCCGTTCGACATGGCGCGGTGGTCTTCAACGGCGAGCGGGAGGTTGTGATAGGGACGGTGCTCATGATTCGCGGAGGCAATGCACGACAGGTAGTCGAAGCGGTCAAGAACAAGGTGGACGATCTGCAGCAGAATCACATTCTCCCAGCAGGCATGAAGATCCTGCCCTTCTACGATCGCATCGAGCTGGTCACGGCGGCCATCGATACGGTGCGGGACGCCTTGATCGAAGGGATCGTGCTGGTGGTCTTCGTCTTCTTTTTCTTCCTGGGCCACGTCCGCAGCGCCATCGTCGTGACGGCGACGTTGATCGTCACCCCGTTAATCACATTTATCGTGATGGAACGGTTCGGGCTCTCGGCCAACTTGATGACGCTTGGCGGCCTGGCTATCGCCATCGGCGAGATCGCGGACGGATCGCTGGTCGTGGTGGAAAACGTCTATCGGCACCTGGCGCAGAACAACGGTGCGACGCGGAAGACCACAGTACAGGTGATTCTCCAGGCCACGAAAGAAGTGGGCAGGCCGATCCTCTTCGGCATTCTGATCATCAGCGTTGTCTTCCTGCCGCTCATGACGCTCCACGGCATGGAAGGGAAGATGTTCGCCCCGCTGGCTTACACGCTGGTGATCGCCCTCCTGGCCTCGGTCGTGGTCACGCTGACCCTGTCTCCGGTGCTCGCGTCGTTGCTCTTGCGGGGAGACCATCCGGAGGAACCGCGCCTCACGCGCTGGATGAAACAGAGCTATCTGCCTCTGTTGCAATGGACGCTCCGGCACCGCGGTCTCGTCCTGACCAGCTCGACGGCGATCGTGCTCGGCAGTCTCGCTCTCGTTCCATTCGTGGGGCGGGAATTCATTCCACTACTTGAGGAAGGAGCCCTGACCCCCCAAGTCGTCCGGCTGCCGAGTGTGTCGCTGGCCGAGTCCATCGAGATGGAGAAGCAAGCCCATAAGGCCATGTTGGAGTTTCCCGAAGTGAAGATGGCTGTGAGCAGGATCGGGCGGCCCGATATTTCATACCACCCGGAAGATCTCAACGAGAGCGACCCGATTGTATCATTGCACGACCGCAGTACCTGGAAGACAGCGAAGACCCAATCGGGCTTGACCGATGCGATTCGCCGGAAGCTTGCAGAGATTCCTGGTATTTCAGTGCTGATGAGCCAACCGATTCAGGAACGGGTGGACGAGCTGATCTCCGGCATCAGGGCGGAATGCGCCATCAAGCTGTTCGGAGAGGATCTCGATGTGTTGCACGACAAGGCGGAGGAGATCGCCGCCCTGATGCAGCAGATCAAGGGCGTCAAAGATATCAAAGTCGAACAGATCGCCGGTCAGCCCTACCTCACCATCGATATCGACCGGCAAAAGATCGCCCGCTTCGGCATCAACGTGGCCGACGTGCAGGAGATCGTGACTACCGCTATCGGCGGCAAGGCGGCGACCCATGTCTATGAAGGTGAGCGGCGGTTTCAATTGACGCTTCGGTTTCCGGAGGCGGAACGCAACAGCATCGATACCATCGGGGAGATTCGGGTCAAATCGGCTTCCGGCGCGCTGATCCCGATGAGCGAACTTGCCACCATCGAGATGCGCGAAGGTCCGGCTCGCATCAGCCGCGAGCATGTGAAGCGCCGCATCTATATCGGCTTCAACGTCGTCGGGCGCGACATCGGCAGCGTTGTGGATGAAGGGCGGAAGAAACTGGACTCATTAGTATCCTTGCCCGAAGGGTACACCATCACGTGGGGTGGAGCCTTCGAGAACATGGAGCGGGCCAATGAACGGTTGTTGATCGTGGTGCCGATCACGCTGGGGCTGGTATTCTTTCTGCTCTTCTGGGCGTTTCACTCGCTCCGTTACGCGACCCTGATCATGATGAATCTTCCCTTTGCCTTGATCGGGGGCGTCGTGGCTCTGTGGCTGAGCGGGCAATACCTGAGTGTGCCGGCTTCGATCGGGTTCATTGAATTGTTCGGCCTCGCGGTCGGGAATGGAATCGTACTGGTTTCCTATATCAATCAGCTGCGCAATGAAGGCACGCAGATGGACCAGGCTATCCTCAGCGGTTGCGTCCTCCGGCTCCGTCCCGTTGTCATGACGATGATGACGACCCTGTTGGGTCTGCTGCCGTTGGTGCTTGCGCAGGGGATCGGGGCCGAGGTCCAGCGGCCGCTCGCGACGGTCGTAATCGGCGGCCTCTTCACCTCGACGGCACTGACGTTGGTCGTCTTGCCTGCCTTGTATCGATGGTTCGCAGAAAAAGAAGCGGGAAAGGAATATGCGCCGGAGTGGGTGTGATGGGTCAGGCTCGTGGATCCTCCTTGCTCGCGGAACGCGCGCCCTGGGAAGGGCCTCGTTCGACGCGCGCAGTTGAGAACCCACGGGCCTGACCCTATGAAATTGGAGAAGCGTGTAGGAATAATGTTGAGCGTCACTATCCGAGGGGGTATGGTTCGGATTGCGATCAGCCGGTCTGGCAACACCGAACAGGAGGTGATCATGAAGAGGAGTTGGCTACTCAGATTGTTATTGGTCGGGTTGGTGAGCGGTCTTCTATTTGAGGCTGTGGGGCAAGGACAAGCTGAGTCCAAGGCCCAGAGTGGCGATGTGGCGCGTGGCAAAGCCCTGTTTGTCAGGCACTGCGCTGGTTGTCACGGGCCTGAGGGCGGAGGGGATGGGTACAGGTTTCTTCGTGGACCGGATCCGGCTAACCTCACATCACCGTCGACCAGCAAGAAATCCGAAGCCGAACTGATTAAGACTAGCCATGACGGCAAACCGAATATGCCCCCTTGGAAGACTCGTCTCTCGGAAATAGAGAGCAGGGACGTGCTGGCCTATGTGCAGACCCTCGCCAAGTGATGCGATGAGATCGGCTTCGATGGAGCCTGATGATCGTCTGTGCTCGCGCAACGCGCGGCCTCGCGCCCATCTTGCTCGCAGAACGCGCACGGTGAGACCGTGCGCGTCTGGGACAAGAGCGTGTCTCGGCGCGCTCTGGGTTGGGCTGGTGAGAAAGTTGCGCGCAGAATGGGCAGCCTTGGCCGTTTCCTCACGAGAGATATGAGGGCTCGTAAGTGCGCAGGGGAAGATCAATCAGGCCGTATCTGTGAGGTCGTAACGAGCAAGCTTAGGGGGAGCATTCATATTGGTCGTTCGACGCGTGTAGTAGAGAGGCATTCAGCCCATGACCCAGTCTTCGGATTCTGATAAGCTCGCCGGGCTTGTCTAGGCTTGTGACCTGGGCCAGGACTCGAGGCTGAATTCACGGGACAATCACAATCGGGAGGGGTGTTTTTATGAGACAGATGCTAGGGGTGATGACTCTGTTGTGTCTCTTCATGTCTTCTGAGATGTTCGCGAACTCCGTGCCCGCCCAGGCTTCCTACCCCGGCGAACAGGAATTTGCTAAAGGGGAAAACCTGCTGAAGCAAAAACAGTATCAGGAGGCGCGCGCGGTGTTGGAAGCAGGCCTCACGAAAAATGCGACGAATGCCCAGGCGCATTTCAACCTGGCTGAGGCCTGCCGAGGCTTAAAAGCCTGGGCCTGCGCGGAAGAATATTATGAGACCGCGTTGCAGCTGGATGCGAAATCCTCGGCTGCCGGGTCGACAAAACCACGTTTACATAAAGCGACAGCGTGGAAATTGTTGGATGAAGTGACTGCGTGGCGGTTGCTGGACGAAGCGAAAGGTCTGATTGCCGGTGGGAAGGCTCAGCCCGACCGGATGAAGCAGGCGGAGGACAGTCTGGACAGCGCCAACCAGCTGGGTCTCAACAAGGAGCAACAGGCCCTCTACCAACAGCTGCAGGCGAAACTTCCGCGGCAGCGATCGACGGCCGTGCCGACCATGCAGAAACCGGATGGATTAACTGGAGGGGCTGGTACACAAGACATGCCGATGGCATTGGTGCCGGCGGGAGAGTTCACGATGGGCAGTACTATGGCAGAGGACGAAAAGCCCGTGCATCAAGTCTATCTCAATGCTTTCTACATGGATAAGTATGAGGTGACGGTCGGACAGTATGCGAAGTTTCTAGAGGTGACAGACATGGAGGAGCCGCCGGACTGGTACGTCATGAATCAACCCCAACACCAGAAACGGCCGGTCGTAAATGTGGATTGGGAGGATGCGGTCATGTACTGCAAATGGGCCGGCAAACGGTTGCCGACGGAGGCGGAGTGGGAGAAGGCCGCGCGAGGGACGGATGGGCGCATCTATCCCTGGGGCAACGAAGCGCCGACAAGGCTCCACGCAAACTACGGAAGAAAAGAATGGAACAATCATTTGGCCTTGGTGCCGGTAGGGTCCTTCGAAGAGGGGAAAAGTCCCTATGGCATCTATGACATGGCCGGGAATTCCTGGGAATGGGTGAGCGACTGGTATGACTATGATTTTTACAAGAACAGCCCGCGGCGAAACCCGATAGGGCCGGCAACGGGTGATTCGAAAGTGGTACGGGGAGGTTCCTGGCTGTACATATCTGAGTTCCTGCGTTCCGCGCACCGGTTCTCTGCCCAGCCGACAAACAAGCATTTCGGCTATGGGTTCCGGTGTGCGAAGACTCCGTAGGCCTTAGCCCGCATTATTCATGACAATTCGTCGCGAAATCGCTGAGCCGCGTTGCGAGACCGGCGCGCGGAGCCGTGAGGACCTGAGGCGTACTCGTGCAGTACGGTGAGGGTCCGAAAGGCGAGCCCGCCGACCGAAGGCTCGTCGTAGCAGCGGATCGGCGATTGCAGCAGAAGTGTTCATGAATAATGCGGGCTAGTGCGTGGGTTCTAGCTCTAACAAGGTTCCATACGCCTTCAAGGAACACCGCCGCGGCAATGTACCCATACCGACGGTGATTCTGTTTTGTCTCTTTGTGGTGGCACACATGCTTGGCATGCCCGGCACACGCATGAATCCAGTTGAGGCGGCTGATACGATGAGTGGATCGGTCCTCGAAGGGTTTCCGGACCTGTGACTGATGCGCAATCATCGACGCGTGTGCCGATTCTCGTCTCCGCCAAGTTTCCTCCTCCTCCTCCTCCTCCTCTCTAGTTTCGTTTCATTGCTCCACACCTGAGTCGCACTCCTGCTACATGGAAGAGGGGGCTGCTTCTACTTTTCCATTAGTCGGACATGGGTCATCCGAGTAGGGCCGTAAATTGGATACCATGCAGTGCGCTCGCCCAGGGTGCGTCAGAGCACGTCGCTCCAGGGAGGACTGACGGCAAAGGCGGCATTGATGAGCCCGACGTGAGAGTAGGCTTGCGGGAAATTCCCGCATTGGATCTTCGTGGCGGGGATGAAATGCTCGGAGAATAATCCGACATGATTGGCCGCAACCAACACTCGATCGAGAATCGTCCTGGCCTCAGGCATCCGTCCCAACCGGGCGAGCGCTTGCGCGATCCAAAAGGAGCAGATGACGAAGGCTCCCTCCGGTTTCCCGAAATCGTCTTCGCGCACGTAACGATAGAAAAATCCGGTGTCGTCGCTTCCATGTCGAAAGGCGAGTTCCCGGGCGATCTGCAGCACCGTGGACTCGCCGAGTTGCCGATTCGGATACCCCAGGATGGGGAGTTGGGCAAGGGCGGCGTCATAGCTGAAGTCGGAAGGGCCGTTCCTGACCGCACCGTCGTGCACGGAACGGAGCAACGCCTCGGCCGCACGGATGCGGGCGCTGGTCAGGTCCAAGGAGATCGAACTGAGATGCCCGGCTTGTTTGATGCGCTCCAACCGTTCGAGACCGGCCCAGGACATCAAGTTGGTGAAAGAATGTTCCTGCCAGCCGTTGCGGATCTCCCAGAGACCGGCGTCCGGCTGGCCGATGCTGCGCATGGACAAGTTCGCCAAATGAGCCAGGAGTGCGTCGAGGTCTTTGCTGCGCAGATCGACAAACCGTTCGTCGAAGAAGATCGGAGTGAAGGTCAGAATCATCTCTCCGTAGGCATCGTTCTGCACGTGCTCTGCGGCTTGATTATGGCTCCGGACCGGCGCATTGTCCTGATAGCCGGACCAATTCGGATGAACCGTCTCCGGCAGAGGCAGTCCCTGGCTGAGCGTGTACACTGGTCGGAGCCGATCGCGGGAATGTTCGTGGGTATGGGCAATATTCAGCAGGAATTTAAGGAAAGTCTCCATTTCCTCGAAGTGGCCTAGATTATGAAATGCCGTGAGCGCAAAATAGGCATCGCGCAGCCAGCAATAGCGGTAGTCCCAGTTGCGACCTCCGCCCGGCTGCTCCGGAAGGCTCGTCGTCAGGGCCGCCAGTATGGCGCCGGTGTCCTCGTAGCAATGGAGCTTCAAGGCCAGAGCCGAGCGGATGACTTCCTGTTGATGCAGCAGCGGGACCGAGCAGTTTTTAACCCAGATACGCCAGTAGCGTATCGTCTGTTCCAGAAAGTCATGCGTGACCTTGACCAGATCATCTTCGATGCCGAGTCCCCAGGTGAGGCCGAAATAGAATTTCTGCGTCAGTGCGACCGGAGTTTCTTCGCAGAGATAGGTCAGGGGCATGTTGGTCAGGAGGCGGAGCAATTCACCGCGGATGTCGTAGCGGATGTGGTTGCTGCCTCGGACGGGCTGCACCGGGGTCTTTTCCCAGCCCGACACCGGCCGGCAGCTGACGCGAATGGCCGGGGTGCCCCGCAACGGTTCGACCAATCGAAACAACGCTGCGGGTCGATAGATGCGGCCGTACTGTTCGAAGCGCGGGCAGAAGTCGGTGATCTGGAACGCGTCAGCGTTCGGCAATGTTACGATGGTCAGCAGAATGTTCGTGTTCGGAAGATAACGTTGCTCGGTCTTGAGATCGGTGGCAGGGAGAGGACTGGTAAGAGAGAAATGTCCGCCATCGGGATCGAGCAGTCGGCCGAAGACAGGCGGGCTGTCGGGCCTCGGCGCGCACATCCATTCGACAGCGCCGTTCAATCCGATGAGCGCCGACGTTTGGCAATTGCCGACGAGGCCGTAAGGGTACATCTCGACACTCTAGGCGAATTTTCGTTCAATGTAAACGAGAGGTGATCTATGCGCTTATCGCTTCGATTCTTGGTGCCGCTGGCGCTGGTACTTGCCGTGCTCGCCTACGTGGCCATTCCCCTCGTCGACACCTTGACGTTGAAATGGTTCGTGCGAGACCTCGAAATCCGGTCGCAACTGATCTCTCGCATGGTCGAAAGCCCCCTCGTGGATCTCCTGGCGGCGGAGTCCAAGCCAAAGCTGTTGAACTATTTCCATCGGATCATTCAGGACGAACGGCTCTTCGCCGTCGGGTTCTGCGACCGTGATGGCAAACTGGCCTATAAAACTCTGACCTACCCTGAGTCTATTCCATGCGACGGAACCGGCACCATCAAAGCCGGCCAGACCGCCCTTTTGCAGCTCACCCAGGGAGCCGTCCATGTCGCGGCTGTGGGCATCGAGGGGGACGGCCGCGTCTGGGGGCGGCTGATGCTCGTCCACGACATGAGTTGGGTCGAACGTCGAAGCAGCGACACCAAATGGTATCTCTTCTACCTGTTTGCGATCATCGGCTCGGTGATTGCCCTTGTCACAGTGCTGGTCGCCCACTTGAGTTTGCGAGGATGGGTCGCTGGCGTACGAGCCATGCTGAGTATGAAGGGGTTGGGTGTCGTGACTGAAGACCAGCCGCACGATGCCGACCTGAATCCGGTCGCCGCGGATCTCCGCGCTTTCATCCATGATCTCGAGGCGGACAAACGTATGAGGGACGAGAGCCAAATGAGTTGGACGCCGGCGACACTGAAAACTATTCTCCATGACCATCTCGCCGGCGACGAGGTGCTCATCGTGTCGAACCGAGAACCCTATATCCACAATTGGAAGGAGCAAGAGATCGACATCCAGGTTCCCGCAAGCGGGGTCGTCACGGCCTTGGAACCGATCATGCGGGCCTGCTCGGGCGTGTGGATTGCGCACGGCAGCGGCAGCGCCGACCGCGAAGTTGTCGACAAACGCGGCCATGTCCGCGTCCCGCCGGACAATCCCGCCTACGAGATCCGGCGGATTTGGATGTCGCCGGAAGAAGAAGACGGTTACTACTACGGCCTGGCCAACGAAGGCTTGTGGCCGCTTTGCCATTTGGCCCACGTCCGTCCCGTCTTTCGATCCTCGGACTGGAAACAGTACAAAGAGATCAATGAGCGGTTTGCGTCGGCCATCATCGAGGAAGCCAAGACCGACAACCCGGTCGTGCTTGTTCAGGATTACCACCTCGCGCTGGTCCCCAAGATGGTGCGCGACCATTTGCCGCACGCGACCATCATCACGTTTTGGCATATCCCCTGGCCCAATCCTGAGCGCTATGCCATCTGCCCCTGGTATCGCGAGATCCTCGAAGGGCTCCTGGGAAGCAGTATTCTCGGATTCCACACGCGATTTCACTGCAGCAATTTCATCAACACCGTGGACCGGTCACTCGAAACGAGGATCGATTGGGACAGTTCCATGATTTCCTATCAAGGCAAACTCACGGCGGTGAATCATTACCCGATTTCGATCGCGTGGCCTAATCGCGAGACGGCGCAATTGCCGTCAGCATCTGAGTGCCGGACTCGCGTCCGCGCCGTCAACGGCCTCCCCCACGCGCATCGCGTGGGGGTCGGCGTCGAACGGCTGGACTACACCAAGGGCATTCTTGAGCGGTTCCTTGCCGTCGAACGGCTGTTGGAGTTGCAGCCGGAATGGATCGGTAAATTTTCTTTCCTGCAGATCGCGGCGCCCAGCCGCTCCAAGATCGATCAGTATCAGCTGCTCGCGCAGCAAGTGACGGCTTTGGCTGAGCGCATCAACCAGCGATTCGGGCGAGAGGGTTATCAACCGATCCTCTTGCGGATCGAACATCATGAACCGCCTGATGTTGTCACGTATTACAGAGGGGCCGACCTCTGCATCGTCAGCAGCCTGCATGACGGCATGAATCTGGTGGCCAAGGAATTCGTCGCAGCGCGGGACGACGAGCAAGGCGTGCTGATCCTTAGTAAATTTACCGGTGCTGCCACCGAGTTGCCGGAAGCGCTGCTGATCAATCCGTACAACATCGATCAATGCGCGGCCGCCCTGCATTTGGCCCTGACAATGCCGCAGACCGAACAGCGGGCTCGAATGCGCAGCATGCGCGGGATCGTGCAGGAATTCAACGTGTATCGCTGGGCCGGGCGCATGCTGATGGATGCCGCTCGCATGCGGCAACGCGCTCGGCTCATGCGCCAAGTAAGCGCGCGGGTCGGCGATCCTCATCTCTGTCGATGAAGCGGCCACCGTGGCGGCGCTCCCAAGCCATGCCAGTCAATCAAGTTGGGGAATGAAGAGGGAGACGTGATCAGGGTGTTGGAGGGAGTGAAGGCCGGCGAGCAGGTTGTGACGAAAGGATCCTTTGCCCTCAAGTCCGAAATGGAACGGCACAAGATCGAGCCCTCGCTATGATTGTCTCGCTCCTGGAATTCTCGCTGCGGCAAAGAATATTGGTCATCGGCCTGGCCTGTCTGCTGTCGGTTGTCGGTGTGATTGCCTTTCAGTCGATCCCGATCGATGCGTACCCCGACGTGACAAATATCCAGGTGCAGATCCTGACCGATGCGCCGGGGCTCTCACCTGTCGAGGTCGAACGGTTCATTACCTATCCACTTGAACTCCACATGACCGGCTTGCCGGGATTAGCAGAGATCCGCTCGCTGTCGAAATTTTCACTTTCTCAAATCACGGTCGTGTTTCAAGACGATGTGGATATCTACTTCGCCCGCCAGTTGGTTCTCGAACGGATCATGGCGGCAAAGGAGCGATTGCCCGTTGGGCTGGAGCCTGTCATGGCTCCTGTGAGCACCGGGCTGGGTGAGGTCTATCAATATTATGTGGAAGGGCCGAATGCGGCGGCGGCCGATCCTAGGGTCGCCGAGACGGAGTTGACGGATCAGCGCACGCTCCAGGACTGGGTTCTGCGCCCTTTGCTCAAGAGCGTGCCCGGCGTGATCGATGTGAATGGCATGGGCGGGTTCGTCAAACAGTATCAAGTCCTGGTCGATCAGGCCAAGCTCCGCAAGTTCGACCTGACGCTCCACGATATCTACGAGGCGGTGGCAAAGAATAATGCCAATGCCGGCGGGAATGTATTGGAGCGCCATGCGGAACGAGCGATCGTTCGGGGGCTCGGGTTGATCAGGACCGTGGGTGATATCGAGTCCATCATCGTGAAGGAGGCCGGTGGCACGCCGGTGTTTGTGCGGGATGTTGCGGAAGTCCGCATCGGCCATGCCGTTCGCTTTGGGGCAGTGGTGCTCAATGGGGAGCGGGAGGTTGTGGCTGGCACCGTGCTCATGATTCGTGGAGGCAATGCTCGTCAGGTGGTCGAATCGGTGAAAACCAAGGTGGAAGATCTGCAGCAGAATAATATTCTCCCGGCAGGTACAAGATTGATCCCCTTCTATGATCGCATCGAGCTGGTGAATGCCGCCATTCACACGGTGCGTGACGCATTGATCGAAGGGATCGTGCTGGTGGTCTTTGTCTTCTTTCTCTTCCTGGGGCACGTGCGCAGCGCTCTGGTGGTAACTGTTTCGCTGATCGTCACTCCCTTAATGACCTTCATTGCGATGCAGCGGCTGGGACTCTCGGCCAACTTGATGACGCTCGGCGGACTCGCAATCGCCATCGGCGAAATCGCGGACGGGTCGCTGGTCGTCGTCGAAAATGTCTATCGGCATCTGGCTCAGGACAATGGTGCGACACGGAGAAGCACGCGTGATGTTATTCTCCAGGCCACTAAAGAAGTGGGTCGGCCGATCATCTTTGGCATTCTCATCATCAGCGTCGTATTCCTGCCGCTCATGACGCTCCAGGGTATGGAAGGGAAGATGTTCGCGCCACTGGCCTACACGCTGGTGATCGCGCTCTTGGCCTCGGTCGTGGTCACGTTGACCCTGTCGCCGGTGCTTGCCTCGCTGCTGTTTCACGGAGACCATCCGAAAGAAACGCGCCTGACGGTCTGGATGAAACAGCGCTATGTGCCGGTGCTCACCTGGACCCTCCGGCATCGCAGTCTCGTGCTCGGCGGCTCGACAGCAATCGTGCTCTGCAGCCTTGCCCTCGTTCCATTTGTGGGACGGGAGTTCATCCCACTCTTAGAAGAAGGCACTCTGACACCAAAGATTGTTCGGCTGCCGAGTGTCTCGATGCCAGAGTCCATCGAGATGGAGAAACAAGCCCATAAAGTCATGTTGGAGTTTCCGGAAGTCCGGATGGTCGTAAGCAAGATCGGTCGGCCAGAGATTGCTGTCGGGCCTGAAGAACTGAACGAGAGTGAACCCATCGTGTCCCTGAGTGATCGGAGCACGTGGAAGACGGCGACATCTCAGCCGGGATTGACCGACGCCATCCGGAAGAAGCTGATGGAGATTCCCGGTATTTCCGTACTCATGAGCCAGCCGATTCAACACCGGGTGGACGAGCTCATCTCCGGCGTCAGGGCGGAATGCGCGATTAAGCTTTTCGGGGATGATCTCGAGATGCTGAGCGATAAGGCGGAGGAGATTGCTGCCTTGATGCAGCGGGTCAACGGCGTCAAAGATATCAGGGTCGAACAAATCGCCGGCCAGCCCTATCTGACCGTCGACATCGACCGGCAGAAGATTGCCCGTTTCGGTATCAATGTGGCCGATGTCCAGGAGCTTATCACCACCGCGATCGGCGGCAAGGTGGTGACCTATGTCTACGAAGGCGAGCGGCGGTTTCAATTGACGCTTCGGTTCCCGGAACTGCAACGCAACAGTATCGGTACGATCGGCGAAATCAGGGTGAAATCAACGTCCGGTGCATTGATCCCGATGAGTGAACTTGCCACAATCGAGATGCGCGAAGGGCCGTTCAGCATCAGCCGGGAGCACGTGAAACGCCGCATTTACGTCGGCTTCAATGTCGTCGGACGAGACATCGGCGGGGTTGTGGATGAAGGGCGAAAGAAGGTGGCAACGCAGATTCACTTGCCGGAAGGCTACAGCGTTGTGTGGGGTGGTGCGTTCGAAAATATGGAGCGGGCCAATGCGCGATTGATGATTGTCGTGCCGATCACACTGGGCCTCGTGTTCTTTCTTCTGTTCTGGGCCTTTCATTCTCTGCGATACGCAACCTTGATCATTATCAACCTGCCGTTCGCGTTGATCGGAGGCGTCGTGTCGCTCTGG
>NEWP02000015.1:1652-3734 GCA_002869895.2 Nitrospira sp. CG24E | reverse complement strand
AGTGAGGCCGACGCAGGCGTACAGGCAGTCCGTTGAGGAGGCCGAACGAGAAACGCCCCGCCGGGCAAGAGGATCGGACGAGGCAATCATGAATAGTCCAGGCTAGAGTCATCGCCTGCATTGCAGATGATTGGGAACCCCGCATAGAGCTGAGACTCGTGGAGAGGTGGCCGAGTGGCCGAAGGCAGCAGTTTGCTAAACTGCCGTAGGGGGAAACTTCTACCGAGGGTTCAAATCCCTCCCTCTCCGCCACAGCCTATCTGGTTCATTTGGTTTGTTGGTCTATTTAGTTTGTCTGGTTTTGGGTTGAATCAAACTGCCCGGATAATCCAAGGCAGCCAGATAAACAAAACAAACCGGGTCAACCAGAGAGACCAGATGGCTTGATTTTTCTCTGTCGATCCTGTAACTCTGCGTCGCTCTTCTTGCCGTGATCCGTGCCGAGGTAGCTCAGTTGGTAGAGCACAGCCCTGAAAAGGCTGGTGTCGACAGTTCAATTCTGTCCCTCGGCACCACTCCACTCCTCAATTTCCATCATAGGTCGATGATCGGCCCCACTCATTCGTGCGAACGAACGGGACGTTGATCATTTCCCTTTGGGGAGTCGAGAAAAGTGAAATATGGCAATGGCTACCGACGCTGCAACGTTCAGGGACTCTACGTCACGGCTGAGGGGGATGGTAAATCGAGTGTTGGCCTGAGTGCGAATCTGTGCTGACAAACCGCGGCTTTCATTGCCGACAGCCAAAATAAGTTTCCGTGGCACATGCTGGATCTTGTCAATCGGAACAGCTCCGTCCCCTGTCGCTTCTGCCGCGAAAACCTGGCACCCTTGCTGGGTCAACCCCGTGACATCCGGTGCCCTAAAGATCGGCAAAGCAAGCAACACGCCACTTGTCGCGCGAACCACCTTGGGGTGATAGACATCGACGGACTCCGGAGTGAGCCATAGGGCACTCGCATTGAGAGCCGCTGCCGTTCGAATAATGGCTCCGACATTAGCAGGATCTTGGAGTTGCTCGCCGAAAATTCCCAAGAGAGCCGGCTGTCTAAGAACCTCTCCTTCATCCCATGTCGGCTGCCGCACCACAGCGAGAATACCTTGCGGCGCGTTGAGATCGGACAGTCGCGCGAATTGGAGATCGGAACAGGAGTATTGTTGCGTGGAGCGGGCTATTCGAACCTCTCGATTGTCCTGCCCCTCACTCGCGAGATATCCATGGGTCATGACAAGGGTGAGAATCCGATCGGAATACCGCGCCAGGAGGTCTCGGACTGCGTGGCCCCCTTCGACCACGAAAGTACCGTCCTGTACTCGGAGATCCCGATCAAGAAGGAGCTTACGAATGTACGTCCCTTGCGAGCGAGTCAGGGGAAGGGGTGAGGCAGCCACGCTAGTTCGAGAGTGGGGGGAACTGGTTCAGCGGCGCTTCCGCCCGGAGGCAGCCTCCGCAGCTCGAATCCGCTGAGCCCTGGCTTTCGCTCGTTTGAGTGCGGTCAACTTCCCTCTCGTTCGATCCTGCTCATGCTGCAGCTTGTCAAATTGAGACTTGAGATGGAGCTTCTCCCGCTTATGAAGTGAGGCACATTCTTCTTTCGAAAGTTGCATCCAATCTCCAGAAGTCCGAGCACGTTTGATCCGTTGCTCAAGCGACTCACGCAACTGTTTGGAACGCATGCTTAAGAGTGATTTCAGGGCATCCTTACGCCGCTGGACTTCCTCTTCTTCTGCGATAATTCCACGAATATCTGTTCCTAACATGATGCCCCTCCCCACTGGATCGAGAATGACTTAGATAGGGTACTATACCTGATTTCATCGCCTATCTTCCACTGGGAGAAAATGGCCCATAAGTCTTTGTGTTTCAAGGCCAATTACGCCGGACCAGCTACAGGGAAGTTGCAGGGAGGGCTTCAGTTTCAGTATCATCGGCTATGGCGATAGGACAACTGCTTCAAGCTTGGCGGGTCTCGAAAGGTCGCTCAGTCGATGACTTGGCATCCGGGTCGCACCTTGCTCCACATCTATTGGAGGAAATTGAAGCGGGAGAGGTTGACCCCTCTGCTTCACAGCTCGAAGCG
>NEWP02000015.1:0-1552 GCA_002869895.2 Nitrospira sp. CG24E | reverse complement strand
TCAACGTAGCCTAGAGGCTACGCCTCCAGTGCTTTCATCGGCTGCGGCCTTGCTGGACGGGCTTTTTGAGCATCCTGCAGGGATGTTCCCGCGTTGTGACGCACGAAACTTGCGCGACACGCGCGAAAAGCTCGACGGGTGAGGCTGGGAAGAGTTAGAGGTCCGAGTCGCGCCGCTCCCGCACGTCTCGCTTGTCTCGCTTACAATACTTGCAGGATGAAGCACTTCAGATAGCGGGTCTCTGGCATGCTGGCGAGGATAGGATGGTCACTGGCCTGTCCGCGCTGTTCCAGCAAGCGAACTCGCCTATTCGCATCTCGTGCAGCCAAACAAATACTTGTCCAGAATTCCTGTTCGGCCACATGATGGGAGCAGGAACTCGTGACCAGAAACCCCTCCGGCTTGGTGAGTCGCATTCCATGCAAATTCACGTCTTTGTATCCAGCCAGAGCACGAGGCACCGCCTGTTTACTGCGAGCAAAGGCAGGGGGGTCGAGCAATACGAGATCGTACCGGCGCTCAACCCGTTCCAATTTACGCATTTCCTCAAATGCGTCAGCCGATCGATAGACACAACGATCATCGACCTTATTTAACACTGCGTGACTGCGTGCAAGCGCCAAGGCTTCCTCGCTCACGTCCAGCCCTTCGACCGACTTTGCTCCAGCGAGGGCCGCATGAATCCCAAACGCTCCAGTGTGCGCAAATACCTCCAGCACTTCCGCGCCGGCTGCCAACCGAGCCGCTGCCAGTCGATTCTCGCGCTGATCGCAAAACCAGCCGGTCTTCTGTCCTCGTGCGACATCGACATGAAAATGAGCAGGCCCCTCCTGGATATCGATCGTCGTCGCCCCGCCTCCTCGAAGAAACCCCGTCTGCAGCGGGAGCCCTTCTAAGGTCCGACTCTTGGCATCGTTCCGCAGATAGACCCGCGTGGCTCCGGACTCCTGACAAAGAAGGTCAGCTAATACGTATTTCCGGCGGTCCATACCGGAAGCCAGGGTCTGCATGACCAAAACATCGTCATATCGATCCACAATCAAACCCGGCAATCGATCTGCTTCTCCATAGACCAGACGATAGGCATTGGTGCCGACGACGATCCGACAACGCAACCTGACGGCCTGTGCAAGTCGCTCTCTCCAGAACTGCTCGGTGATGGGTTCATCGTCAAAAGTCAAGATCCGCACGCGGATCTTGGACAGAGGATTGTAAAGGCCCCTGCCGTAGAAATTTCCGTCCGACGCCAGAACATCGACCACATCGCCCGAAGCCGGCTGGCCGCTGACCGCTTCGACATAGCCGGCATAGATCCAGAGATGCCCAGACCCTTCGACCGAGCGTGCCCGTGAGAGACGAATGCTGCCGCGTGGACTGTCATCGTGAGCAATCATCTCATACTTATCCAATGGCGCGAACCGAAGGTCAAGCCCCTCCGCGCCGATCTAGTCGCTTGACGGCTGACTCGCGCTGTGGTTTGCTGCGCCTAGCAGGATGCTGAAAAAGTCCGCCAGCATCGTTCTCGCTTCGCTCAGAGGCTCAACGTACCGAA
>NEWP02000014.1:187019-226262 GCA_002869895.2 Nitrospira sp. CG24E | reverse complement strand
TACCGTCCCGCAGGATGCTCAAAAAGTTCGTCCAGCCAGGCCGCAGCGAGTGAAGGCCCGAGTCGTACCCTCTGGGTACGTTGAGGGTCTGAACGATGCGAGAACGCCGCTGGAGGACTTCTTCAGCATCCTGTTAGATTGGAGTTTCCCAGGCAGAAGAAAGCGGATGGTTGTTGATGAGTTCCTCGTGTGCAGCCAGATCATAGGGTTGAACAGTGAGGTCCTGTTCATGAAGCGGCTCCGGACAGGCGGGGGAACAGAGGTATGCACAATACGATTCAGCCTTCTCCTTTGTGACAAACCGGCATAACCCATACTCAGGCATCCCCGAAGAGGGATACCAAAATGCCAGCTCAATCGCACTCCCCTGATAGATGCCAAGGGTGCGATGCATGATTTGAAACCCGCCGGGCAAATGCGAAGAAGATTCAAGCGACATCTGACGGCCTGCTCCGTATCATAATGCTATCACGCCCATGATATCATGGGCGTGATAGCATGGGCGATACCCAGTGCTACAGCGACCGGCTGGCTACTCGGCACATGAAAAAGACAGGCTCGACAGTATCGTAGAGGCGAGAGTCCATGCCACCGACATTCAAGTGACACCATAGACATCGAAAGATCCAAATGCATTCTCTATTGCGAAGCGATTACGAAGTGCGGCGCGCTTCTCGCACAAGTCAGCCCTGCCGGTTCCGGCGACAACCCAGACGAGTTGCCGAACAGACTGATTCAAGAGCCATAGTCCGCAGTACTCATGAAGCTTCTGCTGTAATCATGGAATGCGACTGTACGTTTTCTCGATGGCCCCCATGGATACTGCGGGCTAATCGCCATCTTGATAGACTGCCCGCCCACGTTCCGTTAGAATCCCGATTCATGCCCGATCCTACTGTGGTGCCCCCAGCTCCCGCCAATGCGCAGGATGAGACCCGCTCGGTAGTCAAAGCGGCCGGGGTGATCGGCGTTGCCACCTTCTCCAGCCGCATCCTTGGGTTTATCCGCGATATGGTGTTGGCGAGCCTTTTTGGCGCGACGCCTGCAGCCGATGCCTTCTTTGTCGCCTACCGTGTCCCCAACTTGCTGCGTGAGTTATTTGCGGAAGGATCGATGTCGTCTGCCTTCATCCCCGTCTTCGCGGAATATCAGACGCTTAAGTCTAAACGAGATGCTTGGGAACTGGCGAGCGCCGTCTTCACCACACTGCTGACGATCGTGATCGGTGTCACCATCGCGGGTATACTCGTCGCGTCAGGGATCGTCTGGCTCCTGGCGCCAGGGTTTCATGACGATCCAGCCAAGCTGGGCATGACGACGTTGCTCACGCAGATCATGTTCCCCTACCTGATTTTTATCAGCCTAGCTGCATTGGCAATGGGTATCCTGAATTCCATGCGCGCCTTCGCGGCGCCGGCATTCTCGCCGGTATTCTTTAACGTATTTATCATCGGCTGCGCCCTATTCTTGTCGCCGATGATGTCCGAGCCGATCCTCGGTGTCGCCATTGGGGTCGTGGCGGGAGGCCTGGCACAGTTCCTCATGCAATTGCCCGGCTTGAGTGCGCGCGGCATGCTGTTCGGATTCCGGTTTCAGCCAGGCCACCCAGGCGTGCGGCGAATCGGCACACTGATGATGCCATCGCTCCTCGGTCTCTCCGTGACGCAGATCAATATTACCGTCAGCACGATCCTCGCCTCTTTTTTCGCCGGTGGACCGACCTATCTGTTTTACGGCATGCGCCTGATCCAGTTTCCCCTCGGCATCTTCGGCGTTGCACTGGCCACAGCCATTTTACCGACGCTCTCGGCACAGGCCGCGCGCGGGTCGCTGGATGAATTACGGGCGACGCTGGGATTCGGCCTTCGCATGATTCTGTTTATTATCCTGCCGGCCATGTTGGGCTTGATCCTCCTGCGTCAGCCAATCGTCCATCTATTCTTCGAGCATGGAACCTTTACCGCACATGACACGGCCGAGACCGCAGTCGCTGTCCTCTGTTATTCTGTCGGTCTCTGGGCCTTCGGAGGCGTGCGCATCATTGTCTCGGCTTTCTACTCCTTGCAAGATACGCGTACGCCGGCCATCACTGCGGCCATTGCCGTCGCAGCGAACCTCATTTTTTCGCTTCTACTGATGTCATCTCTTGGCGCAGCCGGCTTGGCCTTGGCGACAGCCCTGGCAGCGATGATCAATGGAGGCATCTTAGTCGTGGTGCTGCACCGTCGGTTGGGAGGTGTGGCGTGGGGCTCTGTCGGACGATCGTCGTTACGTGCGTTGGTCGCATCCGTGCCATTGATCGCAGTCTGCGCCTGGGTGGCAGCGGCACAGATCTGGACACAGCCAGGTGAGTGGGTCGAGAAATCGATCATGCTTTGTATGGCGATTGGATTGAGCGCCATTGGATATCTGGGGATCCACGCCCTGTTGCGATCAGAAGAACTCAATCTTGTATGGGGGATGGTGAAGAAGAAACTAGGCCGCATCACCGATCACTGAGATCACGAATGAGACAAGCGATCATCTTCAAATCACGATGGGGTTGGATAGGCATCTCCGAAAGGACAAAGGGGATCGACGCGCTGGTGTTGCCGAAGGCGTCGCGCCAGGCCGTGCTGTCAGAGCTTGGATTATCCGAAGCCAAACTGGTCAAAAATCAGAAGTCGTCACGATTACAAAAGGCGCAGACACAATTAGCCAGCTATCTGGCCGGGACGAGAAGGTCATTCGATCTACCGCTTGATATCTCACAAGGGACGATGTTTCAGCAGAAGGTTTGGCAGGTCCTTCGGCGTATCTCCTACGGCCGGCTTCGATCCTATCGATGGGTGGCTATCCGTGTTGGGGGCAAACAGTATGCCCGTGCTGTCGGCAATGCCGTAGGGGCAAATCCCATACCGATCGTAATCCCTTGTCATCGGATTGTGGCCCATGATGCGTCGCTCGGCGGATTCTCTGGTGGCCTGCCTACGAAACGAAAACTGCTCACACTCGAAGGAACTCTGGCGGAACTCCGATCGAGACGGCAATAACCGGTGAAGGCCGTCATTCAGCGGGTCACTAGAGCGGCGGTTCACATTGAAGGCCAAACCGTGGGGCAAATCGGACCAGGCCTCCTGGTCTTGCTGGGCGTGGCAAAGGGCGATGGAGAAATAGATAGCCGATATCTGATCGACAAAATTCGTACACTTCGGATCTTTTCCGATGTGCAAGGAAAGATGAACCGCTCGCCGGCGGATACCGGGGGATCGGTTTTGCTGGTTTCCCAGTTCACACTTCTCGGACGGACATCAAAGGGCCGTCGCCCGAGCTTCGATGAGGCGGCGCCTCCTGACGAAGCCAAGCGTCTCTATGAAGCAGTGGCCATCGACTTGCGGGCACAAGGGATTCCAGTTGAAACCGGAGTCTTTGCCGCGGACATGCAGGTCGAGTTGCTGAACGACGGACCGGTGACCTTTGTCATCGATAGCCGTAGTGGGAGCTAATCGGCCGTGACGCAAACCTGCCAACTCAGAAGACCCCATTAGGTTCGTCTCCTGTATTTGGCTGACAGGGCGAACAACTAAACCGGCCAAGCCAAATAAACAAAATGAAACAGACGGGTCACATGCGACGAGAGTGGCCGGCTGAACCACTACTTTCGTACTCTTGCGGACTCTGTGACTCGGGCCTATGCTCAAGTCTATGATGCAAAGACCGATACATTGCTCATAGGGTTGGAGCGGTGCATCGACAGCTATCTGCTATACTGAATCCACACGGTTTCCAAATATGTGGGAGATGGATATGGGAACGCAAGTTCCACCACGACATCCGCTCCGTCAGCTGTTCGGTACCCTGACCGAGAAAAGCTTTACAGAACATCTCGGGTGGCCTGACCCTAACGTCACCGGCTACGTCACCAATCTGCTCGTCGAATTTACCCACACCGACCAACTGTACAAAATTAAAAATCGAGAAGACCGGCCGGTCGATACGGTCGTGGACCTCTTGTTCGAATCGGAAGTATTGCTCGAAGCTCAATCGATGGATCGTGAACGAGACGTACATCGACACATCGGCGACTTCACCCTCTTCATGGCAGGACTCTTTCCGGAATACCTTCGCCGCCTCAAGACAGCGGGATTGATCTATCACAAGGATTTCCTCGTGGACTATATGAAGACGGGAAAGCGTTCGTACGGGATCGTCGCGCAAATGGCTGATAGTCCTTCACAGGAAGAGCCTCCTCTCTTCAGAAAACTCTCGGATAACTTCGAACTCTGCGTCACCGGGCTGGGGTTCGTACGGTCCGATCTGGACCGCATGAGAGATCCGGCGTATCGACAGGCTCGCAATCTCCTCCTCAACTGACAGCTCCCGCTTTTCAGGACACCTATTCCTCGGGCAAATCCGTAGCTCTAAAGAAGGCTGAGGTCAAGGTTAAGGTCAACCGTCTATTGGCCTCTTGCTTTCTCAGGCCTAGCCTCAACCTTGACCTTAACATTTTCCTGCCCGGCTGATTTCTCAGCTTCCTGCCGGAGACTCTATGCTGGCGCTACTTGAATGACGAGATGAGCAAGAAGATATAATTCATCGGAGTCGCAATCGCACATTTCATTGGACCTTCAGGGGTACTGCAATCTTGTCGACCGATGTGTATGCCGATTAACTTGGCGGCACCGCCACGTGCGAACATGAACACTGGCGCGCCGCTGTCGCCGCCAACCGCAAGGTAGTCGGAAACAATCTGGCCTTTCTCCTCATTCTTGAGAAGCGTCTTTCCCTCCCGGATCTTTGGAACATTCAGTTCGGAAGTCTCCGCGCCTCTTGGAATAAGTGAAACTCGATATCCAGCGAGGTATACGGACTGCTGCAAGGCGATGTCATGCAAGCGCAGCACAGAAGGAAAAGCCACCATTGCTGGCCCTGATGGAGGCTCATACTTTACCCGAACCCCTTCTGTGAGTTTTGAGTCCCACATAAATCTCACCACGAGGACATCGTGTTCAAGATCCTCTTTCCAATTACCGGACCGTTGAAGCAGATCGAGATCCAGCTCCAGCACGTAGCCCCGATCTTCATCTGGGTTGGAAGCATTTCCCCGAACCAACTCGAATGGCTTGACCAATGCCTTCGTATCGTTCATAAGCACATGTCGGGCTGTGACCAGATACGCGACGGTTGGCGAGCCTAAAAATACTCCTGACGCTGTTCGACCAAAGATGGCACCAGGAGAAACAATGGCTGGATAGCGCAGGAGCCTATCTGTCTCGGAGGAAGCGTGAACCAGGGGTTGAAAACCTACCTGCAGCAGGAGAGCGAGGAGGAGTGCGTGAACAGGAAACGCATGGTTCATTCAGTACGCCGGCCCTTTCGCCAACTGCTATCCCATCTCTATAATCCCACCAATTCCACCCAACCGTTCAAGCAAGATTATCGACCGGTGTACAGCCAATCTATTCTTATTGAGCGACACCAAGATATCATCGATAATATCGCTCTCGTTATCGGTAAAGAGGCAGAGAGCAGGAAATGCGGTCTCAGCGACATGCGCACGAGGATGATTGAGTCGGAAGGGTTGAAGGACAGCAGGCATAGGGAATCTCGCAACAGCAGCACTGTATTCTAGGAGGGTGATGAAGGCAGACGCAAGGGCTGAGAAAGATGATGATGCAATGAATCTCCAGAATCGGATGATTGCTGGCTATCTGACTCCGAGGAGTTGGAGCGCAGGCTTGCTGAGTCTTGTCCGGATCCATTATGTCGTGGCCACCTCACTTTCCCCTCATGAAGCGCCCCCCTAGATGAACAGAAGCCCCCGTAACCGCATGCTTCAAAGTAGTTGAAATCTATAGAAAAGGTGATCTCATGTTAACATTAATTACTGTAGGAATTGGAGCGTTTGCTACACTGAGAAAGGGTATGCGCCATGTTGCTCTATGAACTATTCATGCTGTGGATGGTCGGCAGTATTACCGTGGTGGTAGCGAGCATGGTGTTTGGCGGCTTATTGTGTTTGTGGTGCGCTTTAAGGGCCAAGTAAGCTCTCACCAGCATCGAGAGGAGAGAGCTGTCGCTGTTCATCGTTCAATGAGAGGAGCAACCATGTCCTTTCGAAAAATTCTACAGTTGAGCATGGCGGTGACGGTCATGAGTGGCGGTCCAATCTTTGCTCAGAGCGACTTCCCAGAGGGAGATACTAGCCAATATCCTCAAAATGTAGGACAAGATCCGTTGGATCTGCAACAGGATCGGCAAGACCTGCGTGGAGAGCACCGCACCCTTCAGCAAGACAATCGCGACATCCGAGCTGATCGACAGGATATACGGCAAGACGAAGAAGCCCTTCGTCATGGCCGCCAAGATCTACAAAGCGATCGGCGTATTTTACGAGCCGACCGCCTGGATCAGCGTGGAGACCGTCACGATTTTCGCGTGGATAGACGGGAGAAGCAACAGGATCGATACGACCTGAGGGCAGACCGTCAGAATCGGAGAGCAGACCGACAGGAGGCATCTGGTAGCCATCCACAACGAACCGATCGCCACCGGTAAGCATCAGGAAGTCGCGGACAGTAACAAAAGACGCGGAATGTCTAAGCACATTCCGCGTCTTTTGTCTGGTAAGGCAGGTCGACTTGAAGGACACCCCAAAACAAGACTAAGCTGCAGAAGCGCCTCTCGCTCATGACATACTCCATAGAGCTATCGGTCGATGGAGCCAGACCGGACGGTTCACCATCCAAGGATAATCGCCATGAAGGATACAGTCTTTCACTTAGCCTTTCCCACGCACGATGTTGCAGCAGCTAAGCGTTTCTATGTCGATGGACTTGGTTGCACGTTGGGCCGCGAATCACGCCAGGCTGTCATGCTCGGACTTGCGGGGCACCAGCTCGTGGCCCATCTGACAACGGAGCCCCGGCCGCCGCAACAAGGCATCTATCCTCACCATTTCGGCTTGGTATTTCTGTCAAAATTCTTGTGGCAACAGCTCTTGGAACAGGCCCAAGCGAACAAGTTGACCTTCTATCAACAGCCCCGCGTTCGGTTCCCAGAGACACGCATTGAACACCATACCTTCTTTCTCGAAGATCCCTCCGGAAACCGCCTCGAGTTCAAACACTACACCCATGAGTCGGCGATCTTCGATGAACGAGCGAGCGGTGAAGTCGGCGACTCTTCTGAGCATCCCGCAGAATCGTAGCCCTTGTCGGCCCTACTCACTCTCGCTTGGTGCCGAAAGGGTCGGTTCTCGATCGATGAGGCGGAGGATACGTTCGTGGCGACGGGTCAAGAAGGACGTTTTTCGTAGCGGATCGTATCGGCGGGGCGACGGCAACATGGCAGCCAGCCATGCCGCTTCGTCGGCTGTCAGATCACGCGAGGGTTTCTTAAAATGATGCCGGGCTGCAGCCTCAGCGCCATAGACCCCCTGCCCCCACTCAGCGATGTTGAGATACAGCTCGAGAATACGCTCTTTCGTAAGGTGCTGTTCGAGGGAGCGAGTAATCAGGATTTCCCTCGCCTTGCGAAACAGGGACCGCTCCGATGACAAATAGAGGTTTTTGGCCAGCTGTTGCGTAATGGTGCTCCCCCCACGTTTGAATTCGCCCACTTCGAGATTATACAGGGCCGCATCCTTGATCCCTTCCCAGTCGAATCCTTCATGGGTGAAAAACGACGCATCTTCTGCCGCCACAACCGCCTGACGGAGATAGGGAGAAATCCGTGAGAGCGGCACCCATTTCCATTGTCGTCCGACAGAGCGGCCTTGTGCCTCAGCTTGAGCCTGTCGCGCTTCCATCAGAGCCGTCGCAGCCGGATTGGCAGTGCGTAAAGCCGACACATCCGGCATCAGAATCAACCATAGGAAGAGGACCGCCCCGACCGAAAGGCAGAGACCGATGAGCAGAAAGCCCCTCACGCGGGATCTGGCCTGTCCGATTGACTTCCGCATCAGAGGCTGCGTATCACAGAGGCGATAAATCTGTACCTCAATAGCATGATGCCCGAATAGGTGGATGACAGCAGCATGAGAATCCTCACGGCAGAGTTTATCAGAAGTTGTGCGGGGCCAGAACAGTTTCTGAAAGGTGACCTCCCGGAAATCGCCTTCATCGGACGGTCGAACGTCGGAAAATCCTCTCTCATCAACTCTCTCTTACAGCGCAAAGGGCTGGCCAAGGTCAGCCGCACGCCCGGGAAAACCCGCTTGGTCAACCTCTTTCGGATCACCAGCGACGATCCTGGGTTGGCGCGATTCGTGGTGGTGGACTTGCCGGGATACGGATATGCGAAGGTATCGAAAGCGCTGCGGGCTCAGTGGGCGCCATTGATTGAACAGTATCTCGACGGGAGTGAACAGTTGCGCGCCATAGTGGTATTGGTGGAAAGTCGAGTGCTGAGTGAGCAAGACAGTGAGACGATCGCATGGCTCTTGTCCGTTGGACGTCCCCCCATCGTGGTCGCCACGAAAGTGGATAAGTTAAAGATGAGCGAGCGGTTCGGCGCACTTCGCAGGCTACAAGAAGGTCTTGGATTGGTGGAGAGCGAAGGAATTATTGCTTACTCGTCGGTAACGGGCGAGGGGCGGGAGCGGTTGTGGGCGGCCCTGAAAGAGCGGATTCGAACTTGATCTCGATGTAGGCCTTGTTCTTGAGTTCCGTCAACCAGGTTTGGTAAGCATCCTCGCTTTTCTGCTCAAAGACGAGACCTTGGATTTCAGTGCGAACTGCCTCAAAGGGACGAAACTGTTTGGGCTTCTTGTCCTCCAACCGCACGATATGAAAGCCTTCCGAGGTCTCGATCATATCCGAGATGCCTCCCGGTACCAGGTTTCCGATAGCACGCTCGATCCCCGGTAAAAGCTCTCCCTGCCGCACCAAACCAAGACGCCCTCCGCAAGTATCGTTTCAGGTCTGAGTCTGCGACCATCACCCCGCTCCGTACGTCGCGATCGGCGATCCTGAGCAGCGTCAGCTGTTCTCTGATGTTTTTCATGTCTGCTTGGTTCGTCTCGTCGATCGCTCTCCCCTGTTGCTTCATCTGCTTAGCCGCTTGCTGAACCTCCTCATCGGTGACGGTGATGCCTCGTGCCTTGGCTGCTTGAAGCTGCAACTTACGCTCGATCATCAAGGTGAGCCCCATATATTCCGCCGTCTTGAGCCGACGCGCGAGACCGTCGCCGCGATATTCTTTCTGAATCTTCTCTCGCTCCGAAGCGAGTTCCCGTTTCATCTCAGACAGCATGATGAGATCCGAATTGACGATCGCGACGATCCCATCCTCCACCTGCGCGGCCGAAAGAAGAGACGCCTGAGCGATCAGTCCGAGCGCGAAAAAGACGCTGTATCTCAGCCAGTCTGGTGCCATCGTGATGAACGGACAGATTGCAATCATGGAGTTCGCCACCAGCCGTTGGGGATGGGCCGGTCGGCGACAGTCCGAGGGATTGTACACGAATTGTGTAGGAGTTGCGGAGTCAGAATTAGAGGGAATTTCGATTCGTGACGATTCAGCGTTTGCTGACATCGTCGGCAAGATAGCGGGACGCGTCGGCAAGACGAATGACCGCCTTCGCGCGGATATCGGCAATCACACCGTCAAAACGCCTTCGGCGCTTCTCATTGAGCAGCTCCTGTCGAAGGCGCTCCCGCACTGCCACGTCCGCCTGAATAATTTCCTTGTCGAGCGCCGTGATCTTAACGAGGTAATAGCCGACGTCCGTCTTGATCGGCGCGCTGACCATGTCGGGCTTGAGGGTATGCACCACTGCGTCGACTTCCGGAACGACCAGTCCATTGTGATAGGGACCGAGATCGCCCCCTTTCGCTTTCGTCTTGCCGTCGATGGAATAGCGCTGCGCAAACTTGGCAAAGTCTCCTCCCTGATTGATCTGATGCTCAAGATCTTTCGCGGCAGAAATATTCGGCAGCAGCATCTGCCAGACCTGTACTTTCAACGGCGTCAAGAGTTCATGGGCATGCTTCTCGTAGAACGCATCCAACTCCTCCTGCGAGAGCTCGACCTTGGCCTTGATCCGATCCTTCAGGAGCTCGTCGAGAATCAGTTGTTCCTTGTAGCGTTGGGCGCGATCCCTGATGGCATCGTTCTGGTCGAGTCCCAGCTTGCGCGCTTCCTGCATCAGCAGTTCGCGGGTGATGAGCTCGTCGAGGAAGAGGCGCTTTCCCCCGTCTTTCTCATACCGTGCCCTCGTGGCCTCGGCCAACTCTCCCCAGCGCGTGTCGAATTCTGTCTGGGTAACCTGCCGGCCGTTGACGAGGGCCAGCACCCCTTCCTCCGGCGGCGGAGAACAACCGGTAAGCAGCAGGAGGCTACCGCCGAGGGCGCCGACGAGCAGAGAGACGAGGCGGACAGCGCCGCCGCTCACGGATCCGTTCGATGTTCGAGTCATAGGCGTGCGAGACCCTGTTAGCGAGATGGTGGTGGAACTATTGTTGTGTTGGTATCACAGCCTCCGAGGCTTTGCAAGGTTGCGGTGAGTTCTCGAAAGATGGAAGGCCAGTCCTGATGCGGCATCTGGAGCTCGAACGACAGCGGAGACAGGAAACACATCCGCTTCTTGTACCGGTCCATCGTCCGGTGAATCGCCTGGCTTGAAACCCGGCTCTTGGCGTCGAGTGTGACGACGACAGAATGGGTTTTGAGCTCGATCGAGATCAAGCGCAAGGCCTTGGCCTGGAGTCGGACCTGCATCACTTCGAACAGCCGCTCGACGGAGTCCGGAGCCAACCCATAGCGATCCTGAATTTCGCCGTGGAGTAAGGCTAGGTCTCCGACTTGGGTGCAGGAGGAGAGTCGCTTATAACAAGAGAGCCGCTGATGTGGATCGGCGACATATTCATCGGGAATAAAGGCAGAGACGTTGAGCCGAAGGGTCGGGTCCGGCTCTTCTTCCACCACCTGGCCCCTAAGACGCTGAACGGCCTGCTCCACCATCTGCATGTACAGATCAAGTCCAATGGCCGCGATATGCCCCGACTGCTGTTTACCGAGGAGATTGCCGGCGCCTCGAATTTCCATATCAGCCGCTGCGATACGGAAACCGGCCCCTAGCTCGGTGAATTGCTGAATGGCGGTGAGGCGCTTCTGCGCATCTTCACTTAACCGTCCCTCATTCGGGACCAGGAAATAGGCGTAGGCCTGGTCGCCGCTTCTCCCTACCCGCCCGCGTAACTGGTACAACTGCGCGAGGCCGAACATGTCGGCGCGATTGACGAAGATCGTATTGGCATGGGGGACGTCGATGCCCGATTGAATAATGGCCGAGGCGATCAGCACGTCTGCTTCACGGCGAAAGAACTTCAGCATTACGGCTTCGAGCGGTTTGGCGTTCATCTGCCCATGGGCCATTACGATGCGCGCTTCAGGCACCAGTTGCTGGAGCCAGGCTCCCGTCTTTTCCATCGTTTCGACCCGGTTGTGGACGAAGTAGATCTGTCCTCCACGCCCCAGTTCGCGCAACATCGCCTCTCGGATGAGCCTGTCGTTCGATCTGACGACCTGCGTGCGAATGGAGAGGCGGCCGGCCGGAGGGGTTTCGATGATCGAGAGATCCCGCACACTCGCCATGGCCATCTGTAAGGTCCGAGGAATCGGAGTGGCTGTCAGCGTCAAGACATCGACTTGGGTGCGGAGCTGTTTCAATCGTTCTTTATGTTTGACGCCGAACCACTGTTCTTCGTCGATAATCACAATCCCCAGGTCGCGGAATACGACATCCTTTTGGATGAGCCGATGCGTACCGATCAGCACATCGACGGCGCCGGATGCCACGTCTTTGAGAATGGCTTTAGCTTCCTTCGGCGATTGGAATCGTGAAAGCAGAGCCACGCGAGCGGGGAACGGCGCAAACCGTTCGGAGAAGTTGTCGTAGTGTTGGTGGGCCAACAGGGTTGTAGGGACGAGCACCGCGACTTGGCGATTGGCTTCCACGGCCTTGAAGGCTGCGCGCATTGCCACTTCCGTTTTTCCGTACCCGACGTCGCCACAGACCAATCGGTCCATCGGTTTACTGGACTCCATGTCGTGCGTAATGTCTTGGATCGCTTTGAGTTGATCGTCTGTTTCTTCGTACTCGAAGGCCGCTTCGAATTCGTGGTACATCGTGCTGTCGAATCCGTAGGCATGACGTGTCACGAGCTCGCGGTTGGCGTATAGATCGACCAGCTCGTGAGCCATTTCCTCGATGTCCTTCTTCACACGTGCCGTGGTCTTGGCCCAATTGGCGCCGCCAAGCCGTTCCAGGCGCGGCGCATGGCCGTCCGCCCCGCTGTACCGTTGCACGTGGTCGAGTCGTTCCAGGGGAACATACAAGGTGTCGCCGCCGAACAATCCTCGACAGATACCGCAATGGTGGCGACGTGGTTCAATCGTTCGTCGCTGGCGTCGGTATACTCGGCCGCATTGCCGACAACGCCAGGCGAATTGTGTGAGAGCCAGGACTTCCTTCTGTAGGGAATGGTAGATGGTGATTGCGAGAGCGCCGTCTCGATTCATCTCGGTCATCTTTCGGAGAAAGCTCGCTCCATGGTTTGGCCGCCGCTTCAGGATATCGTATTGCCATTGATGAATCATTTCGTGCGCCAGCGTATTCATGATTTCCTGTTCGCCATACTCGCTCGCTTGGACGACCTGCTGAAGCAAGGGAAGGGAGAGGCGAATTTCGCGCTTGGTCGGAAGGCGAGTCCCCTCCTGGTTCCGCCGTGGCCGAGGCCCTCGACGGCTCACGAACATGCCGACTGAGGAGGTCAGTCGATGGCTCCAGACGAGATCGATCGGAGACAGCAGGCCTGAAAAATAGCGGTCATTGAGTCCGCTCCACACCTGGGCTAGATGCTGCGAGGTCACTGGAGGAGATTGCGTTAGAGACATGCGAAGGGGATCACCCCAATTCTTCGTAGACCGAGGCTGCGAGCAGCGGCACCATGATTTCGTGGTGGCCGATCAGGGAGTAACCCTTCCCGCCCTTCTGGGTCGGCCGACGCACGACATTGGTGAGGGGACGGTAATGGGCCAAGAAGTCCATGTCGACGGTCGTAATGTTGGTCAAATCGTGACCCAGGTTGCGCCCTAACGACACTGTTTTGAGGAAGACCTCCGGCAATACGACAGCAGAGCCAAGGTTGAGATACACGCCCCCCTCCATCTCCGATACGACAGCCGCAAGCCGCCGGAAATCCAACAGCGACGTCGCTCCAATGGCAGCTCCGTCCGCGGCAGGATGCATATGGATAATGTCGGTCCCGATGGCGACATGTACGGTCACAGGAATACCGAGCTTCGCTCCAGTCGCCAGGATGCTCGTCTCGCGATGGGGGAACTGCCCCTGACGCCTGTTGATATAGTGACCGATGGATTCGCCGAGCCCCTCGCGATCATCGGCCCCACGGATGATCGCCTCGTTCAACATGCGGCCGGTTTCTTCCGCCATCCCGAAGCGTCCCTCGTCGATCTCCGCGTCGACTTCCTCAGACGTGTGCCCCATGAGGGCCAATTCGAAATCATGAATAATGCCTGCCCCATTCATGGCCACAGCGGAGAGGATCCCTTGTTGCATGAGGTCCACAAGAATCGGGCTTAATCCGACTTTGATGACATGTGCGCCGATGCCGACAATGACCGGTCGGCCTTTGCGATGGGCCTTCGCGATGGCTTTGGCCACGGCGCGCAGCGTTTTCACGCCGAGGATATCCGGCAGCGAGCGATAGAATTGGCTGAAGCTATCTCCGCGGCGCCAGGGCTTCGCAAAGTCGGACACGCGGACCTTGCTGTACCGTTTTTTGAGCGGATAGGTCGTGAGATCCGTCACATTGATCGGCGGGATCAGGCTTGGAGTCGTGACAGGGGGCCGCTGCCGGTCAGGAGGCTTTGGCAAGGAGCTGTTCCTCAATGAGCTCACACAGGACATGGCCGAGTGTGATATGGCTTTCTTGAATGCGGGCCGTAACCGTTGAAGGCACGACGAACGGATATTCCACCAAGCCGGCGAGTTTTCCGCCGGTCCCACCGGTCCAGCCGATGGTGGTGAGGCCACAGGCTTGCGCGGCCTCCACGCCTTTCAGCACGTTGGGTGAATTGCCGCTGGTGCTGATGGCTATGGCGACATCGCCTTTCTGGCCATGGGCTTGGACCTGTCGAGCAAAGAGTTCTTCAAACCCATAGTCGTTGGCGATGCAAGTAATGGCGGCGATGTCGGTGGCGAGGGCGAGGGCCGGAAGTGGGGCTCGCTCACGCTTGTAGCGGCCGACGAACTCGGCTGCGAGATGGGCCGCATCCGTGGCACTGCCTCCGTTGCCGAAGAGCAGTACTTTATGTCCGTTGCGAAAGGCCTCAGCAATCAGCCTCGCGACCTGCACAATACGATCGGCATGCTCACGCGCGAAATGTTGTTTGACGGCTGCGCTTTCGGCAAACACATTGAGAACGTGCTCTTTCATGGGAAGCGATTCTAGGCAACCTGCTGTCACCTGTCAAACGTGATTTGCAGGCTAAGACTTTTGAAGAGGAGCAACCGAGGTCTGCCGGATCGCGTTCATGGCCAAGGCAATCATGGAGCCGACATCGGAAACCGTCGCCGGCAGGATGAGGGTGTTGGTTGTTTTGGCCAACTCGCCAAACTTCGTGATGTACTGCTCTGCTACCCGCAACTGGACCGCTTCCTGACCTCCCGGCATTTGGATGGTCTCCGCAACCTTGTGCAAGCCCTGCGCAGTGGCCTGGGCAATGGCGAGGATCGCTGCGGCCGCTCCCTCCGCCTCATTGATCTGCTGCTGTTTCTTGGCTTCGGAGGCTTTGATGACCTGTTGTTTCTCCCCTTCGGCCTGATTGATAGCCGCATCTCGCTCACCCTCGGACGTAAGAATCACCGCGCGTTTTTCCCGTTCCGCCCGCATCTGCTTTTCCATCGCGTCCAGCACGCCCTTCGGCGGGGTGATGTTCTTGATCTCATAGCGCAAAACCTTGACTCCCCAAGGATCCGAGGCTTTGTCGAGTTCGTTCACTACCTGGATATTGATGTTGGTCCGTTCTTCGAACGTCCGATCGAGTTCGATCTTGCCGATCTCGCTCCGTAACGTGGTCTGTCCAAGTTGAATCAGGGCAAAATTATAGTCGCTGATGCCGTACGAGGCGCGCTGGGGGTTCAAGACCTTGAGATACAAGATCCCGTCCACCGACACCTGCACATTATCCCGCGTGATACAGACCTGTTCGGGAATGTCGATGGCCGTTTCTTTGAGCGAATGTTTGTAGCGGATGCGGTCGATGAAGGGGACCAGAATATGAAACCCCGCATCCAACGTGGCTGCATACTTGCCGAGCCGCTCGACCACGTAGGCGCTTTGCTGGGGTACGACCACCGCGGTCTTGGCAATCACCACCAGCACCAGCAAGGCCAGCAACAACACCACAAAAAGTCCGCCGCTCATGGTTACCTCTTCCATAGCCGTTCACTTTCCATAGGGTCCTCACTCATTCTGCTGCAATCCATAGGGCTAGCCCCTCAACCCGTTCAACCTTGCACCGTTGGTTCTTTTTCATGGGAGCCTGCCCGGCATTATGCACGGTCCATGTGGTGCCGTGCAGTTCCGCCTTGCCCGTACCGCCTGGCACCAGGTCTTCGAGCAGAATTGCGCTTTCACCCACCATCGAGTCCACGATCGGCATCTCCTTATCCTTGATTTTAATCCAAACCAATAACGGCCCTCGAAAAACCAGGAGTGAGAGAATCGAGAGTCCGGAAAACAACAGCCACTGGAGCCACTCCGCCTGGGCAAACCCCAGGCCGCTCAGACCTCCAATAATCAGTGCCGCCAGCCCAAAAAAAAGAATGTAGAAACCCCCTGGCGTGACCATTTCGACGCCCAGCAGCACAATGCCGAGGAGCATCCAATACCACCAAATCATCGGGGAACCTCATTCAGTATTCGAAGGAACTGCGAGGGATTGAAGATAGTAACAAAAGTCTAAGCGCCTTTCCTGAGACCGTCAAGCAGAATACAGGCTCTTCCACCATAAATCGACCACCCGGGAAGCTGTAACTCCTTGCCTTCGCTCTCGTTTCACGTTTCACGACTGCTGCGAGCAAAGCCCGAAAGTTTTTACGCCATCCTATGTTATAGTCCGCGCATTATGGCGCAGGACCAACCAGTCAAAGCCCTAGTGATCGCCCTCACCGACCATACCTCGGCGGCAGTCTACTCGATTAATCGTTTGCAGCCGGATTCGCTCTGCTTCGTGTTGCCGGAAGGGGCGAAATCGCTTGTGGAATCCGAAGTCCAGCCGAAGATCGAGCACATGCCCAGACGGTGGGATTGGGTGGTGCTGGCAGAGATCGGCGATTTTGTTAGTTGCTACCAGATGCTTGCCAAAACACTTCCGGCCATGTTGCATACATGGGAGGTGCAGCCAGGCGAGCTCATCGTCGATGTGACTGGAGCGACGCCGGCCATGGCAGGCGCGCTGACGTTGACGACACGATCTCTCAGTTCGCGAATCGTGTCGCTCGTCCCGGCGCACGAAGGACAGGAGGACGACAGGATCGATCTTGCCGGGCAGCCGTTCATCTGGACGCAGGGGAATCCTTGGGATGAGGCGGCATCCGTCTCACGCCGCGAGGGCTGTGAACTGTTCAACCGGAGATTGTTTGCCGCAGCGGCTAAGCTGTTTCGCGATGTCGAAGCAAGGGTGAGCGGAGGGCAGAAACCGCTCTATCGGGCTTTCGCTGATCTGGCCGATGGCTACGACCTCTGGGAACGATTTCATTATCGTCAAGCCTGGGAGAAACTGAAAGGTGCCGTGAAGGCCTTCGAGATGGCCTCCCTGTGGGGCGGACCGCCAGGACTCACCTCGCTGCTGCCGTCGATTAAAGCCAACGCGGGGTTCTTGGAAAAACTTGTCCTCGATCCTGCCCCAGTAAAAGAGATGCAGGCTCCCGACCTGCTGGCCCATGCCGGTCGACGACTGCATGGCTCGCAGGATTCGGAAGCCGCGATGGTCTCGCTCGTTCGCGCGCTCGAAGCCTTCGCCCAACGACAATTGTTCAAGCAGCACCAGATCAAGACCTGGGATGTACTGCCGGAACAGTTGCCGCAGGCGCTACGGGAAACCTGCCGATCCTGTTGGTTGGAAGATCTGGACGGCAAGTACAAGCTGTCCTTTCAGGCGCAGTTTCGCACTCTGGCCGGATTGGGTGACCAGATGGGCCAAGTCTTCTTACGCGAATGGCCGACGATGAAACCGCTGCTCGACGCAGCCAACCATGCAGTTCTTGGCCACGGGTTCGAACCGGTCAAAGCCGAGCGGGTGCAGCAGCTCTACGAAGTGGTCGTCAAATTGTCCGGCGTCAGCGAAACATCGTTGCCGAAGTTTCCGATACTGAACGTCTAGTGAAGCGTCGTTCATGAAACGTATGTCGTTTCAAAAAACATCACCGAGACGAAATAGATAAAGTGCGAAACTTTCTCGATATCCAGAGTTGGAAACTGGAGAGAGAAATAGTGCTCAACGTATATCAGGGGTTCATGCGGAAAATGTACGGGACAACATTTTAGAGCCGTTTGACCAGAAGCCGAAGCTGCTCAGAAACCTCATCAAACGGCTCTGACGAGATACCATGGAAATTCAGATCTACTACGAAGACACGGATTGCGGCGGGATGGTGTACTACGCGAACTACCTCAAGTATTTCGAACGGGCACGGACCCAGTATCTGGAAGAGCGAGGGCTGTCGGTGGCCGGGCTCATGAAAGAAGGTACGGTATTCGTTGTGGTGCATGCAGAAGTGGATTATAGCTCGCCCGCTCGGTATGGCGAGACCTTGTTGGTCGAGACCTCCGTCAAGGATTTGCGATCCGCCTCCTTAACGTTTACCCATGTGGTGAAAGAAAAAACCCGTGGCCGTGTGGTCGTCGAAGGATCGGCAAGACTGGCAACAGTCGACGGGAACGGCAAGGTCAAGCGCCTCGACAAGGCGATTGTGACCATGCTAAAATTTTCCCCTGCAAGGAGTCGCTAAATGACCACATGGACTGGGCCAGAGTTCGGCTTGATACAGATAATCAGCTGGACCATCATCATCGGCATATGGGTCGCAATCGTCTACTTTGCCTGGAAATTCTTCCTGGAAAACCCGATGGCAAAAACCGGGAAGGAACGGAGGAAACTAGACTCTCAGCGCCTCGCGGCCCTCTCATCTGAGGATAACGAGCCCGAAAAGGATTCTGACAAACCCGCCAGAGACCGTAGCGCGTAACGTGAGCGAACCGATTGATTCTCTTGTCTATTTAGTCGTCCAGATATACCAGACCAACTCATCCCACTAGTCTCGCTCAACTACTCTACCGGGTCGACCTCTAGGTTGCGCGATCCCGCTCAACTCTCTGGCGTGCCACTATCATCGCGCATCTTCCGGTTGAGCGCGATACCGAGTTCTTGGCACCTATTCACAAGGCCTTCATAGGTCTTGAGGTCGGCGTTGTACTCGGCCATCGGATACTTGCCGAGATTGCCTTGGCTCTTCTCGTAGAACCGCCTGCAGATTTCCCGGAGAGCTTGGACCGCTTCAAGCAACGAGCCCGCGTATTGGTGGGAACCCTCCACAGACCCTGGTTCGGCCTTCAATACTGATGAAAACGTCGCCAGAGTTGATGCCAACCGGCTGAGATCTTTAAAGTGCGCTCCAAAATCAGTGGGCTTGAAAAGGCCCGGAATTGGGAGCGCCTTGCGCCAGGAGAGCTTAAAGATCGCGTCGTGGATCGCAGCGAACTCGGCAAGGATTGCATTTATTCTGGTCACTTCTTCGGGAAGATTCTGCATGTATCACCCACGAGAATGGACCCCAAACTCGAATTGAGCGGGCACAAATCTCTCCACCGAAATTACGGATCAGCCGGCAACCTTGCCTCCGGCCTCCCGGACGCGCTCCTGTACGAAGGCCTGCGTTTCAGGCGGCAAGCATGCGAGGGGTAACGTGCTGTACTGTGTTTTGGAATACAACAACAGCCATACACTCGGGAACTGCCACAGCTCTTTGACGGCGGACCACTGCAGCGTGGTCGTACCTGCGTCCGAGCTCATGGTGAAGGAGGACTCATCGGCGCAGAACGTGGCTTGAGGCTTCTCCATCGTGCGGAACTTACGCAGCGAGTTGCGATAGTACCCGACGTACAGCGCCACAGCGATCCCCGCTGCGATAGCCAGAATCACCGCCAGGGTCACAATGAGCCACAAGGATGCACCGAGTGCAATAATCCCGACGAGAATCGCTGCGAGAACAACAAGCATCAGGATGAAGCCAAGCCCCACAGAACGGCGCCAAAACGCGAACACCGCCTGACGCAACAGCGACTCGCTATAAATGAGGGTGGCCTCGTGTGGCATGGCGACTACCGATCCAGCGGGCTGAGCCCGAGGTCATAGGTGGCAATCACGGCGCAATGGTCTGGTTTTCCGCACGCACTGGTAGGCGTCATCTCTATGCTATTGATCTTGTTTCCAAGCTCTCCAGGCATAGAAGAATCCCACCGGAGAACTGATAATGCAAAGCCATGCCAGGAGAGGCGAATCAGACTGCGTGAACAACCAACCGGCAAGAATCGTATAGATGATGGCCCCGACAAAGTAGACGAACCAGGGAATCTTGCCCTTTGGTTTCAACGGTGGGTTGGCTTGCGACGTCATGACTATTACCCCGATGCGTTTTGGAACGTCTAACTATGTATGATCTGAATCCGGATAACAAGACACCTGCCTTGAGATACCGGCCAAATGTCTTCCACTATCCTGCCAGGGTTGGCAGTCGAAATCCAAGCGGATTATCGAGGGTTTCCCTTCACTATTCTCCAGACAGGAGCCTGATGACGCTCCGTTTCTTCCCCAACGTCCAAACCGGTGTCCTGGCCGGCTTATCGGCCGGGAAACGACCGCATCTTGAGCACTCTGAAGTCAGGGATATGATCAGGATGCGGAACGAACGTCATGTCAGCGACTGCCATTTCGCCGCTTTCACTGGTCGCCGTGATTTTCACGTCATATGTGTCTACGGGAATATGACAAGTGCTCTCCTCCGGCAATGTCGCAACACTCAGGGATGCGTCGCCTGCAGAACCGACAAATAACCTGAATACATCGACAAAAACTGCATCCAGCCCCTGCGGGTCTTTCGTGACATGAACATTGCAGTTCGTGGCTCCGGCCCGGTCATGTCTCAACTGAAGATGACTGCCGGTGGCATCGAAACCCTGCGGCTTCTTCTCTAACGAGGTCAGCTTCACCTCGACATTCCTGAGCGTAGAATCCTTGCTGTTCACCAATGCGATGCGATAGGTGTACAGAGATCCGCTGGTGGGCACGGCCTGCGACCGATCGATGCCCTGACTCCTCTCCACCCAGGGTTCTCCTTCGCGGGTCACCACGGACAATTTGCCTTTCCAGATACTCGCTCGCATATATAAGTGAGCGCCCCATACACCGATGCCCAGGGAGGAAATCCATAGGACCCACGAATCGATGGACTTCGTTGCGATCCACAGAGGGACATCCTCAACCCCAAAATAGTTGAACCAGGCTTCCACATTGGAATGGGCGTATCGAGGGGTGACGGTCGAAGCCAACATGAGTAACGTAAACCCCAGAATGGGGATCGATTGTAGAATCCATTTCCAATACCGTCCCATTCCCAACCCCGCCTTCCCCACTGACGCCCAGACTCGCGAGACCAACGCCCAAGAATCTTTCCAAGCAAACCCGAAAGCTGCAACGTGCTGCGCCAGGATTTCATTGACCGTGCGTCCGGGTTAATAAGAGTACACCAGGCAGGATGCTCAATAAAACCGCCCTCTTCGGATGCCAATCGTGACCCGGCGGTCGCCGCTCGGGCAAAGAGGAGAGCCCATGGCGTATGGCTAATGGCTAGGAGTCAGAGATCGGACTACCAAGACTGAGAATCGGCTTCGCTATCCGACAGACAACACTTTCCCCGATCCTCGGCTATACACTATTCGCTATCAGCTCTGTCCACCTGTGAGATAGGGCTTCACGGTTTGCTGATGGTCTTGCTTCTGAAACAAATAGGTCTCGGCCAAAAGGAAGAGGATGCCAACACCGCAGACAGTGGCAGCGAAACCATGAGGCAAAGGCAATGGGAAAGCGAACGATGGAAGCTGCGATGCAGCAAACCACATAGCCCAAGTATGCAAGAGTACCAGAACTAGCGGCGGGACTTTGAGTTCAAGGGCATTCAAGAGATTGAGACTGAGGGATAACGCACGACATCAGCTGCGGCGCAAAACGGCGTGAGCAATATGCCGTTGCTAACCATTACCCATTGCCAAGATGCTGGTGACGCGTAGGTGCATCGCGCGTTGCTCATCTCTCCGCTGTTCAAGGTTCTTCCAGGATGCTTCGATGAGTGCGTGCCGGTAACTTGCGATATTTTCACGTGTTGGCGAGCCAACCGAGCCCGGGAGCGACTTCCACGGGTTAAAAGTACGCTTGAGCTGATTGCAGCGAAAGCACGCAAGAACCCAGTTGTCCTCGGCATCACGAAGATCTGGATACTCCTTCTTCGGCAACAGATGGTCGAGTTGCGCACTCATCATCCTGGGCAAATCTGATAAAAGATCCTCATCGCAATAGCCACACCTATATCCATGCCTCACCCACATGCGTACATGCTGGCATAGCCCCAGGCGCCATGGCTTTCCGCCTATACCAGGCTTTCCGGCTAACCCAGCCTCCAGTAGCTGAGCAATCAACCCTTCAGGCCCGGCGTTGTTGTCCATATTGAGCCTCCATGGGCTAACTCCGTTTTAGCTGGCGCCAACCACAAAAGCAAAATACTGTGTCGCAGTCACACCGTGTCCGGTTGAAAACATATTCGGGGTTACTTGCATGTGCCGAATGTGCACCAGAGGGCCAAAAACAGGGACATTCTGAATTTCTGGCAGCGGCTGGTTCCTCCATCCACTGAGAATATTGAAGCAGACCTTAGCCCTTGCCTCTTTGGGGTTCGGCGTTGATGATGGATCTGCTATCCTGGCGTCGTTTGCGACCGCTGCTGTACTTCGCATCCGCCTTGCGGCCGTTCTTGGTGCGACCAGCAAACCGATTGGGTTTAGCCTTCGTATAGTCGAAGCGGTATTCGGCCCACATTTCGCCTGTCGTCTTTTCCCGACGTTTATGCCCGGTGGGTTTCTTCATAGTCTTGACGCTTCAGTTTGCTTGCCTTGCGGGCACTAAAGATGCGGACACTGCCCTCCCGTTCCGTAAAGTAGACGAGTAAGAAGAACCGCTCCTTCTGTGAGAGTCCAATGATAATCTCGCGAGACTCGGCAACGGAGTGACCCGAGTCGTCAAAGAGGCGGGCGAACGGATCGTTGAAGACCGTCATGGCCTCTTCGAACGATACTCCGTGCTTCACTTGGTTCGTCAGGGCCTTGCGTCAGTCCCATTCGAACCTCAGGTTCATCCAGCAACCTCGACAATATCACACCTGTCGCGTTCCTGTCCCCGCCACAAGTCGAACAACCAGCTTAGTTACTCAGTTGATCCTCTTGTTGTGAGCCCTGTTGCTCCCTGACTTCCTGAGGTACGAGTGGACGTCGAGGCAATGTCGACTTGAGAAGTTGGTCCAGAGAGCGATGGGTTCCCTTCGGATTCTTGTGCGGACGTAATCCTTTCTCACGATGACGTCGCTGGGGACGAAGATCGCTCCCTGCCCGTTTCTCCAATTTCCGGCAGAGATCGCAAGAACCGCGAAGTTCTGACTCAGTTGACTCGGGAGTCAGGGCTCTTGTCTCCAATGAGGAGGGTGGAGCTGTGGATGGTTGTGCCGGAACCTGATGAGAAAAGAGCAGGAAAAATCCGATAGCGATGAGTGCGACAAACGTGGTTCGAACCTGTGCCATAATCGTCGCGAGAAAGCACGGTCCGTGCCTGGGCGGGCTGATTGACAGTACCAGAAGCCGCATGCTGTTATAGCGGCGTATCTCGTCGCACGTGAATTGTGAGCGAGACGGGCTAGCCGTGCGCGACAGGCGCGACTCGTGAAGATGACACTTCCGAGCAGTCCCGCTTTTCTCGCGAGTCCCGCGCGAAGAACGAGATACGCTTCACGAAATACGATTCACGGAGGTCGCAAGATGGACATGATGGGACGTGTGGGGCTGATCGAGATTCCGATCTTGATTGCGCCCGATCAAAAGGTCTGGATGGATCGGATGATCAAGGAAGGCAAGATTGCCATTCCTCCAGGCGGGACGCTGGAAAAAGGCTCGCTCTATTCGATGTTTGTCCGGATGCTGCTGCATAATGCTATGGAAGAGCAGAAACGGCAGGAGGTGTTGGACGCTGAAGACGAGGACGACGAATAAGCAGGCGGATGAAAACAGTCGCCAGCTTCGTTCTCACTTCACTCAAGGCCTCAACGTACTAGAAAGTACGCCTCGGCCTCTCGCTCGTTGCGGCCTTGCTGGACAACTGTTTTGATCCGCCTGCAATGCAAGGATTGTATCGAAAAGGGCCTATTTGTATCTCATAAGATACGAACGGCACTTCACGAGCGACGAGCCTAGAGCGTTTTGAAGGCGGAATGGGTGGCTTTGATCGTGTAGTCGATATCGCGGTCTGAATGGACGGTGGAGAGGAAGGCGGCTTCGAATTGAGAGGGGGCCAAATACACTCCCTGTTCCAACATCTGGTGAAAGAATAGTCCGTATCGTTTCGTGTCCGACAGTTTGGACGTATCCCAATCCACTACCGGGCCTGAAGTAAAGAAGGCTCCCAGCATTGAACCGATTCTGGTTTGCGTGAGCGGCACACCGGCCTTCTTGGCCGCATCGCCTATTCCCTTGGCCAGGGCTACCGATTTTTCTTCCAGCTTCTTGTAGACCCCGCGGACTTTGAGCTGCTTGAGCGTTTCGATGCCGGCAGACACGGCTAATGGATTTCCTGACAGGGTTCCAGCCTGATAGACCGGCCCCACGGGCGCGATCAGATTCATAATTTCCTTACGCCCACCGTAAGCGCCGACCGGCAATCCGCCGCCGATGATTTTCCCCAGCACCGTCAGATCCGGAGTAATCCCGTAGAGCGTTTGGGCGCCGCCGTAGGCGACACGAAAGCCGGAAATGACCTCGTCGAAGATCAGGAGGATGTCGTTCTCTTTCGTGAGTCTGCGGAGTGACGCAAGGAATTCCGGTGCGGGAGGCACAACACCCATATTCGCAGCGATCGGCTCCAGAATCACGCAGGCCAAACGATCTCGATGTTCTTTGACGATCTGTTGAACCGCCCGGATATCGTTGTACGGAACGGTCAAAGTATGTTTCGCAAAATCAGCGGGAACTCCGAGCGAATCAGGTATCCCCAACGTGGCCAAACCGGACCCGGCCTTCGCCAGCAGATAATCGCTGTGACCGTGATAGCACCCTTCAAACTTCAGAATCGTATCTCGTTTCGTAAAGCCCCGCGCGACACGAATCGCGCTCATAACCGCCTCGGTGCCGGAACTCACAAGCCGGACTTTCTCCATCGATGGCATGGCCTGGTGGATCATGCGAGCGAGTATCACTTCCAACTCGGTCGGTGCGCCGTAACTAGTTCCGTTGGCCGCAGCCTTTTTGATCGCACTGGTCACCGAAGGGGCTGCATGGCCCAAAATCATTGGACCCCATGATAGTACGTAGTCAAGATAGCTGTTCCCATCGACATCGTAGAGACGGGCGCCTTTGGCCCGCTCGATAAATCTGGGCTGGCCTCCGACGGAACGAAAAGCGCGCACCGGACTATTCACTCCTCCGGGAATGAGCTGTTGCGCCTCTGTAAAAAGCTTGGCGGAGCGAGTGGTTTTCATAATGGGGGCGCACAGTACCATGCAGTCGCGCTCTGGTCAAGGATAGGGAAATCCATGAAGTGGATCAGGCGGCCTGGGCCAAAAAATGTCTGAAAAGGCAGAATCCACACCATTTTTTGCTCCTGCCGGCTTTTCTATAGCTAGGGACTTTTCGTAATCCATTGGAAATGTGCCGATTGCATGTAACCGATCGAATGAGGCTCGACTCTTGCGTTTGATGCCGGTACCACTCAGTTAACCGGAAACGGTTAAGGGATCAGGCGATGAAGATTATCTGTTCGTGGTGCCGGCAAGAAGGGAAAACCGCACTGATGGGCGAGAAACCGCCCATGACAGATGTGCGGGAGACGCATGGCATTTGCGTCGTTCATCGCCATGAAGTCGAGGCCCGCTGGCAGGCATCGATTCACCCAGCCTCTTACTCCGAAACTGCGACCGGACTATCTTCTAAACTCTTCCACTGGACAAGCTTACTGCAGGTGACCGAGAAGATACGCCTATAGAACAGACATATCTCCTTATCGGCCCCTAGAGAGTTATGCCCCCATCTTCCCCTGAAACATATTCAGCAACTGGTCGATACCGCCTGCGTCAATCTTTCCGCTCGGCGTCAATTTATCGACCACGCCCGGTAGCAAGCTGGACAACTGAGCGCTTGCGGCATCGGGCGTGACGCCGGCCTTACCCGCCAATTGGCTCAAAAAATCGCTTCCGAGGCCCTGCTTGATCTGATCCGGCGTGATGGGCAGATTCGCGCCAGTGCCTACCCAGGAATTGACAATGTCGCCCAGTCCATTCTTCTGGAATCCCTGGACAAGGCCAGCCAATCCCCCTACGCTACTATTCTGTCCGAGCAAACCTATCACCGCTTGCAGCAGAGGATTCTGTCCCGTCTGCCCGCCCATCATCCCACCGGCTGCTTGTCCCAATTGATCCATAAGTCCCATGGCTGACTCCTTTCATGAGCGGATACTGAAAAACCCCGCTGGCTTACTCGACCCTCGCTGATAAAGGAAATCTCTTGCCTCGATAGGGCTCCCTACCCTAGCTGAATGAGCAGATCGATATCAACGAGACGGTCTACGTTTGGGAGACCGTTGCCGCCCACTCGCCTCCCCAGTCGGTCCCGCATCGACTTCTTTCATCCCCCAGTGAGCCCGCTTGGCTTTTTCCTGTTCCAATACGGCAAACAGCGCGTGAAAGGGCGTGGCTCGTCGCGCGCCCATTCCTGCCTGTCCACTTCCCCAGGCCTCTCCCGCATCGCGCAAGATCTCAAGAAAGGTTTCATACTCCTCTTCGTTGTCAGGCAATACATCTCCTGCATCGGTGATCAACAAGACATACCCCTTGGCCGGCAACCATTCCAGATCGGCCAGGCATTCTTCCATGGCGTCCCAGTTGTGGCCGAAGTAGTCGGGAAACTCCAAGGCCTGCGCAAACTCCGCAAATAGATTTGCCGGTGTCTTACAGCGACAGCCCTTAATGACCTTCAACGTGAACCCAGCCGGTGGGCGCACCAACGATTCGACAGGCTTCCCAGCTGGGACTGTAAGCAATGATGTCCAGGGGGCCTTTGTCGATTGGAGGTAGGCGGGCAATGTCAGCAAGTGTTTCGGAGTCATGGTATCTCATTCAATGGTATGAAGGTTCGATAATGGTCGCCGGTATAATAGGCCCTGCCGCTGTCTTGTTCGATGACGATCCGTTCCGCATCGCGCGAGCGGCCGCGTATTTTAGGGTTCACATCGTACTCTCGATAGTAGCCAGGGGGAAGGCGACGCTCACGATTCTGAAACTCACGCCCCCCGACATAGCCTGGCAAGGGTTTGCCATACCGGGCTTGAAGGCGTGCCAGGAGGTCATGTGCCTTTTGAGGGGCGGCCTGTTCATGCCGAATATGTGGAGTAGTCAGCGATCGGTTGGTAGTCAAGGCAGGAGAGACTGACCCCAACGCCTCCGCCCCCTGGGCAAGCCAGGTTTCGGATAGACCATCCGCCGGCAACCCGAAGAGAAGCGAAGCAAAGAGACCCCAGAGAACCAGGATGCTGGTGATCCGCCGCCGACTCATGGGAATCGAGATCCTTCGTGGTGCGACATCCCAGGGCACATCCTCGAACAATGACCGTAGCATGCGATTTTGACGCAGGTCAACGTTGCAGGGATCAGCTGGATGGAAGAGATGCTTTGCGGCGCCAGGACCTGTTTGCTAGAATGTAGCGCACGATCGGCGCTACACGCGCGAGCCCCTGTGGTCCAGGATAGATTGTGCCAGCCCACAGCCTGTTCACTGGTGACCCCTCCTTCATGCGAAAAGCCAAAATTGTCTGTACGATCGGACCAGCCAGCGCCGAACCGGCGATACTCGAACGACTGATCGAGAGCGGTATGGACGTCGCCCGTCTTAATTTTTCCCATGGCACTCACGACTCGCATCGCGCAGCGATTGCCTCGATCCGCTCCGTTGCGGAACGCCTGCATCGCCCGGTTGCGATTATGCAAGACTTGCAGGGGCCTCGAATCCGGATAGGCGCTCTCGAAGGGGCAGGGGTCGAGGTGGCGGCGGAACAACGGATCCGGCTCGTCGGGGGCATGCTTCGGTCCGGAGGCCAGATCGGCGGCCGGACTATGACCCCTTCGAACCTCACGGAGATCCCAGTGACCTATCCACAGTTGGCGCAAGACCTTCGACCGGGAGCCAGAGTCTTGGTAGACGACGGACTGATCGAACTACTGGTGACAGCGGTAAGTGGCGGTGCCGTCGAGTGCAGGGTCAAGACCGGTGGGCGGATCCTGTCTCATAAGGGGATCAATCTCCCCGGCACCACGATGAGCGTACCGACCCTCACGGAAAAGGATCGGAAGGATATTCGCTTTGGTGTCGCAGAGTCAGTGGACTATATGGCACTCTCCTTTGTGCGCGGGCCTGAAGATGTGCAGGCAACTCGGCGTCTGGTAGCGGAATGCGGGGGGGACCAACCGATCATTGCAAAAATCGAACGGGCCGAGGCAATCACCGCATTAGATGCGTTGCTGGAGGAAGCAGACGGAGTCATGATCGCGCGCGGAGATCTTGGTGTGGAGATGGGACCGGAAGTCGTGCCGATCCTTCAGAAGCGGATCATTACACAGGCGAACCGGCATCGCCGGCTGGTCATTACGGCCACGCAAATGCTCGAGTCGATGACCCAGCACCCCAGCCCGACCAGGGCAGAAGCGTCTGATGTAGCCAACGCGATTTTCGACGGCACCGATGCGGTTATGCTCTCGGCGGAAACCGCCCGTGGGCAATATCCGGTGGAATCGGTGCAGGTCATGGATCGCATCGTTCGCGTTGCAGAGGGTGAAGCAGTGCCCCTGCATGTCGGCCCGGTCGAACATGCAACTCGCCGTGAATGCTGCTCGATTCCTGAGGCGATGTGCGGGGCAGCTGCATCGGCGGCAGCCGCGACAGAAGCCGCCGCGATCGCCACATTCAGCGAGTCCGGTTCGACTGCACGTCTGCTCTCAAAACAGCGACCAGTCGCCCCTATTGTCGCCTTCACCCCTCACGCTCACGTTCAACGACGGATGGCGCTCTACTGGGGTGTGCTTCCTCGGATGATGGCCCGAGTTCAGGATCCGGACAAACGTGTCCTTGCGGTAGAACATCGATTGGTGGAGGAAATGTTGGCCGAATCGAGTGATTGCGTCGTGTTCTTATCCGGAGCCGTAACGGGAGAGTTAGGCGGCACCAATGCCATGAAACTCCACCGGATCCCGTCATGAACAGCCGCCTGCCAACCACAGTCGCGGTCTTCATAGCCCTGATAGGATGGCTGTTCGTGGCGAGTCTTTCGTCGGCGCAGACCGGATCCCTCCAGCACTCGCCTGCGGAGGTGGTGAAACGATATCTGGCGCTCGATCATAAGGGAGCTCGGCTCGATGCCCTATCGGTCTCATCGGTTGCATCCTATACGACTTGGGATGAGGAGCCGACCTGGGGCCATATCGTCGTGACGCGCGATTTTGTCGTGGCGGAGCAGTATCGTCAATGGGAAGTGATCGATAGCCTGGAGGTGGTAATTCCTGTCACCTTTCAAGTACTCGGCTCCGTGTACATGGAAACCGCCGGCTTCGTCCAGGGGGCCGAGACAGAAGAGATCCGGTTTCGTGTGAAAGCCGTCAAGAATCGATGGAGGATCGTGGAGCCGATGTTTCCTCCTCACGTGGGACAGAAGCGGATGGTGAACGTCGTGCGCGAAGCGTGGCTGAAGGAAACAGACCAGGCGAAACGAGACCGTCTCGGATCGTTGCAGGACGAGTTACGAAAGGCAAAGTAATGATGGGAAAGACCTCCGTTGAGCTGTTGATCTTCGATCTGGACGGGACACTTATCGAGTCCAAATGGGACATTGCCGCAGCGGTAAACCTGACGTTGGCCGAGCTGGGTCTGCCGCAGCGGCCAATCGAAGAAATCTTTGGCTTTGTGGGGGATGGAATTAAACAGTTGTTGCGTTTATCGGTCGGCGAGAGCAGCCATATCACCTTCGACGACACCGTGAAGGCGTTCAGGGGCCAGTACTTGACCCATTGCCTCGATCGCACCACGTTCTATCCCGGCATTGGAGAAATGCTTGATCATTTCGCAAACAAGCGGAAGGCTGTGGCCACCAACAAGTCGATCGAGTACACGAACGTGATTCTCCAGGGGCTGGGGGCGCATCATTTTCAGTACGTCGTTGGAGGCGATCACGGGTTTGGGTTGAAACCGGAACCGGGCATGTTGTTACATGTGATGGAGCAATTGAACGTACCGAAAGAACGGACCGTGCTCGTCGGGGACAGCACCAACGACATCAACGGTGGACATAACGCCGGGATTCGCGTCTGTGCAGTCGGGTACGGCATGGGAAATCGCGCGAAAATGCAGGCCTGCCGTCCTGACTGGTTTATCGAACGACCGGAAGAATTAATGGAGCTTTTTATATGAAAAACAGGTTGAGACCAAGGTTGAGGTTGAGTGAAGACAGCATAAAATACGGTCGCTGCTTTTTGATTTTCTGTGTAAGCCTTGGCCTGAACCTCAGCCTGAACCTTAACCTGTCGCCTGCGGCATCGTTCGGGCTGGCAGACCGTGTGGTGGAACAGAAGCTGGCGAATGGATTGACGGTCCTTATGGTCGAACGACACCAGACGCCGGTGGTCTCCCTCAATATGACCTTTGGAGTCGGTGGCGTAAACGAGCAAGTTGGGCAAACTGGCCTGGCACACCTCTATGAACATATGGCGTTCAAGGGCACGAGGACGGTCGGAACCAAGGACTACGAAAAAGAACGCCCTATCCTCGAAGAATGGTTTCTCGTGGGGACGGAACTGGAACAGCGGCAACGAGAGCTCGCACGGAGGAATCAGGATAAGCCGGCCAGCCCCGAAGACCACGCAGCGATCGAGAGGCTACAGAAACGATTTACGGAACTCCAGGAACAGGCCGGCCAATTTGTAGCAGGCAATGAGATGGCCTTACTCTATCAACGCCACGGGGGAGTGGGACTCAATGCCGCAACCGGCAAAGACCTGACCCGTTACATGATCAGCCTCCCGGCAAATCGTCTTCCGCTCTGGGCTGCGCTCGAAGCAGATCGCATGGCGCATCCGGTCCTTCGCGAATTTTACAAAGAACGCGGAGTGGTCATGGAAGAACGCCGGTTGCGGAATGACGACAACCCCAACGGGCTGTTGTACGAGACCTTCACCTCGGCTGCCTTCCGCGCGCACCCGTACGGCATCCCGACGATCGGCTGGGAGTCGGACATCCTGTCGCTGACACCAGCCGCCACCGAAGCCTTCTTCAAAACCTATTACGGTCCCGGCAATGCCACAATTGCGATCGTGGGGGATATCAACCCAAGGGACGTCATGACCTTGATCGAGCAGACGTTCGGCAAGATACCGGCCGGACCTCCACAGCCTCCGATCATCACAGTTGAGCCGCCGCAACGAGGGGAACGCCGCGTGGAGGTGGAATTCGACGCTGAACCGTCGGTGACCATCGGGTTTCACAAGCCAGGGTTGGGGCATCCCGACGACTATGTCTTCGACGTGATCGACGCAGTGTTAGGCGACGGACTCACTTCCCGACTCTATACGAGTCTGGTCCGCGAAAAAAAGCTAGCCGCCTCGGTGAACTCGGATTCGAACTATCCCGGCGTCCGCTCTACGAACCTGTTCGTGCTCAGCGCGACTCCGCTGGCTCCCCATACGACAGCAGAAATCGAAACGGCCATCTATGCCGAAATCGAACGGCTCAAGACGGAGCCGGTCTTCGCGAAGGAACTGGAGAAGGTGCTGAATAACATCGACGCCGATCTGGTGCGGGCCCTTCGATCCAACGGAGGTCTTGCGTCCCAGTTGGCCCTCTATCAGACAGTCGCAGGAGACTGGCGTTATGTCGTCAAGGCCCGGGACAAAGTTGCGGCCGTGACGCCGGAGAGCATCCAACGAGTGGCAGCGGAGTATTTCACAAAGTCAAACCGCACAGTGGCGACGTTAGTAAAGAAGGCAGGCGGAAAGCACGTTGCAGCGGCGCCGACACAGGAGGTGGCGCGATGAGGAACGTGAAACGCGAAACGCGAAACGTGAGGCGATGGGACTTCGCTCTGTACTCGATAATCATAGCCCTCGTGGTACCGCTGCTGGCCGGCTGTGCCGGAAACCTTGCACTGGGCGATCCGCGGCAGATGACATTTCCACCGGTTGAGTTTATCCCGCCAGAGCCGGATCGTGTGGTGTTCGAAAACGGGATGGTTGTCTATCTGCTTCAAGACCATGAACTGCCCCTGGTCAGCATGACTGCGACCATGCGAACCGGTAGCTGGCTCGATCCGGCAGATAAGATCGGACTGGCTTCGTTGACCGGTTCCGTCATGCGGACCGGCGGAGGCGGCGGTCTCTCGTCCAAGCAGGTGGACGAGGAACTCGAACAGTTCGCCGGGGAGGTGGGCATCTCGATTGGACGGCAATCCGGTTCCGCGTCGCTCGATGTGCTCAGCAAGGACTTGAAGCGGGGGCTCCAGATTTTCTCGGGGCTCATCCGAACGCCGGCCTTTGAGCCGGCGCGGGTAGAACTGGCCAAGTTGCAGGCCATCGAAAACATTCACCGCAGACAAGACAACCCCGGTTCGATCGTCGGCCGGGAGTTCGTCAAGCTGTTGTATGGACCGGACCACCCGACGGCGCGTGAGAGCAGCATTGCATCCCTCACCCACATCACCAGAGAGGATTTGGTGGCTTTTCACCGCAAGACGATTCATCCGAACGGCTTGATCCTGGGGGTGACAGGAGATTTCGACAAATCCGCGATGTTGGCTCTGTTGCGGGAAGCCTTCGGCGATTGGAAACAGGGCGAGGTGCCGGTGCTGACGATTGCCGATGTACTTCAGAACCAGGCAGCACAGCCCGTTGTGCGGTTTGTGAACAAGGCCACCTCACAAACGCATCTCCGCGCCGGTCATCTATCGATCAAAGAGCATGATCCGGACTATGTCGCCTTAGCGATCGCGAACGACATCCTGGGGGGCAGTTCCTTTCGCAGCCGTCTCTTCAACGACGTGCGAACCAAGCGGGGCCTGGCCTATTCGGTCGGCAGCCGCCTGAGCTCCGGAGTGCATGATCAGGGTGTCTGGCTGATGCGCGCAGAAACGAAACTGCCATCGACGCAAGAAGTCATCGCGCGGTTTATCGCAAACATGGAACGAATGAGGACCGAGTTGGTGACGGACAGTGAGCTAGCGGAAGCGAAAGAAGCCTACGTGAACTCCTTTGTATTCTCCTTTGCCAGTTCGTCCGCCATTGTGGGACGGTTGATGACACTGGAGTACGACGGGCTCCCCAAGGACTTCCTCCAACAATTGCGTGCCCGTGTGATCGCATTGACGAAAGAGGAAATTCTGGCAGCAGCGAAGAAACATTTCACCCCCGATCGACTGACCATTGTCGCAGTCGGGGCCGGCGAGTCTCTGCCGAAGTTGATGTCGGGATTCGGAGACGTAAGAGAGATTGTGCTCACGCCGGAGAATTGATTCATTTGCCCCGATAACCATTGGTGATTGACGAACATGCCGCTTGAAGACGACTTTTCAGACATCTTAAAGAAGGCACGGACGGGGCAGGGGCTCTCGGTGAGCGACATCGCTCATGCGACGGGGCTGTCCGAGGGAGACATTGCAACATTAGAACGAGGAAGCCAACCGCAGGGCCGTGCCGAGGTGCGGATACTGGCGAAAGCCTTGGGGCTACGATCTGCGCCGCTCGAGCAAGTTGCAATCGACAAATGGGAACCGGTGACGCAACAGACGCCGACCTGGGTTGAAACGATCCATGGCTCCATCAACGGCTATGGAGTGCAGGGCTACATTCTGCACGACGGAGGGGAAGCCCTGTTGATCGACACGGCATACAACGCTCCCGCCATGATCGCCTGGCTCGAATCTCATCGCATTCGGCTGACAGGTATCTGTCTCACACATGGGCATGCGGACCACGCAGAGGGGATTCAAGAACTCCTGGCACGATGGCGGGTTCCGGTCTATTTGGGGACTGATGATGTCAGCCTCCTGCATTGGAAACCCTCGAAAGATCGTCTTACTGCTCCGAACGACGGGCGTTCAATACCGGTAGGAGGACTCACCGTTCGCTGCCTCACGACACCGGGCCATACGCCCGGCGGTATCTGCTATCGGATCGATACCGAGTCGCAGTCTGTGTGTTTTGTCGGCGACACCCTCTTTGCCGGATCGATTGGACGGTCCAATCCCCACACGTTCTACAGCACTCATCTGGATTCCGTGCGGCAGCGCCTGATGAAATTACCGCACGATTGTATTCTATTGCCGGGGCACGGACCAGCGACGACCGTTCGTGAAGAACTCGACCACAACCCCTTTGCGCAAGATCGTTGAAGACGGCACTATGAATCCCGATCAGCGGAGCGACGACCAGCCGATCCGCAGCAGAGAGCTGCCGGTTGCGGCAGAGCCTCCTGCAAACCCTAGCGATCTCCCTTCGGATGAGGAATTCGAGGAGACCTCCTTTTCAAAGTGGATACTGCCCATCAGTCTCTTTATCGCGACGATCTTTACCACACTGTGGGCCGGGGCCTATCAAGTCTACAATGGACCGATCCATGGACCGGTCAATTTTCTGATCGAACAGCCCACGATGCTCTGGCAGGGGATTCCCTTCGCCGTCACGCTGCTGGTGATTCTGGTCACCCATGAATGCGGACACTATGTACTCTCCCGCATCCACAGGGTGCCGGCATCGCTGCCCCTGTTCATTCCAGGCCCTCCCTATTTCATCGGCACATTCGGAGCGATCATCCGACTGCATGGGCCGATCCTGAATCGGCGGGCACTGTTCGACATCGGGGTATCCGGTCCGCTGGCCGGTTTCATCGCCGCGGTCGTGGCACTAGTCATCGGGCTGAACCTCTCAACGGTCGTCGATCGCACGACAACCCATGGAATGCAGTTGGGCGAACCGTTGCTCTTGCAGTTCATCGCCTGGCTGGTCGTCGGATCGATCCCTCCCCAAGCCGACATCATCTTGCATCCCATCGGATTTGCCGCCTGGTTTGGCCTGTTTGTCACGTCGCTGAATCTCCTTCCCATCGGCCAACTCGACGGTGGGCACGTCGCCTACGCTCTCTGGGGCTCACGCCAACGCACCATGGCGTTTGTCATGGTGCCGATCCTCATTGTACTGGGATATATCGGATGGCCCGGCTGGTGGCTATGGGCCTTCATGGCAGGACTGTGGGGTTTCGGACATCCACCAGTGCACGATATTAATGTCCCGTTGGGCCGAGGACGAGTCATGGTTGGATGGATTGCGTTCGCGGTGTTTGTGCTGACGTTTGCGCCTGTTCCCTTCTCATTTCGCTAGCGGGATGCTGAAAAAGTCCGCCAGCTTCGTTCTCACCTCGAAAGCATCCTCAACGTAGCCAAAGGCTACGCCTCCGGTGCTTTCATCGGCTGCGGCCTTGCTGACAGCCTTTTTGAGCATCCCGTAAACGAACCCATTCAGCAGTTTGGATTAAACTGGAGATTTCCTTGTCCAGCTGCGTACTCAGCCCTACCATGTGGCTATGGCATCCACTACGACCTCGGCCCTGTCCTGCCCCAAGTGTCAGGCCGATCAGCCTGATGGAGGGATAGAGTGCGCGAAATGCGGGATCATCTTTGCAAAGTATCGGCCGCATATCCAGCTACAGCAACAACGCGTGGGGCGGGACCGTTCGCGTTGGGTAGCCCTTGCTAAAGAGTGGCTCATCGAATCGGATAGGTCGACAGACTCGTTGACGTTCGCCGGCCGGGTCGCGCTGTTCCTATTGCTTCTCTGGTGGGGCCGAGGATTGATATTCACGCCGCTCGAAACCAACTACACAGGGGAATCGTTTCTGCACCTGATCAATCTCCCGTTCCATGAAGCAGGCCATATTCTGTTTATCCCGTTGGGACGGTTCATGACGATTCTGGGTGGGAGTCTCGGTCAGATCTTGATGCCGCTCGTCTGCCTGGTGACCTTTCTCGTCTAAACACGCGATCCATTCGGCGCGTCAGTAGCCCTCTGGTGGACGGCGGAAAGCTTCATGGATATCGCCTCCTATATCAACGATGCGCGGGCGATGGACCTCATGCTGATTGGCGGGGTAACCGGGAAGGAAACGGACGGGCATGACTGGAACAATATCCTGACGATGTTGGATTGGCTGGAATATGACCATCGCCTGGCTCATCTCGACTACAACTTCGGCATTCTCCTCATGCTGGCCTCATTTGCCTGGGGCGGACTGCTTCTGCTCAAACATTACCGACGGCTCACGCCGTAACCACCCTCCACAACCGGGAAGAATCTCTCATATACCGTTCACCGGATCAGGCGGTCAGGGAATTCATAGCGGCAATGCATCTATGTGGATCTGCGAGAGGTCTTCGAGTGCGAGCATCAGCGCATGGGTTCCACTACGACCATGCCCCAGAACCATGACTTTGCGGTAGAGCTGATGCACCAACGTGAGACCGGGCAGCACAAACCCTCTACGTTTCGATTCCTCCAATGCGAGGCCCATATCTTTGACGAAGTGCTCGACGAAAAATCCAGGATCGAAGTTTCGTTGAAGAATACGTGGCGCAAGGTTGTCCAAAGTCCAGCAGGCTGCGGCTCCGCCACGGATAGACTCCAGCATCCGATTCAGATCGAGCCCTGCCTTGTAGCCAAAGAGCAGACTCTCGCAGACCCCGACCATCGTGCCGGCGATCACGATCTGGTTACAGAGTTTCGCCTGCTGCCCGGTCCCGGACCCTCCCTGATGCACGATCTTGCTACCCATGAGATCGAAAAGCGGCATGACGGCTTGCACGGCGTCACGATCGCCTCCCACCATGATCGAGAGGGTAGCCTTGCGCGCGCCGACATCGCCCCCGGATACGGGAGCGTCGATTGCGGAGAGCCCCCTGGATGTGGCGCCTTCAGCAATCTCGCAGCTGAGCACCGGATCTGTCGTTGTCATATCGACGAGTACCGTGCCAGATTGTGCGCCGGCCAGAATTCCCGTTGCGCCAAAATAGACGGTGCGGACATCCTGGGGAAAGCCCACCATCGTGAAGACCACATCCGAGGCAGCGGCGACCACACGAGGGCTCTCGGCCCACGTCGCACCGAGATCGAACAACGATTGCGCCTTGGGTTTCGTGCGACTATATAACGTCACGCGATACCCGGCGGCCAGTATATGGTGACACATCGACAGGCCCATCACGCCTGTGTCGATCCAGCCGACTCTGGTGACAGTTGGTATGGCAACTTGGACGGTCATCGTTCACATACCCGATTATTCGGTGAGTGAGGTAATGCGATCTGCCACAGCCTGAATGATACCTTCGCGGTCTCTCACCACCTTCAGCCCTTGAAAACTCAAATAGTAGCCCCCGTGACTCGGCGCCTGAATCGTGGCAGCCAGTTCAATCCGTTGCCCGTCATCGACATCCGGGTCTTTGACAGTCGGGATTCCGCAACGGCCATAGACTGCGACATTGATCGAGGATGTCTCGTCCTCCAGGGAGAACAAATAGGCGCCATAGCACATCGTGCCGGCCTGGACCCTATAGGGATCGAGCGGTGTGACATTGCGGACAGTGCCCTGCAACGTGACCTGTTTCAAATGAAACGATTTCGGCTCGTCCAGGATTTCACGGATAGGGATTGGCTCAGCGGCTGAGGCGCAGGAAGCGCTGATCGCAAACCATCCAAGCCAGAGGATTGCAAGGAGAAGCACTGACGTTCTTGGACGAGACGCGCTGCTCTGTACCATGGCGCTATTCTACAGAAGGTCACCGTAGAAGTCCCTTCCGCCCCCTCGGCGAACTCGCTATAATCCGCCAACCTTTTTCTGGAGAACTATCCATGGTCACTCGCGCGCATCTTGAACGTTACGTAACAGACAGCCGAGGACGGTTCGAAGATCTGCTGGGCCAGATGGTCGAGATTCCTTCAATCAGCATGGACCCGGACAGGGCGCCTGATATCCGTCGCATGGCGGACTTCGCGCGGCAGGTCCTCACGGACTTGGGAGCTGAGGTCCAGATTGTGGAGACCGGCGGCTACCCGATTGTGTCCGGCGGCTGGATGACCGGAGCCCACCATCCAACCGTCACCATCTACAACCATATGGATGTGCAACCGGCACAGGAGCCAGAGTGGAAGCAGGCGCCCTTTGCATTCAAGAACGAGAACGGGTTGTACAAAGGCCGGGGTGCAACGGACGACAAGGGTCCTGCTCTCTCGGCCTTGTTCGGCGCGCGCTACGCAATCGAGCAAGGAGTACCGATCAATGTTCGGTTTCTCTGGGAGCTGGAAGAGGAAATCGGCAGTCCGAATTTTTCGGCTGGACTCAAGAATCGAACGGCTATTCCACGGCCGGACTCAGTCGTGGTGTCGGATACGATCTGGCTCGCGAAAGGAAAGCCAGCCATGCCCTATGGTCTGCGCGGTCTGCTGGGCGCGCGCCTCACGTTGCGCACGGGAACGAAAGATGCCCATTCCGGCGTGACGGGCGGCGCCGCGCGGAATCCGCTCGCGGAACTGATGGAAGTGGCGCAAGCCTGCGTCGATGCCAAGAGCGGCAAGGTAAAGATTCCCGGGTTCTATAAGGAGGTCGTCGAACCGACCAAAGCAGAGATCAAGAGCTTCCTTACGTCAGGTTTCCAGGTCAAGAACTTCAAGCAGGCCTATGGATTTCAGACGCTCCGTACACATGACCCGGCTGAGATCATGAGGCGCATATGGGCCTCGCCGACGTTTGAGGTGCATGGGTTGACCGGCGGCTATCACGGTCCTGGTGTAAAGACGGTCGTGCCTGGCCATGGCGAGCTCAAAGTGAGTATGCGCTTGGTGCCGAATCAAACTCCGGAAAAGGCCTTTGCGTTGCTCAAGCGCCATGTGGCAAAGATCAATCCACACGTGAAGGTGGAGCAGGAAGGGATGCTCCATCCATTCAAAGGATTGTTCGAGGGGCCCTATGTCGAAGCGGTGAAACGGGCGGCGAAAGCGGGATTCGGCAAAGAACCGGCGTTCATCCGCGAAGGCGGATCGATCGGCGCTGTGGTCACGATGCAGAAAGCCTGGAAGGTACCGATCCTGTTCATGGGATTGAGCCTACCCGAACACGGCTACCATGCGCCGAACGAATACTTCGACTGGGGCCAAGCCTCAGGCGGGATGAAGGCCTTCGCGCATTATTTTGAGGAGGTGGCGAAGATGGGAAAGGGGTAGGGAGCCGCCGAACCATCTTTCTTGCTCGCAGAACGCGCACGTTGAAACGGTGCTCGTCCGATGCGCGCAGTGAAAGACAGTTCGGCGACTCCCTTGAGCGAAAAGTTGTGATGGTGCGAAAAGGAAATAGAAGGCCCTCGTTGGACGCGCGCAGTGGAAGATCAATCAGCCCCCATCCCGGAAGATTTTATAAGTGTCGCTCATGGAACTGATTCGGCAGGGCACTCTCTGCATGGCTCTGGTTTGAGCCGTGTAGGTATCGGGAGCTTGTCTGGCGGGGTCACGAAACCCTCTGCATCGTGATCTCTGGCATGCCGCGTGACTACTGGCTCACGGCCGTGCTTGGCTGTGCAGGCGGTCGCTATAAGCGGTGGGCGCCGTCAAGTTTTCCAAGACTCCGATCGAAGGTGCCCAGCGGCAGATGCCCGGCCTTGCGGGCGATTTCCAGCACGAGACAATCGGAGAAGCCCAGTGAGGGGCGTGCGCGGAAATGTGTCAACGCCAAGGCGACGACATCGGCATCCTGAAGCGTCAAGTCCTTGTGATGCAACAGGAGTGCGACCGCGTTGGCGATC
>NEWP02000014.1:120788-186919 GCA_002869895.2 Nitrospira sp. CG24E | reverse complement strand
TAGCGGCTTGTTCATACCAGCGCCTCGCCATCGAAAAATCCTGGGGAGCGCCTTTTCCGAAGTCATAGAGCGCCTCAAGGTTGTATTGCGCGTCTGCGTCTCCTTGAGCAGCCGCTTTCTCGAACCACTCCCGCGCCTTCGTGTAATCCCTCGGCACATCCCGCCCGTAGTAATACAGCAATCCGAGGTTGGTCTGTGCTTCCGCTACACCCTGAGTTGCCTTTTTTTGCAGGTCTGCTGTCGAGGTGTCGCTTGGAGCAGAAGCCTGTGCCTGCCCAGAGGAGAGAACGAGTGTAGCCAGGAGAATTATGACGACGAGGGCGCGCATGGTGGCGCAGTATGGCGCGGAGGGCAGAGAGCGTCAAGGCGAGCAGTAGCACACAATTATTACCGAGCTACGGGTTCACGACTTCTATCACGGAATGTCGAATTGCCAGCGTCCACGCTGTTCAGGCAGAGTGAGCGCTATGGCGAGGTGATCGAGAAAGTCTCGACGGGGGATTTCTTCTGCTCCAAAGCGCATGACATGCGGTGAGGCTTGTTGGCAGTCGATGATGTGAGATCCCCAGGCCTGCAGTTGGCGTACGAGAGAGACTAGCGCCACTTTTGAGGCGTCGTCCACCTTCGTGAACATCGACTCTGCGAAAAAAATGCCGCCCAGCGCTACGCCATAGAGTCCACCGACCAATTGTCCATCTTGCCAGGTTTCAACGGAATGGGCGTACCCGAGTTCGTGTAATTTTGTATAGGCCTCGATCATCTCAGCCGTGATCCAGGTGCCGCCGTCCGGATATTGCGGCCTTGGTCCTGCGCAATGTTGCATCACGTCGCGAAAGCACAGGTCGAACGTGACGCTGAATCGACCGGGACGAAGACTTCTTTTCAAGCTGCGCGAGATATGGAGTTTGTCGGGAAAGAGAACGGTCCTGGGGTCGGGCGACCACCATAGGATCGGCTGATCGTCGCTGTACCAGGGAAAGATGCCATTGCGGTAGGCTTCGAGTAATCGTTCTGGTCGTAAGTCTCCTCCGACGGCGAGCAAGCCTTCTGGCGAGGCTGAATCGACTGGCGGGAATCGCAGATCCTGTGGATTTGCGCTGAGCCTGAACATGATGGTCACACAACGTATGCGACGCGATGCAAAAAGGCTATGGTTTCTCGCAGGATGCTCAAACTGGTTTGCTTTGTTTATCGGGTTCATCTGGTCTATCTGGTTTAACCAAACAAACCAAATAACGGTCTTCTCACGCTGGCAGACTTTTCAGCATCCTGCTAGAACAGGGCCATCACCCTTTCTTTTCCTCCGCTTGAGCCACAATCGGCTGGAAGATGGGATCTGCGTCCAGCACTGACTTCAACGACTCTGCTCCAATGAAAAATTGCCAGATCTCCGGAGTTTGCCCGGGAATTTCAGCAAACCAACGTTTGGCTTCTGTCAGTCGTTCCAAGAGCGCCCGATTGTCCCGGTCCGGGGTGAACAGCAAGCTATAGGCCTTGGTGTATTCGGCCATGAATTTATCGAGCGGCAGGTCGGCAAGCGGGAGCGCATCGTCCGCATCCTGATAGGCGGCTCTGATATCCAGGTCGTCGAAGATACGATTCCAAGCCACCTTGTTGATGCGGGACCAAGCCAGTTGGAGTAGCGCCTCGGCTCGACCAGCTCTTCGATCGACCGGGATGGCTTTGACCAAGGATTGGTGCGTCCCAATCGACGGTTCTTGATCGTTATTCCATCGGTAAGCCACGCCCAGCCGAAACTGGTTATCGAGTTGTTCTGGTCGTACGACGGCTAAGTTTTGCATCGCTGAAAGCATGCGGTACAAATAATCGGCAGTCGTCGGCCTGTCGAATCCCCCCATCTCCATTCCCAACGACAGATCCATACGCGTTCCTTGGGCATAGATATTCCAAAAATGTTCGTTCACGACCAAGGCTAGCGCCGGATCCTTTACCGTAAGTTTGTGGAACGGGACAGCCTCATGCAGGACGACAGCATAGAGGTCTCGGCTCAGTACCAGGAGAGCTTCGGGCTGATGGGGGTCGATGATGAGCACACGATTCAACAGGGCCACTCGGTCGCGCAGTTCCGGGAAAGTGGCTGCACGAGCAACCCCGGCGGTCAAGAGACCGGGAACGTCCGTTGGTCCCCACCAGATCAACGAGTCGGAGAGAGCCCGACTGGTTTCTGTGACAAAGGGAATCTTCTCCCGGAGACCACTGCCGAACACCGCGCCGCTGGTGACGGGAAGATTCACCACCGCCTGATCGCCAGCGAAACCGTGCTTCTTCAGCCCGGAGAGGACAACCCATTGGACGGTAATTTCTTTTAATGCGCGCCTAGTCCGCTTAATCGTACTGGTCCATTTGACTGAACCAGCCGCGTAGGTCAAGGGGGCCGTCAGGGGATCCTGGTAACTGACAGACAATTTCACCAAGGTCGTCGGGACTTCTACGATCGGACTATCCGGGCGGAGACGGAAGGAGGCCGACGGAAGCGGCCTACTTCCGGCAATGTGAATACGGAATCCGGTTCCCGGCGGCGCAAGGCCCAACGAGTCGGCAACAAAGGCCGAGGCGGGATAGCGGTTCAGGTCTTCACTGAAAAACACCAGTTCGCCGTTACTGGGCCACAAGACTTCCATACCGACATCGCTTCGGACCAATGTCGGCGCGTGCGCATTTTTCAGGCCTTGCCAGCAGGAATCGTAGAGGGGATCGGAATCTGCCGGATAGGTCTTGAGAGCACGGAGGGCGGAAGCCACGAGGGGGTACTGGCAGGCGAAGTCGAGCCGGCCGACAGCAACCCGATTCCCCTCTCCCATGGCTTCGGCATATCGCAACGCTGCCGTCTCAGCCGAGGTGGCAGTCTGTTTCGGTTTCTTCGCAGTTGCGGCAACTGCAGATGAGGTCCCGGTCAGGGTCATCGCGTTGAACATTGTCAGGATCGCGGCAAGGAACAGGAGCGTGAACCGGCCACGCTGGAAGATCTGGAGACGCATCATATCGGACAAGCTCCTAATATGAAGGACGAAAAGACCGCGAAACATTACCATGCTGCTTTGAGGATCTGAAAGGGGGCTCTGGGGAGTGGCGATCTGTCTGTCTCTTTCTTATTCAACCAGGATCAGCGCCTTCATGTCATGACCCGGCATGTCGCACAGATACGAGAACGTTCCGGCACGTGCCGGAGTGAACTGAAATTCAACCAAGCCCTCAGGCGGGACGATCACCCGCTTGAGCCCGTCTGGACCGAATTCCTGGGCCCCGTTACCACTCACGTTGAGGTCGATGCCCAAGAAGAGATCTTTGACCACCACGCTATGGAGTTCCGTATCGTAGTTGCGGAACCGTAGGACAGTTTTTTGGTCATGATGGATGAGAACGTGGCTGGGGATGAACGTCCGTCCTCGAATGTCTACGGTGATCGATTCCGGCTCGATTTCGGCTGGAAATGCGCTAGTGGGAGTCGTGAGTACCAGAGCCAGGCAGACAAATCTAAACGTTTTTCTCACCGTGCGTTGGCCGCATCGAGGATCGCACGGCGCATGTTCATTCGGTCAACCCCTGTCAACACTGGGGCTGGACGATGTCGACAGAGCGTGACCGTATGCTGGAGGGAAGCGATGAAGACCTCACAATTTGGACAAGTTCCCAGATGCCGCCGTATCTCCATACAGATATCGGAGGGGAGCTCGTCGTCGATATAGGCGGACAACTGCCGGAGAAGATCCAGGCAACGGCCTTGACTATGGGTATGGCGCTGAGACGATGACCGGGACTGCTTCTTTCGCGCCGCCGTCTTTTTCTTGGTCATGAGCGCAGGTCTCCCGACTGATGGTTATCGTGTTGGGTGATGCCTCTGGCGCTGAGCTCTCGTCGGACGAATAAGCGTGCTCGGTGCAACCTAGACTTTACCGCCTGCTCATTTACACCCATGATGGCTCCCACTTCTTTGGCACTCAACCCTTCCATGTCGCGGAGCACCAGGGCCATCCGATATTTCTGTGGCAGCTTCTCGATTGCCTGGTCGAGGGCCTGCCGGAGCTCCTTGTTCTGCAGTGCCTCTTCGGGACTAAGCCCGTCCATCGGGATTTGAAGGCGAAACTCTCCCTCGGAGGTAGGCACGAACTCTTCAAGCGACAGTTCGTGTTCCGGCTCCCCTTTGCGCTTGCGCCGCATCCGTATGCAAGCCCGTGAGGCGATGGTGTAGAGCCAGGTGGAAACCTTCGCCTCGCCTCGAAAATCTTTAAGTCCTTGGTAGGCATTGAGAAAGGTTTCTTGAACAAGATCCTTTGCAGACTCCGCTTCGCCGCATAAGCGGTAGGCGTATCGATACATCAGATCGACATGGTCCCGATACAGCCTATCAAATCTGTCAGGCTCTGGCTTGGCCGGGCGTTGGAGAGGCGCTTTGGAAGCAGGGACACGCATGACTGGCGCGAAGTCTAGGGAGTTAGCTAAGACCTGTCAAGCAACCGACCGGGACTGCAGAGCTGCTTGCCTTCCTGCCATAGGCAGGCTATTACATAGTGCCGGTTAGTGGATCAGCGCGGCGCCGCGCCGAGGGGCTGGTTTCACAGTAGCAGTAGGTGGAACCGTGACGGTCACCTGCTCATGGTTGATCTGTAACGTTAATGGTTGCCCCACCTTTACCTGAGGAACCCCGATCTTCGAATTGAGCATGACCAGACCAATGGGGGTGCGAACAAAGATGAAGTTGGATTTGAGTTTGGACACGGTTCCCGAGAGGAGGAGGGATACGTCGGCATTGGCCTCCGGGGCTTGACTGACCTGGAGGTCGAACTGTAAATCATGCACTCCGCTCATGGTATTCGTTTCATCAACTTCAATGGTCAGCAGATCTCCCTCGCGATAGTCGGTGAGTCGTTCTTCCTGCGTGCCGAGATGAATAGTCTGGTCACCATCAGGTCCCCACCAACGTAACGTTCTTGGCACATCGGTCCCAGACGTCATGGGTCCGCTAAGATAGCGATGGACCAGCGATCCGTCGCTCCTCTTTCTGATCTCGACGATGGAATGGCGGTCGTGCAGCCAAAAACGTACTTCCTGCGAGGCCTTGAGGTCCTTCAGCGCTGTCTTGGACGTAAGGGTCAACAGTCCGACCGGGGTCTTGAGAAAGACTATCCCTGCCTTAGTCCGCCAGACAGACCCCTGTAACTTAATGAAGGGGTCAACCGGGACTGGAGGATCGATGGCTGCAGGCGGTTCGACTGCTTGCAGCGCAGGTATTTCTGCCGGCAAAGACAGTTCCTCTGCATGGACGGGGCAGAGAAGAATAACCATGCCTACCCCGGCGAAAATGGCCGCGATTGCGCGCCGCAGCAGCCTGCCAAGAAAGAAATTGTTCGTCTCTGGGGTCTGCAAGTCGTTGCGAACCGCGAGGGGAAGAGTCGCTGTATATCTGGCGTACATCATCTACTTCAGCGAATATCACGATGTCTTCTTAGGAGTCAAGGCGAAAGCCACACGAGAGCGGGTCAGAAGGCAATACCCTATGAAATTGCGTTGCTCATAGACGCCTGCACCTCGGTCGAAAGCTGAAGGTGCGGTAAATCCTCAGCTACGCAATAGGTGGACGGCATGGGAGTGAGGGTCAGAATGACTCGAATGTCACGGTTGATTGAGTTCGGTACACCGAACCCTGTGAGCAAGATTGGCGGTGTAACCATGTGGCAGATGCGGCGGATTTCGAATTGTGCCCAGTCCTGCGCCTTGACTTGATGCCGGAGCTGTACCAGCACATCGTCACAGAATTCCGTGAGGATAGATGGCATGGATTCCGGCGCCATCTGCGGCCAACGCTCGTGGGACGTTCCGAACAACGCCATCAGTGCACGAGCCGGTCCATTCATGTGCAGGATGCGACCGGACGAAGAAAATACGATCATGCCTGAGTCGGGGGAAGGGAGCAGAAGTTCTTGCATCGCACCGGCTCCACGGAGCTCAGTCTCCGTTGATTCCAAGACATCATTTTGCGGAGCGTGCCCCTGGTTTTGTAAAAATGATTGTGGCATACAGGTCCTTTCAGGGAAATGTTCTCCGGGTTGTGCAAGAGTTGCACCCAGGTGAGGGATGCAGGAAGGGCAACTACCCCGCGAATACCGACTACAACGTGGCATTCAGAGCGAGGCCGTGCACAAATAGGGTCGAAGAGCGGCGGAAATTGAACCAGCCCCGTTATTTCTTCCGAACCAACATACGAATCGGGGTTCCCTCGAATCCATATTCCTCACGAAGCCGGTTTTCGAGAAATCGAAGATAGGCGGGAGTGATATTGTCCGGGTGTCCGACGAACAACGCAAAGACCGGCGGTTGGGTCGCGACTTGGGTCATGAAGGCAGATTTAGTAATTTTGGTTGGTTTGCCTTTCCGTACCGGAAGGGGGTGCGTGGCGAGAATCTCCTGGAGAAGCTTGTTCAATGCTCCAGTCGGGATCCGTTTTGAAAAGGCCCCGAATACCCTATCAATGGTAGGAAAGAGCTGACCCAGAGAATCGGGATTGGCCGCGGACACAAAGAGGACCGGCGCCCAGGTCAGGAAGGGAAAACGCCGATGAAGCTCTTGTTCGACCTCCTGCCGAGCCTGGCTATCGCCCTCCCTGAGATCCCATTTATTGACCAGCAGGAAACAGGCTCTTCCTTGTTTGATGATGATCCCGGCAATCTTGGTATCCTGCTCGGTCACGCCTTCCGTGGCATCGAGTAACAAGATTCCGAGATCGGATCGACCGATGGCCAAGTGCGATCGAACCACGCTATAGCCTTCGATCCCCCGATCGATCTTTCCGCGCCGACGAATCCCGGCTGTATCGGTAAAGAGATACCGCCGCCCTTGATGGAGGGCGATCGAGTCGATCGAATCCCTGGTGGTTCCCGGCACATCGCTGACCACGACTCGGTCTTCTCCGAGCACGGCATTCACCAGGGTGGACTTGCCGACATTCGGCCGTCCTACAACGGCAATGCGGGGCATCGTTGTCTGCTCAGGATTTTCAGTCGGGACCGGCAGGAACGGATAGAGGGCGTCCAGCAATTCTGAAACACCGATACCATGCTCTGCAGAAATCGGATAGAGCGTCTCCGTACCCAACTGATAGAAATCCGCCACAAGCGCGTCGACCTTGGGCGTGTCGATCTTATTAACCACGACAAACAACGGCTTGGGCGTTCCGCGCAAGAGCCGGACCACTTCCTGGTCCGGGGTCGTCAGCCCGGTGCGACCATCCATCAACAGGATCAAGATATCCGCCTCTGCAATGGCCAGCTCCGACTGACGTTTAATAAGGGCCAGCATACCTTCCGAGGCGGAGGGGTCCAGGCCGCCTGTATCCACCAGACGGAACGGCCGATTTCGATAGGTGGCGTCGGCGTAGTTACGATCCCTCGTGACACCGGGGACGTCGTCCACAATGGCCGTTCGCTTGCCGAGCATACGATTAAAGAGCGTCGACTTCCCGACGTTGGGGCGGCCAATAATGGCCACAATAGGCGGATGAGCCATCGTGGTTATCGATACCGGCCCTGTCTGTAGGGGAATGTTTTTAGTTCGTGGCATGGGAAATCGTATTTCGACCGTAACATAAGAATTTTGGCAAACACAACCAGCTCGTCTTCTCAGTCGAGCTCCGATATACTTTCCCAATGACGCAGCACACAGCACGCAGCTCTCAGCACTTGATCAATTGGGACGAGATCGACGATGTCCTGCTCGATATGGACGGGACACTGCTCGATCGCCATTTCGACAATTTCTTTTTCGAGGAGGAGTTGCCCCACCGCTATGCCCTGCTCCACGGCCTACAGCTCGAAGAGTCTCGCGACACCCTCATGGCGATGTATCGCTCGGTTGAAGGCGACCTGGCGTGGACCGATCTACACTACTGGACACAGCGTGTAGGAATCGATGTCGTCGCGATGACCAAAGAACTGGATCATATGATCGGCTTCCTCTTTGGGGCGGAGGAGTTTCTGCGACACCTTCGACAGCTGGGAAAGAGGGTGACGATCGTGACAAATGCCCATGAGTCAGGCGTGGCCATCAAAGTTGCCAAGACCGGACTCGATCAATATGTCGATCGAATCGTGAATGCATTCGAGGTTGGGTATCTGAAAATGCGCCCGGAGTATTGGCCCAATTGTCAGCGATTACTTGGATTCGATCCAACCAGATCCCTTTTCATGGATGACGATGAGAATTGCCTGATTGCAGCAAAACAATTTGGCGTCGCCCATCTCATTCATAGCGCCAAGTCCAGTTCTCAGCTGCCTCCTGCTCCGCTCGCTCAGTTTGTTTCGGTCACCGGTTTTTCTCCACTCCTGAGCAGGCGGGCTGTAATCTAGCAATGTGCTATAAAGTCCGGCAGTCTGTCTTGTTCATTTGGTCTATCTCGGTTAATTGGTTTGTCTTGTTTGTTTAGTGGATTTGGTTCGAAGAACGAGAGAAACCAAACGAACCACCTAACCAGAAAAACCAGGTAGGCCAGACAGACCAGACGAACCTCTCCTCGATTCTTGTTGCTCCCGCAGGTCTATGTTAGAGTCCTTCCTCTTTTTCTAACTACCGGCACTCTGTTGCGACATGAGCAAGACCTACGATCATCAGGCCATTGAAGTGAAATGGCAGGCCTATTGGGAGCAGCACCGGACCTTCCGGGTGTCTGACGACCAGGCCCTGCCAAAATTCTACTGCCTCGACATGTTCCCCTACCCCTCAGGATCGGGCCTCCACGTCGGCCATCTGGAAGGCTATACCGCAACGGATATCGTGTCGCGCTATAAACGCATGAAAGGTTTCAATGTATTGCATCCGATGGGATGGGATGCGTTTGGACTGCCGGCGGAGCAATATGCCGTGAAAACGGGCGTCCATCCTGCCATCACGACAGCTCAGAATATCGAAACCTTCAAACGCCAGATGAAACGTGTCGGTCTGTCCTACGACTGGGAACGAGAGATCGGCACGATCGATCCCGAATATTATCGTTGGACACAGTGGATTTTCTTGAAACTGTTCGAACGAGGGCTGGCGTACGTGGCGGAAGTGCCGGTGAACTGGTGTCCGGCGCTGGGGACAGTGCTGGCGAATGAAGAGATTATCGATGGCAAGAGCGAAGTCGGCGGGTTCGATGTGCTGCGCAAGCCGATGCGCCAGTGGGTGTTGAAGATCACAGCCTATGCCGATCGACTCCTCGAAGACTTGAAACTGGTCGAATGGCCGCCCAGTACATTGGAGATGCAGAAAAACTGGATCGGCCGGTCGATCGGAGCCGAAGTCGAGTTCGCTCTGGCCGACGTTCCCGGCACGTTGCGGATCTTTACCACTAGACCCGATACCCTGTTCGGCGCGACCTATATGGTACTGGCCCCTGAACATCCGCTGGTAGAGGCAGTCACGACGGCCGATCGCAAGACCGACGTGATCGCCTATCGCGAGTCGGCATCCAGGAAAAGCGATCTCCAACGGCAGGAACTCGAAAAAGAAAAGACCGGGGTCTTCACCGGCGGCTATGCAGTAAATCCTGTGAATGACGAGCCGCTCCCCATTTGGATTGCCGACTATGTCTTGATGGGCTATGGGACCGGCGCCATCATGGCCGTGCCAGCGCACGACGAGCGCGACTGGGCCTTTGCCAAGACCTATGGATTGCCGATCCGAGAAGTGATTGCCGGCGGTCAGGTTGGGCAAGAGGCGTTCGTCTCGACCGACAAGGGCACTGTCGTGAATTCCTCGTCGCCGGATGGAAGTGTGACGATCAATGGGATGACGCCGGCCGACGCCATTCCGAAAATTACGGCCTGGCTGGAATCCCGGGGCAAGGGGCGCAAGGCCGTGAACTACAAGTTGCGGGACTGGCTATTTGCCCGTCAGCGCTATTGGGGCGAGCCCTTTCCGATTGTGTGGGTCGATGGTCAGGCTCTTCCGCTTCCGGAAGAACAATTGCCGGTACTCTTGCCCGAAACCAGCAATTTCAAACCGTCTGGGAACGGCGAAAGCCCGCTCGCCAATTTGACCGACTGGCTGACGACCACCGACCCGATCAGCGGAATGCCTGCCAGCCGTGAAACCAACACGATGCCCCAGTGGGCCGGTTCCTGCTGGTATTACCTGCGATTTATCGATCCGAAGAATCAGAGCCTGCTGGTCGATCCGGCCAAGGAGCGCTATTGGATGCCGGTGGATCTCTATATCGGCGGCAGCGAACATGCCGTGCTGCATTTGCTCTATGCGAGGTTTTGGCACAAAGTTCTGTACGATATCGGAGTGGTCAGTACCCCTGAGCCGTTTAAGAAGCTGGTGCATCAGGGCATTGTGCTGGGGGAAGACAACCAGAAGATGTCGAAGTCCCGCGGCAACGTCGTGAATCCCGACGAGATCATGGATCAGTTCGGCGCCGATGCCGTGAGGCTCTATGAAATGTTCATGGGTCCTCTGGAGGCGGTGAAACCCTGGAGTACGAGAGGCGTAGAGGGAGTCACGCGCTTTCTGGAGCGGGCCTGGCGGCTCATGGTGAATGAAGAAGGCCGGCTCTCACATGCCGTAGTGGAAACAGCTCCTACTCTCAAACAGCAGCGGTTGCTCCACCAGACCATCAAAAAAGTGACGGAAGATATTGAAACCTTGCGATTCAATACCGCCATCTCCCAGATGATGGTGTTTACGAACGAGATGACAAAGACCGAACAGCGGTCACGGGTCTTGCTTGAGCCATTCGTCTTGCTCCTAGCCCCGTTTGCACCCCATCTGGCCGAAGAATTATGGGAAGTGCTCGGTCACCAGCCGAGCCTCTCTCAGCAAACCTGGCCGATCTTCGATCCGGCACTGATCATAAGCGATCGGCTGACCATTCCAATACAGGTGAATGGAAAATTGCGGGCCAAACTGGACGTGGGCACGGATGCAACTCGCGAGCAGATCGAAGAACTGGCGCGCGGGCAGGTCGCAGAATGGCTGCAGGGCAAGGCGCCGAAGAAGATTGTGTATGTCGAAAAAAAACTGATGAACTTTGTGGTGTAGCCGATGCGGCAAGTAAAAAGTTTAAAGTTAAAAGGTAAAAGTGGATGCTCCAGAACTTTTGCCTTTGTACTTTGTACTTTGTACTTGGCGCTGAGCCTGTCGCTCAGCGCGTGCGGTTACCAATTCCGTGTGGAGGGAGCGGGGCCCACGATCGGAGGTGCAACGGCGACATCTTCATCCACGTCGCCTCCACCCCGATTAGTAGTCCAGACTCTGGAAAATAAAAGTTTTGAGCCCAACCTGGAAACCCGCTACACCAACTATCTGCGCCACGAATTTTCATCCGGCAGCGGGGCTCAGATCGTGGCGGATACTGAGGCAGCAGATCTTGTGTTGTCAGGTCAAATTCTCTCGGTCATGGTTCCGACGCTCAGTTTCAGCCAGACCACCACACTCGAAAGCCGCACAGAAGTTGTGGTAACGGTCAAGGTGGAAGACGCTAGGACAAAACGTCTTGTGTGGACGCAAATGGCGAAGGGCGCCTCAGAGTTTTACGTGACGCCGGACCTGCAATTCAACCGTGTCTTACAGAACCGAGCCTTGGAGCAAGCAGGCCGCTTCATCGCCGAAGACTTAGCCTCCCGCTTTCTGCTGCAGTTGGAATCGGGAAAACTCGAAAAACCGGACCTGGATCCAACCTCGAACAACGTGGACAGCAACACCAAATAAACCGGATTCATTTATGGCCACAGCCATTTCTCATGCTCAGCTCAAATCTCAGCTTACCCAAGGAACGGTTGCACCACTGTATCTGGTGGTTGGTGAGGAGGACTTGCTCCGCGATATGGCTCTGGATACGCTGAAAGGCGCGTTATTGGGAGAAGACGAAAGCGAGTTCAATTGCGATCTGTTCTATGGAGATGACTCGAGTGGAGCGGAGATTGCCACCTGTGCCTCGGAAGTAGCCGTGTTTGCGACTCGAAGGGTGGTGGTGGTGAAAGCGGCCGATAAACTTCCAGCCCGGGACTGCGAAGCGCTCCTTCCCTATCTGAAGGAGCCGAATGGTTCCACCGCCATGATTTTCATCGCACCGAAACTTGACGGACGACTGAAATTCACTCAGGCCCTTACACGGGTGGCGGTGACCGTCGATTGCTCACCGCTCAGAGAAGCGCAGTGGCTTCCTTGGCTCAGGCAGGATGCTGAACGGGTTGGGATCAGGCTCGATGAGGAAGCTGTCGAATTGCTTAAAGAAGCCTGCGATGGTTCGCTCTATTCAGTTCGGCGCGAATTGGAAAAGCTGGCAGCCTATGTCTCTCCAGGCCAGTCAGTCAGTGCAGTTGACGTGGCAATCCTGCGCGGAACAGAGCCAGGCGCTTCGGTATTTGATTTGACATTGGCCATTGGAGGGAAAAATCGCGGACGGGTTTTGGCCATTCTGGCCAGAAATCTTGAAGCGGGTGAGGCTCCGCTCAGAATCCTCGGTTCCCTGGCCTGGCAATATCGGAGACTGTGGAAGGTCAAGGAAATCGCCAGGCAAGGGGGCCGCGAGGGGGAGGCCGCTCGGACGTTGCGCATGGATCCCTCTAAAATGCGAATACTTCTCGATCAGTTCCCTGACGCACACCTACAGGAGGCGCTTCGGTTATTGTTGGAAGCCGATGCGAAGCTGAAAGGTGGAAGCGGAGGACGTCCCGCACGAATCCTAGAGGACCTGTTGTTGCGGCTATGCAATTACACCCAGCCCAACAGGCCGACAACCTCACCGAGTCGTGGTTCAGAAATGCCCCAACCAGTGAGGGCAAGAACGATATCCAACGTGCGTACGGTTACGAGGGAGAAGCAGACAAGGAGTTGACGTGGAGCGTGAGGCGAGCGATCCGGCGCGAGGCCGTATTCTGTTTCATCACACCTTTCGTCACAGCCTTACCGAGGGCCGACGTGGCTTGGCGAAGAGAGGCCTTCGCATCCTCGACCTTTTTCTCAGCCACCGCCGACTGGACTTTCTTGACGAGGCTCTTGAGAGCACCCAGCGTCGCACGGTTACGAGCCTGCCGCTTCACGGACTGGCGGGCTCGACGGATCGTCGATTTGTGTACAACCGGCATAGTAGACTCCTGTAGAAAAAGAACGCATTTGTACCATATGGTTTAGCGAAGCGTCAAGGTGAACCCCTCTTCAAAAGGACAAGCTCGTGACAACTATCATTGCCCGTGATCGATTAATCTTGGCCCTCGACGTCCCCTCAAGCGATGAAGCCGACCGGCTTCTCGATCGCTTGCAGGACCAGGTCGTATTCGTGAAGGTCGGGCTTGAACTCTACACCGCAGCCGGACCGGAGATGGTCCAACGTCTGATCGCGCGAGGCAAGCGAGTTTTCCTCGATCTGAAATTTCTGGACATTGAGGAAACGGTTCGCCGAGCCACTGCGCGTGTTGCGGCGATGGGAGTGGAGTTTTTGACGGTTCATGCGAACCGGAAAGCGCTGGTCGCAGCCGTCCAAGGCCGTGGAGACTCCAGGCTTCAACTGTTGGCGGTGACAGTGCTGACCAACTTTGACAGCCAGGATCTCCGTGACATGGGCATTCAACGGACTGTCCAGGACTTGGTTGCCGCGCGCGCCTTATTAGCATCCGAGGTAGGCTGTGACGGGGTCGTCGCCTCAGGCGAGGAACCGGCAATCCTCCGCCCTAAAGTCGGTCCACGATTTCTGATCGTCACACCCGGTGTGCGCCCGGTCGGCAAGGACGTCGATGACCATGCGCGAGCCACCACACCGACCCAGGCAATTTCAGCAGGGGCTGACTATCTGGTGGTCGGTCGACCCATCAGGGATGCCTCGGATCCTGCCGCCGCTGCCGCTGCAATCTTGTCGGAAATGCAGACTGCTTTCGATGCCAGAGGATGAGCGCACCAATGACCAACAGTCTTTTGTCTCTCGGTGAGCCATGGTTAACGAATAACTGGCGACAGCTATAGTCTCTCGATGGTTGCGGCGATTCTTCGCTCTTTGCTAAGATCTCTCTCCCTTGCCGCACGGCATATCTCTTCGCCTCAGGATGGTGGGTGTAGCTCAGTTGGTTAGAGCGCCGGATTGTGGATCCGGAGGTCGCGGGTTCGAAACCCGTCATCCACCCCATACCTTGCACGGACGATCCTCACGATTACTCCCTCAATCGGTTGACGCCCACGATGACCGACGCTCTTGATCAGAGATTACTCCGGTCGCAGTAGTGGCTGGAGGGGGGCCGATGGATCTCCCGTACTTGGAAGGGGGGCTGGCGTACCATTCTGGCGATCGAGCTTTTCTAAGATATCTTGTTTGAGCTTTGTCGGTTCCTCAATCCGATTTTCGCGCTGAAGTGTCCCCAGTTCTGCTGATTTGCGGGCATTCAACTCCACCACATCTCCATCATCCCTGACTAGAGTTGGGGTCAAGAATACGAGCAGGTTCAGCTTTTCAATCTGTCTGCTTTGGAATCTGAACAGCCAACCCAAGAACGGTATATCGCCCAAGAGAGGCACTTTTCGCTCGCTGAGAGTGATGTTATCCCGTACGAGCCCACCGACGACGATCGTCTGCCGATCTTTAGCGATGGTGGTCGTCTCCATCGACCGTTTGGTTGTCGTAGGCCCGACCGGGATGCTGGCCGTACCGCTCCCAATCGTTTGTGCCACATTCTCGGCAATCGCGGTAATCTCCTGCTTGATTTTTAAGCGGATCAGGTCATTTTCCAAAACCTGCGGTGTGATTTCCAATGTAACACCGACATCTTTTCGTTCGATCGTGACAAGGGTGCCTCCCGTGATTCCCTGCGCCTGGCCCGTCGGAAAGGGACGATTTTCGCCCACGACGATCTTCGCCTCCTGGTTATCCGCTGCGAGTACTTGGGGAGTCGACAGGACATTCGTGTCCGTGAGGCTCAACAACAGTTGCAAGAAAGCGCGCACGTTCACGGTATTGAGTACCGACGTTGCTCCTCCTGTTGCAGCGCCGGTAATGGCCTGCGCGATGGTTGCCAAGTTTTCCGGTGCGCTATTGAAGCCAGCAATGCCTTGCAGTGAACCGCTCCTGCCGGCACCTATTACTTGAATAGGGTCGCTCCCGATCTGTCTGAGCCGATCGACTTGCACTTCCAAGATGACGGCTTCGACAAAGACCTGATTCCGGCGGGTATCCAGGTCCCGAATGACGGACTGCAGCTTGAGGTAGGCGCTTTTTGTCGAACTGATGATGATCGAGTTCGTAGCCTTGTCCGCAAAGACCTGGACTGGGGCTTCGAACTCGCTCAAGGGCCTAAAGAGTGGTCTCGTGCCCGGTGCCGTCTGTGCGACCGTCTGAGATCGGGCGACGAGATTAGTCAGGATGGCGGCAAGATCAGTCGCATTGGCATGTTTCAGTTTATAGACGAAGGCCCCTCGCTCCGGAGGAAGGTCACCCATTGCCACGATTTGATGGACGTTTCCCTTCATGACGACAGCCAGACGACTGACTTCAAGCGCAGCCACAAACATGTTGTAGGCTTGGTCCTGCGTGACCTTGGTAGGAGAATAGACGCTGATTTTTCCCCCAGCCTTCTTGACGACATCGTCCAAGACAAAATTCTTACCGGTTAACTCACTAATGAAGCGAACAAAGACAGCGAGTTCAACATCGTTGAAATCAAGGGAGACACGTCCAGAAGAGCTTCCTCCGGTTTCAGCCCGCAAGACCAAAGGAAACAGGAATTGACTCAGCACTACCAGCAGGCAGACGAGAGCAGTCTGCCTAACCCACCGTAATTGCCCAAAAGGGAGGAGATCCATAATTCCCATGTAAGTGTGAGGAGAGACCGATCATCCCTCGACCACGCTGAGCATGAAAAAGGGAATGCAAGACGGTACCACAAGGCTCGTTATCGGCACAACCAGACTAGGAGCCTGTTGGCGGCCAGACGATCGGATTTGCCGCTTACTTACTCGCCATTCTGCGCAAGAATGTCTTCCTTGCCTGCTTCGACTTCATTGGGGTCCTACAAAGGAACCCAGCCGGACCTGATTCGAAATCTCATCGGTTACTCCTCAAGAAGACTTTCTCAATGGCGATTCTTGAATGGTTTGTTCATTTTTGACAAATCACCAGTAGATAGGAAAGGGGAATGATTTTCTAACATACTAATAATTAAGGGTATTCAAAAAATGTTTGACAACCGGCATGGCACTAGGATTGCACCTGTCCATCCAGTTTGCCTCCCCTCATGATCGTGCAAAACAGAATAGAGCAAGTCTGGTGAAAGCGGCCAGGGGAACCGCTTCGTATCTTTCGATGATCTGCTAAGGTTGTAACGTGCGGACCGATAAGAAATCCCTTCAAAAAACCGATAAAAAGACTCCATCCCGAACACACAATCGGGGTGTCGTCGGCTATAGCAAGAAAAGCGCCCTTCTCGAGGAAGCGATTACCCACATGAACACCGGCAAGTACGGCCGGTCTTCCGCTGCATTAAAACAACTACTCGCTCTTGATCCTCAGAATACAGAAGCACGACGACTCTTTGCCACGTTGCATTTACGATTGGGCAGTCTTGTCACGGCTCGGCAAGCATTTGAATCCCTCGCCAAAGAAGCCATCGAGCGGCAAGACTTCTGGTTGGCCGAATCCTTGTTGCGTGAATATTTAGTTGCCGGACCCCGCTGCATCCCGTTCCTCGAACTCTTGGCCCAGGTGCACGAGGTGAAGGGAGATGCCGTTGCCGCTGTGACTGAATTGGGCAAGGCAATCGATATTCTCATCGAGGACCCAGACTCTGAAAACCCCAAGAAACCTTCTCAGCTCTACACCAAAGTGCGAGAGCTTGCGCCAGCCAGCTCGGTAGCCTGTCAACTTGCTTCTCTCTTCGATATACAAACAGGCGAGCTTCTCGTATCTCGGCCGTTAGCTCCTGCCGCAACACCGTCCTTGGAAGTGGACGTCCTGCATACCACGGAAGAAATTCCCACTACCGATGAAGAATCGAATCCCTCTAATGTGATGCCGTGGGAACAGCCGGATAGGGCGCATTCAAGTCACGAGACTCTGCCACCCACTTCATCGAACTCCGTCATCGAATCGTTCGATATCCCAGAGGCTGTAGTAGACCCAGCACTGGCCGTCCTACCCCCACAGGAACTGAATGTCCCTCCGTCCGAATCTACCGGGTCAATCCAGGACGCCAATCGCTTCGTCCATGAGACCGCACCATCCAAATTGACCGCGCCCCCGTTTCCATTGAACGGAGATCATCATGAGCAGCTCGCCCCTAGCTCCCCAGAGAAATATAGCGTGGGTGACGGAAGTGACGTTTCTCCTTCTGTCGATTCGGTGGAAGTCTCTTCGCCTTTGCCCTGGGAACAGATAGAGAATTCCACCATCCCTATTGAGGAAACGAGCCAGTCGACGGTTCCGATCGTTCAATCGGAGGGAACATCTCTACTGGACAGTGAATCCGTTCTTGCCCCACCCACTACGACTCAACCTGAACCTGTATCGGGCCAGCTAGCGAATCGAGCTTACACGCCAGATCTGACGGAACCGAGTGTATCGATCTTTGCCGTAGAACCCTCAACAAGCCCGGCGGAACTTCCAGAACTTGAAACCACAACCCTGTCTGCTACTCCTGAGCCTGTAGACCAGCTCACGGAGCCTGGCGAGTCGATCTTCACGACAGGGCCGGCACCAAGTCTCGCGGAACTTTCTGAACCAGAATCTCCACCCTCACTCGCCGCCGATGCTTCACCCACGGCCCCACTTTCATGGAACAACATATTCGACGGAGCATGGAAGTTTGCCGCAGGAACGTTATCGTCGAGTTCGCCTACCGCATTATCCAAGCCCTATGCGAGCCTGCAGGATGCGAGGGAATTGGAACCGGTTCAACCAGAATCAGACCTCTCCGCCCCATCCAGTACAGCAACTTCTGACCTGCCAGTTTCATTCAGCGCCCCCGACTTCGAACCAGATTCATTGCCAGCGCCTGATCCTTCGATTGTGAGTGGATCGATTGAAAGAGCAAATGCGATCGAAGAACCCGATGTCCCATCCCCGACGCCAGTCCTTATTTCGGAGGAGCCCTCGCTGGTAGAGGCGTCGTTGGTTTTTGCGAGTGAAGCTCGAAGCTCCGTCAACGTGGACCTTCCGGTGCCATCCCTGCCGGAGCCGGTCGAACCAACTCAAAGTTCTGAACCGGTTACCACAGGGCAACATGAAATACCCATCACACTGCTTAAGAACAGTGATACGCCATCGACTTCTCCCAGCCCGATAGATACATCGGCGCAATGGAGCACCGGCGAAGTCGCGGTTCAGCCTCATCGCCTGCTCGAAAAGAAAAGACAATGGGACAAGGAGAAGGGGGACGCTCCAGTCGGTCAGCCGGCTCCATTACCGGTGATTGAGGAGTCTTCTGAGTCAGTCGCCGAACTGTCTCGTACCGGCGGGTGGGAAGCGGCTCTCTCAGATGCAGTCACTCCGGTCGTTGAAGCGGTGGCCCCGATCGAGGAGAAGCCTGTTCTTGAGGAAGATACGAGACCGGAATGGATTCGTGCGAGTGAATCGATCACCTTTATGGATCCCCCCCTACCCTCTTCCTCCACGTGGCAGGACCCCGGTACCGAAGCCACTCTTTCGAGGCCAGAACCTGAACTCTCGGTTGCCGCATCGGCTGTTGATGTGCTCTTTGACTCAACGGAAAATAAACGCCAAGTTCACACGCTGGATCGTGTCGCGACGCCAAGACGGAGCCCTCGGCTTGCCACGCGAATAGCTCGTATCCGCATCGGCATCTCCTCATTTATCGGGACCTGTTTTTCAACGACACGATCGATCGTCTTGCTGTGTGTGGGGCTGACACTCTCTTCTGTGGCACTGGTGGCAGTCGGCATTGGGGCAATTGGATTGGCCTGGATCATGATGGAAGCGCCCCCCTCGTCGGTCTATCACAACCTGACAGTCAGCCCTTCCCAGGCACTGACCGATTCGAGAAAAAACGGATACTTCTTGCTGCTCGGCTTCGACGCCACTGAAGAACAGAATCCGCTCCAAGTTGGTTACGAACGCAAGGCTGAAGAGAGCGATCTCCAGGCTGCGCATAGCTGTATGCTCGGTGATACGGGAAAAGGGACGACCACCACCGGGGCCTCCCCCAACGTGGTCCGTGAATGGTTCACCAGCGCCGACCCAGCGGCGCAGATCGCACTGCAGACGACAGCAGTGCGATCATGGGTCACGCAAGAATCGCTTGCCCTCAAGCGCTACCAACAATGGCTTCCGATGGCGTTTGAAGATGCCGGATATGGACAAATCCTAAGCCCGAACTGCGACCACATTTTGCTGGCCCATCGGCTGTACTTGGCGGAAGGGTTTGCGCAGGGCCTCAACACCGGCCTCGAACGGCTAGAAACCGATATGGGATCTTGGCGCGTTGTGCTGGAACAGTCCAAAACCTTGATGATAAAGATGCTGGCAGCGACGGCAGTCCAAGACAATATCGCGCTCGCATCCGGGCTCTTGATTCGGCAGGGTTTCGACGGGGATGCGGTCGGTCGCCTCGGCAAGATCGTCCGCCCACTGGATCCGGTCGAGTTATCTCTTCGTTGGCCGATGCAAAGCCATCTCGCCTGGGGGACGAAGTCCGTAACGACGGGCTTGAAGAACGACAAGAACGGCGAGCGTCCTCTTCACGTTGCCTTGGCAGCCGCGATGCCCCTTCCGGTCCAACGACGAGCCAATGCCTATGCTGACTATTACGAGGCGGCAAGTAAATCTGTAGCGGAGGGACGCTATACCAGCTTGCCGAAACTGTCCAGCTTCATTCGAACTCCCGCTGCCAGCACATTGGACTATTTGGCAAATCCGATCGAACACATTATCGGAATCGAACCCCTCCCATCATGGGATCCCTATGTTGGGCGTATCGTGGAGACCGACGCACGGCTTCGTCTGGCGAGCCTGCAAATCTGGATCAGACGAGGGGCTCAAGAAGAAAGTGCGCTCGCGCGCCTCGCAAAAGCAGGGCAGGCCCTCTACGATCCCTTTACTGGCCTTCCCATGCTGCTCGATCAACAGAAGGGTATGGTGTATAGCGTCGGGCCTGACGGCAAGGATCAGGATGGCGATTCCCTGCGCGATATCGTCGCAACCATTCCCAAGCTCAACCGCTCGTGAGCGAAACAGCCGCTGCCTGTCCCAACCTCAATCCAAGCCATCCACCAGGCCCCTTCGTAGTCAAAGACTTCTGATTCCTCTGACATCTCCTCTGTCCATACAAACCAAATACACGAGACAGACTGAACTGCACGATCCTGGCATCTCTGCTTGCTTGACACTGCCTCTGGTATTCCACAGAATCACCCACAGATCTTCGCAGAGGACGATTCGCTATGGCCCCTCCCCAATATCCCAGTTGGAAGAATCTCGTCGTCCAGCAAGGCAAGACCTTTCGCTCCGCGGTACCGACCCAGATCGTCTCGAACGAGGAGTTTGCGCCCTTCGGCCAGACTACAGGCCAGGCCCACGTCGAACAGATTGCCGCGACGATGATTGAACAGTCAGCCACACGACGAAGTCTCACCCGCAGAGACTTTCTCAAAACAACTGGTGGGTTGGCCGGGGCCTTGCTGGCAATGAACTCGGTCTTTGGGCGGTTCTTCGACGTTGGAGACGTCGAACTATTCGAATCAGCCGCCTTTGCGGAACAGCAGGGGGTGCCCTACTTCATCTTCGACGTGCAAACCCATTATGTCGGGTCTCACTACGACCCTACGGATGCGGAAGGCCATCGCAAGGGGGGCGTATCCAAACAGGCGTTGTTGTCTCTGCGCCGCCGCGTTCGCGAAGCGGGGCTCAACCCAAAGCTGGCAGGAGATACAGGTACGCTCGACGATCTCTCCTGGCGCAACTTCGTGAAAGAAGTCTTTCTCGACAGTGAGACGACGATCGGACTGATCAGTACACCTCCAGGACCCTATCCGCAAGAAGCCGTCGTGCCGCCACGCGAGATGGCCCACATTCGAGATGAAATAAATCGGGTTGCCGGTTCGCAGCGCATGCTAGCCCATGGGCTCGTCACACCGCAGCTCGGCAAAGCGGACCTCGACTTTATGACCATGCAGGCGGAGACGCTCAAAGTCGAAGCTTGGAAGTGCTACACCGGTTCTTGTCCAACAGGATTCGACCGTGGCTGGTGGATGGACGATGAGCGGATTGCCTACCCCATGTTGGAACAGGCGCGCAAGCTTAACGTGAAGCGGATTTGCGTCCACAAGGGACTCCCGCTCGGCCCCGTGCAGGACTACAATCATCCAAAGGATTTGATCAAAGCGGCCAAGGATTTTCCCGACATCGATTTTATGGTCTACCACTCGGGGCTCAAAAGCACCGCCAGCATGAAGGATCTAGCGACCAAAACAGGCGAGATTCCCTGGACAAGCGAGTTCTGCCGCATGAAACAGCAAGAGCCGTGGATCGGCAATATTTATATGGAGCTCGGTTCGACCTTCGGCCAGCTCGTGACAACTCAGCCGTCAGCCTGCGCGCATTTGCTTGGGCAGGTCATCCAGACCTTCGGCTCCGACCATGTGCTTTGGGGTACCGACTCGATTTGGTACGGGACGCCGCAATGGCAGATCGAGGCATTCCGGCGATTTCAGATTCCCGATCAACTGATCGAGGCTCATCGCTACCAGTCCCTCACACGGCAAGTGAAAGAGCAGATATTTGGACTCAACGCAGCCAGAATTTTTGGGGTCGATGTGAAGGCCAAACGGAATGAGGTGTCCAAAGATGCGCTGGGCCAAATCAGAATGAGTTATCTCGAAGAAGGACTGGAGCCGAGTCACCGAGTGTATGGGTGGGTAACAGGATGAGAAGAAGGTGGACGCGTGCAGTCAGAGCGACCTGAGCACCTTCTTCAGTGGGAATGTAATTATAGAAAAGGGAGACGGTAAGGATGAAAAGCGAAATCTTATATCCAGGGGCATTTCCCATGGTGCGGGTCGAATTGGCAGCTGGTGAGAACATCAAGGCTGAGTCGGGCGCGATGGTGGCTTGTTCCCCGACCATCGACATTGAAAGCAAGATGGAAGGCGGTTTTCTCGGAGCCCTGTCGCGAAAATTTCTGACAGGCGAGAAATTCTTCTTTCAGACATTACGTGCCAGCCGAGGCCCTGGTGAAGCCCTGCTGGCGCCGACGGTGCCAGGAGAAATTGCCGTCTTAGAACTCGACGGCGTGAACGAGTATATGGTGCAAAAAGACGGATTCCTCGCCGGCGCCGACGCGATCGTCATCGAAAGCCAGATGCAGAGCATGAGCCGTGGATTGCTGGGCGGGGAGGGCTTCTTCATTCTGAAAATCAGCGGGAAGGGAATGCTCGTCTTGAACAGCTTCGGGGCCATTCATAAGATCGAATTGAAACCCAACCAGGAATATATTGTAGACAATAGCCATCTGGTAGCCTGGTCTTCGACGACCTCCTACAACATCGAAAAAGCCACTTCCGGTTGGGTAGCGAGTTTCACCTCGGGCGAAGGGTTTGTCTGTCGATTCCGGGGGCCAGGGCTCGTGTACATTCAAAGCCGGAATCCGGGAAGCTTCGGAGCGTGGATACGACAGTTCATCCCGGTCTCCGAATGACGGCTGCTGAAAATGGCCGCCAACTTCGTTCTCAACTCGCAAGAAATCCTCAACGTAGCCCCGAGGGTACGCCTCCGGTTTCTGCTCGTCTGCGGCCTCGTTCGCGACCATTTTGAGCAGCCACACAAATTTAGATGACCACTATGATTCCCAACGCCCTCTGCTTCGGCGAAGAATTTCCCGCATCGGGTGCGCCCTGTTTCGTGCAGGTCGGCACGGAGGGACTGACGATCGCCTTCGAGGCTAATGAGGACGACGGCGTGAAAGAGACCACACAGTTTTCTGCGCTCACCGTTTCGGCGGGCGGAATCGACCACGACCATCTCGTCGTGAAATGGAATAGTGCTCGGAGCGAACGGACCCTGTATTTAAGAAATCCCGATGTGATTCAAGCTTTTCGGGAAGCGGTCCCCGATCACCTTGATGCTCCGTTGGCACAGGTCGCAGAGCGGGTACGCCAAGTGCGTCACCGGCGTCGGCTCGTTTGGGGCATCGTCGGTGGAGCGATCCTGTCCACAGCGCTGAGCCTCTGGTTGGGGTTGGATATTTTGGTGGAAGTCGCCGTGAGCCGGATCCCGGTGGAATGGGAACAAAAACTCGGCGAGTCAGCCTATCGAGATTTTCTCGCTCACCAGGATGTCGTGAAGGAAGGACCAGGTGTTGCGGCAGTTGAGGAAATGACCCATCGCCTGACTGAACAGATTCAGAATAATCCCTACAAGTTTCAAGTGACGGTGGTGAAGAGCGACGTGATCAATGCCTTTGCCCTGCCCGGCGGGTATGTCGTGGTCTTTACGGGGCTCATGAAAAAGGCGGAGAGCGGTGAAGAAGTGGCAGGCGTGTTGAGCCATGAACTGAACCACGTGCTGCAACGACATGGACTGGAGCGGATCGTCAAAAGTGCTGGCCTGCTCACGGTGGTAGCCATTGTGTTCGGCAATCAACAGGGCCTGATCGGGATGATGAAACAGCTTGGCGTTGAATTGCTCACTCTCAAGTTCGGTCGGGAGCAGGAGACCGAAGCCGACCTGAAGGGATTAGCACTCCTCCAACGGGCGAAGATCGACCCCTCCGGCATGATCCGGTTTTTCGAACGGCTCTCGGAGAAAGATGAGGGTCGGATGGAATGGCTCTCGACCCATCCCATGAGCGCTGCCAGGGCCGATCGATTGAAAACAGAGCAGGCAGCCTTATCGAAAACATTACCAGAACCCTTTACGTTCGACTGGAAACAGGTTCAGGCTTCGCTCGGATCCCAGCCGGTTGCTGTCCCATGAAACGGCGCAAGACCATTCGGATTGGAATAATCACCGATACCCATGGTCTCTTCGATCCGGCGGTTCGACGATACTTCAAAAGCGTCGACCACATTCTACACGCCGGAGACATAGGCAATCGGTCGGTAATCGAACAGCTGGAGCAGATCGCTCCAGTCACAGCTGTCTCAGGCAATGTGGACAACTGCGAACAGAGCAGCTTTCCGTCCGAGGCAGTACTCGACATAGCAGGCCACCGTATTGCCATCCGTCATATTCTGTACGAGGGCGGGAAGATGACGAAAGAAGGGCGGGCGTTCTTGGAGCGTGAACAGCCAGACGTCTGCATCTTCGGCCATACGCATCAAACAAAAACAGAATGGTTCGGCAAGACGCTGCTCTTCAATCCGGGATCGGCAGGACCGAAGCGGTTCAAATTTCTCCGGGGCATCGGTCTTCTGTCTCTCTGTGGTGCTGAAGTAAAACCGCGTCTCATTTCTTTGCCCGATAAGGCCCGCCACAGCTAGTCGTGTGACGGCGGAAATAACCGACTGTAGATAGTAAATTAACGTGTCCGGTGCATGTGACGCATGATCTGTCTGGTATTTTACTGTCGGATTGTTCAGCCGCGCGCCGAAATTCTTTTGCGCCCCGTTGAGCAAGAATCGACGATCACGCCCTCGCCCGATCCATGAGTCGGACCCCTGGGGCCGCGTGAGCCCCTGTCGGACTCGATCAACCGACCATCCTCGTGGTAGCGCGCCAGACACCGATGGCCATGGAAGACGGCCAGGATTTCCTCCGGATACTCGTGCACCCACACCGTGACGTTCACATAATGGATCCGATGCGGGCCTTGCGGAATCTGCAGGCGTCTTCCCTGATAGTGCGCCGTGTTATCCTTGGCGACGATCCGTTCTTCCTGCACGCACAGGATATCGGCGAGGCCGGTCTCAATCCAGGGGACGAAGGCGGTGAAAGTCGGCAGGAATTGTTCCTGCAGAAACCGATTCGCCGCCGCCATTTCCGTGAGACCAGCGAGCGCCAATTCTTTTAGCAGCCGATCTTGGAGCATCCGGAACATGCGCTCGGACCGGCCCCGGGCTTCGGGGGAATAGGCCGGAATGAGGGTGAGGCCTAGCTGGTGGCATCGTCCAGCGTCACAATCAGATCCCACTGACAGCCGGGCACCCACTCATGGGTCGAGCCGTCTTGATGGAGCATCATCCCGGATAACGGTTTGCGGTGCCGTCTTTTTCGGTGAGCCACGCGTCGGGGAGCCCGGGCTACGTGCCCGGCGTCCTGCAAGGCTTTCTTCGTCCAGGTATAGGACCGCATCCCGCCATGCTCGGCGTGCCAGCGTTCGTGGAAGTGCTTCACGGTCCAGCCGATATACCGTGCCTCATACGAGTGTCACCATCTGGAGCACCTCATCGACCGGCACGGCTCGCCCTGAGAGGCGACCGAGCCGCCGATCCTGCACCCCCTCCGTGCCGTCGGCATCATACCGATCGCGCCATCGACGAAACGTACGCTCGGTGACGCCCACATCTCCGCCGCCTCCACCATCGTGAGTTCTCGTCGCTGTCGCCGTGTATACAGTTCTTCAAATCGCATCCGCCTCACCTCCTGTAGGACTGTCGCCCGTGTCATGGTGGCCCTCCTTGAGAGCGCACCCTAAACCGGACAGATCATGTGCTACAAAAACCGGACAGATTCTGGTTTCAGGCTGCCGATGGGGCGCGTCTGTTCGGTTGGTACGTGGAAGCGCTGGCAGATCGTCCGGTCATACTCTGGTGTCATGGCAACGCCGGCAATATCGTCCACCGGATCGAGAATCTCAAGCTCCTCTACCAGTTGGGCCTGTCGGTGTTTTTGTTCGACTATCGCGGCTATGGTCGAAGTCAGGGGAAACCGTCGGAAGAGGGGCTCTATCAGGATGCGTTTGGGGCGCACGATTATCTTACGCGAATCAGGATGATTCGTTCCGAGCGCGTCATCATATTCGGGCGCTCGCTCGGCGCGGCTGTCGCAGGTGAACTTGCCGCGCAGAAGCCTGCCGTGGGGTTGATCCTCGAATCATCGTTTCCATCGATCGAAGCGGTGGCCAAGTTCCATTACGGCGGACTACCGGTCCATTGGCTGCTCGGAACAGACTTCGCCCTGACCGATCGCCTTCCGCACCTGTCGCTTCCAAAGCTGATTATTCACGGCGACAAAGACGACATCATCCCCATTGAATTGGGCCGGCAGGTCTTCGAGGCAGCCACACCACCCAAATCCTTTTACGTCATTCCCGGCGCCGACCACAACAATACCTACCAAGTCGGAGGCGCGGCTTATTTCCGGCAATGGACCGAATTCATCCACACCTCCCTCAAATCTTAAAACCAAAGTCGACTCGGCTCCACCGGTTTCAATGAAGCTCCCCCGCAGCAGCCTACTCCGCCAAGGTAGCCACTTTGGCTACGAAGGCCGGAAGCTGCGGGGTATTCGGCGAAGGAGAACAAAGAAGTGATTGGAGATTGCCTCGACTTTTGATACAGTGCGCATCGGCCAGGGGACTGGCTCCGTCGTCTGCGGCGGCGCCTGTCCCGCTGCTCCATCGGAAGGGGACAGGCGCAAAAAGAAGGGCGCCAGTCCCCAACAATCATGCGGGTTAAGGAGGCCGGGCCGATGATGCTCTCTCGTCTACTGGCATTCAGTCTGCTGGGTGCTGTGATCATGTTTGCGAGTGGTTGTGCGGGAAAATCCGGCACGGTGAAGCCACAGGAGTTGAGCGATGCGAAACCCGTTGCGGGCCAAGCGACGGCTCCGTCGCCAGAGACTCCAGCTGACGAACCGCTTGACCCATTTGCCAAGGCCGGTGAAGGAGCGGATGAGGAGTATGATCCCTGGGAACCGATGAATACTGGCATCTTCGAATTCAATCGGCAGGTCGATCGCTTCGTGCTCAAGCCGGTGGCCAAGGGCTACGATTTCATCCTGCCGGATATGGTTCAAGTTGGGGTCAGCAACTTCTTCTACAACGTTCGTTTTGTCCCTCGTTTTCTGAACAATGTGTTCCAGGGGAAAGTGAAAGGCGCCGGCATCGAGTTGGGCCGATTTTTGATCAATAGCACTGTCGGCGTTGCGGGATTTTTCGATGTCGCGAAAAAGATCGATTTGGTGACACCGGAAGAGGATTTGGGGCAGACCCTGGGTTTCTATGGGGTGAGTCCGGGCCCCTATCTCGTGTTGCCGTTTCTGCCGCCCTTCACCGTTCGGGATTTTGCGGGATATGTCGGCGACGTGTTTCTCAATCCGATCAACTGGATGGCCATACCGATCATCGAGGTCGACGACATCCCCTCCGCGATTGAGCACAAAAACCGTACGACCACGAGCATTATCCAGTTCGGATCGCGCGTAGGAGAAATCGTCAATGAACGGTCGAGGAATCTCGAAAAATTCCAGGGAGTCGAGGAAGCGACGCTGGATCTCTACACCGCCGTGCGCAATGCCTATCTGCAGAAACGCGCGCAGGCAGTCAAGGAATAAGCGAAGCCAGGTTGGTTTTGTTCATCTTGCTGGTCTGGTTTGTTTGGTTGTGAATGAGAGAAACCAAATGAACCAAATAGACCAAATAAACTAAACAAACATTTTTATCGGATTATCCCCAATTCCCGACCGACTGTGGCAAAGGAAGCACTGGCTCGCTTCAACTGTTCTTGTGTGTGGGCCGCCGACATCTGCACACGAATCCTTGCCTGACCTTCCGGTACAACCGGGTAACTGAATCCCACGACATAGATCCCCTCCTCCAAAAGCCGCTCCGCCATTCTGGCGGCGAGGGTGGCATCGCCCAGCATGATCGGGATAATGGGATGCTCGCCGGGAATGAGCTGAAATCCGAGCGCGGTGAGTTGCGCGCGGAAGAAGGCTGCATTCTCGCGCAGCCTGGCCCGTAACTGGTCGCCTTGGGCCACGAGGACCACGGCCCGTCGAGCCGCTGCGGCGATGACCGGCGGAAGAGAATTCGAAAACAAGTAGGGTCGCGAACGCTGCCGCAACAGCTCGACGACTTCCTTCCGTCCCGACGTAAACCCGCCTGCCGCGCCGCCCAATGTTTTCCCCAATGTGCTGGTGACGATCTCGATCCGGTCGCCGACGCCGAAATGGTCGGGCGTGCCGCGTCCGTTGCGCCCAAGCACACCGGTCGCGTGACTGTCATCCACCATCACCGCTGCGTCATATCGATCTGCCAATTCGACGATCCAATCGAGTTTCGCAAGGTCGCCGTCCATGGAGAAGACGCCGTCTGTCGCGATCAAGCGAAGGCGAGAGGATGTCGCCTCGCGCAGCTTAGCTTCCAGGTCTGCCATATCGGAATGGGCGTAACGGAACCTGGCGGCCTTGCAGAGCCGGATGCCGTCAATCAGGCTGGCGTGGTTCAAGGCGTCGCTGATGACGGCGTCTTGCTCACCGAGCAACACCTCAAAGAGTCCGCCGTTGGCGTCGAAGCAGGAGCTATAGAGGATCGTGTCCTCAGTACCCAGGAAAGCGCTGAGCGCCTGTTCAAGTTGTAGGTGGAGATCTTGTGTGCCGCAGATGAACCGGACAGAGGCCATGCCGTAGCCATGTTCTTGCAATCCCTCTGCGGCTGCCCGTCTGATATCAGGATGGTTGGCAAGCCCCAGATAGTTGTTGGCACAGAGATTGAGGACTTCACCCTGCGCCACGCGAATCTCGGCGCCTTGCGGCCCGAGAATTTGCCGCTCAGATTTGTAGAGGCCTGCCGCGCGGATTTCAGCAAGTCGGGACGAAATAGTCTGTTTGAATGAGTGGTAGGCCATCTTTTACGTGAAGCGTGAAGCGTCAGGGGTGAGGAGTGAAGCGTGAAGCGCTGGCAAGAACGGAGCACTAGTTTCCATCACCTTACCCCTCACCCCTTACGGGAATAAAACCACCTTTCCGCATTGCCCTGAGTTGATCAATTCGAACCCTCTTGCGAAGTCTGTCATCGGAAACCTATGGGTGATCACCGGCTTGATATTGAGTCCTGCCTGAAAGAGACCGGTTAAGCGATACCAGGTTTTGAAGAGTCGGCGGCCGGTCACCCCATACACGCGGATACCTTTGAAGATGATCTCGTTTGGCAGGTCAAAACACACGGACCCGGTCGGAATGCCGAAGAGTGTGACACGACCGCCGTTCTTCACGGCACTGAAAGCTTGGTGTAGCGCGGTGGGGTTTCCCGACATTTCGAGTGAGGCATCGACGCCTTCGCCGCCGGTGATCTCGTGAATAGCGGCGACAATACGGTCCGCTGTCTCGGTCTTGGCATTGAGCAAATGATCCGCGCCGACCTGCTTGGCAAGGTCCAGGCGGTAGGCACTGACATCCATGGCAATGATCGTGGCGGCGCCGGCCGTTCGTGCGACGGCGGCCGCGAAGAGTCCGGTCGGACCACAACCGGTAATCAAAACCGTTTGTCCTGTCAGGTCTTCGACTAAGGCTGCATCGACTGCGTTGCCGAGCGGTTCCTGGAGACAGGCGAGTTCCGGTGGAATCGTAGGCGAGGACTTCCAGAGCACATTTTCAGGCAGGACCACGTACTCCGCAAAGGACCCGTCTCGATCGACGCCGAGGATGCGGTAATTTTTGCACACATGGGCCTGTCCGGTGCGACATTGGAAACAGGCCCCACAAGTCAAATGCGATTCCGCTGCGACGTAATCGCCCACCTTGACGAGCGTCACGTCCGAACCGACTTCCACGACTTCGCCGCACATTTCATGGCCGATAACGCGCGGTGGGTGGATGCGGCTATGTGCCCAGGGATCCCAATTGTAAATATGAGCATCCGTCCCGCAGAGAGATGTGGCTGTGACGCGGATGATCGCATCGGTGGAGCCCGGTTTCGGATCCGGTCTGTCGGTAGCGGTCAACCCTGGTCCTGCCGATGTCTTGACGAGCGCGCGCATGGGTACATTGTATACCACAGCCTCAGTCACGCCTACCCTTTCTGGGGGTTGCGCCAGGATCTGCGAGATCGGTAGGATGCGACCTATCAGGATGCTGAAAATGTCCGCCAGCTGTCTTGTGCATGTGGTCTGTTTGGTCTATCTGGTTCGTCTGGTCGACAAGATAGACGAGATAGACCGAACAGACCAGATAGACCGGGCTTGTCTCGGATGCGCAGACCAGTGAAATTTGGGCATACCCACAGAGTTTTTCCGGAGCTTGCTATGAAGGCGCTGCACCGCCGGGGTCTCATGCTCTTAGCGGGAACGTGTTGCGCGGCACTCGTGTATCCCGTCCTCATCGAACCAGCTCATGCAGCATCGTCGCCCCAGACGATTTCCTCGGCCGGCCCTGCAAAACGCTGGGCGCAGTTCGAATTGAGCCAAGAGGGGTTGATAGGGGAACCGCAAACCGGCAAGCCGGTCGCGCTCACGATTTTCCTTGGAGGCATCACGGCGAATACCTCTCCGGTGGTCGTGATCTGTGAATCGATTGCCTTTCAATCCCAAACGGTCAAACTTGAGCCGGATGAAGCGTCTATGGCGTTGAAGGGGACGGTGACCCTCGAACCGATTTCGATGAGCCGGACCACCGTGCCGTCTAGGGCCGCGAGAATCCAAGTCACCTTCGCTCAATCCCGCCAGGACAAACTCGAACGACTCATGCAGCGGGTAGTGTATGTGACCATGGATCGCTCCGAACCGGTCGATGAGGGTAGTGAGTCCCAGCCGGCTCGTCTTGAGGAATCGCAAAGCGACGAAGTCATTATGCAAGAAGTGCCATCGGACGTGGAACCGGTGTCGGCAGGCGCTGTCGCCGAGGAGGACCTCGTCCCCGCCACCTCACCGGGGCAAGGAGAGGCCTACTGGCAGCAGGTGAATCACCTCATCAGCCGGAGTTGGGCCCGCCAGGTCCGTGGAATCCGGCATCGGTCAAAGAACGAGACCGTGCAGGTCCATTTCAAATTGTTTTCCAACGGCCGCGCGCAGCTGATCGAAATTGAGAAAGGCTCTGGCGCGCACGACATCGACGAAGCAGGAATCTATGCGGTGGTCGATGCGCAACCCTTCCTCCCATTCCCCGATGAGCTGGGGAAGGATGTGGTGGACGTGCATATCCGGATGCGAACCGGTAGCCGGGGACAGTCTCGCGAGGTACTGTCGGTCGGGAACCGGTCAACCGGTAAATCTGGTACAGCGGGTCTACCGTCGAAAAAATAGCTCCTGCAACCGGTTCAAGCCCACGGCGATACGATTCAACCAAGAGGAGCGATATATGCTGAAGAGGAGAGGACAGAGTTGGCTCGTATTCTTGTGGCTCGTGACCATAGCAGGGCTTCCGACCGCAGTTTACGCAGAGCCGGCTCGCTGGAACCTGGACCCTGACCATTCGACCATCGAGTTTCGCGTCACGCACATGGTCATCTCCAAGTCCACGGGCCGATTCATGGACTATGTGGGGTTTATCGACTTGGATGCTGAAGACGGCACGGTGACGGCGATCGAGGCGACGATCAAAGCCGAGTCGGTGAATACCAATCACCTCAAACGGGATACCCACCTGCGGAATGCCGAATTTTTAGACGTCCAACTCTACCCCACGATCGCCTACAAGATGAAACACTACAAGAAGACATCAGAAGGCTTTACCGCTGTGGGAGACCTCACGCTGCACGGGGTGACGAAGGAAGTCACTCTGGCAGGCCGCTATAATGGAGCGACGAAGGACCCTTGGGGCAATATCAGGGCCGGCTTCAGCGCAGAGGGGAAACTCAATCGCAAGGACTTCGGCATGGTCTGGAACAAAACGTTGGATAATGGCGGGCTCGTCGTCAGCGACGAGGTCCAGGTTCGGTTGGATATTGAATGCATCAAAGCCAAGCCCTAGCGGGAGCCGTGAAACGTGAGGCGTGAAGCGTGAAACGAGGGGTCAGCCGCAGAGTTGCGGCCTTGCCCGTGGAACGGCGCGTCTTGGCGCGCCGGGGTGGGCGGATGAGAAGTCCGGTCTTTTTGAGCAGCCTGTGAGCCCATCCTGTTACTCTGCTGCTCATCTGGATCATCAATCTGTTCACCGCAGCTTATCTTGCTGAGGGTAATCGATGATGAAGGCGATGGTTCTGGATCATGCAGCCGATGTGGCGACTGATCCGCTGCAGCTTCGAGAGTTTCCCATACCGGCTCCAGGCCCCGGAGAGGTTTTGGTTCGCGTCACGGTCTGTGGGGTCTGCCGGACGGACCTTCACGTCATCGAAGGTGAGTTGGCCAATCCTACGCTTCCGCTCATCCCAGGCCACCAAGCCGTCGGGATCGTGAGTCAAGTCGGCGCCGGTGTGACTGCGCGGTCGATCGGCGAACGAGTCGGGATCGCCTGGCTGCAGGCTACATGTGGTCTCTGCGAATTTTGCACGAGTGGGCGCGAGAATCTGTGCGAGCTTGCCAGGTTTACCGGCTATCAGGTCGATGGAGGATATGCAGAGTATGCACTCGTTCCGGCAGCATTTGCCTATCCGATTCCGCCGGTCTTCAGCGATGAAGAAGCGGCCCCCCTCCTCTGCGCCGGGATCATCGGCTACCGTGCCTTGCGTCTGAGTGGAATCCGGCCTGGCCAGCGGCTCGGTCTCTACGGGTTCGGAGCATCCGCCCACATTGCCATCCAGATTGCTCGTCATTGGGGCTGCCGGGTCTATGTCAGTTCATTGAAGCCCGAACATCAAGATCTCGCACGCGAACTGGGCGCCGCATGGGTCGGAGGGGCGACCGACAGACCTCCGGATAAGCTCCACGGATCCATTATCTTTGCGCCAGCCGGGGAATTGGTCCCGCCCGCCTTGCGCTCATTGGAGCGAGGAGGCACCCTCGCCCTCGCCGGTATTCACATGACACCAATTCCTTCGTTAGACTACGACCGTGAAGTATTTGGAGAGAGGACCATTCGAAGCGTCACGGCCAATACGAGGCAGGATGGCCTCGATCTGCTGCGTGAGGCAGCGGCAATTCCCATCAAACCCCATACGGTACGCTTTCCATTTGGAGAGGCCAACCGGGCACTGCGATCGCTCAAGTCCGGATCCTTTCAAGGCGCGGCAGTCCTTTCAATCTCTACCTGATATTGGGAAACGGCTCCCCTGGCTATGGTACATTGAGCGGCGATGGCACCACTCCTCGCGATCTTGATCCTGGTACTGGGCGTAGGATCTACCCTGCCGACTTGGGCCCTGGAGTTCACCACTGACCGCATCACAACCATCGACGGCCGCACCGGCAAAGATGCCCTCTTCTATCGGGACGACATGTGGCGGTCGAACATCACGCTCGGGGGCCTGTCACCTGCAGCATCGTGCGGAAGGATCAGCAAGTCGTATGGCTTCTGCTGTCCCGGAGCAGACATTTCCAGACCATTCCCTACAGCGGGGAGCAGGATCCGATGGTGACCGAACAGCTGGAGGGAGAGGTGGCGCGGGAAGAAATCGGACAAGAAACACGAGAAGGTCACCCGATGATCTTATATGAGGTGACCACGAAGCAGGGTGAACGGACGGACGTCTATTACCAATGGTGGGCTACCGATATACATTTTCCGATGAAACTGGTGAGGAAGAACAGCAGTTGGAGCATGGAATATCAGCACGTCAAGATACGCTCTTTGCCGGATTCTCTGTTTCAGTTGCCGATGTTCTTCAGGCCGTTTGAAGAAAACAAGCAAGACTCTGCGAGGCCGGCGACATGGAAAAAGAATTGACTCTGTTAGTCGAAGCGGTCCGGAAGGCCGGCGTGAAGGTTGATGAATTGGTCAGGGATGGGTTCGACGTACAGACGAAACCGGACCGTTCGCCCGTCACCACCGTGGACTACGAGGTCAACCGTCTTCTGCATGAGATGCAGCGCCGGGAGTTTCCACTGGATGGATGGCTCTCGGAAGAGTCCCCCGACAATCCGGCTCGACTCAATCAGGCGCGTGTTTGGATTGTGGACCCCATCGACGGCACAAAGGCCCTGGTGAATCGGATGCCGGAATTCTGCATTTCTGCCGCGCTGGTCGAACGAGGCATGCCGGTCGTCGCTGCGATCCTCAACCCCTCGACCGACGAACTCTTCACTGCGGTGCGCGGCGGCGGACTGTTCTTGAACGGCGCACGCGTTATCCTATCGCCCGCGCATGACTTCAGTCCCGTCATCATGGTCAATGCCTGGGAATTCCGGCGCAACCGCTGGTTGACGCTCGCCGAGACTACTCGATGCCGCCCTATGTACTCCATCGCCAATGCACTGGCCCTGGTCGCCGCCGGGCGCATCCAAGCCGCTTTCACCATCGAGCCGGAAAACGAGTGGGATCTCGCGGCTGGAGTCCTCCTTGTCGAAGAAAGCGGCGGTTCCGTCTGCGATGCGGACGGAAAACCCTTCATCTTCAACCAGCCGACGCCGAAATTTCTCGGCGTCATCGCTGTCGCAGCCACAGCCGACAAGAACCTGCGCGCCAAGCTTCGAACCCATGCCGAACAGGCCCGCGCCCATTCACAATCAAAACAAACCGTTCCATAACCTTTGCCCTTGGCGAGTCATTGCCAAATGACTTCCATCCATCCGCCAAACTGTCATGGTTTATGACCACACCTAGCAAGGACGCTTCCATTTCAGCAATAGGCTGAACAACTACTCTTCACCCGCCAACTCCTACACACCGGAACGCACCTTTTCTCTATGCCGGGCTCTCAATACCCGTGGAATATACTCTCATGAGAACTTCAGTTTTTTTGTTTCCAGTTCCATTCTAGAACCTCACCACCTCCCAGGCTTGTTGCAGATTCCCGATTCCGGTGAGCCCCCTAGCCATTGATCCCGTTTTCGATATTGGTTGTGCACTATGAAAATGCTTTTATAATCTGTGATGGACCGAAAAACCGATACCGCTCTGGAACTGAAGTCCTCCACCTTCCGTGACCTGCGCGCGAGAAACAATGCAGAAGTCGTCCCACAGAACCCTCGACGCATGCGCCTACGATGGCTTGATCCACGAGAGCCTCATTAGCCAGGCAGATCTCGCAACAGCTCTTCAGGAGTCTCTGCAGGGATCGGCCGACTTGGAATCTCTGTTGATCAGGAAATACCGAATTCCGAAAGCGGCGCTCGGCAGAATACTGAGCGCATTCTTCGACTGCCCCTACATTCCACACGATGGGCGGACTCTGGCCAATCCCCAGCTCCTCAAGAATCTCAGCAAGGATTATCTTCGCAATCACCATTGGGTCCCGCTGAAACAGCAGGGTGATATTCTGGACGTCCTGATCGACAACCCCCACGATCTCGAAAAAGGTCACGACATCCGGCGTTCCTTCCCAGGCCTGACGATCCGGTATGCCATAGGCTTGCGGTGTGACATTGAACGATTCCTCAACGACACGATCGGAGACACAGACAGCGGGTCCATTGAGGACACACTGGGCGAGCTGGTCCACGACGCGTACCAGGAGCAATCTCTCGATAGCAGCTCTGACGACATTGACGAGAATGATTCTGCGATCGTACGGCTGGCGAATCAGATTATTGCTGAAGCATTCAAACATGACGCTTCGGACATCCATATCGAACCGTACTCGGACCGCAAGGAAACAGCCATTCGTTTTCGCGTGGATGGCACCTGTTCCACCTATATGCGGATTCCCGCAACGTACCGCCGAGCCTTAGTGTCCCGTATCAAGATCATGTCCGGTCTGGATATTTCCGAACGACGGAAACCGCAGGACGGGAAGATCCGGTTCAAGATGAGCCAGGATAGAGAAATCGACCTGCGCGTGGCGACAGTGCCGACCGCCGGCAACAATGAAGACATCGTCATGCGATTGCTCTCGGCAAGAGAGCCCCTCCCCCTTGATGCCATGGAGTTCGAACCGGCCACGCTCGCGACGCTTCTGGCTATCGCAGAAAAACCGCACGGCATCATCTTGTGCGTCGGTCCTACCGGATCCGGAAAAACGACGACTCTGCACGCCCTACTTCGCCATCTCAACACAGACGAACGGAAAATCTGGACAGCAGAAGATCCCATCGAAATCACCCAGGAGGGCCTTCGACAGGTGCAGGTCCATCCTAAAATAGGATTTACCTTTGCCTCCGCCATGCGAGCATTCTTACGGGCCGACCCAGACGTGATCATGATCGGTGAAATGCGGGACAGGGAAACTGCCGATGTAGCCATCGAGGCCTCGCTGACCGGCCATCTAGTCTTGAGCACTTTACATACGAATGGAGCGATCGAGACGGTGGTTCGTCTCCTCGACCTGGGGTGCGATTCTTTTAACTTTGCCGATGCCATGCAAGGAGTGCTCGCTAAACGTCTTTGCAAGCGGATCTGCGTCAGTTGTAAAGAGGCCTACCACCCCTCGGCGCAGGAGTACGATACCCTGGTCCATGGGTACGGCGAACAAGCGTGGGAAAGCCTCGGATTGAGCTATCGCGAAGATTTTCAACTCTATCGAGGGCGTGGATGTGACGCCTGCAAACAGACAGGCCTCAAGGGTCGTGTCGCCCTTCATGAACTCTTGCGCGGATCGGACGAACTGAGAAACCTGATTCAAAACCGCGCTAAAACGATGGAGATGCAGAATCTAGCTGCGAAGGAAGGAATGATCGCACTCGTGCAGGATGGAATTCTGAAGGTGCTCGCCGGCCTGACCACCTATGAACAAGTGCGTACCGTTGCCATGAGATAGCAGCTCGAATGTCGTTGCAGCGCCTGCCCTCAGGTCGTAGTTTCCAGTACCTTGACAAACTTCTTGAGCCGCGCCTCTTCTTCAGGGCGAATCTTGATAAACTCGACTCCGAACCTCGTCGCAGATGACCATCGAACCGCGGCCAGTTCGACCTGGACCGGCTCCTCTTTGGCTCGGAGTTGCATGGCCAGTTGTACATAGGCCGCAACGCTGGCGACGGTCTCCGAAGTGACGGCGCAACCTTCTTCGGACAGATTCAAGATCGTGCCCTCGTCGGAAAGCTGGTCTCCCCTGAAGGACACGGGAAGTTGGACTGCGAAACGGGCATGCTTACGTCCTTGCATGAGGCTCCCTGCGGATGGCCAGCTTATGGCGTGAGAAACTTCTCACGGTTCCGCGGAGTGCGGCTGTTATTCGCACGAGCGGTTTTTTTGCGAAGATGAAACGTTCCGCCCTTTTGCGTCGGCGCATAATCGGTTCCGATGCGGCTATACCACCAGCGGCCCTCTCCTTCTGAAAAGTCCGGCGAGAACTCGACCGTAAATCCTCCGTCCCGATCATTCTCTTTCTGTATCCATATGCCCTGCCAGGTATGGCCGATAAGCATACTGGTCTCGAATCTCCCTTCTTTCCAGTCATAGCGACCATTACCCTCTCCGTCGAGTTTCAGATGATCGACAGCGCCAACTTCATCGACATATTCCCATTCACCGGCCAAGACCCGTCGGTCACCGGTCTGAGACGCAAGCGATTGAGGAAGGGAGTCTCTGGAAACAGACCGCTGAACCTCCGACTTATCGCAAGCCGGGGCGATCAATACGCAGGCAAGCAGGAGAGAGGCTCGGATGTATCGTAGGAGCATGTCGGCCTTTCAGCTCATATCATGCGTTCTACTTACCATTTGGTGAGCGAGCAGACAAGTGATCGAACGAAATTGGCGCACCTAAAAAGGCCTGCGGCTCATGCCAGTACGATACTGAACAGCCATGATGGACAATCAGCTAACCGAGTCTCGCAATCCTCCGGCAAGCGTCGTCTATATCGGCATCGATTTTCGCGTAGCTGAATCGAATGAACCGGCGGCCTTCATGTCCGGAAAAGAACGCTTCACCCGGCACACCGGCCAGGCCGATCGTCTCAAGGAGAAACATGGCCCGCTCTTTTCCGGTCGTGCCGGGAAGGCGGGACGTATCGGCCAATACATAGTATGCCCCCTGCGGAATCGATGGGTTCAGCCCTGCCCGAGCCAAGGCCCGGCAGAACCGGTCCCGTTTCCCTTGATAGTCGCGCGCCAGATCTCTGTAAAACAAGTCTGGAAGCTCCTGGATGCCCACCGCGACGCCCGCCTGCAGCGGCGTCGGGGCGCAGACATAGAGCAGGTCGTTCATCGCTCCAATCGCCTGCGCCCATTGCTCTGCGGCAACCGTGTACCCGATCCGCCAGCCGGTGATGCTAAATGTCTTGGAATATCCGCCGATGGTAATCGTCCGCTCGGCCATGCCAGGCACGCTTGCCAGACTCGTATGTGTTCGACCGTCATACAGAAAGTATTCGTAGATTTCGTCGGTGAACGCGAACAGATCGTGCAGTTGTGCGATCGCTGCCATACTCTCCAATTCTTGCCGGCTGAATACTTTTCCTGATGGGTTGCCGGGCGAATTCACGATAATCGCTTTGGTTCGGGGCGTGATTGCGCGCTCGACATCGGCGACGGAAAACGTCCAATCAGGAGCCAGCATCTTCACCGTCACCGGAACCGCCTCAACCGCCAGCAGCGCGCTGATATGATACTGGTAGTAGGGCTCGAAGAGAATGACCTCATCGCCTGGACTGAGCAACGCCAAACAGGCGCAATGAAAGGCCCCGGTGGCGCCCGCGCTGACGGTGATGTCAGTCTCAGGATCCGCCGCGATGCCGTTGTACTGTGCAAGCTTCTTGGCGATCGCCTGCCGCAGTTCGGGCAATCCATCGAACCGCGAGTAGACATTCTTCCCTCGCTCCATCGCCTGTTCCGCGGCCTGAATCACCACCGGCGGCACCGGAGTGTCGCAGACCCCCTGCGCCATATTGAGCCCCTTCGCCTGGACACAGGCTTGGGTCATCGCTCGGATCTCCGAATGGGCCAATGTCGCCATTCGCTGGTTGATATTTCGTGTCGTCATCGCATTTCTCCATGACCAAAGAATTTCTTTTGTCGCAGAGCAGGTCCGGTTAGGTCAAGGGGCCTTGCGATGAGTCGATATTTGAATCCCAAGAGTCTGGCGAAGTAGAAGAACCGGTGGGAGGGGTCTGAGGCAACCAGCGCCCGTCTTGCGCTCACTTCTTCTCTTTAGTGGGAGCTTGCTGTTGGTGAGAACGGAACGCTTCATAGTTCCGCAACACTTTCTTCACATAGGCGCGGGTTTCGCGAATGCGCGGAACTTTACGATTTTTGACCCGATGGACCCCTGCATTGTAGGCCGCTAAAGCCAAAGGAAGATCACCTTGGTAGAGATTCAACAGATGCCGCAGCTGCTTAGCGCCTCCGCGGATATTCTGAATGGAATCGTACGCGTCGCCGACACGTAACGTCTCTGCGGCAGCCGGCGTCAGTTGCATCAAACCAATTGCGCCCTTGCGGGACACAGCATGTTGGTGAAAGTCTGATTCGGTCTTGATGACCGCCCGTAGCAGGGCAGGGTCAAGACGGTACTTCTTGGCATACCACTTGATGGCACGACGGATTTCCTCGTTAGAATACCGGGGGTAGGCGCCGTCGTAGTCCGGTCTAGTCGGCGTGGGGGAGGCGCCGATCAACAGACAGAGCAGAACCAGCGCACACATGGCGGGCAGGAAGCCTGAACGGAAAGGTCCACTCCGTGCCTCATCAGCCATAATATGCACCCACATCCTGTATGCAAAATAACCTGCATAGAGGTCTCAAGATCCGTGCCTGACCAAGTCCTCACTAACATGCGGATAGGATGGAGAATACGGCGATCATGTCACAGAGCCTACTGTGCCCTGATCTGCACAACATGGACGTTTGGGAACTGTTGGCGTGCCCCGCAGGATAGGCGCGCGAGACACGCGAGACTGGCGGGAAAAGCGGGACGGGGGAGACGGGGGCTATGGTTCATCTGGTCTATCTGGTTTGTTTTGTTTATCTGGTTAGTTTCGTTCAACCAAACAAACCAGACAGCACTTCGAAGGATCCTGTCCGGCCCAGACGGAATACGCTTCCGTGATTGCTGTCTGTTTCTTCCGTGCATACGACGATAAGGAAGCTTCCGGGCCCTGCCAATCGACCACGGAGGTTTAGCACTGCTTCACGGAGTTGGGGGACCGAGAAGTAATCCCGATTGAGAATGTTCGCCGCCCTGATCACTTCAAATCGACCTCTTAACTGAGGTGGCGTCGGCTGGGTGATATCATCATCGAGCAGTTCAATGTCTTGATTGCCCCGCAGCCGCCACGTGACCAGCTGTATTCGAGCCTTGATCACAGGATCATCGATCGACGGCGGATGTCCCTGTAAGGATTTGAGGCGCGTCAAGAGACCGAGCCGTTGTCCAAAGCGCCGGTAGAGGGCGCGGTAAAGCATGGTCAGAAAACAATCTCCCAACACGTAGTATCGTTTAGGCGACCAAGGGCGCAAGGCAAAGCCGCAGCACTCATACTGGAGGGGAAACCCTTCCTTATCGACAAGGACCGTGCACCAGCTGCCCAACCTCACCAGATAGGCGGTCATGGTCAAATCAGTCGCGGTCATGCGCGGTTTCAGCCGAGCTTGTTGTAGCGACTCGAACCACTCAATCGTTGAAATGCCTGACGAGACGGCGACGTCCAAGAAGGTCTTCGGCGCCACGCCGAGCTTCTGGAACAGAACAACCAAGGCCCTATTCACATCATCCAACCGCAGGGCCGACGTGGTCTTAAACACGCCGTTGCTCAAGCGTACAGACGAGAAGAAATCTTTTTCCAGTTGAGCACGGGTGGCCGCAGTCTCGTCCGGGAGTGGATTGACGTCTAAAAATAGTTGCTTTGCGGCAGGAAGCATATAATTCATATCCGGCCAAACCTCCGACGTTCTCTCGCCCAAGCGTCACATATCCTGCCGCTCATGATCCAACCAGGCTTGGAACATGAGCACATCCCACATGGGGGTGTCCCAGTTCAACGTTCCGGAGAGATGCTCCTCCCATTTCTCTCGGATGGGGTCTGGATTGAGAATTCCTCGGTCTTTCAGCCGCTTCTTGTCCAACAGCGCCTCGGCCCATTCCTTCAGAGGATCGCGGAGCCATGCACCGATCGGCATCCCGAACCCCATCTTAGGCCGGTCGATCAGCTTGGGGCTCAGGTAACGGGAGAGCACCTGCCGGAGGATCCATTTCCCGCGCCCGTCACGAACTTTCATCGAGTCGGGAAGCCGCCAGGCAAACTCGACGATGCGAGGGTCTAGAAGAGGCACGCGCGTTTCGAGACTCACGCCCATGGCGGCCCGGTCCACCTTCACGAGGATGTCGTCGGGCAAATACATGAGCGCGTCGCTGTACATCATGAGCCGGAGCATATCAGAAGGATTTCCACACCTGGTTCGGTTCGTCAACGGCGTCGGAAGCTCCCTTGCCCCGATGACCAACGAACCGGGAGCCTCCCAATGGGTCAGCATTCTCTGATACAAATTCCCGGCGCTATCTGCAGGGAGAAGACTGGCAATCGCTCTGAACTTTGAACCGAGGTTCTGCTGCAGGAGGTGCTGCGGAAGGATCGGTCCGATCATCCGAAACAGGCTGTCCCACGATGCCGGTGACAGCATGGTCAATCCTCCCGCCCGCAGCGCCCGCAGTGGTCGAGGTATCCAGCCGAGCTGCTGCCAAATGCGCAATCCCCCGAGATAGGCGGAGTAGCCGGCATACAGTTCATCGCCGGCGTCCCCCGACAAGCTCACCGTCACGTCCCGGCGAGCCAACTGAGAAACCAGAAATGTCGGGATTTGAGAGGGGTCGGCAAACGGCTCGTCGTAGAGCATGGGAATGCGTGGAATGACGGCCATAGCTTCTTCGGGCGTCACGTACAGCTCGGTGTGGGCCGTTCCGAGATGTTTCGCCACCGATTTCGCGTAGGGAGCCTCGTTGTAGGCCTTCTCGTGAAAACCGATGCTGAAAGTTCGCACAGGCTCGGCGCTTTGAGCCTGCATGAGTGCGACGATGGTCGAGGAATCGACCCCGCCGGACAAGAATGCCCCCAACGGCACATCTGCCTCCATCTGGAGCTTGACCGCCTCTCTTAGCAACTGATCCAGGCGCGCGATGGCCTCCGCCTCGGTGCCGGTGAAGGGGTTCGCGCTTCCCTGTTCAGCGACGGCTTGCATGGACCAATAGGGAGTGATTTTCGGAGAGGAACCTGTTCCGAGATCCACGGTCAAGACCGTTCCAGGCAAGATCTTCGAAATGCCGTGATAGATCGAATAGGGACCGGGAATGTAGCCGTAACGAAAGTAGAGCGCGAGAACGTCTCGATCGATGTCCGCCTTGAAATCCGGATGCGCTCGCACCGCCTTGAGCTCCGAAGCGAACAGAAACGTCTTTCCCATCCACCCATAGTACAGGGGTTTCTCGCCGAACCGGTCGCGAGCAAGGTGGAGCACACGCTCTTCACGGTCCCACAAGGCAAAGGCAAACATGCCGATGAAATGCTTCACGGCCTGATGAACGCCCCACCGAGAAAAGCAGGCAAGCATCACCTCGGTATCTGAATGGCCACGGAACGTATGTCCTAGGTCTTCCAGCTTCCCGCGCAGAGCCCTGACATTGTATATTTCGCCGTTGAAACTGAGCGCATAGCGGCCGGAGGCCGAGTGCATCGGCTGATGGCCGAGCGGAGAGAGATCCAAGATCGATAAGCGGCGGTGGCCGAGCGCGACGCCGGTTGCCGCATCGACCCACGCGCCGAAGTCGTCAGGCCCCCGGTGCCGAAGGCGGTTCGCCATACCGAGCACGATGTCTCGAAGCTCGTCGGCTCCCCTGCGCCGCGATGTGTCAAGAAACCCGCTGATCCCGCACATAGGTTGCCACTTCTGAAAATTGTGAAGCGTTATTCGTGAAGCGTGAAGCGCTTCACACCCGTAGCCGGCAAAGAACAGTCGAGAGACTTGGAGTGAGAGGGGCACTTTAGCCCCGCGCGCCGCAGGCGAGTTCCTCAAAAACTTTCTGATACCAATCCACGATCTTCGGCAGGCTGAAATGTTCTTTGACACGTTCTCGGGCTGCCATACCCAATCGACGGCGGCCCTCCGGGCCAAGGTCCAGCATGTCTCCCCAGGCTTCCGCAAGGGCATCAGGATTTCTTGAGGGTACCACCATGCCCGTGTCTCCCACGATGCGAGCTGTATCTCCCACATCGGTGACGACACAGGGAACGGCGCAACTCATTGCTTCGCCGACGACGTTCGGGAACGCCTCGCCGAAGGAAGTCAACGTCGCTATATCAAAGGCGGCAGTAATACTGGACATATCATCGCGCAATCCCAACAGATGGAATCGATTCCGAATTCCTGCTTGATCGATCCATGCCACCAGTTTCTCGCAATCCCAGCTCACGCCTTGACCGCAGAGGACAAAATGCACGTTCGATTTGGTTTGATAGAGGATTTTCGCGGCCCGAACGAAATTATGGTGGTCTTTTATGGGATCAAAGCGCGCTGCCATCCCAATCACCGGGACATCATCGGGAATGTCCAGCTCTTTTCGGATGGAGGTGCGCGCTACCACATCAGGCATGAAGGTGTCGACATCAAAGCCGTTGGGAATCACGACCATTTTCTCGGAAGGATACCGAGCGTCGGTATGGACCCGTCGTGAGGCTTCTGAACAACATACGATTCGGGTCGGCAACCATCGAGACAACAGGGCACAGATTTTCACGATGCGCAACGTACGGGAGCTATTTCCCTCGGGGCTGAGATCACTGTGGCGAATTCCCCACGACACCGGGATGCGGCCAACCAATCGGGCAGCCACGCTTCCGGCGAGGTCTGCGTGATACATCCATGTTTGGATCACATCCGGATGATGTTGCCACAGCCAGCGAGCCAGCCGCAGTATCGCCAGTGGATTCGGCACTCCCCGACTCATTCCCAAGGAGTACACCGGTATGCCCAGCGCTTGGATCTTAGGGATAAGGAGCCCCTGATCCATCAGCGAAATAACGTGCGGCGTGAACCGGGTGCGGTCTATTCGGGAAAGAAGCTTATACAGCATCTCCTGGGCTCCGCCTATGCCGAGATGCGTGACGAGAAATAGCAGCGAAATTGGCTTGTTCGTTCTCTCAACAGCCGCCATGGTCGGTTTCCCCTTGCCGGAGCTCCGTTCTCTCGTACAGCTCGGTCGATGATCGTCTGGTTTCACCATGGCAATCGATTGACCCGTAGCGCTTGGGAAAGACGGAAGAAGGGTATCACGCTCCCGTCAAAGCCTTGTCGAAATCCGCCCCGCCCGCCTCCGTGGACTTCGTTGCCGCAGGCGCGAGGACCGGCTCTGTCGAAGCCATGGCAGCCAGTAGCGCGAACATGACCAGACCATGCCCAAAGGTCAACACGTTGTGGGTAAAGAATGACAGCCACAAGAGGATCGCGCCGAAGAGGAGGCCGAGACGCCTTGTCTCTCCGCGCGCCTCCCAGATGAGGGCCAGGATCAACAAGGGCACGATGGCCGCGCCCAGAACCCCATGGTCCAGCATATAGGCCAGATATTGGTTATGCGGCGGAATGTCGAACGATTCATACATCGTTCCGGTCCCACTCCCAACCCAGGGGTGATCCGCGAACTTTCTCCAGGCTTGCTGCGCAACGTACATGCGAGACCAACTGGAATCATCGGACACGCCCAAAGGATTCGTCAGCCATGCCAGCCGTTCCTCGGTATTCTTGTTCATCACGCCGGCCCGGTCCATCGTCGTCAGGATGGCGTCCAATTTCGGCAGGAGGACGATGCCCACTACGAGCAGGCTCGCCAAAACTGTCCACAGCAGATCTTTCGCCCGCAGCCCTTTCGTCAAGAAGAGCAAGCCGATGACGGCGATGAACCAGGCCGCGATACTGCTGCGAGAAAACGTCGCGAAGATCCCCAGTCCCGTCAACAGGAGAAAGGGGCCACGACAAAACGATGGCAGAACCGTCACGCCGAGAACCATCCCGAGCACCAGCGCTTCACCCGAAAGGTTCGAGTTGATGTAGAGGCCGGCTGAACGGCCGTGAATCAGGCTGAAGGTCATCGGCACGAAAAATTCATACACATTGAGCGCAGCCCCTAACAGCACCGCGATGGCCAGTGCCCATCGCGCCGAACGAATTGTGCCGGGGTTTGCAAAGATCATCAGGCAGGACAGCATTAACATGATGGCTGACAATCTCCCCCTGGCGTCCCGCCATGCGACTTCGGACTGGGAGGATCCGAGGAACCACAACATCGTCACCCACGCAAACCCGAAGCACCAGAAGACGAGAGGCACCTTCAGAAAGTGCTGCTTGAACCTCGACTTGAACAACCACAGGGGTAACGACAAGAGGGACAGTCCCAGGATCCAATCCTTCGGTTGTCCAAGAGCCGGGTAAGCGTACGATTGATAGACCGACCACCCAGTGCAGAATATTGCCACAGCCAGAACCGCGAGCGCGTTGCGATAGTAGGCCGCGATCATCGGCATCTCCTCCACAGTCTCGTGAGTCTCATCGATCTACCGCTCGCGAGTCACAACGCTCCCGGCTTCTCGTTCCTTCGAGCCGGGAATTGCTCTGCTGCCCTCTACCGGTCCACCCGTACGACATGAGAGGAGTCCAGGCCTGTGCCTTGCCGCAATGCGAGAAGCGCCTCTTCCGTATCGGCGACCAGCTTCTCGACCGAGAACTGCTCCACGATGCGCCGTCGGATCTGTATGGGAGTATGGGGCCTTCGATCGAGCAACTTTCCCATCGCCTCGGCCAATGCGACCGGATCGTGGGGCGGTACGACTTCACCCATGTTCCCCATCAGCCAGGCCGAATCGCCGACGTCGGTTGCGACGCACGGAACCCCGCAGGCCATGGCTTCTGCGATGACGTTACTGAATCCCTCGGTAATCGAGCTGCTGACGAGAAGATCCAGCGCGTTGAAGACGGCGGGCATGTCGCTGCGTCCGCCCGACCAGATGACATGTTCGGTTAACTTCAACGATCGAGCCAGTCGGTGGAGCGAATCACGATAATCGGACGGTCCCTCCCCCACACACACGAACCGGAGGTGAGTCCGTTCCTGCGCCAACAAGCTCGCCGCCTGGAGAAACGTAGAGTGATCCTTCATCGGACGCAGCCACCCCACGATCCCGATGACCTGTTGAGAGTCCTGAATACCCCATTCGGATCGGACGTGACGGCGCGCCTCAAGGTCCGGACGAAACCGCTGCGTATCGATCCCGTTGGGAATCACGACGACTTTCGCCCCGGTATACCCCTGGGCTATGTGATAGTCGCGTCCTGCTCGGGAATTCGCGATGACGGCATCCGCGAAGCACGACAGCCGGAAGGTCAGTTTGCAACTGACCCGCGTGAGCCGATCACAGAGGCTGAGATCCACGTTCGAAGACCTGATACCCCACACGATCTTCGTCGAAGGGAACCACGGTTTGATGATCACCGTCACGAGATCGGTGAGATAGCTATGCAGGATCTCCGGGCGCTCCTCCTGCATGACCCGGCCGAGCCTGAATAAGAAGGACAACAGATCCCACCGGCCGCGCTTACCCAGCGATCGAATCCGGACCCCCGCTTCCAGCAATTCCTTCTCCAGCGGTTCTCCGGAGTAGTAGTAGTACACGACAACGACGACCTCATGGCCGCGAGCGTGAAGGCCTTTAGCAAGAGCAACCAGCTGCCGCTCGGCGCCGCCATGGGTCAGCTCTCGAATGAGAAAACAGATCTTCATTGGTTCACCGCCCGGCGTGCGTGGGTCACCGCCTCGTCCCACAGGGTCATTATTCTCTCCATGCTGAACCGCTCAATGACTGTGAGCGCTCCTGCCCCGAGGCGGCGCCGCTCATCGGAGTTTGCCATGAGACGATCCATCGCCTCGACCAGGGCAGCCACGTCATCGGGTGGAACCAATATGCCGTCTACCCCGTCGCGGACGATGTCCCGCGGGCCGCCGCTGGAACAGTCGGTGCTCACGACAGGAAGCTGACAAGCCATGGCCTCTAACAACGCATTTGGAAACCCTTCCGTTCGGGAAGACGACACAAAGAGGTCCGCCCCTTTCAGAACTGTGGCAGGCTCTTGACGTTGCCCAGGTAAACTCACCCGGTCTGCAATCCCCAAGTCGGCAGCGATGGCCTGGAGGTTCGCGCGTTCCGGCCCCTCACCGAGGATGACCAGCGACCAATCAGGATGCTTCGCTGCACACCGGCCAAAGGCCTCGATCAGGAGATCGAATCCCTTTAGCCGCACCAACCGACCCATGGCGACGATGGTATGACTGGAACCGTGACAGCTCGGAGTTTGTTCGGATCCGTCCATTGTCGGGCTCACGGGATTTGGAATGACATAGATGGACTTGATCCCCGGGAACTTCGAGGCCCAGTCACGAACGACGCCTGTTTGGACCACGACCGCATCGGCCCGTCGATAAAACACAGCCCGCAATCCACTCCAGGCCAGGCCTATAGAACGCCGCTGGGGATCATTGCGTTCTGAGATGATCACGGGAACGCCAAGGCCCCGGCTTGCCATGAGCGTGAGCGTATTGGTCGTATCGATGAAACTAATCACCATGTCGGGGTGCGCCCGGCGCAGCGCCCGCCGCAGACAGACGAGGGTCCGGACATTATGACGTATCGCCTGACCGAGGTGGGTGGAGATAGATAAAACACCTAGGCCTATGCGCTTGACCCGAGGATGAAGCTTGAACCAATCGTTGGATTGTGCGCCTAACGTGATCAGGGTAATGTCCCTTCCCCTCTCTGCCCAATAGTTGGCCATAGAGGACATCACCCGCTCAGCTCCGCCGGACCCCAAGGATGAAATGACGAACGTGATACGCACGATTGTGCCGCCCCTACTGTCGGCCTGCGGCCCTCGCTTGTAACAGTCGCAACGAGACCCACAACAGGAACCCGCAAGAAATGAGGTACATGAGGCTGGTCGCCAATGCGATTCCGGCCACTCCGAATCGCTGCATCAAGGCGTAGGTGAGGACAATGTACATGGAGAGATTGATCGCGTTACCCCACATGAACCACTTGATTTCCTTTAAGGCCGATATCAGCCTTGCGAACAACATGCTCACGACATACAGCGGGACTTGCAGCAAATACATCGCCTGGATCTGGCCCACGAGACGAGTGTCCTCTGCCGAAAAAGCGCCGCGCTGAAACAGCAACGCCACGACTGGTTCGGAGTAGTAGATCAGGGCGACCGTCACGGGAAGAGTGCCGATAAGAAGCCACCGCGAGTACGTGAGGAGGGTATGCCGCAGACCGGGCCACTCTGCTCTGGCGACCATGCGGGAGAAGTGAGGCATCACGGCACTACTCACGGTAAGCGCCACTATCCCGAGTATGAGACTCGTGATCTTGTTGCCATAGGACAGAGCGGACACATCGCCGGGACCGAGCATCGCGGCCATCGACTGGCCCACCACGGCTGTACCGCTCATTAAGAAGGCCGCTGCGACCATCGGAGCATATTGCTGTAAGACCTGTTTTATGGCGAGGGAGGCTCCGTACCACCGAGGCAGCAGTGAAACTCCTGTCCGCTTCAATCCCCACCCCACCACGCCCGCTTCAAGTAGCGCCCCGCCGACTATTCCGGCAACCAGGGCATAGCTGCCCCAGTATTTCGCCATGACGATCACGGCAACCATCGTGGCGATTGAGGTCGCCACCGGCGCCACGGCCGCCAAGGCGAAGCGGTGCTCTGCGTTCAGAATCGCACCCCAGGTCGTGGCCACCCCGCTCAAGACCAGGGTCGAGAGCAACCCCCAATAGAGCGACTGGGTCACCGCCATTTTTTCGGCGGAAAATCCCGATGCCATCAGTGGAAGACAGTACGAAGCGGTGAGGGCCAAGATCATCGATAGGACCACCAGAAAACCGATGCTCACCACCATGATGCTCGACAACAGCCGTTGAGCTGCCGGCTGTCCCTCTTGCTCCCGTACCTGGATGTACGTGGGAATCAGCGCCCCATTGAGCGATCCCCCTATGAGAGTGACGGCAAATGCCGGCAGAACGAATGCGATCAGGAACGCATCGAGCTCGTCGCTCGTGCCGAATTGGTAGGCAACGGCCATCTCCTTCACGGCAGCGGTAAGTTTGACCAGAGTCGTGCAGCCTCCTACCGTGACCATGGCCGCAAAGATTCGACGGTTGACCGATCGTTCCTGCCATGTGCTCCACCAGTTCAGTCCGACTTGAACGGCGCTCTTCATCATCCCAATGTTTCCAACTACCTAGGAACCTGAAAAATCGCTTCGATTTCGAGAGTCTCATCTGTGAAATGCGATCCGGCATCCAGCCCGATCCCGCGCCTAGAAACTGTCACTCAGATTATTAGGCTGTGAGAGCTTTTCTCCTATCTACCGGAGTAGATCGCTTTTCACTTAGACGAGGAAGTCCAGTGGTCGGCGTCCGAAAACACCCCATTCTCCTCAGCTTGGTCACCCTCCTCAGGCACATGACAGTAGTACGAGCTTTCGGGGACTTGGACATTTTGCAGAACGATTCCCAGAATGTTCCCTCCCGCAGCCGTCAGTCGTTGGATCGCCAAGCGACAGGCTTCCCTCGTCGTCTGACCGACACTGGCAACCATGAGTACCCCATCGACCTGGCTTGCGAGAATCGCAGGGTCGGTGACAGGAAGGACCGGAGGAGCATCCAGAATGACGTGATACCCTTCCTCTCGACATCGATTCAGCAGCACGCTCATCTGCTTGGAGTGGAACAGTTCCGAAGGATTGGATGGGCGCTTCCCTCGAGGAATCACAGACAGGTTGGGAATGTCGGTTCGATGAATAATTTCTTCCAGTTTGATGCTTCCAGACAGAAAGCCTGCGAGTCCCTTTGTCTGACTTCCGTCGCGTTGGATCCCGTGGATGTACCGGTGAGCGGGTTTCCGAAAGTCCGCATCAATCAGTAAGACTCGCGCATTTTTCAACTGCGCCAGTGCGATCGCCAGGCTCACCGAGAGCGTGGTTTTTCCTTCGCTTTCCCCGGGGCTCGTTATGAGCACACAGGAAGGCAACTTGTTGGGACTGGAGAGCAACACGCTGGTCCGGATGATGCGTATACTTTCAGCCGTGGCGCCGGAGGACTGATCGGTGAGGAGATGTGCGCTGTCCCCGGTCCCGGTTTTTGGCAAGAGTGGTAATACCCCTAGCAAGGAGATCTTGGGCAGATAGCGCTCCAAATCAGTTGGCCCCTTCAGGGTCCGGTCACGAGCTTCGAGAACGAGGGCGAGCCCAACCCCCGTCATGAGACCAAGCAGAAGCCCCAAAATGGTATTCAACTGCTTCTTGGGTTTGACTGGAATGGAGCTCGGTACTGCGGGGTCCGCGAGATACACATTGGCAGATCCCAGTCCGACCGAGAGGTCGGTTTCTTTCGTCTGCTTTAGAAAGACATTGTAGATATGCTGCGTACTTTCGGCATCCCGTTCGAGGGTTCCATACTCGATTTCATGCCGTTCGAGCAGGATTTTCTCTTGTCTGTGGCGGCCCGCCGCATCTTTAATGACGCGCACCCGACTGACTGCCGCGTTATATTCGTGCTTCACGGAGTCGAAAATTTTCTGGACCTCTTGCCGGATCCGCTCACGAAGATCCTGCAGCTCCGCATCTGCACGAGCCAGTTTTGGATGAAGCGGGCCATACTTCTCCGACAGCTCGGCAACCTGTCCCGAAGCCCTGATCTCCTGCGCCCGCAGCGTCTGAATCAGTGGTGAGCTCAGCACTTCTGTCAAGGCATCCAAGCTCGACCAGTCGATTTCGATCACTCCATTCCGGTCGGTTCTGTTACGCAAGACCGATTGAAGCTGTTCCATCCGCGATTGGGCCTCAGCTCGCTTCATTTCCGCCTTGACAAGCTCAGAGTCCAAATCGCTGTTCGTTTGAGCGGTGACCGATTGTCGATCCCGCCCCCCCAACAGGCCATGTTTCACACGAAAGAGATAGAGCGCCTGTTGAGACGCTTCGGCTTTTTTCCGCAAGCCTTCGAGATTATTGGTAAACCATTGAACGGCTTTCTCCTTCGACAGGGCGTTCAGCTCCTGAGTGCGCTCGATGTAGACTGACGCCAGGGTATTAGCGACCTGGGCGGCAAATTTTGGATCCTCAGAGGTTGCGACCACATGAGCTAGTCGTGCGCCACGAATCGGCACAATTTCGACAGTCTCTGAGAAATGCTTGAGCAATCGGTCGTCTACTTCTTCCGAAGACGGTTCGGACGCTCCATTTTTCGGCCCGACGGCATCCAAGCTTGGCGGGGCGGGGAATATGCTGCTCAAGAGTGATTGCAGGGCTGAGGGGTTGGGTTTGTATTCCGGACGCTCGGACAGATGAAGGAGCTGCGCAGTTCGCAGAAACACATGATGGCTTTTCATCAGTTCAAACTGGGTCTGGAAATATTCCGGGGTCAGGTCGGGATTGTAGCCCCGGTCTTTATCAAGCGCGCTCGGTCCCTCCTGATTGACGACCACTGTGGCTTTGGCCTGATACAGCGGTGTCTGTAGGAGCGACCACACCGCCGCGACGACTGCAACCCCCCCCGCAAACGCGACGATGAGCCATATCCGCCGCCGACAGGCACCGACATAATCGGTAAGGGCGGTCTCAGCGGCATCACCTTGGGCTGATTGGTGTGGAATAAATTCCGCATTGCGATCCATTTTAGTGGTCTCCGTTGTAGCGGGTTGAGGAAGAACTCAGGTCTGGGTCAACAGGCAGGCGTCATCTTCAGCGTGGCGCGGCAAGGAACAGCTCTCGGGACAGCTGCGCACGCCAAACGAACGGAGCGAGGCTGCGCGAAGGGAGAAAGGTTGATCTGGTTTGTTTTGTTCATTTGGTTGCTCTTGTTCAACGAAACAAACCAAACAAACCAAATAAACTAGAGAGACCAAACTGTTTCCGCCAGTCTTGCCTGTCACGCTTCACGCCGAAGCGCAGCGAGTTGGCGTTTGCAGCAGAAGGAGTTGTGGATAATCCGGGCTAGAGGAGCACCTGAGCAGACAACATCACGGTGTTGGCTTGGTAGGTAAACTGAGTTTGATTGGAGTTACGGTCCTCGAAAATGTATTGGATACCCAGCCCCACCCATTTGACAGCTTGGTAATTCACGCCGACAGCGGCATTCTTCAACTGGTCGGTTCTGTTGGAGCCGCCGGAACCGGAACGTTGAAAAGTATCCTCCTCGAACCCCAGATTGAGATTCAAGGTCGTGCTATCGGTCAATTCATGCCTGCCTGTAAGATTCACGCCGGTTGCTGTATAGAACAGGGAGCCGGTTGTGACCGTCTGCTGGATCGTCCTATAGGGCTGAAGGGTGATCTTCAACAGCGGGGTCGCCTGCCAATTAAGTCTTCCCATGAAATACAAATTGGAGTAGCTGTCTTTGTCTCTCGCAAACTGGCTCAACGGAGGAGGCTGATTGACCTCTGCGCGAGTAAATTGCACGTTCTGATATCCGATCAGAATGTCTCCGGAAGTCAGATCGGTCACATTCCAGGTCGCTCCTCCGCTGATGGTATACAGGACATTGTCAAGATTCTTGTTCTGATCATATATCGATTGAAGGGCGCCAAAGTTGGCCAGCAGAGACGTTTTGCCTGTAATGTTACGAGAGAAGGTCAGGCCGGCATTATTGGCCAGCCTATCCCGACTAGGACCCAGCCCGTTATTCAGATAGTCCCAGCGAATCGTTTGCGCGGTCAACCTCACAATGGACTGCGCTCCAAGGTATTCGGCCTGACCGGTGAAACCATTGGCCGTCCATTTGTTCACCTCGAGACCCTGCGTATTCACATCATCCACGGCAGAACCTCTGGGATCATGTCCGAGCTTGTGGTGGCCCTGGAGGTCGATATTGAGGCCGCCGGGGAAATTGAATTTGAAGCCTCCTGTCGCCGTCTGATCCTGCACATCGTTCGAGGGAGTGCGTGAATAGTATTGAAGATTGGTACGATAATCGATCAGGAACGAGTGGAAGCCGGCAAACGGCAATTGGGCCTGGATGCCCGGTGAAAGGGTCGTCAGAAAGTCGCTGGTTTTGTTGCTGTTGGTCCTGAACACATTATCGGTGTACATTTGGGACACCCCCATGTGGGGGTTCAACCGGAGCGGTCCCACCATCACCCCATCGGCGCGAAGAGCTTGAACCAAGCCTCCCGGAAAGAGGGGGTAATAGCCGGTCAGGGGCCACTGTGGGGTCAAATACAGAGATCCTCGGAGCGCCGGATTGGCGAATTGAGACAAGAAGGTCGCCCCTGATGCACTCTGGCTGAACGCCTGAGCTTGAGAAGGGTCGTTGGGTGAAACGGATTGTTGTGCCGATGACATTTCGGACGTCGCGACAATGACGAGGATGCTTATGGCGCATGCGGCGATTCGACCAGAACGGATCATGGACGGTTCTCTCCTTAAATCCCCGCCGTTGGAAGTCTACAACCCAACATTCTTGCAGTTGAGCATATCGACAATGAATGAGCCAATGAATAAGATCTTCGGGCATTAACTCCGGTTCACTCCAGAGCTCTCAACAACCCGGACATCACTGAAGAGTTTTTGAAATCGCGACTTTCAGAGTACGGATATCAAGAGAAAGGTCCGCCACAGTTTGTTTCAATCGATGATTTTCCAGTTCAAGATTGCGCAACCGCGCGACACTCATTCCGTTATGGTTTTGGAACAGTGCTTTCCACCGGTAGAAGGTCTGCACGGAAATCCCGTGTACCTGACACACTGCGTGGGGCTTTAGCCCGCCTGCAACCTCGGCCAATATCTTCGCTATTTCATCGTCGGAAAACCGTGATTGTCTCATCGCTTCACCGTATACAGGAGGCTGTGGTGTTTATCATTCCTCTTGGCGGTTCCGTAGAGCCCCGTGGTGCACGCCCGTCTTGTCCGTCGTTTCATGCTCGCGTGGAGAATGGCCCTGGTTTTCCGAGAAGAGTTCGCCTTATTTTCCGCTGACCAAACCGCCCATTTTGTTGAGGATGTTGATTGCACGGCGGGTTCGCCTGTGAGCCTGCAACGAAACATTTCCCAGAAATGAAGTGGTATAGGCGCTGGTGACCAACGATCTGTGTTCCAGCCACAGACTGTTGATGAAGGATTCGGGGGACGAGCAGCTATCGATTATCTCCATGTTTTTGCAGTAGGTCGGCGCATGGAGTATCAGCTGGAACGCATTGAGAATCCCGGGGGAGTACCGGGTGTATTCCGGGTCCCAGCCAATCTTGAAACCGAATCCGGCCTTTCCAGAAATCAGGTTGCATGTGGATGCAATCACCCTCCCATCCAGGCGTAATTCAGTGAAGAACACCCGATCATGGAGTCGGAAGCCCTCAACCATTTCCCGGAAGAACGCGGTGCGGGAAGAGCTGGAAGCCAACGAACTGCCTTCTGCACCTTTCCAGCCCTTGTGCTCGAGTTCCAGAAAACGCTCCACGGTGTCGTGAGTCACATCCTCACCGGTGAGATAATGCCAGGTCACGGGGGCGATTTTTGAAAGCTGGCGCAGCAATCGCATGCAGTCTTTGTAGCGGCTTTTGAGTTTTGTTTGCAGATAATCTTCACCCGCCGACTCCGGTCTGAGAATTGCTCGTCGAACCGTTCCTGTCTGTTGCCACTGCAGCGGGTACGTCTGCGCCAGGGCGCTATGCGTCTCCTCAGTGATTTTGCATTCAGGATGAAGGTGCAGGTCGACATAGTTGTAACGAAAATCCGGATGAGACAAATGGCCGTAGAGCGCCGTGATAACTTCACGAGGGTTTCGAGAATCGATCAGGAACCCGTTCAGATAAGAGAACGGGGGGCGGTATGCCGTGAGATAGGGCAGTGGCCAGGCTATGGAGGGGCGATTTATTTCAAAGACTCCCACGCCAAGAAGCTGGAATGGCGATGGGCTCTCCACCAAGAGGATGAGAACATTCTTGTCGGAGGTAAGGTGTCGGATAGCCGGAAGAATAAAGCGGGGAGAAAGAAATGCGTTGAAGTGCAGCGCTCTAGCCTCAATCTCTTCCCATGCCTGCACAATTTCCGGAGTCAGCTCGGCTACGCGCACGGTTCGCACTCGCAGTTGAGGCACGTCAACCTCTCTCCAATGTGAAAAGGAATAGGCCTGGGTGATCCACTGATTCGGGGGTTATACTAGTGGCGCAATAAGTCAGTTGGGGCGATTGCAGGCGATAACCGCACATCACGTCCTGATCGTCAGATTAGGCGCTGAGACTGGATTCGACGAGAGGCAGGTTGTCTGAACCGCATACGGGTCTGATAGTACTGTGCACAACCTCCACCGATGCGCATTGTTGGATCAGACGCACCCTGATCACAACACGATCTCGGCCGGCTTTCCGGACAAGGGTTCCCCGTATCCCTGCAAGCGGGCCGCTTACCACTTCGACAAGCATTCCTTCTTCACAATATTGATGGGGCTCATAATCCAGTCCGCTGACGGCCAGCTTCTGAAGGGACATTATTTCATCATCCGGGACTGCTTCAGGGCCATTGCATCCGACAATTCGCACAACGCCGGGCAAGGTGAGCACTGCCAACTTGTCATCAAGCGAAAATCTTGCGAAACAGAAACCGGAAAATAACGGAGCGTCGATCCACATTTTTCGATCCGACCACTGGCTCAGACGCCTGATCAGCGGCAGCAGTTGCTCAAACCCTCTGCCGGCGAGACGGTCTCGGACCAGTTTTTCCTGCCGCGAACGTGTTGCGAGTGCGTACCAAGAAGCGGCCGGATAGTCGTGCACCATCATGAAGTCTATTATCCCTATCTGATACAGCTTCGCCCATTCACTCCCATTATTAACTGGAAGCGCATGCATTCTTATCAAGAACGTGAGTCTTATAGTTACGTTTCAAAATTTCCGCATCGTCGGATACTCCCATTTTACTAACGGTCTATACCGCTAAAGACCTACAACTTTCAGCCCCCCCCCCCTTTCGTAGGGCATGCATGAGGCGGCAACGTCTCTACCGGACGGATATTCGCAGTATTTCAACCGGTTGTATGTATTACGAGAAGGGCACCATTCTAATAATGGAGTCCGAACCTGTATGGGCGGCTTGTTTCCGTACGGCTTATTTCGTATTGTGCCCTTGTCGGGCTATCGGTATAGATGATGCGCTGCAAATCGTTGACTGGAGCTGATTCATACAAATACACAGAAATGCCTGCTGTCTTTGTCGCGAGCCGAACCGGAGACATGCAGAGAGTACAGAAAGCAAGCTTGACGTTGAATTCCGGAAGCTTTCTCATAATAGGGTTCCATGCCCGGAGTCTCTCTCAGTAGTCTGGCTACAGGCTTGAGACCCAATACGGTTCTTTTAAATGAACACGGTAAAGCCCTTGCCCATCCAAGAATCGAACGCTCGCTTTCTTAGAATAGCGCTCATCAGCAGCAATGTTGCCATACGCATGGGGTTGCGTATGATTTTGAAGTCGCATTCGTTCGCTTCAGAAGTTGACGACCTACCCTTGGGCGGTACTGCGGTGGAGATCGTTGCTCGGAAAAGGCCGCAGGTCATCATCGTCGACCTGGAACTGGCGGATGCCGACACGTCGGAACTCGTCAGGAAATTGCGCGCGGCGGCCGCAGATTCGAATATTTTGGTGCTGAGCGGATTGGGCGATGCGAAGTTGACACGCGACGCCATAGCGGCAGGAGCAGATGGAGTCGTGCTCACCATTCAACCGCCCGCCGTTCTGTTTGCCGCCATTGATTCACTCTGCGGCTTCGCTCCAAGCCCTATGGACGATCGACCGGCACAATCCGCCGTTGGCCTGATCCACGATAGGTCTTCGGGCAAAAGCAATGCTCGCACTCAGACAGAGTTGATCGGAAGCCTGACCTCTCGGGAACTTGAGATCGTCCATTCCCTTGCGAAGGGTTTAAAGAACAAGCAGATCGCGGAAAGGCTGTGCATCAAAGAAGCGACTGTTCGCCGACATTTCACTGAAATCTTCAGCAAAATGCAGGTCACTAGCCGACAACAGCTGCTCATTGCGGCCCACCGGAAGGGACTCATTGAATTTGGCGCGGTTTGATGCGTTGCAACGAAGAACAGCCGATTCTAATACACGTCCTCTTTGTTTGTGGTTTGCCGGTTCCATCTGGGTTCGTCTATCTGCCAGGTTCAACCGATCTGACGTGACAGACGCACCACCGGTTGCGTTGACAACGACGGGACCCAATGTTAGCGTCCTCCCCCATGCCAAGCTTCCAACTGGTGCGCTTCCTTTGGGCAATCCTCATTGGCTACGGTCTACTCGCCACGCCGCTGGCCCTTGCCGCCCCCCCTACCGAACCCCTCAATATCGTGGTCACGATCCCTGTCTTAAAAGATCTCACTGAACAAGTCGGCGGACCCTACGTGCGGGTGACTTCCCTACTGAGCGGCTATGAAAACGAACATACCTATGCCCCCAAACCGAGCGATCTGATCGCGGTCCGGAAAGCCAAATTGCTCTTTGAAGTCGGTATCGGTCTAGAAGTGTGGGTCTCCTCCTTGGTGAAGAATGCCGGCAGCCCATCGCTCCGGGTCGTCACCACCTCCAAAGGGATCGCGCTTCTCCGTGACAGATCGGACCATGGCGGCGCAGCCCATGCCGCCGACACGAACGAACGAGGGAATCCTCACGTCTGGATGGATCCTGAGAATGCAACGACCATGATGCGGCATATTACAGAAGCGCTCATTCGGGCAGATCCCGCTCATGCGACGGAATATCGGGCCAATCAGGCCTCCTATCTTCGGAAACTGGACCAGCTTCGAGGGGACCTGAATGATCGGCTGACGCGTCTTGCCGATCGGCGATTCATCTCCCACCATCCAGCCTGGCCGTACTTCGCAAGACGTTTCGGTTTCCAGGTTGTTGGAACGATTCAACCCCAATCCGGGAGTGAACCGTCGGCACTCCATCTTCACAGCCTCATCGCCAAGATCAAAAAAGACCGAATCAAGGTCGTGGTCTCGGAAATTCAACTGAGTCAAAAGATCCCCGAGCTGTTGGCGAAGGAAACCGGCGCGCGGGTGGTGGTGCTCACGACTCTCCCCGGGGGCCTCCCGCACACTGAGACCTATCTCGACATGCTCCGTTACAATGTGCTCCAATTGGCCAATGCGCTGGACGCAGCCTAGCGATTGATAGGCACCGGATTTAGCGGTTTGGATAAGAGGAGTCTTCACCGACGTGGCAAGTCATTCGTCCCCAATCATTCACTTCGATCATGCCACCTTTGGGTTCCCTGGAGTGATTGCACTGGAAGATATCTCGATCGAGATTCAATCCGGCGAGTTCATAGGGGTCATCGGGCCCAACGGGTCAGGAAAAACGACGCTCTGCCGCGCGGTCCTCGGTTTGATGGCCCCCTTGAAGGGTCACCTCAGAATTTTCGATTGTGCCTGCGATGAGCTTCGCTGCCATCACAAGGCCATGATCGGATACCTCCCACAAAAAGGTGTCGTCGATAGAAATTTTCCTGTAACGGTGCTTGAAACGGTGACCATGGGCCGCTATGGGGCGCTGGGCTTGTTCAAACGTCCAGGACGGAAAGATCGAGAAATCGCCATGGAATCTCTGTCTCACGTCGGAATGGACATGCACAAGGACACAGCGCTGGGACATCTCTCCGGCGGACAACAGCAGCGGGTCTTCATCGCCAGAGCCCTGGCTCAGCAACCGCAAGTGTTGTTACTGGACGAACCGACGACCGGACTGGATATCACAACGCAGCACAACGTCGTCGAGTTGGTGCAGCATCTGCACGAGGAACTCGGCCTGACCGTTCTGTTGATCACCCATGACATCAATATGATCCGTTCTCGAGTCGACCGGCTCATGCTCCTCAAGACCCGCCTCTATGCCGCAGGACCGCCCGCCGATGTCCTGAAGCCGGACATTCTCAGCCAGGTCTATGGGAAAGACCTTGTTATTACAGACAAAGATCTCGTCATCGTCGAAGACTACCACCATCACCATTGACCATTCCGCACGATGTTTGAACTCTTCGCATACGACTTCATGCAACGCTCCCTCCTCGCTGCTGCGTTGGTCGGTGCTTTGTGCTCGACGATCGGGGTTTTCGTCGTGCTGCGTGGGCTGGCGTTTATGGGAGCCGGCACCGCCCATGCGGCATTTGCCGGAGTGGCGCTCGGCTATCTCATGGGCTGGCCACCGCTCCTGATGGCCCTGCTCTTTGGCCTTGCCACGGTCTGGGTCACGGGGTGGGTAGAAGAAAAAGGCCGGATGAAGCTGGATGTCTCCATCGGCATCCTCTATACCGCCACCATGGCCCTGGCCATTCTCTTTATCGGGCTGATGAAGACCTATAATGCAGAGGTCTATGGCTATCTCTTCGGAAATGTACTGGCAGTAACCAGCGAAGAACTTCTCACGATTGCGGGATTGAGCATCATCGTCATTGGGGCGATTGTCCTCTTCTCGAAAGAGCTCTATTTCATCGCCTTCGACCAAGAAATGGCAGAAGCCTCCGGCGTGCCGGCCCGGCGTATATTTTTCCTCTTGCTGACGCTGGTCGCACTCACAGTGGTGATCTCGCTCAAGACCGTCGGCGGGATCCTTGTTTTTGCAATGATCCTGATCCCCGCATCCACCGCCTACCAACTCACACATAGCCTCTCGACTCTGACCTGGTATTCCATCCTCATTGGAGTCTTCTGTTCAGTCGGGGGAGTACTCATCTCTTCTTACTGGGATGTCCCATCCGGTCCTGCCATTGTGCTGCTCGCCACGCTGCTCTTCTTTGTCGCCATCCTTCTTTCTCCCAAGCGACAACGGCAATCCCTTGCCGTCAACTGACCAAGACTCCATCTGACCGCCAATCCATTGCTTATGTCGCCTTTCACTGTAGGGCTACGCATACAACACTGTGTCCCCAATGAGTCATTATTCTTGAAGTAGAACTGGATCAATCCTGTCCTTGCATCGCCCAGCAACCGTGCGATGACTAAACATTCATATTGATTGAGTAATCTCGTACGACACACTACGGTCGATTCAAGAGCATGCTCGGTACCGAACTTGCTCAACCGACGCAGGGGAAACAGGTGCCTGCGGCCTATCTACACCATTCACATCAGGGAGGATTTATCATATGGGTGTCGTGATGGCTCGTTGGAGTTTGGTCGGTTTGATGCTGCTCAGCTTGCTCGTCCAAGCCGGTCAGGCACAGTCGGAAGAATGGAAGATGGAACAGGGTGGAATAGATCCGGGTAAAGTCGTGCTCGGCATGCGCGCAGGATTTGCGCCGGTGACTCAAACTGTTTCGGAAGGTACTTCAACCGATGTCGGCTCTCTGGTCAATTTCCAGGGTATGTATAGCCTCAACAAGTGGCTGTTAGCCGGCATGATGCTGGAGTGGGAACGGCATGGCATGAGTAGCGAGGGAACGAATTTTGATCTCGGGCATCAGGATACAGTGTCGGTGCTCCCGACCGTCGAAATCCGTCCGGTTAAATTCGGGCCGCTCGTTCCTTACGCGAATATGAGTTTCGGCGTGAACGTGAACAGTTTCGGAGAGAGCAGCAATCTGGGCGGAACTCGCTTTTCTCCCAGCAACACCTTCGCCTGGCGACTCGGTTGGGGCGCCGACTATATGCTTACCAGACAGTTCGCACTGAATACGGAAATGGCCTATAAGCGCAACGACGGACATGTGACGGTGAATGGGATTCGCGACGACGACTGGAATGCCTCGTCTTTCGGCTTTCTCTTCGGTGCCAAACTCTTCTTTTAGTTTTGGCGCTTCCGGGTTCAGCATGGGTGCAGATCGAGTCCGCCACAGTGGAAGTAGATCGCGGTCTTGAAGTGCTCGATGTTGCGGAAGCCACAGGCCATGCTCTTGATCTTCTGAATCTGGCTGTTGAGGCCCTCGCTCATCGCGTTGGTCACCGGATGTTGGTAGTAGGTCAGGATGTTATCGATGTGTCGGCGGACTGTTTCCGCCGCCTTGCGAATCGGCTCCAGCCGACTGTGTGTCGCCCAGAAATACCACCGCTTCCAGAACTTCACGCCTGACGCCGGGTAGACATAGTGCCACAGACGGCGCAGGGCCTCCTTGATGGCCCACGCCCGCCCGACGTTCAACTCCTGGCGTATCAAGGCATTGAACTCATCGCGCCGCCGCTCTGGCACGTTCTCCCGGCTGTACAGCCACAAGTATTTGCTGCCCTTGAGCGTCTCGTCGCCTGCGGCCATCAGTTCCCGATGCTCCTGCCTGCGGACTGTGTCCACTGCCTTGCCGACATGACCCATAATGTGGAAGCGGTCAAAGACGATCTTCTCCGCCGCCTTCGGCACCTTCGCCCGGGTCGCCTGAATATACGGCTCCCACATGTCCATGGCCACCGCCTCAATGCCGTCGAGCTGCTCCGGTGACAGCCCCGCGTAGTAGCTCTCCAGGCTCTCCTGCTTACGGTCTTCGGCAATGTGCTCCACCGTCCCCGCCTCCAAGTCGCAGACCAGCGTCAGGTAGCGATGGCCCGTAGCCGCCGCCTTCTCATCGACGCCAATCCGCCGCACGACTGTGCGCGTCTTGCGCTGGCGGCCGCGCGTGACGGCCCGCTCCATCAGCCCCCACGCCTCGTCCCAACTGATCCGCAAGATCCGCGTGGCGCCACTCACGTCGCATTGACGCAGCACGTCGATGGCCAGACGCTCAAATAGCAACGTGAACCGCGACCGTGGTTCTGCCCATGGCACCGTGACCTGGACCACACCGTGGACACCACATTCCACCCGCGGGATACGCGCGTGGAGGTAGGTCTGGAACTGGCAGCTGTCGAGATGTCGCCACGTCCGCTCCTCGGCATGATCAGAGAGCGGCAGCGTTTTCGCGCAGTGCGGGCATGCCCACGCCACGGCCTCGGGGTGCTCGGCCCACACGTCCACGCGCTGCCCGTTGACATCCAGGTTCACATAGCTCACCCGCCACGGCAACTGCAGGTTCAGCAGGTACTGATAGAGTGCGGTGTCTTCCATGGTGGCCTCCTTGTGAGGCCGCCATGCTACCGCTTCAGGCTACCCATGCGAAACCCAGAAGCGCCTGAGTTTTTAACCATTTGAGACAGATCTTGCGGCAAGGAACCTCCGCCCAGGGGGGGGCCTTGCCAGATCTGCCATTTCAGAAGGTTTCGATTATTGCGGCACTTTTGCTTGGAGCAAATGATAGGCCTGCGCTGCTGTCTCTTTAACCAGAACGCCCATTTTAGGGTGATTCGGTTCGAAATCGATAGGTAAGTCATAGTGGCGAAGACGTTCACTGGCGGTAGGACCGATGGACGCAACGATCATCTTCCTGCATGCTTCCTTGAACTGCACCGTGAGTCCTTCCCGTTCGAGTAACTGCATGACATGATCAACTTGTGCGGCGTTGGTAATCAGCATGGCCTTGATGTTTCCCGCGATGATCTCGTCGAGTACCTGCTTCAAGGGGCCTGTGTCTTCCGGCAGCGCCCAACGATAAATGGGCACGAGAAAGACCTCTCCACCGCGCTGTTTTAAGGCTTCAAGAAAATCAGGGTTGGACATACCGTATTCTTGCACAGCCACGCGGAGCCCCTTGACGGGACGGTACTCATCGAGTGTCGAGACGACCTCAACCCATGTGTTCGGCTCCGGCACGGTGAGAGTCGGAGTGAGACCAAGATTCTTGAGTGCCGCGACCGGCTTGGGGCCGCGAGCGACGATTGCCGTCTGCTTGAGCCCCGCCATGATCGACGGCAGGGGATGGCAGGAACGGAGAATGTCGAAGAGGGCGGTGGTGCCGATGCCCGTCATGAGGATGAGGATATCGACCTGCCCGTCGATCAGCCTGCCACCGAATCGCAACAGAGTGGGGTTGTCCTGGATGGGAACTTCTCGGAGCGCAGGAACTACGAAAGGTTGGCCGCCATACCGTTCAATCAATCGAGCCATCTCCGTCGCCATACGGCTCTCGAATGCGGCTACCATCATTCCTCTAAAGCCCTGGTGTTGTGTCATGGCCGTGAATGAAACTCTCAAACTTAAATCGGAAGCGTGACCATCGTACCATAGGCTGTGAAACAAGGCGCAGCCATCGACTCGATCAAGGCGGGCACATTCTGCAGGTCGCAGGAATTTCACTACTCTGCACGCATAGAATACCAGTAATTCGGGGCAGGATGCTCAAAAAGTCCGTCCAGCAAGGCCGCAGCGAGCGAAGAGGCGAGGCGTACCCTTGCGGTACTTTGAGCCTCTGAGCGAAGTGAGAACGAAGCCTGGGGAAAGGCGCGTCTCGGCGCGCCAGGGCTGGGCGGGTGAGAAGAATGACTTTTTCAGCATCCTGCCAGGGATTTTCAATTGACGGAGCCAATGTGCCCCCCTACTATACGGACAGGATTGAGGCCGGCTATGACTGTTCCGCTCCATCGAGGATTACGCCATGTGGCGCTGCGCGTCACAAATCTCGCGCGTTCTCGCGCGTTCTATGAACAGCTGTTGGGGATGAAGGTGGTGTGGGAACCAGATTCCGACAATGCGTACTTCAGTTCCGGCACAGATAATTTCGCGTTACACCAGATTCCGTCCTCCGAGCTGGCAACCTATCAACCCGCGACAGGACAATTGTTGGATCACATCGGTGTGATCCTTGAAAGCCCTGAGGCGGTCGAACGGATGTATCAGGAGGTCGAAGCGCGTCTACCGGTCCTGGGGGGACAGATTGTAAAACTGCCGAAACAGCATCGCGACGGCAGCTATTCCTTTTACTTTTCCGATCCAGACGGGATTCTCATTCAGGCCCTGTACGAACCAGCCATCAGCAACCTGCAGTGGGTGAAGGGTAACAAGTGAACGGCAGGACAGTCGCTGACTTTTTACGCTTCACGCTTCACGCTTCACGCGTATGAAGATCTGGGACAGTCTGCCCAAAAAGCAGTATCTCAGCCTCGCACCCTGGACCTGGGTCCAATTGGAAAGCGCTGCCCCTCCCGGCCCCTTCCCCTTTATCGCAGGTGTGGCCCCGGAAGTGGTCGCGAGTCTCCATGAGGCCCATAGCCTTCTTTCGAGTGCGATCGATACGGCAATCAGCGATGTCTTTTCCAAACGAGCTCCGGTCGACGATCCTGACCGTCAACGGCGATTGGAAGATGCCTATGCGGAGGTAGTCAGCGCCCACCCCTACCTGCAGCAGCACATTCGTTGTGGACGGAGGCCGGACGGGACATTTCAATGGGAGTTTCCAACCGATCCAACTAAAGCTTCCAGGATCACCAACGATGGGCTCCGGATCTACAATTCTGCAAAACGACAGGCGATTCCGATCGGATTCGATCAGCGACCGTTAGGGCCGCTGGTGGGAAAGATCTTGGGATTCTTAGACGGCACGCATCAGACAGATGAACTTAAGACGGTGGTGGCGACCTCTGGGCGAGACGGAGAACGTCTGCTGACGCGATTGATCGAATCTCTTCACCAACATGACTGTTTGATCGGTTCGAACACCTCTTCCGTCAGATCGCACTGGTTCGAGGCTGTGCAAGACAGAGACACGGTGCACCTTGGCCATGCCGCACTCCTGTATCGGCAACGGGACCAGATGTTATTGTTCGACCCCTGGCTGCTCCCCTGGTTTTCGGAATCCTCCATCCCGTCACTCTGGGGATCATTGCTGCCCAAGCCAGCTGCCGTCTTCCTGACTCACGATCACGACGATCATGTGGACCCACGCACCCTCCTGCACTTACCCAAAGATACACCGATCATCGTGCCGAGCCGGAGAAATCGTCGTACGCTCTCTTACGATTATGTATCCCTCTTGCGAGAACTGGGATTTGGACAGGTGATCGAATTGGCGCATGGAGAAAGCTGGGAATTCGAAGGAGGAGCCGTCTACTCTGTGCCGTTCTATGGCGAAGACCCCTGCGATCTGGAGATGCCGCGCAATTGCTATCTCATCGCCGACCGTGGCTATAACGTGCTCGTGCATGCGGACAGTGGGCCGACGAACAGCGGAAAGTCCGCCCTTCAGGACGGAGTGATCCAGTCGCTCTTGCAGAGGCATGGGCCGATCCCATTGGTATTTGCCTCGCAACAGCAATTGCTTGAGGTCCGTGGCCATGCAGCCCATGCGGCCTTGTCTCACCCAGGGAAATGGCTGGAGGTGGGAGAAAACGGCTATCTCACAAATGCATATCTTGCCGAAGTCTGTGCGGCGGCGCAGGCCAAGCTGTTCGTGTCCTATGCCACCGGCGGCGCAGATTGGTATCCCGACCATCTCTCATTCATGTTCAGCCGGCGGAATCCAGCCCGCACCGCACTACTGACGGCCCACTGGGAACGACCGGAAATGCTCAAAACACTTCTCCTTACCCAGGGATGCGAGTATCATTACGGCCATGCGTTGGATCTGTTTCGTCGGACAACCGACGGACTCGTGGAGCCAATAACGACCGGGGACATCTTGACACCCCTCTCGCTCTATCGAATCGACCATGGCGATCCTCCATTTATGAAAGCCGGCACCCCCGCCGCACCATCTCGATAAATCGAAAGGACCGATCATGACTGTGCGCAAAAGACTGCAGGCCCCGATTCTCGTGACCGGGGTCGCAGGATTCATCGGCTTTCATACTGCAATTAGATTGCTCGAACGGGGCGAGCGGGTGATCGGTCTCGATAACGTCAACGACTATTACGATGTGCGACTGAAGAAGGCCCGACTGGCTAAACTGAAACCGTTCAAACAGTTCACCTTCGCCAAAACCGATCTGGCCGACCGAGTCAAAATTCGCCGTCTCTTTGCCGAGCAGCCGATTGCAAAGGTGGTACATCTGGCGGCTCAAGCCGGTGTGCGCTATTCGCTCGTCAATCCGCATGCCTATACGGACAGCAACATCGAAGGGTTTCTGAACATTCTGGAAGGCTGCCGGCACGCGAAGGTCGAGCACCTGGTCTATGCCTCGTCGAGTTCCGTCTACGGCGGCAATACTCAGATGCCGTTCTCGATTCATGACAATGTGGATCATCCGGTTTCTCTCTATGCGGCCAGCAAGAAGGCCAATGAACTCATGGCCCATTGCTATGCGCACCTCTACCGGATTCCCTGCACAGGCCTGCGGTTTTTTACGGTCTACGGACCCTGGGGGAGGCCCGATATGGCCCTCTTCATTTTCACGAAGACGATTCTGGAAGGAAAACCGATCGAAGTTTACAACCACGGCAAGATGCGCCGGGACTTTACCTACGTCGACGACATCGTCGAAGGAGTGATCAGAACCCTCGACCATCCGGCCACACCGAACCAAGCCTGGTCCGGAAACAGAC
>NEWP02000014.1:106900-120688 GCA_002869895.2 Nitrospira sp. CG24E | reverse complement strand
CGGAGACTATAGTGAAAATCCGTTTGAAATCGTCAGCTTTATGAGGATATGAGAAGATAGAGGACGCCATGACAATTGCACAGATGGATCCAGCCGTAACATTGGCAGACCTCCAGGCTTCCAAGCCTGATAAGGTGACGATTGTGCTACTGAGCGGAGATATGGACAAGGCGATGGCGGCGTTCATCATCGCCACTGGAGCCGCGGCCATGGGCATGCAGGTCACCGTCTTTTTCACCTTCTGGGGGCTCAATGCCATTCGCCGAAAAGGGGCGACCAGTTCTGCGAAAGTTTGGCTTCGTCAGATGTTCGGCCTGCTCAATAAAGGAGGCGCGGACAGCCTTCCTCTCTCACGGTTCCATTTTTGGGGGTTAGGCACGAAGATGATGCAAAAGGTCATGCAGCAGAACCGGATGCCCGGTGTGCCGGAACTTATGGAGACAGCGCTGGATCTCGGTGTGCACTTTATTGCTTGTACGACGACCATGGGCTTGATGGGCATTACGAAAGATACGTTGATTGAGGGTATCGATCAGTTCGCAGGGGTGACCACGTATCTTGCGGAAGCCAAGCAAGGTAGCGTCAACTTGTTTATTTAGTTCATCTGGTTTGTTTGGTTTGTCTTGTTTTTTTCGTTGAACCAGAAAAACCAGAGAGATCAGATGAACCAAACAAACCAGAGAAACGAGATGCTATGCCACATGCCGATGTGAAGCTCGATACGCTCGGATATTTCTGCCCGATGCCGATCATCATGACCATGAAAAAGATCAAGGGGCTGACATTGGGCCAGGTTCTTGAAGTCGTCTCGGACGACGAAGGCATTAAAAAGGACATGCCAGCCTGGTGCGACACGACCGGCCATCAGATGGTCGGCATCGAGGAAGAACAGACGAAGACGGGAACAATCTATAAAGCGTTTGTGAAAAAGACGAAATAACCGCACAGGCAGGGACTCAGTGGAGAAAGAGTAGCCGGAGGGATGACGATCAGACCTCCGGCTTTTTTGTGTCGAGACTTGACGAGGCGGAACGTGGATCGAATCGTCGAATGTGTGCCGAACTTTAGTGAGGGGCGAGACCGGACGACGGTGCATGCGCTGGCCCATGCCGTGGAGTCCGTGCCGGGGATTCGGCTGTTGGACCAGACGCTGGATCGGGATCACCATCGGTCTGTCTTGAGCTTTGCCGGTGAGCCGGACGCCGTCGCTGAAGCGGCCTTTCGCGCCATTCGCGTGGCGACCGATCTCATCGATCTTCGAAAGCACAACGGCGTTCATCCGCGGGTGGGGGCAACGGACGTCGTGCCCTTCGTGCCGTTGCGTGGCACGACGATGCAGGACTGCATCCATCTGGCCAAACGATTGGGACAACGAGTAGGAATAGAGCTGGAGATCCCGGTATTCCTCTATGAACAAGCGGCCCTGCACCGGGATCATGCTCCACTCGAGTCGGTCCGTCGAGGAGGACTTCAAGGTCTCGCCTTTCGCATGGCCTCCGATCCGGATTGGGCGCCGGATTTTGGCCCCTCCCAGCTTCACAAGACAGCCGGCGCCGTCGTCATCGGTGCGCGCCCCCCCTTGATTGCCTTTAATGTAAATCTCCACTCGACGGATCTGGCCCTGGCTCGATCGATCGCAAAAGCCATCCGACAATCGAACGGAGGGTTACCCCATCTCAAAGCGATCGGGGTGGAGTTAACCAGTCGACAGCTCGTTCAGGTGGCGATGAACCTCACCGATTACATCATCACGCCTATCCATGCCGCTTTTGAAGCGGTCCGAACCCACGCAGCCGAACGGGGGGTGACGGTAGCGGGAAGCGAGGTCATTGGGCTTGTGCCACAAGCAGCGTTGATTCAGGCCGCCACGCATAGCCTGGCGCTCGAACAGTTCGATGCAGCGCAGGTATTGGAAACGAAATTGGAAACTCGGCTGTTCAGCGAACCGACAAAGCCTGCCTCACCGCCCAAACTGGAGCCAGTTGATTTGCAGGCACACAGAGTCACGGACTTTTTAGACGCAGTGGCAGAGGCGACCCCGATTCCAGCCGGCGGCACGGTTGCGGCCTTGGTAGGCGCCCTCGCAGCTTCACTGGGAATCATGGGAGCGCGCCTCAGCCGGCAAGAGGGAGTGGAGTCTCGACTGAGCAAAATTAGCCGGCGGCTTCGCGATCTCATGCAGGCGGATGGCAATGCTTATCAAACCTATACCCAAGCGACGAGGCTCGCGAAGACAGACCGAACCCGACCTGCCATCTTGTCGTCTGCACTCCATTTGGCGACAGAAATTCCGCTTGAAATTGCTGAACAGGCAACGGAGGCTGGAGCCATTCTTCATGCCTGCGCGGCCGAGGCGAAACCACGAGTTCGGTCCGACTTGACCGTTGGTCTTATATTGGCGATTGCCGCAGCAGATGCGGGAAGGCATACAGTCAACGAAAACATAAATACTCAAAGTAATCAAAGACTTAAATCGTCTCTCCTCGACCGAATTCAGCAAATGACGAACCGTCTTGAGGAACTGCGAGGCCTATGTTACACTGCGCCCCTTAGTCAGGGCCTGGCTGGCTCAAGGAAAAAACCTGTACAGGCATCGCCTGGGAAAGTAGACAGACGGGAAGAATGGAAATTAAAGTCTTCAATAATAACGTCGAGAAAGCACTCAAGGTTGCCAAAAAGAAACTCGCGGGGGAAGGGCTCTTCCGCGAATTAAAGCGTCGGCGGTTTTACGAAAAGCCGAGTGTCAGAAAGAAAGCCAAGCAGCGCGAGGCGCAACGGCGGCGTCAAAAGTGGTTGTCGAAACGTAAGCCGGAGTAACCTCCTTCCACGGTTCGCCCGTTCGATTGATTGCGTCCCTCTGAAGGTTTTCATAATCCATTCCCTGTCCATGCGCCAGGACCAAATCACTGCTGCGCTTCAAATCGTGAAACGCGAGATTCAGCAGTGGGAGGAACCGGTCCTCGGCCTGGTGGCGCGCGACTCGCACCGGGATCCCTTCCGCATCCTCATTGCGTGCCTTCTCAGTCTCCGGACCAAAGACAAAACGACAGGTGAAGCCAGTGCCAGGCTGTTTGCACTGGCGCATCAGCCTGCCGCCATGTTGACCCTTCCACTCAAAAAAATCGAACGCGCCATCTATCCCGTCGGATTCTACCGGACAAAAGCCAAATCCATTCATGCCATTTGCCGCCGCCTTCTGGACGTCTACGGAGGAACGGTTCCCGACTCTATTGAGGAACTAGTCACTCTGTCAGGGGTCGGGAGAAAAACGGCCAACTTGGTGGTGACGGTCGGCTATCGCAAGCCAGGCATCTGCGTGGATATTCACGTGCATCGGATCAGCAATCGCTGGGGCTACGTGAGGACGAAGACACCGGAGGAAACGGAACAGGCCCTACGCCGAAAACTGCCAAGGCCCCATTGGATCACCTTCAACGACTTGCTGGTTCCCTATGGGCAAAACCTCTGCCAACCAGTTTCCCCCTTCTGCAGCAAATGCAAACTCACCAAATACTGCGACCGTGTGGGAGTGACGAAAAGCCGTTAAACGAGAAGCGTTATTGGGGAAGCAGATTTCCCCGCGAGATATGAACGACGAGATACGGGTAACCTATTCAGATGAAGAGCTTCGTTTCGGCGTCAGATGTGAGCGCAATAATGGCAGGCAATCCCATCACTTCGTCAACGTTCTTTTCGACTACGGCACCGTCTACACCCATATATTCCAAGCCGGCACTGCAGGCGATCAGACGGAACGCCCCGACATGCTTGGCGTCCTGAAACATTTCTGAAATCTTCGGCACCTTCTTCTCTTTTAACAGTCGGGTCACTTCGTCGGCTGAGGCTGCATATTCAGGGGGAAAGTCCACCTGATCGATCTTTCCTTCAGCCAGTTTCTTAATCGTCCAGAACAATAAGATCACGATCACATCTTTCCCCATCGCCGCAGCAGTGAGACCAAGCGTAGCGACCTGGTGCAGTGTATCGTAAGTGGCGTGATGGGCAAAGATGACGAATTTTGGTTGTGGCTGCATAGTCTGTAGCTATTTCTTCGTGGCCCGTGCCTTGACGCTGTTCACATAATCGGTAAGGGCCGCATCGACCTCCCCCGCAGTCATCGGACGGTCATGCGTTTCACTTTCGTCTACGAGATATCTATCATGCTCTTTTTCCTGCCGCAGGACCACGGAATTCTCCGGCGTCACCTCGATCAGCATGAACCACTCTCGTGCCCCCTGCGTGATGACGACCTCCTTGCCGAGGCCTTTCTTCGTGATCTCGATATGCAGGTCTTCCGCTGCCCAGACAACGAAAGGAGCCGTAAAAAGTCCCACCCCAAGAACCAGGACCCCCAGTAGAGTGCTGATCCGGAGTCTGTAAGGTGGGCATTGCAACATAAGCGGTGCAATTATAGCCATTTGAGAAACCAGCCGTAAACCGTCGAGCTAGCAGGGTGTTGACAAACTGCTGAAGCATGATAAAAACGCAAGGCCTGGATCCCCACAGACTCATTCAGAAGCCATCGCAGGCTGTTCAAAAAGGCCCTCCAGCAAGGCCGCAGCGAGAGAAAGTCCCGAGGCGTACCCTCGGGGGCGCACGGTGCGACGAATAAGGAGCACCAAGTCTGTGCGCGCCGCCGAGTGGTGAGGCGGCCGGGTCCCCGTTGAGGGTCTGAACGATGCGAGAACGCTGCTGGCGGTCTTTATCAACAGCCTGCTTGCTCAGTCATCGCCTTGAGTGCCCCCAAGTCGCATGCTAGGATGCCCCACTCAATGGGTGACCTACTTGCAACTGTCCAGCAATGGATTCCAGTCGATGTGCTCATCTGGCTCACCGTGGCTTCAGCCGTCGGCTTTGTCGGTACCCTCGTTGCTATCCCGATGATTCTGGTCCGTTTGCCCGCCGACTATTTTGACACACGCACGCCCCGCCATTGGATGAAAGACCACCATCCGGCGCTGCGCCTGTTGGGCTTGATCGTCAAGAATGTCGTCGGCATCGTGTTTCTTGTGGCAGGCTTTGCCATGCTCTTTTTACCTGGGCAGGGTGTCCTCACGATGCTGATCGGAATCTCGCTTATGGATTTCCCACGAAAGCGCCAACTGGAGGCCAAAATGGTCGGACAACCGACCCTGTTGGGCGTCATTAATTCCATGCGCCACAAGTTCGGCAAGCCACCATTGACGTTGGCTCCAGGCCCTTAATCATGCCGACCGTTGAGTCCAACCGCAAGACGCTCTACCTGATCGATGGGAGCGCCTATATCTATCGTGCCTTCTTCGCCCTGCCTGCCCTGAACAATTCCAAAGGCCTCCAGACCAACGCCATCCTCGGCTTCACGACGACACTGTTGAAGATTCTTCGTGAGCGGAAACCGGACGGGCTCGTCGTGGCATTCGATGAAAAGGGTCCGACGTTGCGCCATGCGGAATTCACGGCCTACAAGGCGCAGAGACCGCCGATGCCGGAAGGCATGAGCGCCCAAATTCCCTACATCCACCGTATTGTGGATGCCCTCAACATTCCTGCCGTCCGGCAAGCCGGGTACGAGGCAGACGACTTGATCGGCACACTTGCGCAGCAGGCCGAACAGGCCGGATTCGATGTCGTCATCGTGACCGGCGACAAGGACATGTTCCAGCTCCTGACGCCCCATGTACGCATCTACGACCCGGTGAAGGATAAGTGGCTCGGCGAAGCGGAATGCCGTGAACGTTTCGGTGTGGAACCGGCGCGCGTCGTGGAGATTATGGGCCTCATGGGCGATGCAGCCGACAATATTCCCGGCGTGAAGGGTATCGGTGAGAAGACGGCGATGAAACTGATCGCCCAGTTCGGCACGATAGAAGAACTCTTACGCCGTGTCGAGGAGGTCACGCCGCCTCGGATCAAACCCTGTTGATCGAACAGGCCGAGAATGCCCGCCTCAGCCGGCGGCTGGCGACTATCCAACTGGATAGTCCCGTGACATTCGACTCCGAGACCTACCACGTCAAGCCGCCACATCAAGACCAGCTCATCGATTTGCTCCGCGAGCTGGGATTCACCACCCTCCTCAAATCTTTTCAGCCATCCTTCGCACCCGCTGAGACCAATGAAGTAAAGACCGAGCTCGTTCAGGATGAACCCTCTGCACAGAAGTTTGTCGCGGGATTGCCGAAGGGGGGGGCCCTCGGTCTCCAGTGCCTACTCTCCCCTGGATCAAGCATGCAGGCGGATGTGCAAGGGATCGCACTCTCTACGGGAGACAAGACTTCGTTTATTCCACTCGACGTCCGAACCTATATGCGGCCCATCACGGCCCTGTTGCATGACCCAACGAGAACTAAAGTCGTCCATGACCTGAAAGCCACCCTACTGGTGTTTCACCGCATCGGCCTGACCCTCGCAGCCCCCTACCTGGATACCATGGTGGCGGACTACCTGCTCAATCCGAACCGCCGGGATCACCAGCTTGAGACCATCGCATTCGAAGTGCTGGATCATCGGCTGGGGACCGGGCAGAAAGAGAATGCCGCACCCCAATCTCTATTCGACGAAGACACAGGATCGAGAGAAAAAGCTGCAGAGGCAGCATCGGTGCTGGCCAAGCTTGCTCCGGCCCTGACAGAGCGACTATCGGATCAGGGAAGCCTCACACTCTTTACCAATGTAGAAATGCCGCTGGTGTCTGTGCTGGCCGAGATCGAACGGAACGGGTTCTTATTGGACGTCGAAGCCCTGCACCGGCTCAGCAAAGAATTGGAACGGGATCTCGACAAGATGATCGAGACGATTGAAGGGTTGGCCGGCGGCGAGTTCAACATCAATTCGCCGAAGCAGCTGGCGACGGTGCTCTTCGAGAAATTGGGGCTCAGGCCGATCAGAAAAACCAAGACCGGCTACTCCACCGATGAAGACACACTGACGCAGCTCGCCACACAGCATGAATTGCCCGCACAGATCGTGAACTACCGGAGCCTGAGCAAACTCAAATCCACCTATGTGGATGCGCTACCGGAATTGGTCAACCCAGAGACTAAGCGGCTCCATACGTCGCTCAATCAGACCGTCGCGGCAACCGGACGGCTCTCCTCCACCGAGCCGAACTTGCAAAATATTCCGGTGAAGGGCGAGTACGGTTTACGAATCAGAGAAGCGTTTATCGCGCCGGCAGGCCACACTCTGCTCTGTGCTGACTACAGCCAGGTCGAACCGCGGATCCTCGCGCACCTATCGCAAGATCCCCGCTTGCTCGCCGTGTTTGCGAAGGGGGAGGACATCCACATGGCGACGGCCATGGAGATTTTCGGTCTGTCCGCCAGTCACATCACAAGAGACATGCGACGTGTGGCCAAGACGGTCGTCTTCGGCATCGTGTATGGAATCAGCCCCTTTGGCCTGGCCTCGAACATCGGCGTGTCGCAGGCGGAGGCGAAGAAATATATCGAGACGTTCTTTGAGAAGTTTTCGGCTGTGCGAGCCCTGATGGACCGGAATATCGAAGAAGGAAAAACGAAGGGCTACACGACGACGATCCTCGGCAGGCGGCGGCCGATCCCCGAGTTGCAGAGCGGCGATCCGACCCAACGTGGATTCGGCGAACGGATGGCCGTGAATAGTCCGATTCAAGGCTCAGCGGCGGACCTCATCAAGGTGGCGATGATTGACGTGAACAACGCACTGCATCACGAGATGCCTCACACGAAAATGATCCTGCAAGTCCACGATGAATTAATCTTCGAGGTGCCGGAGAAGGAATTGGCAGAGGCGAAGCATCTCGTGAAGACGGTGATGGAAGAGACGGGAAAGAAACTGGGATTGTCGGTGCCCTTAAAAGTCGATCTTGGGACAGGCCACAACTGGCGCGTGGCGCATCCATGAGTGAAGAGGCAAGGAGAAGATGATGGTTATAACCAGATGTCCCACTTGCGACAGCAGTAAGATCACCAAAGTCCGACGGATATGGACCAGCAGGTTTGATGGCCTGAAGTACTCGGTACTAAGACTGGAGTTTCACGAATGCCCAGGCTGCGGCGAGAAGGTCTACGATCGAGAAGCCATGAGAAAAATTGAAATGAGCTCACCAGCTTTTGCCAAGAGCGGGTTCCATCGTCGACCAGCTCGACCGTCCTCGCGCCCCGCCCGGTGCAAGAGCAAAGGGGTGGCTCGTTAGTCTCCTTTGCTCGCGCAACGCGCGCCCTGGGAAGGGCCTCGTTGGACGCGCGCAGTCGGAGACCCAACGGCCACCCTTTAGGGATGATGGAACATCAAGCGCTCGTGCTCCCAGGTCGATGTCACTCACAAGAAAACCGGTGGTGCCCAAGAGGCTCTAGTCTCAACCTGGCTGATGACGGGTATCTTCCTGACCCTGACTCCGAGTCAAGCCGATTCTGGAATAAGCATGTCGTATCACTCGAAGAAATCTCCGAATTGAGGGCACTTGTTCTGCTTGGCGATCCCGGCATGGGAAAATCCATAATTCTGTCGGAACAGGAGTCTATTTGGAAGAGTAGCCATCACGATTCAAATGAGAAATATCTCTTCATAAATCTCCGCTCTTACCAAACAGATAGCCGACTAGCGGCTCACCTTTTTGAAAGCCCCACTTTCAAGGAGTGGTTAGCTGGCACACATACTTTGCACCTTTTCTTGGACAGCTTGGACGAAGGCCTACTATCGATCAAAGTGCTAGCCGCCTGCCTCACAGATGAGTTCAAGAAACTACCGCCTGAACGTCTTTACCTCAGAATTGCTTGTAGAACGGTAGAGTGGCCGGATCTTCTTGAGAATGGCCTCGCAGATTGGTTGGGGAAAGAAGTCGTCCAGCATTATGTGCTCGCACCTCTGAGAAAAAATGATGTCGAAGAAGCGGCTCGAGTTTCTGGTTTAGATGCAAAATTCTTTCTTAACCAAGTCGAATCTTCAGCCGTCGTCTCATTTGCCATCAAGCCCGTCACCTTGAACTTTCTGCTATCGGTGTATCGTCAGCAGGGAAGTCTGCCCAGTTCCCAGTCCGCCCTCTATCTGGAAGGATGTCGATTACTTGCTGCCGAGACGAGCGAAAGTCGGGGTGCAGCTGGATACAAAGGGGAGCTTACTGCAGAGCAACGCCTAGCGGTGGCAGCTCGAATTGCAGCTACCATGATCTTTGGGAATCGGAATGCCGTCTATTTAGGTGCAAATCCAGCCGAGACCCCTAATGAAGATGTCGAAATCCAAGAATTATCAACTGGGACTGAGTTAGCCGATGATGTGCGCTTCAAGGTAGGCGAAAAGGAGATTCGGGAAACTCTTGGGACCGGTCTTTTTTCAACTCGCGGTCCGAATCGGATCGGGTGGGGGCATCAGACCTATGCTGAATTTCTGGCCGCATGGTATCTGAAGAAACACGACGTTTCGATTTATCAAATCAAGAGCCTAATTACTCATCCAGATGACCCAAACAGGAAGATCATTCCACAATTGGGCGAAACGGCTGCATGGTTGGCTGGAATGATTCCAGAGATATTTCAGGCCATTGTACGAACTGAGCCGGACCTGCTCTTGAGAAGCGAGGTGGCTACAGGAGATTTTCCACGACGGGCTGCCTTGGTCGAGGCATTATTGCAACTCTATGAAAATGAGCACGTCTTTGACCGTGATCGCGAGCACTATAAGAATTTGTCCCATCCAGGCTTAGCGAACCAGCTTCGTCCCTACATTATCGATAAGGCGAAGTGGGTGATTGTGCGCCGTGTAGCCATAGACATTGCGGAATCATGCAATATCCAAAGCCTCAACGATGCGTTACTGTCAGTGGCTCTTGATACGTCGGATAATCAGCAGATACGAGTACAGGCTGCTTGTGCGATAGGCAGAATAGGAGACGATGAAACAAGGAAAAATCTCAAGCCGCTAGTTCTTGCAGATGTTGCTGATGATCTCCAGGATGAACTTAAGGGCAGTGTTCTCAGGGCCTTGTGGCCTTCTCATATCACGGCCAGAGAACTATTCTCTTTTCTGACGCCACCGAGAAGTAAGGGATTTGTCGGATTCTATCGACTTTTTCTTTCGTCAGAGCTTGTTGAGCATCTGTCCCCACAGGACGTAATCCCAGCCCTCGAATTTGCGACCCGCCTGCGTCAACCACGACACGAGATGGATTTGTCTTTGGAATCTCTCATCGACGCAGTTGCAATGAAGGCATGGGAAAACATGAATGTGCCAGGAGTGACGGAGGCACTAGCCAAGTTTGTGGCATCCAGACTGAAGCACCACGATAACCTTATCAAAGGCCGGCTGGGAAAGACCGACCACCTTATTTTTTCTGCAAGATCAGGATAGACGGCGTCGGTTGCTAGAGATTGTCCTCTCGGTCGTCGCGGGAGAACCAGATAATGACATCACATGGCTCGCGTTCATGGACACCTCCCTTGTACTTGCGGAGGATTTCGAGTGGCTTATTTCCTGTCTTGATCACACATCTAAGAAAGAAATTCAAGAAGCTATTGGTCAACTGATGCAACGATTATTCAATCGATCCGATCCACGCCAGATAGAGTTAATTTACGAGACAAGTAATCGTTACCCAGCGGTTGCAGATATATTCACGTGGGTATGGCGGCCGATCACGCTTGACTCAGATGAGGCCAAGAGGCTGAGGACTCAACACAAAGAAATCGAAAAGTGGAAGCAGAAGAGGGAAAGGCCCGTGCTCACACCTTCTCCAGCGGAACGAGTAGCAGCTGCTCTCAAAGAATGTGAGCTCCGTAATTTGACTGGATGGTGGAGTCTCATTCGTGAACTGTCTCTTGTGCCCACTAGCACACATTACGATTCGCCTTTTGAGTGGGACCTGATGAAACTCCCGGGATGGATGTCCGCCAATGAGGCGACTCGATCAAGGATTATTAGTGTGGCGGAGCGATTCATTCTGTGCCAGCCCCCTGATTCTTCAGATTGGCTTGGAACAGGGCGTTTCACCTTGTCGGTGTTGGCAGGTTATACGGCCCTCGCATTGCTTCTCAAAATGAAGCCAGCAGTCCTGCTCGCTTTGACTTCCGATCAGATTGAGAAATGGTGTCCGATTACTCTCGCATTCCCATCTTCAGGAGATGATAGCTCTCGGACCGTTAAAGATGAATTGCTAAAGCTTGCCTACCGTAAATCTCCACTCGCCGTGCTTGCGGCAGTAAAAGTTTTGATGGAAAAGGAACTCGAAAAAGGAGAGCCGATAGGTACTGCGACAGAACTGAATGGAATCTGGGACGATGAGATCACAAAGTTACTCTTGGGCTATGCTAAAGCCAGCGCGACCAAACCGAAATCCATAGTCTCTTTGCTCAGTATATTGTTTAGCCATGACAACTTGGAGGCACAGTCATTTGCGTCTTCCCCTCTGTGCCAACATGAGTGGGACACGTTGCCTCTCTTCAATTAGAGTAGAGGGCGAAGGAGACGTCCCCCATCATGCATAGTGCGAAGACACGCGACAGGCGAGGAGTGGACGGCGTTCGCCGGACGACGGCGAGGCCCACGAACGAGTCCCCGATCGAAGCCGCCTCCCCCCAACCGGCCGGTCGTATTCTGCCCAATCCCGAGGTCGTTGTCACGCCGACACGGCGACGTTTTACGGCGGAGGATACGCTGCGCATCCTGAGATTGGCCGATGCCTGTACCGCGGTGGGCAGCCTGGGGGCCCTGCTGCGCGCCGAAGGACTCTACGCCTCGAACCTGACGACGTGGCGTCGCCAACGCACGGAGGGGGTGCTCTCGGCCTTGACGCCCCAGAAGCGAGGCCGAAAGGAATCAGTCCGACATCCGCTACAGGCCGAGAATGAGACGCTCCGCAAGGAGAACACCCGGCTGTCTACGCGGCTGAAACAGGCCGAACTCATTATCGACGTGCAAAAAAAGTCTCACAGATGCTGGGCCTCCCACTGGAGACGCCCGAGGAAGGCGGGCGCACCTGATGGCCGCCACGCGAGCCCTCTCCACGGAGATCGGCATCAAACCGGCCTGTGAGGCCTTCGGCCTCGCCCGAGCTGGATTCTATCGTGAGCAGCCCCCCGCGACGGTGCCCGCCCCGCGTCCGAGCCCCCCCCCGCGCACCTTGTCGGCCGAGGAGCGGCAGGCGGTCCTCGCGATCGTGCACAGCGACCGCTTCGTCGACCAAGCCCCGGCCACGGTCTACGCCACCCTGCTCGATGAAGGCCGCTACCATTGTTCCATCCGAACCCGCTATCGCATCCTTGATACACAGGCGGAGGTGACAGAGCGCCGGAACCAGCTCCGTCACCCGGTCTATCAGAAGCCGGAACTCCTGGCGACTGCCCCCAATCAGGTGTGGTCCTGGGATATCACGAAACTCTTGGGCCCCGTGAAGTGGTCGTACTGCTACCTCTATGTCATTCTGGATATCTTCAGCCGATACGTGGTCGGCTGGATGGTCGCGCCACGCGAGTCGGCCGCACTCGCCCAGCGGCTGATCGCCGAGACCTGCGCGACGCAGGGGATCGTGTCAGGCCAGTTGTTCCTGCCTGCCGATCGTGGCACGTCGATGACCAGCAAGCCCGTGGCGCTGTTGATGGCGGATCTCGGAGTGACGCGGAGCCATTCGCGGCCTCAGGTCTCCAACGATAACCCCTTCTCCGAGGCCCAGTTCAAGACGCTGAAGTACCGCCCGGACTTCCCGAGCGGTTCGGTTCGATCGAGGACGCCCGTGTCTTCTGCCAACGGTTCTTCTCCTGGTACAACAGCGAGCATCGCCACTCGGGAATCGGACTGATGACGCCAGCCGTTGTACACGACGGGCGGGCCGCCACGATGCGTGACGCCCGGCACCAGGTGCTCATGACCGCCTACGCCGCCCACCCGGAACGCTTTGTGAGGAAGCCGCCCCAGCCACCCGTGCGGCCTCATGCGGTCTGGATCAACCCGCCGACGAAACAATCGGCCGCGCAGGATGGCGTAGGAGCCACGATCTCGATCGCAGACGACCAACGGGTCGTTCTAGAAGGTGAGGGGCTCGGGGTTTTATCGAAGACCGTGATCGTCTCGCCTCACACGATCACGATGTCAACAGACGAGGTTCTACACTAAATGCCAACGACAAGTGTCCCAAACTCATTGACACGTTCCGTTCTTTGATTCCGATTCCCCCACCACTGGACGATCCAGAGCGTGCGCGGGCAGTTGCCGCAGCGCGAACCTTAATGCTCGACACAAAAGATGTTGGCTGGCCGATAGTATGGCCGGCAATGCAAGTAGATGAAGATTTTGGCAGGCAAGTTATCCTTGACGTTTGCTCTAATTATGAATCAATGGGGCTTCGCCTCAATGAAGACCAGCTTGCCGACCTTTATGTGTGGCTCACGCGGCACTTCGAAACACCCATACACAGAAGCGGTGAGGCGCATTGGGTTGGGTCTCTTGAATATATGGGTCTTCGCGGATCACAGTGGGTTCTTTTCTGCACTCCGAGTTAAGGGCGGCAGGAACGCCGCGACGATTTTGAGTTTGAGAGAGTCCTCGTCGCGGTAGCCGTAGGCACGGCGCTGGAGGACGCGGATCGTGTTGTTGAGCCCCTCCACCAAGCCAAGGCTGACCTTGTTCTCAGGGTGGCAGTACGACGGGATGTCCTCCCAGTGGCGCTCGATCATTGCGGCGAACTTCTCATAGGGCGTGAGCCGCTGCCACTTGAGGCTCTGCTTCCAGCGTTCGAAGAAGGCGCGCGCCCAGCCCTCGGTTTGCTCGCTCCACAGCTGGCCGAAGGATTCCTTGAGCAGATAGGCGGTGTTGAGCCGCGTGTTGGCCTTCAGCAACTTG
>NEWP02000014.1:68177-106800 GCA_002869895.2 Nitrospira sp. CG24E | reverse complement strand
AACAGTGATCAGTTGCGCACGCCGCTCCAAACTTTTGCCTCATCGATTGCTTTGTCCGGATTGAGTGTCTTGGCCCGGTCCAGCAGGACTTCCGTTGTTTCCGGATACAGCGGATCAGAGATACAACAATTATCAACCGGGCAGACCGCGGCGCACTGCGGCTCATCGAAGTGGCCGACGCACTCGGTGCAGCGGTCGTGTGCGATCACGTAAATACTATCGCCGACTCCCTGGCCATCGCCCACATGATTGCCCTTCGCTTCCGCATCGCTACGAGTCTCAAAAATCGCCTCGTTCGGACATTCGGGCAGGCAGGCTCCACAGGAGATACATTCATCGGTAATCAGCAACGCCATGACCCTCGCCTCCTTCTCACGACAATAAAACACACACGGTTGACAAGCTTACCCTGCCACGACCATTATGCGTGGCGAGATGTGAGCGTCATTCTAGTCCGCCGCTCTTTTCCAAGTCAACAGAACGGCACTTGCTCAGAAGGCCTAGGCCCCCGCTACCTGTGGGCCTTTGGGCTCAGAGAGTTGCGACAGGTCGTGATAGGAAACGGCTATGGCTTCTTCACCGGCGAGCGACTGGGGACAAAAAAAGAAGCGTATCGTCACGCTTGCTCTCATGGCGTTTTTCTTAATGAGCGCGTCGTTCTTTCTCATCGATCGAAAAGAGGAGACGATCATTGTCGTCTCCTTTCCTAATGGTCGTGAGCTTGAGATGGAAGTGGCGGATACGCCCGAAAAATTGCTTGTCGGCCTCGCGTTTCGAGACACGTTGCCAGAGAACGGTGGGATGCTTTATATTTTTGAGTCGACCGGACAGAACCATGTCTGGACGAAGGAGTACCGGTTTCCGGTGGACATGATGTGGGTTGATGAAAGCCATCATATCGTGGGGCTCAAGGAAAATATCGCTCCCTGCAGAGAAGATAACTGCCCTAAATATAGCTCCACTCCCGAAGCGGCCCGTTATGCGATTCAAACAGGAGCTGGTTTTATTAAGCAGGAAGGGGTCACCATAGGACTGGAGCTGAAATATACGCTTCGAATGTAACCTGCCGCGCGCAGGTGGCATGGCAAAACGCATGACGAAAGGAGTGGGCCGCATGTTAGAGGGGTTTCAACCTGTCGCCCAGGCCAACGAGTTGCCGCCCGGGCAAGCAAAAGTCGTGACGGTGAACAATCGGGAGATTGCGCTCTTCAATATCGAGGGGACATATTATGCCATCCATAATCGTTGCCCCCATGAAGGCGGGCCTCTATGTGAAGGGCGCGTAAAGGGCTTTGTCGTTGCTTGTCCATGGCACGATTTGGCATTCGATGTCCGAAATGGGCGAGGAACGGATGGCGGCGGATATTGTGTGGGGAGTTACGATGTCCAGGTGGATGGAACCGAAATTCTTGTCGGACCTCGACGAAAACCATAAGATGCGAGATGGAGAAGAGCGGGCTACCGCATCATTACGATGAGCGCAACATCCAGCCAGAGTCATGACGGCGCCACCCATTCGGATGGAGTCAAGGTCGTTCAGACGACCCTTGAGCAGCCCGTCCAAATCCATCTCTGGGAAGACAGAACGCGCGGAGAGCTCTGGGTCCCGACCTACGATCCTACGGGGCTCGAATTGCTGGCCGACGACTACCTGCGTATCGCCGGAAATAATGCCGTCGATAACGGACAGCGGACGTTCGAGTTTAAAGCGGTCAAGCTCGGAACCCATCGGGTGTTGTTTGAGAAACGCATGGGGTGGAAGTTTACCGCTGAAGATCGGCGTGTCTTTGACGTAACGGTCTCTGGCCCCTCGTCTCGGAAGGGTGTGTAGTCGTGCCGGATGTGGCTTTCATCAATGGAACCTTCGTGCCGCTGGCTGAGGCGAAGGTCTCGATCGAAGATCGAGGCTTTCAATTCGGCGATGGGGTCTATGAAGTGATCCGCACCTATAGGGGGCGTCCGTTCGCACTCGACACCCATTTGGCGCGATTGCATCGCAGCGCCACGGCGCTCGACTTGGCACTGTCCTATTCCAACGCCGAGTGGACCGACTATGTGCTGGAAGGAATTAGACGAGCTTCCTATCCCGAGGCCAAAATCTACATTCAGGTTACCAGGGGCGTCGCTCCTCGTGATCACGCCTATTCAGCCGAAACGACGCCCACGGTCGTCATGACGGTTCGTGAGTTCCACCCGCTCGATAGGTCCCTACAAGCGGCTGGTGTAGAGGCGATGACGATCGAGGATATCCGGTGGGGGCGTTGCGACATCAAGAGTGTAAATCTTTTAGCCAACGTGTTGGCACGACAACAAGTAAGGCAGGCCCAGGTCTTCGAAGCCATTTTGATCAAAGAGGGATTAGTCACTGAGGGGGCGGTCAGTAACGTGATGGTGGTTCAAGGAGGAACTGTCGTTACGGCTCCTGAAGGGCCTCGCATTCTGTCGGGGGTGACAAGAGCGACCGTATTGAATTTAGCCCGAAGCGAAGGTCTGCCTGTTCAGGAACGATTTGTCTCGCAGCTAGATCTCTATCACGCTGACGAAGTCTTTCTTACCGGAACCACGGTCGAAGTCTTGGCTGTCGTGCGTATAGATGGGAAAACTATCGGAGACGGAAGGCCTGGACCGATTGTCCAACGGCTAGCCGCCTGCTTCACGAGTCGGGTCTCCAGCCCTCTTGCTTTGGCATAGGCAGCGTGCTATGGTCCCCGGACTGGAAGTGGGCTCATGCCCACTTTTTTGTTTGATCTCATGAATGAGTCATCCAAAGATACGGGCTTGGGGTGTCGTTGAGGGAGTCCCGACCAGTCGCCGATCGCATCAGCGAGGTGGTGTCGCCCATCCTCTGGGCACTGGGTTTGGAATTGATCGATGTCGTGTGTGTGGGGCAGGGTGCGCGGTCGGTTGTTCGCGTATTTATCGATAAGTCGGGCGGCGTTACGGTAGAGGATTGCGGGCGTGCACACCTCGCAATCGGTCCAGCCCTGGACGTGGCTGATCCGTTTCCCCATTCCTATACGTTGGAAGTCTCCTCGCCCGGTCTGGATCGGCCCTTCAAACGGATTCAGGATTATCGCCGAGCGTTGGGGAAACAAGTGAATGTGAAGCTCAGGCAGCCGATCGACGGAGAGTGGCGCGTGGTCGGACTCTTGACGGAAGTGAATGAACAGGGGGTTGCGGTCGTGGTGAACGATCCTCGTCCCGAGCGGAAGATCCTCCTTGAGTTCGACTCAGTTGCTGAAGCTCGGCGCGTCGTCACGTTTTAGGCTGCACCGCCGCATTGTAGTGTGGCTGCAGGGGCAGTCGTCGGAGAGTAAACTATGAATCGAGAATTGATTTCAGTTATCGATGAACTTGGCCGGCAAAAGGGAATCGAGAAGACCCGAGTGATTGGGGCGATCGAAGCAGCCCTCCAAGTGGCTGCCAAGAAGCGGTTCGGGCAGGCTGAAAATATTCAAGTCGAGATCGATCCCAAGACGGGTGAGATCTCCGTCGTGTCGAAAAAGATCATCGTCGATGCGGTCATCAATCCGAAAACGGAGGTTTCTCTTCAGGAGGCTCGTCAGTTCGACAGCGAGGCGGAGGTCGGCGATGAGATTGGGTCGCTCATCGAAATGAGCGACTTGGGACGAATCGCTGCGCAAACCGCCAAGCAAGTCATCTTCCAAAAGGTCCGGGAAGCTGAATGGGAAGCGGTTCAAAAGGAATATTCCTCGCGGCAAGGAGATCTGGTTAACGGCATCATTCTGGGAGTTGAGCGCCGGAACTATCTGGTGGACCTTGGCAAGACCGAAGCAGTATTGCCGATTCAGGAGCAGATTCCGCGGGAAACATACCGCGGTGGTGATCGGGTCAAGGCCATGCTCTTGGAAGTGCGCAGGACCCCGAAGGACGTCCAGGTTATCTTGACGAGAAGCCATCCGCAGTTTGTGGCGAAACTCTTCGAATTGGAAGTCCCGGAGGTGCTCGAAAAAATCGTTGAGATCAAGTCCATTGTGCGGGAGCCCGGTGATCGGACCAAGATCGCCGTAACGTCCCGAGAGAAGGCGGTTGATCCGGTCGGGGCCTGTGTGGGAATCAAGGGATCGCGCGTCCAGGCGGTGGTCCGCGAACTGCGCGGAGAGAAAATCGACATCATTACCTGGACCTCCGACCCGCGCGTTTTCATCGCCGAGGCCTTGAATCCTGCAAGTATTGAGAAGGTCGGCGTCGATGAGGAAAAGAAGTCGGCCTTGGTCGTTGTCGCAGATTCCCAGCTGTCGCTCGCGATAGGGAAGAACGGTCAAAATGTGCGGTTGGCCGCTCGTCTAACCGGCTGGAAGATCGATATCATCAGCGCGACGGAGTACGAAAAAGAGAAGGCCGAACGGGATAAAGAGATCAAAGCGGCGTTAGCGGAGGAAACCGAGGCGCTGCATCAGCAAGAAGAAGCCCGAGAGCAGGAATTGAAGGCTCGGGCAGAATCGGAGCCGGATGCCGGATAAATCGGACCAAGAAGAGTAGGTGTGAAATTCTCATGCGTGTGTATGCATTGGCTAAGCAGCTCGGGATGGAAAACCGTGATCTTATCCCGGAATTAAAGCGGATGGGGGTCACGGTCGCGTCGCACAGTAGCGCGTTGGATGATGATGTGGTGCAGAAGGTTTTGGAGAAGCTCGGTCCGAAGCTCAAGGCTCAGGGGAAAACGCCTGGTAGGACGGCTGATGCCGATACCGACGTCGGTCGTGGTGAGCGGAGCAAGGCCGGTTTATCCCAGGCGGCTCCAGTTCCGGAGGAGCCTTCCAAGTCCGACAAACGACGCATTCTTATCAAGCGTAGAAGAGCCGATGACCTTCCAGCGGAAGAGGCAACGTCCCTGCCGGCAGTTGAATCAGGTAGCGCAACCATAGCGCCCGTCGATGTTCCCCTGGTGAGTTCTCCGCCCACGGTGCACCTCCAAGCTGGAGCTCCAGCCGTTTCGCATATCGATCCGATGGTGACGCTTGATCAGCCGCATGCTATCGGAGCGTCGATTGTTTCGGCTCCTGCCACTGCCGTCAAACCGGCGGTCGTGCCAAGCATTGATGTAATCACAGGAAAAAAGAAAGCTCTCTCCCTCGATGAAATGCAAGCCGAGGGTCTGAAAGATAAAGCGAAGAAAGTTCGTAAGCCGGGACGCACGCGGGAAGAAGAAGAGCTTCGGCTTCGTGAGGATGCGGCTCGCTGGCAGGATCTTCGTGCCATTCCTATGCAGCAGCGCCGCGACGACCGTAGCAAGCACGCGCATCACAGCGCGCCTGGAGAGGTCACCAAGCCACGGAGAAAGAGCTTCAAGTTTGTGCCAGGTATGACAGTGAAGGAGTTCGCCGAGCTGATCGGACAGCGTCCGGCCGACATCATGCGCAAGCTGATGGACATGGGCCAGATGCTCACATTCAATCAGACGATGAACATCGATGCAGCCGGGATTATTGCGGAGGAGCATGGGGTCAAGATCGATGTGACGATGGAGAAGGCCGGAGAAGAGTTGTTGGATTCGATGGTCGAGACGGAAGAGAATGCCCGGTTTGAACCGCGGCCGGCGGTCGTGACGATCATGGGCCATGTCGATCACGGCAAGACATCATTGCTCGATGCCATCAGGCAAACGAAGGTGGCGGAAGGCGAAGCCGGTGGGATCACACAGCATATCGGGGCCTACACGGTTGGGGTTCGTGGGAAGCAGGTGACGTTCCTGGACACGCCGGGCCACGAAGCGTTTACCGCGATGCGAGGCCGTGGCGCCAAGATTACCGATATCGTTATTTTAGTCGTGGCGGCAGACGATGGTGTGATGCCGCAGACAATCGAAGCGATCAATCATGCCAAGGCTGCCTCCGTTCCGATTATTGTAGCGATCAACAAGATCGACAAACCCGGCGCCAATGCTGACCGAGTGAAGAACGCCTTGTCTGAACATGGACTCATATCCGAGTCTTGGGGCGGCGACACAATCATGGTGGAGGTCTCGGCCAAAGAGAAGATCGGCTTGGATGCTCTGTTGGAGATGATTCTTCTGCAGTCCGAAGTGCTGGAGCTTAAGGCCGATCCGCATCGCATGGCCAAGGGCGTGGTAGTGGAGGCCAAGCTGGAGCGAGGGCGTGGTCCTGTGGCGACGGTGCTGGTTCAGAGCGGGACGCTTCGCGTCGGCGACGTATTTGTCGTCGGAATTGTGAGTGGAAAGGTTCGCGCTTTGATCACGCATACGGGGGCGAAAGTGCAAGAGGCTGGTCCTTCTATCCCGGTTGAAGTGGCTGGACTTCCCGGTGTGCCGTCCGCCGGCGATGTATTTCAGGTCGTCAAAGATGAACGGATCGCGCGGGAGATCGCGGAAGAGCGAGCGCGCAAGCAGCGAACGGCTGATTTGTCCGGGTCAGCGAAGGTTACGTTGGATGATTTGTTCTCCAAGATCAAGGAAGGATCCGTCAAGGAACTGGCATTGGTGATCAAGTCCGACGTGCAGGGGTCGGCTGAAGCGCTGACGGCAGGGGTTGAGAAACTTGCAACCGCCGCCGTCAAACTGCGGGTCATCCACAGCGGTGTCGGCGGGATCACGGAATCCGATGTGCTGCTGGCTGCCGCGTCGAATGCCATCGTTGTCGGGTTCAATGTCAGACCGGAACCGAAGGCCTCCGCTCTGGCTGAACAGCAGGGGGTCGACGTCCGCCTCTACACCATTATTTACGACGCGTTGGCCGAGATTAAAGCTGCCATGGAAGGGTTGCTCGAGCCGACTCTCAAAGAACGGACGTTGGGACGGGCCGAAGTGCGACAGGTCTTCACCGTATCCAAGGCCGGTGTCATTGCTGGGTCCTATGTGGTGGACGGTACGATCACCCGTGCCGCTATCGGAGTCCGAGTGATTCGCGACAACGTGGTGGTCTATGAGGGAAAACTCGGATCGTTGCGTCGCTTCAAGGACGACGTTCGTGAAGTGCAGCAAGGGTATGAGTGCGGAATCAGCGTCGAGAATTTCAACGACATCAAGGCGGGAGACATCATTGAAGCCTACGCGATCGACAAGATCGCTGCAAAACTCTGAGGCATAAGTCTGCCCTGTGGGTATCATCGTCGGACTCTGCACGGTCGAACTGTTCATCCCCGAGAGTCACTCGTTGAAGGATAAGCGGCAGGTGTTGTTGAGTCTCAAAGATCGACTGCGGGATAAGTTCAATCTCTCGGTTGCCGAGGTCGATGGACAGGATCTGTGGCAGAAGGCTGTCTTGGGGCTAGTGTGTGTGGCCAACGAAGGGCGATACGTGAATCAGGTGTGCGATCAGGCGTTGAACCTGATTAGGAGCGTCCCGGCAGTGGAGATCGTTCAGTCCCGAGTGGAATTGTTGTGACGGCAGTACGCCCAGCAGGGTGCTCAAAATGGCCGTCCAGCAAGGCCGCAGCAAGCGACGCGGACTGCCACCCAACTACTTGGTGGCTGTCCCCCTCAGATAGCGGGACAGGCACCGGCCAATACCGGAGCCTGTCCCTTGAGCCTCTGAGCGAAGCGAGAACGATGCTTGGGAAAAGGCGCGTCTCGGCGCGCCGGGATCGGGCGGGTGAGAAGGACGACTTTCTCAGCATCCTGCCAGGTGGAGTGTGCGGTGGCCAAGACAGGGTATCATCGAGCCGACCGTGTCGCCGACCAAGTCCGCATGGAAGTGGCGGATATTCTCATGCGCAGGATCAAAGATCCCCGCGTACAATCCGTGACCGTGACCGATGTGAAACTGACCAGCGATCTGCGGATTGCGCGCGTATTCGTAACCGCCATGGGTACGGAAGAAGAAGAACGAAACGCCTTAGCCGGGCTGGCTCAAGCCAGCGGGTTTGTACGCGGTGAGCTGGGGCGCCGGCTCTCGCTCCGGTATCTGCCGGAGATCGTCTTTGCCAAGGATGTCAGTGGGCCGAGAGGCGATCGTGTCTTGAAGTTATTGGACGATCTCCGGATCAAAACGGATTGTGAGTCACCCGAAGAGAAAATGAGTTCGTAGTATCGGGGTCGTGATGATGAATCTCGCACAGAGCTGCGCCATTGTCGACGGAGTCTTGACAGTCAAGAAGGAATTCGGCTGGACTTCCCACGACGTTGTGGCAAAGGTACGGCATCTTCTCGGCGGGGTCAAAGTCGGTCATGCCGGTACGCTCGACCCTGCTTCAACAGGAGTCCTGCCTCTGCTGATCGGGCGGGGAACCCGTATTGCCGAATATATCGTCGAGTGGGATAAAGAATACCGCGCAGTGCTTCGTCTCGGCGAAACCACCGATACACAGGACGCGACGGGAACGGTGCTGGCCAGTCTGGCGAGCGATCGGGTGACGCCAGAGGCCATTCATGCGGCGGTCGATCGATTCCGTGGGCCGATCGAACAAATTCCGCCGATGTATTCGGCGGTGAAGATCGGCGGCGTTCCTCTGTATAAGTCCGCGCGAGCCGGTAAAACGATTGCCCGGGCTGCTCGAGCGATCGTGATCCATACCCTCGACGTGCTGGCCATTCAGGGGCGGGACATCACCCTGCGCATCGTCTGCTCGAAAGGCACCTATGTACGGACACTCTGTGCCGACATAGGAGAGGCATTGGGTGTCGGCGGCCATATGTTGGCATTAGAGCGAAGACGAGTGGGTCCTTTGACGATTGACCACGCACTGACGGTCGATGAGGTGGTCACTCGTCATGCTATCGGTCGATTGGGAAACGATTTATTGTCGCTGAACCATACGCTGGACCAACTGGGAATTGTGGTAGTGGATGAACAGACAGTCGACCGTGTGCGACACGGGGTTCCGGTGCCTGCAGTCCAGATTCTTCATTGTGATGAGGCGGCCGATCGAGCGCGCCGATCACACAAGGCGATCCGTATCCAGGGTACAGACGGACGCTTGGTGGCAATCGGAAAGTATTCAGAAGTTTCGGAGGGTATCGTCAACATCGACAAGGTGTTGGTCGATCAGGACGTATGATACAGCGTTGCGGAGAGGGATAAAGATACGGAATAGGAAGGAAAGAGCCCATGGCATTACTGAAAGAAGCAAAGACCGAGTTGATCAAACAGTACCGGCAGCATGAGACGGATTCCGGCTCGCCGGAAGTTCAGATCGCGGTGTTGACCAACCGAATCACGTATTTGACGGAACATTTCAAGCTGCACAAGAAAGATCATCACTCCCGGCGCGGCCTGCTTCTTCTGGTCGGGCGGCGGCGGCGGTTGTTGGGTTATCTTCGCGGCGTTAGCGATGCCCGCTATCGTGCGGTGATCGAACGATTGGGCATCAGAAAGTAGCATCCTGCCTCGCTGTGGCGTCAGGGGGCGCCACAGCGGGTAGTCATCAGTCGCACAGGTGAACACTGACATGCGCTCAAGCGCAATGTTGAATGCAAAATTAAGAATGAAAAATTGAAGAGAGGTGGTCATTCAATTTTACATTTTACATTTTGAATTTTTCATTACGTCCAGAGCTCATCTTTGTGGGCATCTGTGGGGCCTAACCAGAGGAGACCCAGATGGTACACACAGTTGAAATAGAAGTTGCCGGGCGCGTTCTGCGGCTCGAGACCGGTCGTGTGGCACGACAAGCAGACGGTTCGATTTGGGCTTCGTACGGCGACACCGTCGTATTGGCGACGGCCGTCGCCTCACAGGTTGCCAAGCCGGGCATCGATTTTCTTCCCCTCACGGTCGATTATCAGGAAAAATCATTCGCCGCTGGAAAAATTCCCGGCGGATATTTCAAGCGAGAGGCGCGTCCATCGGAAAAAGCGGTGCTGACCAGCAGGCAGATCGACCGGGGACTCCGCCCGCTCTTTCCGGAGGGTTACTACTTCGAGACTCAGATCATTGCCTCAGTCCTCTCGGCCGATCAGACCGGCTCATCCGACATCCTCGGTATTATCGCCTCCTCTGCTGCCCTGACCGTCTCGAATATTCCGTTCGACAATCCCATTGCAGGCGTAAGAATTGGTCGACTGGATGGCAAGCTCGTGGTCAACCCTGATCTTGAGACGGTAGCGAAGAGCGAGCTGCATCTCGTGGTGGCTGGGACGGCTGATGCGGTCATGATGGTTGAAGCCGGGGCGAACGAATTGTCCGAAGCCGTCATGCTTGAGGCGATCGAACTCGCTCACGCCGAGATTAAGAAGATTGTATCCAAGATTCGTGAACTGCAGGCGGTTGCTGGAAAGCCCAAGCGGAAGGTGGCGAAGGAGCAGATTGACTCAGCGCTCGCCGCTCAAGTGAAGGCCTTGGTGGCGCAAGGGATCCGCGAGGCCATCATGATTCCGAACAAAGCAGCGAGGCAGGAGCGGTTGGATGAGGTTAAGAACGACGCTGTCCAAAAGCTCAAGAACGCGGACGATCCGAATCGGGAGCGGCACGTCAAATTGGTGTTTCATGAACTGGAATATACGGAAGTTCGGAACATGATTCTGGAGAAAGGTTCGAGGGCGGATGGACGTGGCCCTGCTGATATCCGTCCGATCACTTGCGAAGTCGGCGCACTGCCGCGGACACACGGCTCTGCGATCTTCACCAGGGGTGAAACTCAAAGTTTAGCGGTGGTTACGCTGGGGACCACAGACGACGAGCAGCGAATCGATGCATTGGAAGGGGAGTACATGAGGACGTTCATGCTCCATTACAATTTCCCACCGTTCAGTGTCGGCGAGGCGCGGCCGCTTCGCTCGCCGGGACGCCGGGAAGTGGGTCATGGCGCATTGGCAGAACGGGCCTTGGTTTCAGTGGTTCCCAGTAAGGAGGTGTTTCCCTATACGCTTCGTATCGTGTCAGACATTCTCGAATCCAACGGATCCTCTTCGATGGCGACTGTCTGTGGTGGAAGCCTTGCTCTCATGGATGCAGGCGTGCCGATCAGAGAAGCGGTTGCCGGGATTGCGATGGGATTGATCAAGGAAGGCGATCGGGTCATGATCCTTTCAGACATTCTTGGGCTCGAGGATCACTTGGGTGACATGGATTTCAAAGTCTGCGGGACTAAACAGGGTGTGACGGCGTTGCAGATGGATATCAAGATCGGCGGCATTACGTCGGCCTTGATGCAACAGGCTTTGGAACAGGCCAAAGCCGGTCGCTTGCACATTTTGAGCTGTATGGAGAAGGCGCTCCAAGCGCCGAGGACGACCCTGTCCGCCTACGCGCCGAGAATTTTCACGATGAAGGTGAAGCAGGACAAAATCCGAGAAATCATCGGTCCGGGCGGCAAAACGATCCGCGGCATCATTGCGGATTGCGGAGTCAAGATCAATGTCGATGACAGCGGAACCGTCACGATCGCATCGGTTGACGGAGCCTCGGCCGAGAAGGCCAAAGACATGATCAGCCGGATCACCGAAGAGGTCGAGATCGGGAAGATCTACACGGGCACGGTTCGGAAAATCATGGACTTCGGCGCATTTGTCGAGGTCCTTCCGGGGACCGACGGACTGGTGCACATCTCACAGTTGGCGCACCATCGGGTCCAAGCTGTGTCCGACGAGGTGAAGGAAGGCGATCAAATTTTGGTGAAGGTTCTGGAGGTAGACCGGCAAGGAAAGATCCGTCTCAGCCGCAAAGAGGCCATGCCGGCTCCGACCGGCGCTGGTGCGCCGGATCCGTCCGCTAGGTAGCCGCTTTGTATCGCAAGCTCGTTCTGGACAATGGGGTGCGGGTGGTGACTGAGCGGATGCCGACGCTCAAGTCGGTCACCGTCGGCGTCTGGGTCAACGCCGGGTCTCGCGACGAGCAGTCCTCCCAGGCGGGCTATTCCCACTTCATCGAACACATGCTCTTCAAGGGAACGAGCAAGCGTTCTTCCGCCGATATTTCGCGCGAAATCGATGCGCTTGGCGGAGAGATGAATGCCTTCACCTCGCGTGAGACGACCACCTATTACGTGAAGGTGTTGGATCAGCAACTGCAGCGAGCGCTCGAACTCCTCTCCGATCTGTTCCTCCATTCTCGGTTCGCGCCCAGAGAAATTGAAAAAGAAAAGCAAGTCATTCTGGAAGAAGTTCGCATGGTCCGTGACGATCCGGAAGATCTCGTGCAAGAGCTTCACTCAGGGCAAGTGTTGAGACGACACCCGCTCGGCCGCCCCATTCTGGGGCAAGAAAAGACCATTAGGGAAATACGCCGTATAGATCTTCTGCGCTACGTCGAAACCCACTACGATCCGAGGCAGACCGTCATCTCGATCGCCGGGAATTTCGATCAGGCGCATCTGGACCCAATGGTGGCGCGGTATTTTGGGAAGGGCCGCTGGGCGAAGACAAACCCTGCCAACGGGCGCCATCCTCCCGATTTGCACGGCGGTGTCTTATTAAAGAAGAAGCGGTTGGAGCAGGTGCATTTGTGCCTTGGGCTCAACGGCATCGCTGCCGGCCATGAGGATCGGTATGCATTGTATGCGCTCAACACTGTATTGGGCGGCAGTGTGAGTTCGAGGCTGTTTCAGGAAATACGAGAGAAACGGGGACTCGCCTACTCGATTTATTCCTTCTTGTCCGGATACTCTGACAGCGGCATGATTACGGTGTATGCTGCGACGAGGCCAAAAGAAGTGGATCGTGTTGTGGATCTGGTTTGCCGAGAGATCAGGCGAATCGGCGACAAGGGTGTGGAACGGAAAGAGCTTGAACAGGCGAAGACCCAGATGAAGGGGAGTCTCATGCTGAGCTTGGAAAGCTCCCACAGCCGCATGAGCAAGCTGGCAAAGGATGAGCTTACACATGGTCGGCATGTATCACTGGAAGATATGTTGGATCAGATCGATCGTGTGGGTGAGGAGCAGGTGCTTCACGTGGGCCGTCAATTTTTCAAACTGGATTCCCTTGCGATCACAGGGCTCGGGCCTCTCTCTTCGCGCAGTCTACAAGCGTCTAGATAAGAGTTTCTTAATACAAGCCGGTCAAGCCTGCAAATCGCGGATAATTCTCGCCGCACAAATCTCTCCAAATTATTGATTTCTATATACTTCCTGCATTACAGTTGATGCTGTCGATAGGGCAAACAATTTCTTGACACAGTTTCATGGTTTCAGTACCATGGCCAAAATTTTGATAACGATTCTCGATCGAGGGGACGTAGCAGGAAGCAAGACAAAGAATTCCAGCCGGAAGATCCATCGCTCTGGCTACGGGTTCCCTGAAATTGTCTTATAGCAGTTGTCGTCTTTAAAGAGTATCCATCGGTTCTTGTGGTTGTTATTTTTATGAAGGAGGGACTAGGTATGCCAAAGGCCATACTTATAGCCGCCGTTTCAGCGTTTACTGTTCTTGGCATGTTGACAGCGGAATTTGCCGTGGCTGACCCGGTGGATGCGCCGGGGGGTAATAAACCTACCGACAACATCGTCGGAGGGAAACCCATGAAGGGTGAAGTCGCCAAGACTCTCAAGGGCCGGGTATGGTCACAGTGGGCCGATAACCCGGATGGAGAGCTGCTTTTCGGGATTCAATACTGGAACACCGGTGAGCCTGGTTCTGGAAATTCAGCTGGTCGTTCGTCTTCCGATCTTGATGTGAAACCGCCGGATCCATTATTCTCCTGCTGCGGCTGGGGTTTCGTAGGGGGAACCGATAAGAACAGTCCTTACTCCGGCTGGTACCATGCCGCGACGACCGTTCGGTTGGCTGTGAAGGATAAGGCCCTCATGGACCAAATTATTAAGGCCTCCCAAGAACTCGTCGCAATGGAAGTAAGTTTGGATGGTCGGACGATTACCGGGTTTAAACTTCTTAAGTAATCGACCCTGACAAGCATTCATTCTTTCATGTTCTGTTTAAGGAGGACGCGATGATGAAGTTTCATGCGAAAGGCTGGGCTGTGATGGCAGCCGCTGCGCTGGTAGTCTCTATGGCCTCCACCGCACTGGCGATCGAATCATTCCAAGAGCGTTTTGAGTGGGGAGACTTGAGCAAGCCGACCACCATCCAGGGTCGCGTGGTCGTGCTCGATCACTACGACGAAGCGGTTTGGATCAACGTGTCTGTGTTCGGAGGAGCCGCTGAGAGCGGTTTCTTTTGGCAAAAGATTCACCCAGGTAAGAACCTCAAGTTTTATGCCGAGAAGGGGGCATGGGAGGAGTTGAAGAAAATGGGTCGCCCCCATGCAGGACCGGCTGCAGCCAAGGAAGTGCCGCCGTCCAGCACAACCGATTTGATTGAATTTGTTGCGACAGAGCCAGAGCAGAATCACCGCGTCATCTCCTCGGTCAAGAAGCTACCGGAAGTGGCGGGCTCCATGGGGAAGCCGCTCAGCATCTCCGGTCTTCGGTTGAAGGAATGTGCGGGAAAGAGCGAAGTTGAGGCGGGCTGTGCAGCAGCAAAACAACAACTCAACACCTCACCACTGTCTCCAGATGGAGCCGCGATACCCATGCAGTATGATGTGTTGCTCCCAGGTGGACAGCCCATCGCTGGTTTGATTCCCTGGACCGCGAAGTACAACACGGGCGCTAGCGCTGCCCATCACTAGACTGAATCTGTTTCTGTTTGTACAGGCGGCATCTCTGAAAGGAGATGCCGCCTTTTTATTTGTCGCGGCTGTCTTGGCCGGTTGGACCGATTCTTCGCTGAAGGTCAGCGAGGCGGTTCAGCGCATCGAGCGGCGTCATGGAGAAGAGATCGATTTGCTTCATTTCCTCGATGATCGGATGGGGTTGAGGAAGCCCGGAGCCTGTTGCTTCTTTTTCTGAGGCTGATCGGGGACTGACGCCAATGGCGATATCAGGCTGTTCCAATTGGGCCAGGACTTGTACTGCCCGGGCGATGATTTCTGGAGGAAGTCCTGCCAGTTTCGCGACATGAATCCCGTAACTGCGGTCTGCGCCGCCACGCACGATTTTACGCAGAAAGACCACATCACCATCCCGTTCCTGAACTGCTACGCAATAATTTTTGATCCCCTCGCGTAATCCTTCCAGTTGTGTCATTTCGTGATAGTGGGTTGCAAACAGTGTCCTGGCTCCCAAGTGCCGGCGGTCTTGTATATATTCCGCAATGGCCCAGGCGATACTCAGTCCATCGTAGGTACTGGTCCCTCGGCCGATCTCATCCAATAGAATTAAGCTGCGGGACGTCGCGCTGTTCAAAATGTGCGCGGACTCGATCATCTCCACCATGAAGGTGCTCTGTCCTGCTGTCAAGTTGTCCGAAGCTCCGACTCGCGTAAAGATGCGGTCGACCAGTCCGATGCGGGCCTCGGCTGCCGGGACGAAACTCCCGATTTGCGCCAACAGGACGATCAGTGCGATCTGGCGAAGGTAGGTGCTTTTCCCTGCCATATTGGGTCCGGTGAGGATCACCAGCCGGTTGCCCTCACAGTCAAGGGCCGTGTCGTTGGGTATGAACGTCAGGTCGGTACTGAGCTGTTCGACAACAGGATGCCGCCCTTCTTGAACCAAGATCGTACTGCCCTCATCGACGAGGGGTTTGACGTAGCGATGTAAGGCGGCAGTTTCAGCCAGACCTGCGAGGACGTCCAGCAACGCGATCGCCTGGCCCATTGCTTGAAGACGAGGCATCTTGTTTGCCAAGCGCCGACGCAATTGTTCGAACAGTTCCTGTTCCAGCCCCAGCAGTTTAACCTCCGCACCAGTGACACGTTCCTCTAACTCTTTCAGCTCCGGTGTCATGAATCGTTCGGCATTGACCAGCGTCTGTTTGCGAATGTAATCAGGCGGAACACGGGATAGGTGTGTCTTGGTGATTTCAATATAGTAACCGAAGACCTGATTGAAGCGGACCTTCAGCGAATCGATTCCCGTCCGCGTCCGTTCTTTGGCTTCCAACGAGGCGATCCAACCCTTGCCTTCCGTGCTGGCTTTGCGCAGCTCATCGATCGAGGCATGGTAACCTTCTCGAAATATGCCGCCGTCACGGAGCGACATCGGCGCATCCGGCTTGATGGCCTGCTCAATGGCATCGTGCACATCTTGGCAATCGTCCCAGGAGTCTCGAAGGCCGGTCAGTATTGAGGCATGGAACGGCTGGAGATGAGACCGAAGCTCCGGCAAGGCGCCGACTGATTGTTTCAACGCGAGCAGTTCGCGAGGCCCTACGATACCCAGCGTTACGCGGCTGCTCAATCGGGCAATATCTTGTATGTTGCGGAGTGTAGCCCGCAGCGACACTCGTTGTTGAATCCGATCTTTCAACTCGCCGACTGCATCGAGTCGAGCGTGAATGGCATCGCAATTGAGGAGCGGTCTGACAAGCCAATCGCGTAACAAACGGCTGCCCATGGCTGTAGCCGTGCGGTCCAAGACTGATAAGACCGTTGGCCGGTCTTGTTCGGATCGGCGCTCGCCGGTATCCAATGATCGCACGAGTTCTAGATTTCGAATGGTCGCACTGTCCAAATGCATGGCGTTGCCGCTCCAACGTGGCTGGAGACGGCGAAGGTGTCCGAGAGTAGCGGTCGGCTGGGTTTCTCGAAAATATCGCAAGACCGCTCCGGCAGCCCCGATTCCGACGGTCAGGCCGCGACAGCCGAATCCGTCGAGTGACTGCACCGCAAACTGTGTCTGGAGCAGTTGTGTGGCATCTTTGGGGTTGAAGAAAAGCGATGGACGAGCACAGAGGCGCGCTCCCTGCAAGCGACTCAGACAAGACCTGGCATTTTCATGAGAGTCGGGGTGGAGCACCTCTCGTGGTTCGAGCCGAGCCAGCTCATCCATGAGCTGGATCTCCGCTTGCGCCCCTTGGAATTCCGTCGTCCAAAACTCTCCAGTCGAAACATCCAGGCAGGCCAGCCCAATGGTGACCTGTCCCTTGACCGATGGGGCAGTGGAGTCGGAGAAGGCAACAGCCGCCAGGAAGTGTGATTCGTCCGGGTGGAGAAACTCCGTATCGACCAGCGTGCCCGGCGTATAGAGACGAACGACTTCTCGCCGCACGAGACCCTTTGCAAGTTTTGGATCTTCCACCTGTTCACAGAGTGCGACGGTCCGCCCGGCCTGGAGGAGCTTCGCAATATAACCTTGCGCGGCATGATAGGGCACTCCGCAGAGCGGGACTGGGTCGGCGCTGGATTTGTCGCGAGAGGTAAGGGCGATGGAGAGCAGCTTCGAAGCCAGCTTCGCATCGTCGTAAAACATCTCATAGAAGTCGCCGACGCGGAACAGCAGGATTGAGTCGGGATAGCCCTGCTTGATGTCGCGGAATTGCCGCATCAACGGTGAAGCGTCTGTGTTACTCATCCCGTTGTTCTCGATCCGGTTCGTCGGTGAGGGTGGGAGAGATTCGTCCGGTCACTTTTTCAAGTGAATGGCGTAACCGTTCGAGGTCCACCTCGGCTTCCTGCAACGCTTTGGTTTTTCGGCGGAGTTCGATCCGGCCCCGTATCCATGGGGGAAAGAGCAGGATGCCGGAGACCAGGAGCCCCACTCCGAAACCAGCAAGGATGGGTTTATAGATCGGGGTTGAGGCTTCAAAGAGACCAAAGAAGTACAAGAGCGTGACTTCCTGTTCCTGGTTCTGAAGGAAAAACGCCAGGGAAAGAAGCAGAAGAATTCCGACCAGAATCAGTCTAATCATGGCCTGGTTATGTTCACCGTTTTGATGGTCCAGTCGCCGTTCGATGCACCCTGTCGGTCGAACTGTACTGCTTATGCGCGAGGGCGAGAACTTCGTGAGACTTCGGTCCCGTGACACTCAGCTGAATCATCCTGGTCTGTGCTGCTCGATGGCTCAGCGCAATCTCGATCCTGTCAGGTGGTAGTACGGCAAGGCCCCGATCGGCCCATTCGATGGCGGTGACGGTCTGGCCTGAGAAATATTCGGTCAGTCCTGTCGATTCAAGTTCGCGGGGTGAGCCAATCCGGTACAGGTCTACATGCGCGAGCGGCAGACGTCCTTGGTATTCGTGAATGACGACGAATGTCGGACTGGTCACGGTTGCCGGCGGTGCGCCTAGACCCTGTACGATTCCACGAACGAGTGCCGTCTTGCCGGCTCCGAGCGGTCCGTAGAGTGCGATCGTTTCTCCCCCGCGAAGTACGCGGCCAATCACTTGGCCCAGTCGAGTGGTGTGCTGGTGTGATGTGGAGATCAGTTTCCACGGGAGACGCGATGCAGATACGCGGCGAATGGCAGACTGTTTTGTCTTGGCCGGTCTGATCACGTTAGGTCGTTGTCCTCTGCTGGAGCGCATAAGGGATCTGAGCGATGAGATCGCCAGCGAGCATCCCCTGTTGCCCGAACTGTTGGGCGGCCAAGTCGCCGGCTAAGCCATGGAAATAGGTCGCGGTGCAAGCGGCATCCCATGTGGAGACTCCTTGCGCCAACAAGCCGACGATCATGCCGGTCAATACATCGCCGGTTCCGGCCGTGGCCATGCCGGGATTGCCGGTTGGGCAAATAGCGACGAGGCCGTCGGGTCGGGCGATGACGGTTCTTGCGCCTTTTAAGACGACGAATACGCCACGTTCTTGGGCGAATCGTTTGGCCGTGCCGATTCGGTCTGCATTGACGCCTTGTATGGTGGCATCGACTTCGAGCCTGGCCATCTCACCGGGGTGTGGGGTGAGAATGGGTGGGGTCTTACATTCCGTCAGCAACAGGGCTCGTCCGGTCAAGGCGTTGAGCGCGTCGGCATCGAGGACGGAGGGTCGATCGAGATGTTGCATGAGCGATTGCACCAGTTCGACGGTTTCGTGATGTGTCGAGAGGCCGGGACCGATGGCGACCGCCTTGCGTGTTTGGATGAAGGCCAAGATACGATCGAGTCCTGAGCGGGCCAATGTGCGAGCCTTCGTTTCCGGCAGAGGCATCGTCATCGCCTCAAGTAGCTTGGCTTCCAGGACATCATTGACGCTGCTTGGAGTGGCTACGGTCACCAGGCCGGCGCCAACGCGGAGTGCCGCCTGGGCTGCCAGTGCCGCCGCACCGGTTTTCCCCACGGAGCCTGCGATAATTCCTGCATGGCCAAAGGTTCCCTTATGTGCGGAGGGTCTACGTTCCGGTAAAGATTGAAAGGCGCCGTCGGCTGTCAGGAGCAGGGTTCGGCTCTCGATGGCATCTACATAAGCTGGTGGAATGCCGATATCAGCGACGCGAATTGCGCCGGCCTGGTCGATTCCCGCATTGACATAGAGGCCGAGCTTGGGGAGGCCGCAAGTGACGGTCAAGGTGGCGCGGATTGCTTGCCCCAGGATCGCGCCGGTATCGGCATGGAGACCGGAGGGGATATCGATTGCGATGACCGGCTTCCCGGCGCTGTTGATGAGTTCGATGGCCTCGCGATAGGCTCCGGTCACGGCGGCCGATAGCCCGGTACCAAGAAGGGCATCGACGAGAATATCGCTGGAGGCGAGGAGGGCCCGCGTTTGGTCTGTAGACCGGAATCGAGCGATCGCGGTTCGTCCTGTAATCCGAACGAGCCGGCGATACATCACTGCGGCATCCCGACTCAAGTCGGTGATCGGTGTCAGAAGTATCACGTGAATTCGAGCACGCCGGCGGTGCAGCAGTCGGGCTACAACCAGTCCGTCTCCTCCGTTGCTGCCCTTCCCGCAGAGGATGGTGATGGCCGTGCCTCTTGCCGGCCCGCAGTAGTCCTCCAGATGCCGGACGATTCCCTCGCCAGCTCGCTCCATCAAGACGGCGCTGGGAATCTGCGCTTCGACGATTGTGCGGCGATCGAGTGTTTGCATCTCGGTTCCGGTCACAATCTTCATTGGTATCCTTCTGTGCGGGATCGATACCGCACAGAGAATGTGGTGCGCTGGAGAAAACAAGAGATCTGTTGCCTAGGAGCCTGTCCGAGTAATTCTTCGTTGCGAGGCGAAAGAGCAGCTGGTAGATGCAAGGCCGCAGGCTCGAAAAAACCGGAAGCGTATTCGCTGGAATACGTTGAGGATTAGTAATTCTTTGTTGCGAGGCGAAGGAGCAGCTGGCAGGTGAGCGGCGCAAAGCTCGAAAAAACTGGAGGTGTATTCACTGGAATACGTTGAGGATTTTTTCGAGCTGAGCACGATGCAGATGCCGGCAGATCGTTTGCCGCAGTAGAATGACATGACTCGGACAGGCTCCTAGGTGCAATATCATGACCGGGGCGAATCTGGTTGCCCATGGAGGGATGCAGGCGCCGTATCGGTTCGATGGTTCAGTTCAGCAACATTTTCATTTCCCTCACGGCTTGATCGAGGCCCACCAGAACCGCCCGGGCAATAATGCTGTGGCCGATGTTGTATTCGGTAATTTCAGGAATCTGTGTCAAGCGCGTCAGGTTAAGATAGTCCAATCCGTGTCCTGCATTCACACCCATTCCGAGTTTGTGAGCGAGTTTCGCTGCCTGCGTAATGGCTTCTACTTCTGCGACTGTTTCCTTCGAACCATGGGCATTTGCATATCGGCCTGTATGGAGTTCCACGAAATCTGCCGAGACTCCGTGAGCGGCTTTGACCTGTACCAGATTCGGTTCGATGAAGAGGCTGACGGGAATGCCGCCTTTCTGGAGTTGGGCCACAATTTTCTGAATACGATCTTTGTGACCGGCCACGTCTAGGCCACCCTCTGTTGTGAGCTCTTGGCGCCGTTCTGGGACGAGCGTGACCATGTCCGGCTTTGTGGTTAACGCAATTTTGGCCATCGCTTCATCGGCGGCCATCTCCAGATCGAGCTTGGTGGGGATCAGTTCCCGTAGAAGTCGAAGATCGCGGTCTTGAATATGGCGCCGATCTTCTCGGAGATGGACGACGATGCCGTCGGCCCCGGCCAATTCCACCAACATAGCGGCGGTGAGGGGGTCTGGGTCGGCTCCACCACGGGCTTGTCGTAAGGTGGCCACATGGTCGATGTTCACCCCAAGTCGTGGCACGGACCCTCCGTTCTGCTATGTGGAGCGAGGAGAAACTGAGTTGTGTGATGAGTGCGAAAGGTGTTGCAGTTGTAACAGAAATTGACTGGGAGGGGCAAGGACTGGGAAGGGAAATTGGTGGGAGCTGCCCCGTAAGTCCCCCCAAGGACCTGAATACGGAACCCCACAGAATCACGAGATAATTTGACTCGATATGCTCCACGCCATTAGAATAGCCTCCTTGGTGGGGCGGAGGGCGATCGCTCGACAGTTCCGCGTGGAAGGGTATTAGAGGCAGGGGATTCGGTGGGATTAGGCGACGGATTTTATCGTATCAAACGGCTACCGCCCTATGTATTCGCCCAGGTGCAGAGCCTTAAACTCGAGGCTCGCCAACAGGGTGAAGACATCATCGATTTCGGAATGGGGAACCCGGACCAACCGACGCCAAGCCATATTGTCGAAAAGATGATCGAGGCAGCGCGGAAGGGGAAGAATCATCGCTATTCTGCCTCGCGCGGGATCACAAAACTACGACATGCGATTGCAGGGTGGTACAAGCGGAATTACGATGTCGATCTCGACCCTGAGACCGAGACCATCGTCACGATCGGCTCCAAAGAAGGGTTGGCGCATCTGGCGCTGGCCTTAATCGGGCCCGGCGACGTCGTGCTGACGCCGACGCCGACCTATCCCATCCATATGTACAGTTTCATCATTGCAGGAGGAGAAGTCAGAGGGATTGAGTTGCGTCCGGATAGTGATTTCTTCGACGAGTTACAGAGGGTCTATCGCCAGACCTTTCCACGGCCCAAGATTTTGGTCATTAATTTTCCGCATAACCCCACCACTGCCGTAGCGGATCTCGGGTTTTTTAAGAAAATCGTCGCCTTTGCCAAAGAACATAATGTCATTGTCATTCATGACCTGGCCTATGCCGATTTGGTGTTCGACGGATATAAGGCGCCGAGCTTCCTGCAGGCTCCCGGGGCCAAGGATGTCGGCGTCGAGTTCTATACCCTCTCCAAGGCCTATAACATGCCTGGTTGGCGCGTGGGATTTTGTTGTGGTAATCGCGAGGTCGTAGGGGCCTTAGCCAAGATCAAGAGCTATCTCGACTACGGTATTTTCCAGCCGTTGCAAATTGCCAGTGTCATTGCCCTGAATGGACCACAAGATTGTGTCAAAGAGACAGTCCTACGCTATCAGAAGCGTCGTGATGTGCTGGTGAGCGGACTCAATCGCATTGGGTGGCAAGTGAACAAGCCGGTAGCCACGATGTTCATTTGGGCCAGAATTCCCCTGCCCTATCGGTCTCTGGGGTCCTTGGAGTTTTCAAAACTCCTGCTCCGCGAGGCGAAAGTGGCCGTGTCGCCCGGGATCGGATTCGGTGAAGGCGGAGACGAATATGTGCGGTTTGGCCTTGTCGAAAATGAACATCGCACCAAACAAGCAGTTCGGGGCATCCGCAAAGCCCTAAAGCTTGAAGGGTTGGAAGAATGATTTCGCGTGTGGGCGTCGGCATCATTGGGTTCGGAACGGTCGGGACCGGTGTCGCGAAGATTCTCTTGGAGAACGCCGCTTTAATCGGTCGCCGGGTCGGCGTGCCGGTCGAGATCGTTCGGATCGCCGATCTCGATGTGGTACGAGATAGGGGGCTGGCTCTGCCTGCAGGTCTCCTCACGACCGATGCAAAACAGGTTCTCTCCGATCCATCGATCGACATCGTCGTTGAATTGATCGGGGGCTGCGATATTGCCAAGCGCATTCTCCTCGAGTCCATTGCGGCGGGTAAACATGTTGTCACCGCCAATAAGGCCTTGCTTGCGTTACACGGAGAAGAGATATTTGCCGCAGCCTCACGCAGTGGAGTTGATTTAGGTTTCGAAGCGAGCGTAGGGGGAGGAATTCCTGTCATCCAAGCACTGAGGGAGGGGTTGGCGGCCAACACCATCCAATCGATTTATGGAATCATCAACGGGACGGCCAATTACATTCTCTCGCGCATGACCCGTGAGGGCCAGAGCTTTGAAGCGGTGCTCGACGAAGCGAAGCAGGCCGGTTATGCCGAAGCGGACCCGACTTTCGATGTGGCCGGCATCGATTCAGCCCACAAGCTGGCAATCCTGGCGGCCCTGGCCTATGGAACGCCGGTCAATTTTAAAGATGTGTATACGGAAGGGATCACCCACATTACGCCGCTCGATATCGCCTATGCCAGAGAGTTCGGCTGCACGATCAAACTGCTGGGCATTGCCAAGCTGGTTGGCAACGAAGTCGAAACCCGAGTGCATCCCACGATGCTGCCTTCCTCGTCTCCGATCGCCCAAGTCGAAGGAGTCTACAATGCGATTCAGCTTGTCGGCGATGCGGTCGGCGATGTGGTGCTCTACGGCCGCGGTGCTGGATCCATGCCGACCGGCAGTGCGGTCGTCGGCGACCTGATTGCCATCGCGCGTAATCTGTTGAAGGGAGCGGTTGGGCGGGTCCCGCCCGCTTCGTTTCAGCAGGACCAACGTCGTCCGCTCCGGATGCGGCCGATGGAGGAAATCAGCTCGCTCTACTACCTCCGCTTTATGGTATTGGACCGTCCCGGTGTCTTGTCCCAAATCGCAGGCGAGCTGGGCCGGTGCGGCATCAGTATCTCCTCCGTTCTTCAACAGGGACGGCGTGAAGGGCAGACGGTTCCTGTCGTGATCAAGACCCATACCGCCAAGGAGCGAGATATTCAAACGGCATTAATCGCGATCAATCGCATGGCCTTCATCTCTGAGCCGACGACGTTGATTCGGGTCGAGGGCAAGGACGAGTGATGAGATGAATCGCTGGCGCGGCCTGATCGAAGAGTATCGAAAGTTTTTGCCGGTGACCGACCGTACTCCGGTCGTGACGCTCGGTGAAGGCAACACGCCGCTCATCCGGGCGACGAGGCTGGCTAAACAGATCGCTCCCGGCATCGATCTCTACCTCAAATTCGAAGGCATGAATCCCACAGGATCGTTCAAGGATCGCGGCATGACGATGGCCATCTCAAAAGCCGTCGAATCCGGCGCCAAGGCAGTGATCTGTGCCTCCACGGGAAATACCTCCGCTTCTGCCGCCGCCTATGGTGCGCGGGCTGGGCTCGCGGTCTATGTGTTGATCCCTGCCGGGAAGATTGCGATAGGTAAACTGTCTCAAGCCATGATGCACCAGGCCACGGTCATTCAGATTGAAGGAAATTTCGATCAGGCCTTGACCATCGTAAAGGAATTGTCATCGACTCATCACATCGAATTGGTCAACTCGCTTAATCCCTACCGCATCGAAGGGCAGAAAACCGCTGCAATGGAGGTCTGCGACCAGCTCGGTGACGCCCCGGTCATCCATGTGCTGCCGGTCGGGAACGCCGGTAACATTACCGCCTATTGGAAGGGGTATAGGGAATATCGTGCGGCCAATCAATCCACGAGGCTGCCTCGTATGATCGGATTTCAGGCGGCTGGTGCAGCGCCCATCGTGCTCGGTCACATCGTGGAGAACCCGCAGACAGTGGCGACGGCGATCAGAATCGGTAATCCGGCCAGTTGGGAAGCGGCCTTGATTGCTGTGAAGGAATCCATGGGAGCCATCGATTCGGTGACGGACGAAGAGATTTTGCAGGCCTATAGGGCAGTCGCCGCGACAGAGGGGGTCTTTTGCGAGCCGGCGTCTGCCGCATCGGTTGCAGGTGTGATGAAGTTGAGCAGGCAAGGAAGCTTGCGTGAAGGAGAGACAGTGGTCTGTACATTGACCGGCCATGGATTGAAAGATGCCGACACGGCGATCAGCGTATCGACCCAACCGAAAACCGTTAGAGCGACGCGGGAGGATGTCGCTCGTCTTTTAAGGGTGTAGACATCATGAGCGCAGGGCTTCGATGAAACAGGTCATTCTCCATGTCGATGGGATGGCGGACCATCCTCGGCAGGAACTGGACGGGCGGACTCCTTTTCAAAGGGCTGCAACTCCTCATCTGGATCGTCTTGTGCAGACTGGAGAGATCGGGCTTCTGGCCCTGGCGCCTGAGAAGGTGCGGCAGGGGAGCGGTCTGATGGGAACCAGCATCCTCGGGTACGATCCCAAGAAATACTATCAAGGGCCTGGTCCGCTCGAAGCGGCCAGTCTAGGGATTGGAATCGGCGAGCATGATGTGGTCTATCGTTGCACGATGGTTGCGTTGCGGGCAGACGCCCAGTTCGGGAGCAAGGGCGGATTAAACGAGGTTAAGAAACTCGGGCCGCATGTGGTGATGGACGATGCGACTGCCGGTTTGATTTCAACAGAAGAGGCCCGTGATCTGATCGAGGCGATCAATGAACAGCTGGGATCGGAGATGATCCAGTTCTATCCCGGGTTAGGGCACCGGCATCTCATGGTATGGGTCGACGGAAAATCGCGCGCAGTCTGTACAGATCCGCAACTATTGGTCGGCCGGCCGATCGCCGATGTGTTGCCGACGGGAGACGGCTCCGATATCCTTCGGAAACTCATGGAGGCCTCATTTCAGATTTTGCGCGACCATCCTCTCAATGAGGAACGTCAGAAGGCGGGGCAGAAACCGGCCAATTGTCTTTGGCTCTGGGGCCAGGGCAAGGCCATTCTTTGGCCAAGCATCTCTGAACGGTTCAAAACGTCAGGGGTGGTGGTCTCGCAGAGCGATGTCCATCGTGGACTCGGCATCATGGCAGGACTCGAAGCGGTGGATGTAGCGCGATTGGCCGGAGCCGATCTTCGTACTCAAGCAGCGGTTGCCCTGGAGGAATTGAAGAAAAGAGATTTTGCCTATGTGCATGTGGAGTTGCCCGACTCGGTTGTCTATGGGCTGGATGTTGCCGCTAAGGTAAAGGCTATCGAAGCGGTCGATCGCGAATTGATAGGGCCGCTGTTCGAAGGGCTGGCCAAGTTAGGCCCCCATCGCATTGCAGTATTCTGCGATGGGAGCAACGTGCATCTTGGGCAGGCAGCGGAAAGTCCTGGGTTCTTTGCCTATTGTGATAGCGGAGCAACTTCCTCTAGCGGGGCAGCGCGCAGATTTACCGAGGCGGATGCTCAGGCCTCGACCCTGCCTCCTCGCGATGCGACGAAGTTTGTCGTGCGACTCTTTGCAAAGGGCTCTTGACGGTCGTGGCGCTGATTGTCCAGAAATATGGAGGGACGTCCGTCGGCACGATCGAGCGGATTTGCCGTGTGGCTGATCGCGTCCAGAAGGCGCATAGGGATGGCCATCGCCTCGTGGTTGTTCTGTCCGCTATGAGCGGAGAAACGGATCGGTTGCTTCGGTTAGCGCATGAAGTCACGTCGTTGCCGGACGATCGCGAACTCGATATGCTCCTCTCGACCGGAGAGCGGGTGACCATTGCCTTACTGGCGATGGCTTTGCGGGCTCGTGGGCTCGATGCTCAATCCTTCACCGGGCGCCAAGTCGGGATCATGACCGACAGCGCCCACACCAAAGCCCGTATCACCAGAGTCAGTGCCGACCGAATCCGCGAAGCTCTGGGCCATGGAGTCATCCCGGTGGTCGCCGGCTTTCAAGGGATCAATGAACAGTCAGACGTCACGACGTTGGGGCGCGGAGGTTCGGATCTGACGGCAGTTGCGCTGGCCGCAGCCTTGAAGGCCGATCGGTGCATTATCTTTACCGACGTCGACGGTGTCTACACCTCAGACCCCAACATTGTGCCGGCGGCTCGACGGATCGACAAGATTTCCTATGAGGAAATGTTGGAAATGGCCAGTCTGGGCGCCAAAGTGCTGCAGAGCCGCTCCGTCGAATTCGCTGCGAAGTTCAATGTGCCGGTGGAGGTGAACTCCAGCTTCAACGAAGGAAAGGGGACGCTCGTGACGCGTGAAGATGAAGATATGGAAGCGGTTGCAGTGTCGGGAGTCACCGGTGATCGAAACCAGGCCAAGGTCACGATTGTGGGCGTACCGGACAAACCAGGTATTGCATCTCAACTGTTCGGGCCGGTAGCCAAGGCGAACATCAATGTCGACATGATCATTCAGAATATGAGCCAGTCCGGCATGACGGATATTTCCTTCACGATTCCACGGGTGGACATTAAGAAGGCTTTGCCGCTGATTCAGGACGTGGCGAAAGGCATCGACGCCAAATCCGTTGCCGTCACCGAGGCGATCGCGAAGGTCTCATTGGTCGGCGTCGGGATGAGGTCCCATTCGGGAGTCGCGGCCAAGATGTTCACAGTCTTGTCGCAGGAAGGTGTGAATATTCTCATGATCAGCACCTCGGAGATCAAGATCTCCTGCGTCATCGATGAAAAGTATGTCGAGCTGGCCATGCGGTCTCTCCATTCCGCGTTCGGGTTGGACCAGTCGCCGGTAGGGGAGCGAACCGCGAAGTAGCGGATTTTGTCTCTGCGGGTCTCGACAGGTTTGTCCTGCTCCTGGTATCGTTCCCCCTATGGCTCGAAAATTTTCACCAGCACGATCCTCCTCACAAGGCAAGCCGGTCGGTTCCGCTTCGTCCACCGCCCCTCTTTCCTCCGCCCGTCCAGCAGCATTGGAAATCTACGATACGACCTTACGGGACGGGGCTCAGGCCGAAGATGTCACCTTCTCGGCAGAAGATAAGGTGCGGGTGGCCCAACAGTTAGATGGGTTAGGCGTGCAGTTCATTGAGGGTGGTTGGCCCGGGGCAAATCCAAAAGACATCGAATTCTTTCGGATGATTAAGACTGTCCCGTTGAATACGGCAACCGTAGCGGCGTTCGGGTCGACCAGAAAAGCCAGTAACACGGTACAGAAAGATCCGAACATTCTGGCGTTGCTGGAGTCAGAGACCAAGATTATCACGCTCTTTGGAAAAACCTGGTCTTTGCACGTGACCGACGCGCTCGGTATTTCTCTGGCCAAGAACCTGGAACTCATCGGCGATTCCGTGGCCCACCTCCGTTCGAAAGGCCGAAGGGTCTTTTACGATGCGGAACATTTCTTTGACGGATACAAGACCAATCCTGACTATGCCTTGGAGACGATTCGTCAAGCTGTCGCCTCCGGAGCCGAACGGGTGATTCTCTGCGACACCAATGGTGGAGCGATGCCCTGGGAAATCAAAGAAATCTGCCAGATCGTTCGACGGGAATGTACTGTGCCCTTGGGGATTCATGCGCACAACGATTGCGAAATGGCCGTTGCGAACTCCCTGGTGGCGATCGAAGCCGGCGTACTACAAGTACAAGGGACGATTAACGGGATCGGCGAGCGGTGCGGCAATGCCAATCTCTGTTCCATCATTCCCAATCTTGAACTGAAGATGAAACGTCCGGTGCTGAGAGACCGGTTGAGCCAATTGAAGCGGGTCTCGGGATTTGTGACCGAGATCGCGAACCTGATGCCCAATACGCATCAACCCTATGTGGGAGACTCGGCCTTTGCCCACAAGGGTGGGGTTCATATCCATGCGGTGCTGAAGAATCCCGCGACCTATGAGCATGTGATCCCCAAGTCGGTCGGCAATCGCCAACGTATGTTGGTATCGGATGCGGCTGGTCGGAGTGGATTGTTGGAGAAGGTTGAGGCCTATGGAATCAAATTGGACAAGGGACATGCCAAGGTGCGTGAACTGATCGATACCTTGAAGGAGCGTGAAAGTGAAGGCTATCAGTTTGAGGCAGCGGAGGGCTCCTTCGAATTGCTCATGCGGAAAGCGATGGGGACCCACAGGCCGTCCTTCCAACTTCTCGGCTTTCGAGTGATTGTCGAGAAGAAACAGGACCATGGAGCTTCATCGTCCGAGGCCACCGTGATGGTGAAGGTTGGCGGAGTGGTAGAACATGCGGCAGCGGTTGGAGCCGGCCCGGTCAACGCGCTCGATCATGCCTTACGGAAAGCATTGGAAAAGTTCTATCCCCAGCTTCGAGAAGTCAAACTGCTTGACTATAAAGTGCGGGTCTTGTCGGCCAACAGTGGAACAGAGTCCAAAGTCCGTGTGTTGATCGAATCCGGCGATCATAAAGATAAATGGGGCACTGTTGGTGTGTCCGAGAACATCATGGAGGCGAGCTGGCAAGCGTTGGCGGACAGTATCGAGTATAAGTTGCTGGCTGAAGAGGAAGGAGCCGGGCCTCTGGTTCGGCATCTTTCTTCTTGACAGCCCATGTAACCTCACGTAAATTATAGCGAAACTGCCAATCGTTCGTCGTGGGTTCGCAAACGTTCGTTCGAGAAGTGTGTGCGGGTGTCGGAGGAGAAAGTATGAGAAAGGCAGATATCGCGAACGAAATTTATAAGCAGGTTGGTATTTCCAAGAATGAAGCAGCGGATATCGTTGAACTTGTGCTGAATATGTTGAAAGACGTGTTGCACAAGGGCGAGTCGGTCAAGATTGCTGGATTTGGAAACTTTGTGGTACGCAGCAAAGGGGCACGGAAAGGCCGGAACCCTCGGACCGGCGAAGAAATAGGAATCACGCCTCGCCGTGTGGTGACATTTCGTCCCAGTCAAGTGTTTAAGAAATACGTCAATTCATAACTTCATTCAATCACCTTAACTCATCCCACCACGAGGACCGGTCATGGGGAACGAGCCCAGGCTGGGCAGCAAAGTCTTTTATAAAATCGGCGAAGTCAGCCAGATTACCAAGCTCCCGGCCTATGTGTTGCGATTCTGGGAATCCGAGTTCCCGTTTCTCAAACCCAAGAAAAGTCGTGGAAATCAGCGTCTCTATGTCAGGCGAGAAGTTGAAACGGTGCTGGAGATCAAGCGGATGCTCTATGAGGAAGGGCATACACTTGCCGGTGTGAAACGATATTGGGCCAGGCGAGGCCGGGTGGCCAGTCAACGGGTAGGCCCGAAGGAGCTCGCGAAAAAACTGCGGGGGAATCTCCAGGCGATTCTCAAAATCTTGGAGTCTCATTCTGACTGACGGCGATCCGGCCCCGTCTCTTCCAAGTCGGTTGCATTCCAACTGCTTCCAAGGAGACAATGCTGGATACGGTGAAACTAAATAGATCATGTCGGGGCGTGGCGCAGCCCGGTAGCGTACTCGCTTGGGGTGCGAGTGGTCGGCCGTTCAAATCGGCTCGCCCCGACCAAATGTCTAGCTGAGGGGCTCTGGGCTAGAGGCCAGAGGTTAGAGGTGGGACGTTAGATTGCTACCCCTAGCCTCTTGCCTCCGGCTTCTGGCCTATTCCATCAAAGCTGCCGCCGGCAGCTTTTTTTTTCTGATGGATCTATGCGTATTCTGGTCACCAACGATGATGGTATTCACTCGCCTGGTTTGACGGCGCTGGCTAAGGCCCTGTCCAAGGTGGGTGAGGTCTGGGTGATTGCGCCGGATCGTGAACGGACAGCGGTGGCCCATGCCGTGACACTTCATAAGCCGCTGCGGGTACAGGAGGTCGGGACAAGGACCTACGCAGTCAATGGAACGCCGGTCGATTGTGTGAATTTGGCCGTGCTGAAGCTGATGCCGTCGTCGCCTGATCTTCTTGTGTCGGGAATCAACAAAGGCGTCAATCTCGGCGACGACGTCTTGTATTCCGGCACGGTCTCGGCAGCGATGGAAGGGACGATGCTCGGTGTCCCGTCGCTGGCTGTGTCGCAAGAGGGGCAGGAGCATTTTTATTTCAACGCCGGGGCTCGCTATGCCGTTCGTATCGCCCGGCTGATTCTAAAAGAGGGTTTGCCGGATGAGACGCTTGTGAATCTCAATATTCCAAATCGGCCATTCGGGTCGATCACCGGAGTTCGAGTCACCTGTCTCAGCCGCAGGCGCTTCAATAATCCGATCATAGAAAAAGTCGACCCGCATGGCCGGACCTACTACTGGATTGCCGGGACTCGTGTGTCGTGGAATCGAAGCAAGGATGCCGACCATGAGGCGCTTGAGCAGGGGGCGGTTTCACTCACCCCCATTCACCTTGATACGACGAATCATGGGGTCTTGGATCGATTCCGGAAGTGGGAAACGGTGCGCCGACCGCAAGCCGATCGTGCGGACGTATCGCCGAAATCGAAGGGCAAACAGAGGAGCTAGGGCACGGTGGGAAGCTTGATCGAAGCGATCGTGACAGAGCTCAGCAGGTTTATCGTGTCGATGATTTCGACCTTCGGCTACAGCGGTATTTTCGTCACCATGGCTATTGAGAGCGCATGCATTCCCCTGCCCAGTGAAATTATCATGCCCTTTGCCGGGTATCTCGTGGCCACGGGACAGTTCACGATGCTTGGTGTGACGTTGGCTGGCGCCCTTGGGAACGTCGCTGGGTCGGTAGTGGCCTATTATGCCGGGGTGTGGGGCGGTCGGCCCTTCGTCGAGCGCTACGGGCCCTATGTGTTGGTATCGCGGACCGAGCTTGAGATGGCGGATCGATGGTTTGCGAAATATGGCGATGCGGCGGTATTTTTCAGTCGAATGCTTCCGGTGGTTCGGACCTTCATCTCATTGCCGGCCGGCATCGCCAGAGTGAATATCTATCGGTTCATGCTCTACACGTTTCTCGGCGCATTGCCCTGGTGTTATCTTTTGGCCTACATCGGCGTAAAAATGGGCGAGCAGTGGGAGCATCTGAGAGATTACTTTCATCAGTTCGACATCGTGATCGGCGTCTGCCTGGCGCTTGCCGTGGGCTATTTTCTCTGGTCCCATTGGCCGAAGCGCCGTGTCACTCCGGGGGTATAACCAGCCCATGCTCTCGTTCTACAACCAGCTCACCGGGAAAAAGGAACGGTTTGAATCGCTCGTGCCCAAGATTGTGAAGATGTATGTCTGCGGCGTGACCGTCTACGACTACTGCCATATCGGCCATGCGCGCAGCGCGCTCGTCTTCGATGTGATCCGGCGGTACCTCGAATTCAGCGGTTACCAGGTTGAGTTCGTCAAGAACTTCACCGATGTCGACGACAAGATCATCAAGCGCGCGAACGAGCAGGGCGTCTCCTGCGAGACCATTACGGCCAAGTTTATCGATGCCTACGACACCGACATGGGCAGGCTCGGGATCAAACGAGCGACGAAGGAGCCGAAAGCGACCGAGCATATGGCCGAGATCATTGAGCTGGTCGACCGGCTGATGCAGAAGGGTCTCGCCTATGAAGTGGCAGGCGATGTCTATTTTCAGGTCGACCAATACCAGGCCTATGGACGCCTTTCGAAACGGAAGCTCGAAGATTTACAGGCTGGCGCGCGGGTGGAGGTGGATGAGCGAAAACGTCATCCGATGGATTTCGCTCTCTGGAAGAGCAGCAAACCTGGTGAGCCGTCGTGGGATAGTCCCTGGGGGCCAGGGCGACCTGGTTGGCACATCGAATGTTCTGCGATGTCTATCAAGCATCTGGGCGAGACATTCGACATTCATGGCGGAGGGATGGATCTGATTTTTCCACACCATGAAAACGAAATTGCTCAGTCCTGTGGCGCGACGGGAAAAGAATTCGCGCGTTACTGGATCCACAACGGCTTCGTGCAAATCAATCAGGAGAAGATGTCCAAGTCCTTGGGAAATTTTTTCACGATCCGCGAGATCTTTGAGAAATCTAAATGGCCTGAGGCCGAAACTGGAGAAATGCTGCGCTATTTTCTGATCGGGACACATTACCGCAGCCCGTTGGATTTTTCAGACAAGAGCATAGAGGAAGCGAAGAATGCGTTGAACGGCTTCTATGATCTGTTCAAGCGACTAAAAGAGTCTGAATATAGAGCCACGGCAGACGAGGGGATGATCGAAGCGATCGAGCGATGCAAGGTTGCATTCCGAGAGGCGATGGACGATGACTTCAACACGCCAGTTGCGATTGCGGAGCTGCAGCGATTGAAGAGCGACATCAATAAGTTTATGGGCCAGGGCCTTTCGACGGAGGCGCGGAAGATTGCTAGGGTGGAATTTCAATTGCTCGGCAATAACCTGGGATTGCTTCAGTTCGAGAAGTGGCAGTTCGTAGGTAAGTCACGGTCAGGAGGCATAGTTGTGAGGCCAGGCACCGCGAGCCTGACGATCACGACCTTTGCTCCGACCGTCACGGTTGGTCAGGTATCGCCCGAGACTGAACTCTCAAATGAGCAGATTGAACAACAGATTGCGGAGCGTCTCGATGCAAAAAAGAAGAAGAACTTTGCACAAGCCGATGAGATTAGAAAATCGCTCGCCTCCCACGGCATCATCATCGAGGACAAGCCAGACGGCACCAGCCGGTGGAAGCGATAATCCTCCGGAACTGATTTATGGTCTACATGCAGTGCGTGAAGCCCTGCGTGCTGGCACGCGCCCGCTTCAGCGGCTGCTCATGCTCAGGACCGATCGGCAATTTTCAGACCTCGCGCAATTAGCCAAGGCACAGCGAGTCCCTGTTCACATTGAACCTCCTGCTGCCTTCGATCGATTGCTGCCTGGTGGAAGGCACCAGGGGGTCATCGCGTTTATCGCCGCGAAATCCTACGACACGACGGAACAGATTCTTGAACGGGTGAAGACCAGAGGTGAGAAGCCCTTTCTTGTCCTCCTGGATGGGGTTGAAGATCCTCACAACTTGGGAGCGGTGCTGCGGACAGCCGAGGCGGCCGGTGTTCATGGGGTGTTCATCCCGGAACGACGCGCCGTCGGCCTGACACCGGTGGTGGCGAAGGTATCGGCCGGGGCGCTCGATCACATCTCCGTCGGACGAGTGGGCAATCTGATTCGTCTGATTCAGGACCTCAAAGAGGCAGGTCTGTGGGTCTACGGAGTGGACCCCTCTGCGCAGAAACTCCATACCGATATCGATCTGACCGGGCCGATCGCGTTAGTGCTTGGCGGTGAAGGGGAAGGGATTCGTCCAGGTGTGTCGGGAGAATGTGACGACCGTATCAGGATTCCGATGCAGGGCCGAGTACAGTCGCTGAATGTCTCGGCCGCAGCAGCCGTCATTTTGTTTGAAGTGGTTCGCCAGCGATGCCTACCGAATCTTGATCGTCCCATCTTGAATCGCTGACTTGAGCAGCTGAGCGGTATTCGAGACGCGCATCTTTTTCATCATGTTCGCTCGATGCGCTTCGACGGTCTTGACGCTGATCTTGAGCCGTTGACCGATCTCTTTATTTTTGAATCCGGCCCAAATCAGTTCCAGGATTTCCTGTTCACGGCTGGTAAGCGATTCAGGCCGTTTCTTGCGGGGCGGCGGGGTTAGATTCGCTAGAGAAGCTCTGGTTTTCGTCTTTGCAGTCCGTGCCATTATCTGGTTCTCCTTTAACGAATAAAATAGTAGGGTATAATTCACCCTGACTGAGAAGCGCGCAAGAACTGACCGCTGCCGAGCAAAAAGCGAATTATAAAGAACTCTCTCGCCATAAGTAAACTATGAGATGATGGCCCCAGTGAAGCTACCTAATTCATTACATTTGGCATGCGAAGCGACTCTGGCATGCTGGGCCACCGTCTGCTTCTGAGTCGATTATGTATGAATGGTCTCTCTATCTCCTGGTCGGAACCCTCGGCGCGTTGATCGGCAGTTTTCTCAATGTCTGCATCTTCAGACTGCCCCGAGGCGAATCGATCGCCTGGCCCGGTTCCCATTGCCCCTCCTGCGATCATCCGATTGAGTTTTACGACAATATCCCCCTGCTGAGCTATCTGTGGCTTGCCGGCCGCTGTCGGGCTTGCCACACAGCAATTTCGATACGTTATCCTCTTGTCGAAGCTACCAATGCCCTTGGCTATCTCACACTATTGTGGTTCTACGGCCCAAGCTGGACGGCTGCCCTCTATGCGTTGCTATTTTCGGGGTTGGTCGTGGTGACGGGAACGGATCTTACCCATAAGATAATCCCCAACGTCATTACCCTTCCCGGGATAGTGGTTGGACTGCTGGGCGCTGTGACCGTTCTGCCTGTGGGTGTGATCAATTCGGTGCTTGGTCTCACTGTGGGAGGCGGTATCCTCTGGCTCCTGGCTTGGCTGAGCCCCTACCTTTTCGGCAAGGAGGGAATGGGGGGTGGTGACATCAAGCTGCTGGCGATGGTCGGTGCGTTTCTTGGCTGGAAGCCGGCGCTCCTCACCATCATGATCGGCTCACTCACTGGCTCTGTTATCGCCATCAGTTTGATGGCGCTACACATCATCAAGCGTGACGACTATATTCCCTTTGGTCCCTTCCTTGTGTTGGGGGCCCTCCTCTCCATGTTCTTTGCCCAACCGCTTCTCGATTGGTATCAAGGCCTTCTTAGCGCGGGAGACTGACAATCTCTCTGTATCTCTTCTGGCGAGTCTCTGTATCTAAATAGTGAAGGGCTTCTCTGGTTTCCCTTCTCTTTCTCGGCCATGCACAGGCCTGATCTAACTTCATCTTTTCTTATGACAACGTGAGAAGGGGCGATCTTACGAAGTATTTCGCCCAGGCTCTCTCAAGCCATTCATCCATCTGAAAATGGATCGGCCTGGGCATGGGTTTTGGAGACCATGTTTACCAGTGAAAAGAAATCTCTCTGCGAGTGAGGGGTATGCTCAGAAAGTTGCAAAGGCAGGAGCAGGGCTGGAGCCTGACGGAACTTCTCGTCGTGCTGGCGATCATAGGAATCATGAGTCTGCTCGCTGGGCCTGGTTATCAAACATTGACTGCAAGGGTCCAGGCGCGTAGCGCCACAATAGAAATTGCCTCGGAGCTCAGGTTTGCCAGGCAATTGGCGATGGCTAGGCGAGAACGTTTGCGGGTCATATTCGATCGAGAGGGCCGTACGATCACGCTTCGGCGTGCAGATGTCGAAGGTATCCTGCACGTCTATCGGTATGCGGACAAGGGAGTGGTTGTGGAGGAGCCGACCGCCGGTCCTGAACTGACCTTTTATCCCAGCGGCCGGTCGGCAACCCCTACAACCATTCGTGTGCGAGATAGTCAGGGTCGGGAAACCACATTCACCGTGAACATTACAGGAAGAGTGTCCATCTCATGACTCCAGATCGATTATGTCGAGCAGAGGGCGGAGCCGGCTTTGCCGAAGTACTCGTGGCCATGGCCTTGACGTCGATTGGATTGGCCGGCGCGATGGGGGCCTTTCAGGCAGCAGAACAGAGTCTGAGGGCGGGGATGTTAGCGACGCGGGCCCTGGCGATGGCGGAATCGCGGATTGAAGTAAAACGATCTGTGCGATGGGATCGTCTCTTGCTGGATGATCTGAATCACGACGGAATCCCAGACCTTGTCATGCGCGACGATGGAGCAGGCGGTGATGGGCTGGCCGGTGATGGGGTGTACTCCGGTAGTTGGGATCAGGATGGAGTCCATCTGGTCTGGATGGTGACACCGAGCCGGTCAGGTTCGCTGTCTACTTCCGGGCATGTACTCATCGAGGCTCGTGCACGGTATGTCGCAGGCGAAGGCCAGCGTGAAGTACGGGTCGGCACCCTGCGGGCCAATCCACGGTTCGTCGGGAGTCCATAACATGATGCATCGGGAGGCAGACAGGGTGGGGGCAAAACAGACAAGCAGGGTCCATGGCGGAAGATGGATGGAGGCAGGGCTCAGCCTAACCGAGCTGATGTTTGCCATGGCGGCTGGGTTAGTTGTCTTGGCCGCCACGCTTCAGGCTCTGTCGTATTTCCAACGGCAATTTATGCGGCAACAATATGAAGTCGCGCAACAACAAGATCTCCGCATCGGCTTAGAAGTGCTTGAGCAAGAATTGCGGCTTGCAGGATCCGGTTCTCTCACCCTCGTCGCTTCGGACACAGTAGAGTTTTCTGTGAACCTGCAAGGTCTTGCGACGACAGTGACGGCGGGAGCGTCGATCGGTCAAACGGCTCTATCGGTCGAGGATGGGCGAGGGTGGGAAGATCGGAAAACCATTGTAGCCTGCTGGGCCGAGCGTTGCGAGACGCTTGCCCTGGCTCAGGATGGACAACGGCGCCTGCTCACGGTGACTCACCCGTTGACCAGGGCGATTCCATCCGGCACTTTTGTCTCCCTCCTGAATCGTGTCCGTTACTACAGTCGTCGCGACGATCAGGGCGTGTTGAGGTTATTGCGACAGGTTGATGGCGGCGCGAGTGTGTTGGTGAGAAATATCAGGGAAGCGCGGTTTTCCTACTGGGATGAGAACGGACAGATTGTGACGCAAGCAGCGTCGGTCAAACTGGTCGTTGTGGAGGTGATGTTATCCGAGCATGGGATTCGGGCAGTTCGAGAAATTAGCCTCAGGACATGACGGCGCTACTTCGTAACTGCTCAGGTGTTCAGGCTGAAGGTTGAAGGATATGAATTACCTCGCAAATGCATGTCGAAGGCTGAAGACTAAAAGCTTTCAGCCTATCGACCTGAGTCGTTGCAATCCATACGACCAAGGACATGTGCTTCTTGCGGCGCTCATGCTGATCGTACTGCTTGGAATCGTCGGCATGACGTCATTGTATTTGGCAAGCCAGGATGGACCTGGCGTCAGCGCTATGAAAGAAGACAGTCGCGCGCAGCAGCTGGCCGACGGGGCGGCGGATGTTGTGATGAGTTGGTTCCACGATCCCTCCGGTACCCCCAGGGCCATTGCTGGATTGCTCGCCAAGCGGCACGGAGATTCGGCGAGCGGACCCTCGTTCTTTGATGCAACTGGGCGTTCGCAGTTTGTCGGAACCGCTGATCATCCTGACATCCTCCTTGACGCAGCTAACCAGACGGATGATCAGCTGCTCAATGGTTCACCCAGCGGCTTCCACAATTCTTTGAGCGAGCTTGGCCGAATCGATAGAGTGAAGGTCTATGGCCCTTTGCAGCCGGGCTTGCTGAGCACGGTTGAGGTGACGGCCACAACCGTCGATCATCGACCGGTCGCACGAACCGTTCAGCTTCAGCTTGGAACGGTAGCGATTCCTGCAGTTCGCGCAGCGGCGCAAGTCGGACAGACGCTCGGTGTCTTGCAGCAGGGCGGCGAATCTCCCGTGATGGTCCATTGGGGGGATCTCCGGGTATTGGGCGATCTTGCGGTGCAGCGAGTCGAAGATCTTGCCATCAAGAATATCTCAGCCCCAGTCACCGATCAGTCGTATAGCCAGATGCTATACGCCCAAGATCGTTGGACGGAATATTGGATTGGAGGAACCGTCTCGGTCATTATTCCTCCAGCAGGTCAAAGTGAGAACCCTCCGCTTCCTGAAAATGTGCATCTGCACCAATATCCGACGCCTGGGGTGAGGCTCGACCGGTGGGATTACGATTCGCTCAAGAAGATCGCACTGCGCTGGGGCGCGTATTATCGACTCGATCCGATGGGGCGGCTCCATCCGCAGGGGGCATTAGACTCGGATCAGGGAATCACGCCTGCGGAGGCGCTGGAGTCTCGGGCCATCGGAGACTATCGTGGATTGGTCTTCATCGACACAGTCGATGGCCAACCGCCGAATGTCGATAATATGGGAACGCTGGTTCTGGATACGGACTATGTTGAAGGACTTCTGGTGGTGCAAGGCCATCTGACGCTGAAGCCCCGTGCAGTAGGGAAATCTATTCCAGTCCTCAGTCCATATCCGTCCGGTGCAGAGTCGATAGGCACAAGAGTGCCGGTGCAATTATCCGGCATTCACATCAATGGTTTGCTCTATGCGGCTGGTGGGATAAAGATTGAACGATCCACCCGCCTGTATGGGGCGATGATGGCAGGACAGACTGTGACATCAATCGGAACCGGTACCATTATAGAGGTCTGGTACAACGCCGATCTGGCTCAGGGACTCTTTCGGGGGCTTCCGGTTGTGTATCGAGCACCAGGAACCTGGCTGGCGAAATATTAACAGAGTGCTGAAACCGTTTGCCAGCTTCGTTCCCTGCCTCCGCCGAAGCGCTTCACGCAGGCAGGTCGCATCGTTCAGACGCTCAGG
>NEWP02000014.1:27128-68077 GCA_002869895.2 Nitrospira sp. CG24E | reverse complement strand
CCGCCTAAAGGTTAGGAATTGAGATGAGTCACCGGACATGACCGTCGAGACCGGCATTCTGATTGGTGGGACGCCGGGCAAGACGGAGGGGAGTGAGGGTTCGTCTAAAAAAGGAGCCCGTGGGTCGAAACCGTCTCGCACGATTGAACAGAATGTGCTGGATGCGCTGGTCTACCGTGAAATCATCAGTCAGGCCGACGTGCTGGCAGCGGTTGACGATTCAAAGGCTTCCAACCTCGATCTCGAAACGCTGCTCCTCGACCGTTATCATGTTCCGAAGCAGGCCCTAGGGTCTGCCTTGAGCGATTTTTATCAATGTCCCTATCTGCCGTACGATGAACGAACGGTCATCGATGCAGATCTATTGAAGACCCTCAACCTCGACTACCTGCAGAAGAATCTATGGTTGCCGATCGCCCGTCGAGGCTCACTCATCGACGTGCTTACCAGCGATCCGCACGATCTCGACAAGGGCTGGGACGTGCGGCGCTCATTTCCCGGCGTCACCATTCGCTATGCCGTAGGTCTTCGCCGGGACATCGAGCAGTTTCTCCATCTGGCCAGGGGGCAGGGAACCAGTGGGTCCATCGGCGCTATCCTCGGTGAGTTGATCAATGACATCCATCTTGAACCTGCCAGCGATTCCGTATCCGGTGCGATTGACGAGAACGACTCAGCCATTGTTCGGCTGACCAACCAGGTGATTGCCGAAGCCGACCGTCTCGGCGCGTCCGACATTCACATCGAGCCCTATGAAGATCGTAAAGACACGGCTGTTCGCCTGCGCATCGACGGTACGTGCTTCACCTATATGGGGATTCCCGCTGCCTACCGGCGTGCCGTCGTCTCACGCATCAAAATCATGGCCAATCTCGACATCGCCGAACGACGCAAACCACAAGACGGCAAGATCCGGTATCGGTTGGCGAAGGATCGAGAGATCGAATTGCGCGTCGCAACCCTGCCTACTTCTGGACAGGACGAAGATGTCGTATTGCGGCTCCTGACGGCTAAGCAACCGATGCCGCTTGAGGCGATGGAATTTCACCCGGATACGTTGCAGGCCATTCAAACCATGGCAGAGAAACCCTATGGAATTATCCTCTGTGTCGGACCGACCGGGTCAGGAAAAACGACGACCCTGCACGCGATTCTCAAACAGATCAATACAGACGAACGAAAAATTTGGACTGCCGAAGACCCGATTGAAATTACTCAGGACGGTCTCCGCCAAGTCCAGATCCATCCGAAGATCGGGCTCACCTTCGCGACTGCAATGCGGGCGTTTCTGCGTGCCGACCCAGACGTCATCATGATCGGCGAGATGCGGGACAAAGAAACGGCCGACATCGCCATCGAAGCCTCGCTCACAGGCCACTTGCTGCTCAGTACTCTCCATACGAACAGCGCGGTCGAAACGGTGACCCGCTTGTTGGATCTTGGCTGCGACCCCTTCAACTTTGCCGATGCCATGTTGGGAGTACTCGCCCAGCGTCTGTGCAAAAGAATCTGCGCCCAATGCAAAGAATCCTATCATCCGAGCCGACAGGAATACGACGAATTGGTGCAGGGGTATGGTCAAAAGTACGGGCCCACCATCGGTACCGAGTACTGTGCCGAATGGAGTCTGTACCGTGGAAGGGGCTGCGAAGTCTGCAATCGAACGGGATTCAAGGGGCGAGTGCCTCTCCATGAATTGTTGCTTCCCTCGGAAGATATAAAACAGCTCATCCAGACTCGATCGCGAACCGCCGAAATTCTGACTCTTGCGATGGAGGAGGGCATGGCCACATTGATCCAAGACGGTATCCGAAAGGCGCTACAGGGACTCACCACCTATCGCCAAGTCAGAGCCGTGGCGATGAAGTAGGGGAGAAATTCCGACGCCCTACCGACTGCTTCCTATGATCTCTATAGGCGGCTTACCCCTTGGCAGAGCGGCACAAAATGTGCGCTTGCTGTGCCGTAATTTGTCGATCTCTATCCGAAACCTGCTCAGTTTCGGCCGTACAACAGAGCAGATGATAGGCTGAAAAACAACAAGTTAGAGATCCATGCACATGCAAAATTGTCGGCATGCCAATTGCTCAATTGGCAGCCAGCTATGGGTGTATGTATGCAGACACAGCGCTATAGGATCCTGTCTCGGCAGACAGGATTTACGTTGATCGAGGTCATGGTCGCCGTGGCGATAGTCGGGCTTATGGCTGCGATAGCCATACCGAATTTCACGCGGATGTATATGGACTATGAAGCGAGGGTCACGGCTTCAGAGATCACCCGCCACCTTGTGCTGGTTCGTACGAGAGCGATGACAACGAACCAGACTTTGAACGTCCAAATCGTGCTTGTGAATGGGGTGGTCCAAATGAACACCGCCAATCTCGCCGGCGCTCCAGCTCTTCAAGGTGTGACCACGATTGATGCGGGACATATGACTCCATTGGTTTTCAACAACGGCGCCATTGTAAATGGGGGAGTGGTCCAGTTCAACTCCTATGGGATAAGAACGAGTGTGCCTGGTACGGGAGTGCAGACGATTACGGTTGGAGGGACTCTCGGAGGGGTTCCAACGGCACAATATCGTGTGAACATCGCGCCGAGCGGAACCAGTGGGCTTGTGAGGGGGTGAGGGGTTTCGGCCATGAGCGACAACGGACAGGATAGCAACATGATGACAAACAGGATTCGACGAGAGCAGGGGTTCGGGCTCCTCGAAGCCATGGTCTCGTCGACCATTCTCGCCATCGGACTACTCGGGCTGGCAGCGATGACGACATTGTCCTTCACGCGCAACAGCGACGGAAATGAAATGACGGTTGCCACGAACCTTGCCACGGAGCTTGTTGAGCGGATGCAGTTCAATCGACGGAACCTTGTAAATGGCTATAACGGAATCAATCTAACCTCAGCGAATCCCGCACTCTGTGCCCAGAATGCTTTGACGCAGCCGGTAGCGAGAGGAGATTGTCTGCAATGGCAAACTCGCCTCTTTGCATCGGGATTGGTAGGGGTCACTGCGAGAGTTGCTGTGGTACAGGTAACTGCTGTGGCGCCGCCGCCGCCGGTGTGGCCAGCGCCGTGGCCGGCGGGGGCGTGGCCACCGGCGCCGTGGCCGCCGGTGGGGCCGCCGACGCTCAATCAAAACGCCATTGCCGTAAACGTCGTTTGGATTGGATCGAGCCGAAACACCATTGCCGGTGGGTCGGCAGATTGGGTAGCAGGGACCAAAGCAGTCACGTTAAACACGATGATTGCGCCAGACAATCCATGACAAGCCGGCATAGGGAAAGGGGCGGGCGCAGGAAATGAGATTGCAGGACAAACTAGAGGAGCAGGGATTCACGTTGGTCGAGATCATGGTGGCGACTGTGGTGACCTCTGTGATCGTGCTAGCCGGCATGTCCGCGCTGACGATAACCGGCAAGTCCGTACGGGCCAATGAGCAAATCTCCGATGCCCAGCTGAATGCGCGCATTGCCATGGAAATGATCACTCACGACATCAAGATGGCGGGCTTTGGGCCTCAAATTGACCCCTCAAAGAATCCACTCCCGGTCGGTAATTGTGGCGTCGGCGTAACTCCCGTACCGATTCTTCCAGGGGATAACAATCCGACCGTCGGGGTTCCTGATACGGGACCGGATCAAATCTCGCTCATGGTGCCACTCACGGTTTATGCCGCGCCGGGTGTTTTGGGGTGGCAGACCACCGCTCCACTTGGTCTAGGTGGAGCGGGCTTTGTAAATGTGGCAATCAACCCAGCCATCCTTCCCGCAATGACTGCGGCGGGGTTCGGTGCCAACTCATTTATTTCGCTCGGCGGCGCCGTCATGTATCAGGTGCAGGGGGCGGCGGCTCCGATCCTATTAACGGTTCCAGAGCCTGGACCAAACACAGTCATTCCGACGGGGACGCAAATATCTATCATTCAGTGCATCACCTATCAAGTCATTCCGCAGCAAGCCGGTGGCACTCCCGGTGCAGACATCAACAATGTCTGTGGCGGCAATGCCCCCTGCCTGGTTCGCGGGATTGCCAATGCCGTAGTTGCTTCCTTTGGTCGCGTCCTGCCGAACTGTAATGTTCTGAACAGCCCCTGTCTGCCGATCGTCAATGGGATCGAGGATATGCAGTTTTCCTATGCCTGCGATGGCTGTCTATTAGCGCTTCCTCCCATCCTGCCAGAAGGTCTGATTGACGATATGAACGCGAACCTGATTTTCGATCAAGGGGATTACATCTCGAACCAGATTTGGAACAATCCACCCATGACGCCGTCCGCCATCAAGATGGTGCAAGTGTCGATCGTTGCCCGGCAACAATCGATCGATAATGGGCTTGGAGAGGGAAATTCACAGGCTGGGCCGGGAGCCCTGTCTACTACCTTTCTTACGGTTGACGACCATCCCCATGCAGGCGGAGTCTTCGTGGCAGGCGATGCGGCGGCCCAGATTCCTCCCTATGCATCGGTACGCCGACGGGTGGTAACCAGAACTGTGGAAACGAGAAATGCGAGACCCTGGTCCTGAACTGGAGAGGAAGACGACGATGAGCGAGCGGCATAATGATGGGCCACTGATAAGGAACGAACGGGGGATTAGTCTTATCACCGTTATGATGGTGGTCCTCATCATGACCCTGATGGGGATCTCCATACTTGCTGTCACAGGATCTGAGCGGCAAATTGCCGGTTCCGTCAGTGCCAGCGAAGCCTCAACAAACGCGGCGGAGTCTTGTGTGAGCACCGGCGCGAATGTGCTCATTCAGTTTCTCGAAAACACGGCCGTGCCGGCAGCATTGCTCTCCAACGCGGCTCCGCCCGGGCCGGTGCCGTTCACAAATCTCGCCGTGTTGAACAGTGAGCTATTCATTGATGGAGGCAACCTGGACTTTCCGGTCGGAGCGGGCTCTGTACCAAACCTAGCGATGACAGTGAATAACTACCAGGTGTTCGGCGACATTGACCGACTGTATGTGAATCCTGCATTCGGAAGCCAGTTTGACCCCGCTACCGGCGGGGCCTCGCTGCAGGATTACTTTTATCAAATCACCTGTGTGGCGACAAACGTGACTACGGGGCTCACCAGTCAAGTCGGAGCGGTGTACGTTTGCAACCACAACGGTTCTTTTTGTCAGCGGAGACAATACTAGACCTGCGGCCGCTGAGATTAAGCTCGATGAGGAGGATCATCATGATAGCCGACGCTCACACAGAGGAAAAGATGAAGAACCTCAAGCGAGGGCACCAGATGAATGGGCAGAGTCGGTTATGCGTGCGTGCGGGCATTATGCTGTTGGCTGTGACAGTCCTTTCCGTCACGGCTATCGGCGTCACGCAGGCCGACGATCAACCTGCCCCCACTGTGGCGGTCGGTTATCAGAACGGCACAATTACCGCCATCCATGAGAAGACGCTCGACATCGATGGGCGGACCTATGCGGTTGTGCCGGATGTCGTCATGCTGGATCAACATGGAGAAGCGATCGAACCAGGTCGCCTCATAGTGAGTGCCGAAGTAAAGTTTCACGTCAAGAAAGAGCAAAGCAACATGATCGACCAGATGATCGTGACGCTCCCATTTTAATAGAGAAACGGTGGGTAGGATGTGTAGTGCAACAAGAACGGAGGGTGCCATGAAGAGCCGGAGTATTGCCACTCGTGGAACCGTCATGCTTTCGTTGATTTGTTGCCTAATCGGGCCCGGTGTGCTGCAGGCCCAAACGATGGACCAGTATTATGCAGTGCCGCCCTTCGTCAGCGACCAGGTCGCGCCGAATATCATCCTGTTGCTGGACAACTCCGGCAGCATGAGCGGTCTGGCTTGCGACCTCTCAAACCCTGCCGACGGAGATTGCAGCGATGCAGGCGATAGGCCGTTCAACAACACGTTCAGTTTCTCCGGCTACTTTGACCCTCTCCTCTGTTACACCTACGACAGCGGCGCCGATGCGCGTTTCGAGCCAGCGACAGTAAAGGCGGGTTTGGCGACGCCCTGTTCTGACACAGAGTGGGATGGAAACTTCTTGAATTTTGCGACCTTCCGGCGGTTCGATGCCCTCAAGAAGTCGATGATCGGGGGCGACTGTTTTGTCGCGCGGGCTGCAGATGGAACCTGTCCGACGAATGGAACTCCGGCATTGAGGACGGTGCGGGCACAGGCGACAGGAGTGAATGTCGAATTAGTCGATACAGACTATGCAGGCGGGGCAGGAGCTACAACCTACGTGGGAAGAATTCCACTGGCAGACAGGGGAGGTAGCCCGGCACAGCTCTGGATCGGTGTCGCCAGCGCCTACTTCTGTGTCGATAATGACAACTCGTTCAATACCGACTGCGGAGATGGGTACAGTCAAAGAAAGTATCATCTCAAGATCGGATACAGTACTGAGCCGATCGGGGTCATTCAACAGATTGGCCCCCAGGCTCGATTCGGGCTGTTTGAATTCAAACCGGCCGGCGATGGAGCCAGAATGCTCGTGGGCCTCGGTTCTCGCCAATCGATCGACTTTTCAGGATCGACCGTGGAAACCTTCAATACGAATACGGCGGCCATGGTGGATGCAGTCCAGGAGTCGTTTCCCTCGACCTGGACACCTCTGGCTGAGTCTCTGTATGAAACGGCCCGCTATATTGCCCAGATCAATTCCACGTACGTCCCCGGTTCCTATGTCTATCCCATTGCCTTTGCCGGAGGCATTTCAAACGGCGTGGCCTTTGGGGCATCGGGGGTGGGTTCAATAGGAGCGTCTGAAATCAGTGCCCTGACCGGCGCGGAGACCTGCCCGGCTGGGGCCGGCTATATCACCAACGCCTGCGGACGGGATCCGTACTTTTTTGGAAGCAATCACACGCCTGCTTGGGCCACGACACCTACGCAGGTCCGCTGCTGCAAAACGTTCGTCATCCTCGTGACGGATGGGGAACCGACCCAGGATACCAATATTCCAGCAGGGATTCAGGATTACGGGCACGGACATCATGGGGTTCACTGTACGGGAGTGGATGTGAGCAGTCCTACGGCTCCCATTAATGGCACGTGTAACGCCAACGCGGCCACGACCGCTCCCTATCTGATCGGCACAAGTCCCGCCGCCACTGGAACCTCAGGCGAGCACAAGACGGACTATGCGAGCAGTGGGAACCACTATCTGGATGACGTGGCCTATTGGGCCCACACGAATGATCTCCGGCCCTGCAACGGAACCGCCCCAGCCCTTACGGATGGGACCATTGCCGTGCTTGGCGTAACTGGGCACTGTTTGGAGGGGTTCCAAAACATTTCAGTCTACACGTTTTTTGCCTTCGGCAACATCGCCGGCAGAGAAATCTTGATGCACACCGCCCAATTGGGAGGGTTTGAAGACAGCAACAACAACAATCTTCCTGACCTGGTGACTGAGTGGGACAAGGTCATCAATGCGACCGGTGCGCCAGGGACCGACGGAATTCCCGATAACTACTTCGAGTCCTCCAACGTAGACGACTTACAGGATAGATTGATGGCCACCATTACGGCGATCTTGCGGAAGAGTTCGTCCGGAACGGCTATTTCTGTGTTGGCCACCTCTGCTACCGGTGAAGGGAGCGTCTATCAGGCCTACTTCTACACCAGCACCGTCGGGCAGGGTGGAGCCAATGTGAAATGGACCGGGTATGCCCAGGGGCTGTTCATCGATCACATCGGGAATTTCCGAGAAGATACGGATCAGGACGGAAAATTAGTCTACGAAAACGATTACATCATCAAGACCAAATACGACAATGTTATCTCCAGTCCTACCTATGGGAAAGTGCTGGTCGACAAGTACGGGGATTCCAACGGCGATGGGGCCGCCGACAGTACGACACCGACAATCCCTGGCCTGGAACTAAAAGATATTCGTCCCTTCTGGGAGGGAGGCACACAGTTGGCCACCCTTGCCTCCTCGGCGAGAAATCTGTTGACCTGGGTGGATATCGACAATGATGGGTTGGTGGATGTCGGCGAGGAGATGCAGCTCAGTACCGCGAATTCGCCGACGTTGAGCCCATATCTGAGGGCCGGCGCCGCTCCCTATACGGCGGATAACATCATCAACTTCATCCGTGGGGACGAAATCGCAGGGCTCCGTACCCGCATGCTGGAAGTGCCGATCGGCAGCGGCACCTACAAGGTGTGGAAATTGGGCGACCCCATCCACTCGACGCCCACCATTGTGGCTGCGCCGCGTGCCAACTACGATCTCACGTATGGAGATACTTCCTACACGGCGTTTTCTCTGCAGTACAAAAATCGCCGTGAAGTCATCTATGTCGGCGCGAACGACGGAATGTTGCACGCCTTTAACGGCGGGTACTACCACAAGAGCGACGATGTGACCACCACCACCGTGGTTGAGCATGGATGGTACACGAAGAATCCCACTGACAACAGCAGCGGCCGCCCGCTCGGAGACGAGCTCTGGGGGTTCATTCCCTATCAACTCCTGCCGCAGCTGCAGTGGTTGACCAGGGCTGATTACACCCATGTCTACTATGTGGATCTCAAACCCACCGTGGCGGATGTGCGGATCTTCACGCCGGACGCAGACCATCCGAACGGCTGGGGGACAATTCTGATCGGGGGATTTCGCATGGGAGGAAGCTGTGGAAACTGTGCGTCCGGCACGGGCGCTCCTCCGATGACGGTCACTATCGGCGGGGGGCCCCGCACGTTCTACAGCGCGTACTTTGTGCTCGATATCACCAATCCGGATGTCAACCCCAAACTCCTCTGGAGCTTCAGCGATGCCGGGTTGGGGCTTACAGCCGGCATTCCGGCGGTGATACGCGTGAGTCCCACAGCGGATGCGAAGACTGATAACACGAATGCAAAGTGGATGGTCTTGTTCGGTTCTGGGCCCAATGGCTATGCGGCAGACTTGCCGGCCGCTCCGGCGCAATCAGCCAAGCTGTATGCTGTGGATTTGAAAGTCGGGCCTGGGGCCGGGAATTCGCAGGTGACCACGATGCCAATCGGTTCCTGGAGATCCTTTCTCGGTAACATCGTGGCGATAGATAGGAATTTCGATTACCGGCACGATGTCGCCTATTTCGGTCGCACGATCCACGACGGATCCTTGCCCTGGAGGGGCAAGATGTATCGGCTGACCACCAGCGGTTGTACGAACGCTCCTTGCAGCACCGCGACCTGGGGTGTCGCCAACGGAGGCAGTCGATCACCCACGGAAATGATCGACGACTTCTATGACTACAATGCAGGGGGCGGAACCACGGTGGAAATGGGGCCGATGACGACCGGGCCATCGGTGACCATTGATGATGCCAATAAGGTCTGGGTCTTCTTCGGAACTGGCCGCTATTTGAGTAACTCCGACAAGACCGATACCACGCAACAGTATTTGTTCGGAATTAAAGACAGCGTGATGAATGGGGGATGTACCCAGACAGACACCACCAATTGCAACACCGTCGATCTGGTGAATACCACGAATGCGGTGGTCTGTGTCGTCTGCGCTCCTGGGACAAACCAAATGACGGATTCCAACAATCCGACGCTCACGAGCGTCACCACGGGAGCCAACTCGATGGTGGGGTTGATCCAAAGCAAGGATGGATGGTACGTCAAGCTGGTGACTGCGGCCGGCATGGCGGCAGAGCGGTCGGTGTCCAGCCCTGTCGTGTTTGCTGGAGCGGTATTCTTTCCGACCCTCGTTCCCACGAACGACTTCTGTTCCTCCACCGGGACGAGCTATCTCTACGCGTTGTATTACAAAACCGGTTCGGCCTACTCGTCTCCGATCATCGGGACCAGCGCCTCCGGCGCGAATACGAACAACAATACTAGAATTGGCATTGGCGAGGGGGTGGCCTCGCAAGTCGCTGTCCATATCGCCGGGACGGGAGGCACTTGTACCGGAGGAAACTGTGCTAAGAAGAAAGATCCGGGCACTGTGTGTAATCAGGCGAGTACGGGGAGCAGCGAGTGTACATCTTTCTATGGGCCGAATTCTCCCTGGAGTCGGTATATGTCTTGGGAGCGTGATCGAAAGTGAGTGAAGGTTAAAAATGGCCAGGAGGAAACAGATCTCTGGTTCCTCCCGGCTGAAGCAGCAGAGCGAGTCACTTCCAGCAACGAACGAGATCGTCAATAACAAGTGTTGTACATAAGATTCTTTTCATCCCTTTGTGTCATTGGTCCGCTCCTGCTCATCGGGTGCAATCAGAATTCTACCCCAAGCAACGGGGCTTCTTCTCCAAGTGATGTCTCCTCACTGAACCCTCCGACCATCAGTTTAGCGACGATTACCCCGGACCCCATTACGTTGAATGAGACGATCAAGGTGATGATCGAGACCCATGACGGTCATTCTGACCCCGCTGGATTCCGGTATCAATGGATGGCTAATGGTTATCCCCTGCGCGATCAGACTGGACCGACACTGACGCCGACGCCGAGCATGTTGCAGCGCGGCGATCGTGTGACGGTCGATCTGGTGCCGACAAGAGGTATGGTTCAAGGACCTCATTACCAAACTGTTCCAGTGGTAGTCGGCAATACTCCCCCCGTCGTCACCAACCTTTCCATCGAGCGGCCGGCTGATCCTCATGCTCCTGTCCTTGCGAAGATGGATGCTTCCGATGCTGATCGGGACGAGATGCAGTTCGACTTCCGTTGGTCGCGTAACGGCAAGGTTGTGAAACAGGGGTCGGAAGAAATCTTGGATACGACAGGCTTTCAGGCCAAAGATACTCTTGAGGTGGAAGTGACCCCAAGGGACAGATCGTCTGTCGGCAAGGCGGTTCGTTCTGAATCGATGTATGTCGGTAATAGTCCTCCGAAGATCGTTTCTGCCCCCGCGGATCTTATCGGCCGTGAACGGTACGAGTATCGGGTAAAGGCTGTCGATGGTGACGGCGATCCCCTCAGTTTTCAACTGGAAGTGGCGCCACCAGGGATGATGATCGACAAAGAAACAGGGCAGCTCGTCTGGCAGATTCCCCTGGAGCAACTCGGCAGCCATCGGGTTCGTATCGTTGCTGAAGATGGACAAGGGGGAAAAGCCTTTCAGGAATTCGATTTCACACTTCCTCCTTCCAGCAAGCCTGCGAAACCAGAAGGTACGTGAATGTGTCCGCGTAGTTCGGCCATTTCTTCTGCTTGTCACGCCAATCAACGGTTTGCTAGAATCATCCCGCGATCGCTGCAGGGAGGGAGCATACCTTAGCGCTTGTGCGTAAACTCAAACTACGAGAAGGCACCAATACCGCCGTTCTGTTCGGTCACCACGACCGGCACCTCAAGCTGATCGAAGAAGACCTCGGTGTGCGCCTCTCGGCGCGCGGAGAGGAACTCACACTCGACGGCGCTCCCGAAGCCATTCGCCACGCGGAACGTATCCTCACAGAACTTGCTATTCTCGCCAACGACGGGATGATCCTCCAACCTGACGACATTACCCATGCCTTGAGCGCGCTCCGGCAGAGTCCCGAGATTCCGATTAAAGAACTCCTTTCGAATGCGGCGACTATTGTCACCAAGAAACGATTCGTCGCGCCAAAAACGCCGACGCAAAAAGTCTATATCGAAGCCATCGAAACGCACGACATCGTGATCGGTATCGGCCCGGCTGGAACTGGCAAAACCTATCTGGCCATGGCGATGGCGGTGAGCGCGTTGATGAAGAAAGAAGTGAGCCGCATCATTCTTGCGCGGCCGGCTGTTGAAGCGGGCGAGAAGCTCGGCTTCTTGCCCGGTGACATGATCGCGAAGGTCAATCCCTATCTCCGTCCCCTCTACGATGCGCTATTTGACATGATGGATATGGAGCGGGCGACGCGCGCGATCGAGCGGGGTGACATTGAAATCGCGCCGCTCGGATTTATGCGAGGCCGTACATTGAACGATTCGTTCGTCATTCTGGACGAAGCGCAGAATGCCACGGCGGAGCAAATGAAGATGTTTCTCACGCGGCTTGGTTTCCATTCCAAGGTGGTCGTCACCGGCGATATTACTCAGGTGGACCTCCCGCCGGAACGGGTTTCCGGGCTCATCGAAGTGCGGGAGATTTTACGGGACATTGAGGGTATCGAATTTGTCTATTTCGACGAGAAGGACGTAGTCCGGCACAAGTTGGTGCAGGACATTATCAAAGCCTACGATCAGCACCTGAACCCCACTCAGCCTTCCGGCCCTCAATCGGGCGCGACGCGCCGCCGGCCGGCGCTGGCGCCGCACAATAAACAACCGAAGCCTGTCACCCCGTCTTCACCGCTCACGGACCCTTGGGGCCAGTCTCATTAACAGGATGCTGAAACAGCCCGCCAGCATCGTTCTCGCCGCGCTCAGAGGCTCAACGTACCGAAACGTGCGCCTCGCCCCTTCGCGTGCTGCGGCCTTGCTGCACGGTCTGTTTGAGCATCCTGGGGGTTGTTCATTTGTTGTCCATGAAATGTGGGGCATGGGGCTTTCTGCATGCCACAATCATTTTTCCGTAACCTGCTAATGCCGGTCCATATGCAGAGCCATGTTCGCCGGGTGACGTTTGACCAGGTGCGTCTGGATCGACAGGCACGGGCGATTCTGTCCGATGTCGGCGCAGAGTCGGCGGAACTGGGCATCGTGCTCGTGGGGGATCAGCGAATGAGGGGTCTCAACCGTCGGTATCGGGGCAAGGATCGTACGACCGATGTGTTGGCTTTTGCCATGCGGGACTCCAGCGCCCCTCACCCCTCATCACCCCTCGTGCCGGTACTGCTCGGTGACGTAGTGATTGCTGTCCCGACGGCAGTCCGTCAAGCTAAACAGGGTCATAGATCGCTGGACGAAGAGCTGACGGTGCTCTTGGTCCACGGTATTCTGCACCTTTGCGGCTACGATCATGAACAAAATGAGAAAGAAGCGCGTCGGATGCATCGCCGTGAACGGATGATCTTGCGGTCGCTCGCAGGGTGGCCGAAACTAGCCGAGACGGCGAGACGTGTGAGAAAAGCGAGACAAGTCACGCGTTAGGAGTAGATCGATGGGATGGTTGCAGCGACTCAGTGATGGACTCACCAAAACGCGCGATGTCGTTCGTGGATCTTTAGATCGATTGCGTGGCCGTGCAGCGGATCCAGCCGTCCTGGAGGAGTTTGAATCGGCTCTTATCGCCTCTGATCTAGGCGTCCGCGTAGTGGATCGCGTGATGGAGCGTCTCAAGAAACAGCTTCAAGGGGCCGATGGCTCGCAGACCGGTCTGGTGCATAGGGTATTGCGGGACACCCTGATCGAAGTGCTGACGCCTGCGCAAGGGCTGCCATTGGAATCCCTGCTCGCCAACGGTCCAAAGCCCTTCGTCATTCTGGTCGTGGGGGTAAATGGTGTCGGTAAGACGACTACAATTGCCAAAATCGCGCAACGACTCGTGCAAGCGGGAAAGGTGCCGTTGCTGGTGGCTGCTGATACCTTTCGTGCGGCGGCGATCGATCAGCTGCAAGTCTGGGCCGATCGAGTCGGCGTCGGTGTGATCCGCCACCGCCATGGAGCTGATCCAGCCGCCGTCGCATTCGACGGAGTTGCTGCCGCGAAAGCGCGGAAGGTGGACGTGGTCCTGATCGATACGGCTGGTCGGCTGCACACGAAATCGAATCTCATGGATGAACTCCGCAAGATTACGCGTGTGATTGCAGGGGAATGTCCCGGCGCGCCGCACGAAGCGCTTCTGGTGCTGGACGCCACGGTTGGGCAAAATGCTCTGGCCCAGGCTCGCCAATTCCATCAAGCTGTCGGTGTCACAGGCTTGGTCTTGACGAAGCTCGACGGCACCGCTCGCGGAGGGATTGTCGTTGCGATCGCCGAGGAGCTGAAGTTGCCTGTGAGGCTGATCGGAGTCGGAGAGTCGGTTGAGGATCTGCAAGATTTTGATAGCACCGCTTTCGTGGATGCGCTTATCGGGACATCGGCGCCGCCCTCCTCTTAATTGGTTGACTGGTTGGTTTTGTTGGTCTGGTTCGTCTTGTTCACCCAAGCAAACAAAACAAACCAAATGAACCTTGCCCGCCCTTTTACCCCTGAGTAGACCCGGTAAGATCCTGTCATTCTCTTCTCCGTCGGCGTCCCCTGTGTTAGGCTAATTTGCGAATTCAGTTGGTGCAACGTTCCATGCATTCCCGTCCTAAGGCGGTAAGATGATCAAGGTTCTGGTTATCGACAACGACCGTATGAATTGCGAGTTGATTCAGTCCGTTCTTACTCGCCATGGGTATCAGGTGCTGTCTGCGACGAGTGGGGTTGAAGGTCTGACGCTCTTCCGTCAGCAGGCTCCGCGAGTCACGATTCTTGATCTTCACATGCCTGAAATGGATGGGCTGACCGTCCTCAAAGAAATCCGCGCATACGATCCCCATGCGCCGGTGATTATCCTGGGCGGTGGAGCGACCGAGGAGCAGGAAAATCAAGCACGGGGATTGCGTGTCACCGATTTTATCCGAAAGGGTCTGTCGCTTGATGTGCTGGTCGAATGTGTCGGCCGGGTGGTGCAGCTACCGGCCAAGTCCCTTCCCGCTCCTCCGGTGGCAGGCAGCGCAGCTGTGGCCGATACGGGGGAAACGATCCTCGTCGTCGACGATGAGCCCTTGGTCCGCGATCTGCTCGTTCAGTTTCTCAGCCTCCGCGGCTATCGGGCGCTCGGCGTAAAAGACGGCCCCGAAGCTCTCTCGATAGTGAAGCAAGCGCCTCCTGACCTGATTCTTCTCGATCTGTTCATGCCCGGCATGGACGGCGTCGAGGTGCTCCGGCAACTCCGCCAACGCGGATACGCCGGGGAGGTGATCATCATCACCGGAAGTCACGGCAAAGAGCAAGCCTGGGCCTTGGAGCCGCAAGAAGTCATCGGGAAGCCGATCGATTTGGACCAGTTACTGATGTCCATTCAGCTTGTGCTCGTCTGTCGCGAATGCTAAAACTCTTCCGATGCCGATCGGAAGCAAGCCAGTCTTTTTTCTCTGTTGTTTTTCCCTCGTGTTTCTCAGTTGCGGGGCCTTCAGTATCGCCTGCGCAGCTGAGCCATTCCCGTCGCCCATTGCCATTCGGCATCACGAACTATTCGTACAGATCGTTCCCGAGGAGCATGGCCTCTTCGTAAAGGACCGGCTGACCCTCGATGTGCCGCAGTCCAAGATCCCTGTGCGCTTCTCTCTCGCTCCCACGCTCCAGATCGACCACATTGCACTCGTGCGCAGATCTGCCGGGGCAGAGGTCTCGATTCAGGATGTGCCTTTTGAAGTAGAGCATGGTTCCCAGTCGGAGTCGGCACAATTGGTTAAGATTGATTCACAGTTCGTAGCTGCTGGACCAATGACGCTGGATGTGCAGTACCATGGTGTCATTAACGATCCTCCGCAAGATCCCCGCCATCTTCGTTTTGTGACCCCCAGTGAAACTGCCGGACATATCGGGCCGGAAGGCGTCTATGTGAGCAGCGAGAGCCACTGGTATCCCGATATTCCGGAATCACTCAGTACCTACGAATTATCGGTGGCCGTGCCAAGGGGGTGGACCGTCGTGACACAGGGGAAGTCCGGCGAATCGCGCCCCTGTCTCGCCGGGCTCTGCCGCAGCGAGCAGATGGTGATGACGGAATGGATTGTGACGCAGCCGAGCGAGGCCCTGACGCTCGTGGCCAACACATTTGTCACTTCGTCCCGCAATTGGATTACCAAGACCGGCCAGAAGATTCAGCTCTCGACCTATCTTTTCCCTGATGATGCGCATCTGGCCGAGGAATACCTCGATGCCACCGCCCGTTACCTGGACGCCTATATCCCTCTGCTGGGTCCCTATCCGTTCGAAAAGTTTGCCGTGGTGGAGAATTTCTTTGCGAGCGGGCTCGGTATGCCTTCGTTCACGCTGCTCGGCAGCGGCATCATCAAACGGCATTATGTGCAGCCCTACGCGCTCGGCCACGAGATCGTGCATTCATGGATCGGTAACGATGTCTTCAATCACGCCGATCGTGGGAATTGGGTGGAGGGCCTGACGACGTATTTGGCCAATTATTACTGGCACGAGCTGATGGAAGATCATGCGCAGGCGCGGGACCAACGGCGTCTAATGGTGCAGGGCTACAATCTGCATGTGCCTCTTGAGCGGGACTATCCGGTTGCGCAATTCACGCAGAAGGAAGATGAGCACGATAATGCCATCGGCTATCAAAAGGGCGCCATGCTGTTTCATCTGTTGCGCCAGGAGGTAGGAGAAGAGACTTTCTGGCGGGCGCTGAAGAGCCTGGTTAGCCAATATCACGGCAGGTATGCGGAATGGCGCGATCTTGAACGGGTCTTTGCATCCGAGAGCCGCCAGGATCTTCGATGGTTTTTTGCGCAATGGGTAGAACAGGATGGAGCGCCGGTCCTGTCGTTGGCGGAAGCAGTCGTCCGTCCGGTAACGGGGGAACTAGCCCAGGCCTTTCAGCTGGAGGCCACGATCGTCCAATCAAGTAAGCCCTTTCGGCTTCCCCTTCAGTTACTGATTCGCATGGATGGTGGCAATGAGCATCGTCTGACTCTGCCGCTGCGCTCGATGCGGGAGAGGGTCTCTGTGACTCTGCCTGCTCGGCCGATTGCGATCGATCTCGATCCAGAGTTCATGGCCTTTCGACGAATCGCCAGGCGATCGTTGGCGCCGGTCCTCAATCACTATGTCACCGATCGCCGGCGATCGGTTCTGACTGCCTTTAGGGATGAGCCGGGAAAACCCTCGCCATTCCGTGACGTGGTCGCCCGTATCCAAGCCCAGGAGCAGCAGAAACCGATCGGCGAGCGCACGGCGATGGTCTCGGTCACCGAGGGTGGTCTGTTGCCTCAGGAGGGTTCGGTGTTAGTATTGGGCGGCCCGGAATACCGCTCGGCGATCCAATCGATCCTGGCCGATCACTGCGGTGAGCGCGCGACGCTGAACGATCGAGGCGCTACTGTGCTGGGCACGGAGCACGCAGGGCCTGGCCTGGCCCTGCTGGTCAGTTGTCATCGGGTCGATCGTCCTGGCAGCGTAGTGACAGTTTTGTATGCTGCTACACCACAGGCCGTGGCGAAGGTGGCGCGGCTGCTCTTTTATTACGGGTGGAATAGTTTCGTGTTATTCAAGGATGGAGCGGTGGTTACCCGCGGGGAATGGTCACTTGCAAATGATCGTACGGAGGTGCATCTCGATGAGCGCGATCCCATTCGGTAAGTGTTGTTTGATTGGACTTGTCTGTCTGCTGCTGGGTGAACAGTCGGGACAGGCCGAGGACTCTCTGTCGAAGGCCCAGGCGGTCTCCGTTCACCAGGCAGAGCGGCATCTGAAGAACATTCGCCAGCTCACTGTGGGTAGGCAAAATGCCGAAGCCTACTTTTCCTTCAGTGGGAACAAATTGATTTTTCAATCCACGAACAATTGGATGAAAGATACCTACGCAGCCACGCTGAAACCGGCCGATACCGGGCTGGGCTGTTATCAGATGTACGTGATGGACCTGGACAGCGACACCGTTCGGCTGGTGAGCACCGGCATGGGCGCCACGACCTGCGGATACTTTTTCCCGGGTGATCGCCGTGTACTCTATTCGTCGACCCATGCATCTGGCCCGAATTGTCCGCCGAAGCCGAAGCGAGATGGGGCCTACCGTTGGGCCTTGGACGACTACGATATTTACGCCGTGCGTATTGATGGTCAAGAGATGCAGAGGCTGACTTCTACTCCAGGCTACGATGCGGAAGCGACCCTGTCACCTGACGGCAAGACGATCGTTTGGACCTCTGTAAAAGACGGAGACTTGGATCTCTATGCCATGAATAGCGATGGCTCGAAGCCCCGCCGGCTCACGAGCACGCCCGGCTACGACGGAGGAGCATTCTTTTCTCCTGATAGTACGCACATCGTCTACCGGGCCGCTCATCCCACCGATCAGGCAGAGATCGACAAGTACAAGGCCCTGCTCAAGCAGGGCCTTGTGGAGCCCGGGCAACTGGAAATTTTCGTGATGAATGCGGATGGAAGTGGCCAGCGGCCGGTCACATCGAACGGGGCCTCGAATTTTTCGCCCTTCTACTTTCCCGATGGCCAGAGGATCATTTTCTCATCGAATATCGAAACAAAGGGCGCAGGAGGCCGGCCGAGTTTCCATCTCTACGCGATCGGTGAGGACGGCCAAGGCCTCGAACGACTGACCTTCGACGGCCAGTTCAACAGTTTTCCCATGTTCTCGCCGGACGGCACACGATTAGTGTGGGTGTCGGATCGACTGGCCAAGTCTCCCGGCGAGTTCAACGTCTTTCTCGCCGACTGGGTTCCTTGACGCTGTGCATCGTTGAACCGCTAGACCGACTCTCATGGCTCTCCCGCGATTGACGAGTGAGGATTCACGGTACAAGTCTGTTGCAGCCGTTCTCCTCTCTATCGGCGCGCTCACCCTCGTATTCCTTGGCCTGTTTGAGTGGGATGTGCCGCTGACTCGGTTCGTCCGCTCCCTCTATCCCCCGGTCGGTTCTCTCCCAAACCCATGGTTGGTTCAGTTCAGCGATCTCGGCGACCGCCTGGGGAAGGGAGAGTCGTTGGTAATCCTGAGCCTCGGATTATTGGCAGTTGGATATGGATTGAAACGTCCCCAGTGGAAAGACGCAGGTTGGCAGAGTCTCATCGCACACGGTCTTACTGCGTTGAGTGCCAATATTTTAAAGCATATTATTGGTCGTCCACGGCCCAAGTTTATGCATGCGGGCAACCTCGAGTTTTCCCCAGTTACCGGTAGTGGCTGGGACTCATTTCCATCCGGGCATGCGGCGGCATCGTTGACGGTTGCGACTGTGCTGGCCGTCAAGTTTCCGAGAGCGAGCTGGCCCATGCTTGCTCTTGCAGTGGCCGTTGCCGCCAGTCGGGTTTTCCGTGGCTCTCACTATCTGACAGACGTAGCAGGAGGAGCAGCTCTCGGTTGCATTGTGGGAGTGATCGTTACCCATCCCTGGCGTGAATGGCTGGCATCGACAGGAATGGCTCTCCGCCGTATAACACCCTTCTTTGTGGCCACCCTCGCCCTCGTCTGGACGATCGTGCATCTCCCTTCTGAGGCTTGGCCATTCCAACAGTTGTTTTGGATCGGTCTGGTCCTGACTCTCGCGGGGCTCGTGGGGCATGTTGTGTGGACAGTGCGCTGGGCATGTTGCCCGCCTTGGTTGTCCGGATCGTTGGCTCGTAGTGTCGTGTGGCTGGGTTTAGGAATGACGACCGGTTCCCTGTTTATCACGACAACTGTGTTGCTCGTCTGTGCTGCACAGTGGTTGGATGATCTGCCTGGTCCGGTTGAGTCCACGGCTGAGGAGGGACATGGAGGGGTATGGGCAGCCATGGCAGAGGGTCTGTTCGTTGCGGCTACATTGTTGGTGCTGGGGGCGAGCTACGCCCTGAAGGGCATCGTGCCGATGTAGTCTGGTTTCTTTGGTCTGTCTGGTCTATCTCGTCTATTTGGTTGAACCAGACAGACAAGACCGACTGAACAGACCAGATAGACCAGATCAATGGCCGAGAATAGTGGGCGGAGGAGACTGGGTTGTGTCCTCCGGCACTGTGACCATCGATTGGTTCGCCAGCAGCACGTAGCCGTAGCGTTTGAGAATAGGAACCAGGGTAACTGCCTCTGCCGGCAATTTCGACTGTTCGCGCTCCGGCAATAGAATTATGACTCTCTTGGACTCTTTCAGGGCGGTCCGTATCCTATCCTCTTCCCCCCTGTGCACGAAAAGCGTTTTGCGTCTTGAGTAAAAGACGGAGGATGCTCTCGTGGTGCCATAGGCGATGAATTGATCCTGGGGAGTGAGGTTCAGTCCTGCTGCATAAGCCAGTTCCTGCGGAGGCGCGATCATATAACGGTTGATCTGGGGGATGACGATGATAATGACGATCAGAACCAGGCCGGCTAAGCTTGCCCCTGCCGCCCAGAATGCTCCTCCACGCCGTTCCTCGTTCAAGCCAAGGTATCCCACCAGCGCCATCCCGATTAACAGCAGAGTCGCAGCCAGATAGGGCCCGTTGCCAAGATCGACCTGCCCGGCCAGGGGAAATTCCTTCACCATTTTTGAGGCGTAGGTTGTATAGATTGTGGGAAGGCAGGCAAGTCCGATTGCCAGGAGATATCCCACCCCCATCATCAGGTGGATAGAGCCTCGAATGCCTTTTGTCGTCGGATCTTGGAGGCATCGCGACCAGTACGAGGCTGCCAATATGGCGGCGGCAGGAAACAAGGGGCCAATGTAATGAGGCAGACGGGTCGAAGATGCGGTGAAGAATAGGAATACGCCCACAACCCAGAGGGTCACAAAGAGGTCGAGTTCGGACGTTCCTGCGGGACCTATCGGTGTTTGTGCACGGCGTATCAGGTACCATTCTTTGAGGGTCTGATAGAGCGGAACAGGCAGCAGCGCGCTCCAAGGGAAGAAGCCGATGAGCAAGACAGGAAAATAGAAGAGGATGGTCCCATAATGTCCTTCCATCGGGCTGAGGAATCGACCGATCGTATGGACCTTCGCGCCGGAGGCATAGGCATCGCCATGTACGATGAACATGGCTGCATACCAGGGTGCGGCGAGCAGAATGAACAGTAGCATGCCTGCAAGGGGAAATCCCTTTTCCCAATATTCGGGCCAGCGACGGGTCCAGGTGAGATAGAGTGCCCCTGCGAGAAGGGGTACGGCGAATCCGACCGGTCCCTTCGTCAGCGTGGCGATGGCCATACCGATATAAAACATCCAGATCCAGCGGCGCACACTGCCTTCTCCATGCAGCCCGAGCCAGAATCCGTACAGCGACGCGGTGGTGAAGAAGATCAGGACACTGTCCGTCAGCGCCATACGTCCGAGTCCAAGGATTTCCAGATTGAGCAAGAGTATCAAGCCGCCGAAGAGAGCGACCGTTCGATTGCGTTGGTGCACAAGGAATAGATAATGGATGAGGATCAAGCCCACGCCGAAGAGGGCTGAGGGGAATCGTGCGGCGAATGCATTGACTCCGAACAGGCGGTACGACTGGTCCATGAACCAATAGATAAAGACCGGTTTTGCGACTCGTAGTTCACCGTTGAATGTCGGTGTCAGGCGATCCCCAGACTCGAACATCTCGCGCCCTGCCTCGGCGTTTCGTCCCTCGTCCTGGTCGGTCAGGCCCATGTCCCCGAGTCCCACGAAGAACAACAGCCCCGACAGCAGAAGGAGGGCCAGGAGGATCAGCGCCTGCTGAGAACGGTCGGTCGTGGTCATGGAATCGGTCTGATTGTTTAATGGCTGCATACGTTGAATATATTTGGTTCCAAAGAGTTAGCCTGCATTATGCATGACAGTTCGTCGCGAAATCGCATAGAAGTCAGGTGAAGGGCGAGGGGCACGGGGCGAGAGGAAAGACATTCCTTCTGAGTACCCCTAGCCTCTGGCCCCGTGCCTCTCGCCTGAACATCCTCGATTGCAGCAGAAGTGTTCATGCGTAATGGGGGCTAGGTTCGTGGAGAGGGGGGGCCGGCCGGATGGTTCGCCTGGCTCGCGCGAGAGATCAGCATCAGATTGCGAATATAGACGAACGACCCAATACTCTGCCCCGCAATGAATACCGGATCGACTCGATAGATTGCATAGGCGAGCGTGATAAGTCCACCGATCAGGCTCATGTACCAGAACGAGACAGGCACCTGGCTCTCCGATTTTTTTTCAGAAGCAATCCATTGGACGACCCAGCGGCCAAAAAACAGCGCTTGGCCGAAGAATCCGATGCCAAGCCAGATAGTTTCGATGCTCATGGACAGGCCAGAGGTGAGGGGCTAGAGGCGAGGGGCTGCGCGTCTTGCCTGGATGAGCTTGCCGATTCTTTTGCCCAGTGTGGCATATTCTGTTTCGAGTGTCTCGTAAATGGTTTTGTCGAGGCGGCCTGATTCATGCGCAATTTGAAGCTGGGTGCGTAATTCAGCGACTGAGCCTTTGGCAATAAAGAAATACCTAACCGATTCCTTGTCGGTATCACGTTCGTCTCCTTCGGCAAGATTGCTCGCAACACTCACCGCGCTGCGTCGCATTTGGTCTCTTAGGCCGAAGTCAACGTCCTTCATCTCGCTATTGGCTGCTCTGTAAATCAGCACGGCAAGATCTTTTGCCTTCTGCCAGACAGCACTTTAAAGCCCTTGTTGCCCACCTCTAGCCTCGAGCCACTGGCCCCTCGCCCTTCCTGAAGTCGTACCGCAGCACTCTGGTCTGCATCCACCGTACGGCAATCAAATCGTAGAGCGATTTAAACAGCCGGTTACCCATGCCGTATTTCGAGACGCCGTGGATACGGGGGTAATGCCGGACCGGCACCTCTGTGACAGTAAACCCATGCATGAGCGCAAGCGCCGGGAAGAACCGATGCATGCCCTCGAAGAGCGTGATGCGTTCCAACACTGGACGCCGGAATATTTTGAGCGGGCAGCCGGTATCGTGGATGCCGTCGTGTGTATAGAAATTCCGCACACGATTAGCGATGCGCGACGAGAGCATTTTGACCAGGCCATCCTCTCTGGTGAGTCGCCACCCGCACACGACATCGTAGGTGTCTGTGTAGGCCATAAGTTTCAAGATGTCTTCGCTGTCCTGCTGAAGATCGCCGTCGATTGCGACGATCAATTCTCCGGTCGACTGTTTAAAGCCCGCGTCGAGTGCGCAGGTCTTTCCGTAATTTCGGTCGAGATGAAACGTGGAAACCTGGGGGTATTGCGCGGCCAGCCGATCCATGATCTCGCTGCTGCCATCGCTGCTGCCGTCGTCCACAAAGATAATCTCATAGGGGCGTGTCCGTGACGTCTCGTGGGAGTCCATGACCTTTAGGAGCCCCTCAGTCAGTGGAGCGAGATTGTCCCGTTCATCCTTGATGGGGATGACGACGGAAGCCCATGGATGGGATGGCACGGTCATGCGGAGCAGATATTCCTAAGGCAGAAGGGGAATCGCACATTCCCTCGGCATTCTACAGAACAGCGGAGGGAGCGTCAAACGACGGAAGTGATGGGTGATGAGTGAACAGTGATGAGAGGGAAATATTTGGTCTTTCCTCATCACGCATCACCGATCACCCATCACGTCCCCGGCTCGGCAATCGTGAAGCGCATCGTACCCATCATGGTCATCTCGTTCACCTGTTCTCCCACGTGGATTTCAACTTTGTATCGACCTGGTTTCCATACGTTCTGTGGAGGGGAGAGCGTGAGGTAGCCGCTGTCATCCTCCAGCGCAATAAGCATGGCATCTTGCCCGACGATTGCAGCGGGATCGAGGCCGGCTACTGCTTCCGGGTAGCAGCGTCCAAACACCTGGAACCCCTGATAGTGCTGATGGAGTTGAAACACGATGAAGACAGCAGGGGTATCGGGACGGAACCGGTCGGTCGGTTTCACCGGTACAATTTGGTGTGTACGCTGAAAGCCCAGTTCTTCATCGAATCCTTCTGCCATCGTAATGGTGCGGAATAGGCCCTGCGGCGGGGCGTCAAAATTGTAAGGAGTGACGTCTTCAGAACGGTTCTGAAAATCAGAGATCGAAGAATTCTTGGTGACCGGTAACTCTGCGGCGACGAGTATCGACCAGGCAGATAGGAGGCTGAACATGACCGTTGCGGTCGCCCTTCGCCCCGCTCGTCTCGTGCCTGCTGCCATAGAGTCTTGGTACACTGACCGGCCGGGACTGTCAAGGATATAGGAAACTGATGGCCGAGAGTTGACGGCTGCTAGCTGGAGGATGGCCCGTTGCGGCTGTTTCCCGCCATCTGCTAACATCCAACAGCTTTGAAACGAGACGTCAAGACGGCGGGACGAGTGAGACGCAAGGGTTCTCCCAGGATTGTGTGATGTTACAGGACGCAGACGCTCTACCCCAGCTCATCGGCGACTATAAGCCGGTCGATCAGTGGCAAGTCCATATCAATACCCTCTTCTATCGCTTCCGGGGCGATCAGATTCGCAGCTTCTATCAAACGTTTGCCTCAGCCGACTATCGCCTTGCCCATGCTCTTGCGGCGGACTACTTTGAAAAGGTGGTGAAACGTGAGAAGGCTCGGGGTAAAGGGGTAATGGGACAGCGCGGTAGCACAAAATCCGGTGATACCGATACCCCGGCTACCCCCCTATCCCCTCCGTCGCCCCTTACTGTCATGGAATGGGGTCCCGGCAACGGCAATCTCGCAGCCTGTTTCTTGAGCCATCTCAAGACCCTCGATAGGGATGGAGTGGTCTATCCCCGCATCCACTATCTGTTGGTCGATTGGGAGCAAGCGGTGCTCGATGCGGCTCTGGCTCACCCGGAACTCTCGTCCCATCGCGACTTGGTCGAGACCTATTGTGGGACAGTAGGTCAGCTCGATGCGATGGCGGACGGTAGCGTCGATCGCATCATCTGTAACGAATTGTGGAACGATCTCCCGACGAAATTGATGTCGCGTCAGGCGAACGAGGTCGAAGAAGAATATCTCCGTCCGAACCTGAGCGAAGTCGCTCATGCGAAAATTTCTGACTGGGCCTCTTTTGTCCGATCGTTCGATGCCATGGACGTGGAGGCGCTCAAGCGCTTTCCCCCCTTCCTCGACGACCTGGTCTGGGAGCGTGAATATCGGACTGTCGAATGGAAAGAGGTTCCCTACCGCAAGACGATCACGGAATTTCTCAAACGCATCGATGAACAGGTGGTGGTGCCCGTCAATCTGGGGGCCTATGCCACGATTAAAGAGGCCAAGCGTCTCTTGGCTCCCGATGCGATCGGGTTCAGCAGTTTCGACGCCGGCACAGCGGATATGAAGGTGCTCAACGATCCGGGAAAGCCCTGTTACGGGCAATTCGGGGGGCAACAGAGCTTCATGGTCAACTTCGCATTGGCTGAAACGGTCACGAAGCAATTGGAGGCCGGCACGATGACACTGGAGAGCCAGCGTGAGTTCGTGGGGCAAAGCTTGGGAACCAACGTTGTGACCCTCATGGATCTCATCGCGACCCATCCCTCCGTCGGTACGAGAATGACGCAGTGGGAGCAGGATCGTTTGATGCTCAAGACCCTCCGTGCATTGAACCAGACTTATCGGAGTCCCTATGCCCGCCTTCTGGACTTCCCCCTTCCGTTGGAGATGCCGCCGGAGGAACGTGAAACGCTCCAGGCTCTTGTGCGTTCACTCGCGCCGACAGGCGTTCCGGACACGGTCTCCTATCTCACGGAGGAAGAGCTGACATTAGCCTCGAAAGACCTCGAAGACATTGGCTACGAGCCTGAATCATTCATGATTCCCCTGACTGCACCGCCAAGCCCAGTGGATTACTTCCACGCCTTTGTTCGACCCCGCTGATTCTTCTAGCAGGATGCTGAAAAAATCTGCCAGCGGCGTTCTCGCATCGCTTAGAGGCTCAACGTACTGAAGCGTACGCCTCTCCTCTCCTCTTCGCTCGCTGCGGCCTTGCTGACAGCTTTTTTGAGCATACTGCTTGGTTTATTTGGTTGAGCGAGTCTAAGCAGACGAACAAAACAAACCAGATGAACCAGATCAACTGGTCTCACGGGCCTAGCCTGTCGCGCTCCATTATCCTGCGTGGTATCTGAAGCGTACAGACCAGTGCAACCTCGGTGTGCATACAGTGTTCGGTAGCCCGCTAAAGACCTTCCAAACCATGGTCGATTTCTCAAGGAATTTGACATATCCTGAGAGCCTGTCATTAAGGGTCTTCGCGGATCACAGTGGGTCATTCTGAGATCGGATGTCGTGTGAATATCAATAAAAAACGGGGAAACCATTTGAAACACCGAGCCTTTTTAAAAACGTCTTACTCACATTCCTAAACCGCTTGTCCTGCGACTGGCCTGTCCCCCAACCATCTCTCTCTGAGACGAACCTAGCCCGCATTATTCATGACAGTTCATCGCGAAATCGCGCAGTCGCGTGGCGAGCCTGCCAGCCGAAGGCGCGTCGCAGCAGCGAATCCGCGATTGCAGCAGAAGTGTTCATGAATAAGGCGGGCTAAGGGTTGAGAGTTGATCTTCCCATCTCGGCTCGTTCGACTTGCCCACGGTGAGTCGGTCCTCTATACTCCCTTCGCGTCCATGCTCTCCAACCGTCCATCGTTTCTATGATCTCACCGTGGATGATCTGACCAGACAACTCAACGACCAGTTCGGCTTCGAAAAGTTTCGACCTGGCCAGGAGGAGGTCATTCGCGCGGTGTTGGCTGGGCGCGATGCGATGGCGGTCATGCCGACCGGGCAGGGGAAATCGCTCTGTTATCAATTTCCTGCAACCCTGTTACCAGGGCTGACTCTGGTCATTTCTCCGCTCATCGCTTTGATGCAAGATCAAGTAGCCGCCATGAAGCAGCGGAACATCGCAGCGGCGGCGTTTCATTCGGGTCTGACCGGACTTGAAAAGAGCCGCGTGACTCAGGATCTCCATCAGAAGCGCCTTCAGTTGCTCTATCTGGCGCCGGAACGAATGCAGCATGAGGGATTTCTTCAGCTCTTGCGTTCGCTCTGGGTCTCATTACTGGTAGTCGACGAAGCGCACTGTATTTCTCAGTGGGGCCACGACTTCAGGCCCGACTATCTCAAGATCGGCCGCTTGCGCCAGGAATTGACCAATCCTCCCTGCCTGGCTCTGACCGCGACAGCCACGGCCCGCGTGCAAACGGATCTGTGCAAACGATTATCGCTCCGCGATCCGTTCAAATTGGTCGCAGGGTTCCGTCGAGCCAATCTTGCCTTATCTGTCCGTCTCTGCCAGTCGCGCCAGGAAAAACTGGCGACGTTGGAGCGTCTGGTTCGTGAGACGGAGAAAGGCACGATCCTGATTTATTGCGCCACACGGCGTGGGGTGGAAGAGGTAGCGGAATGGCTGGGACAGTCTCACCAGTCGGTCGGCTATTACCATGCAGGTCTCTCCGATGAGGAACGGCGGCTCGTGCATGACGAATTTCGACGGGGGACGCTGAGAATTCTTGCTGCGACGAACGCCTTCGGCATGGGCATCGATAAATCTGACGTCCGGTTGGTCGTCCATTTCGACATTCCTGGCAGTGTGGAGGCCTATTACCAGGAGGTCGGGCGGGCCGGGCGTGACGGACGGCCCGCTGCCTGCGTGCTGCTGTTCCACGAACGGGATCTGGCCACGCAGGAATATTTCATTCAGCAGGCGTCGAACGATCCCGAAGGTGCTGATCGCGCCGTACGGATGAAAACGCTGCTCCAAGAAATGCTAGGGTACGTCTCGGTGCAGACCTGCCGGCAACTCGCGATTCTTGAATACTTCAGCGATGAAGATGAGCGGGCCTTGGGCCCCTGCGGCCTCTGCGATCGCTGTACGGCGCCGCCACGAAAATTGAGCAGAGAGGTTCCCCTTGATGACGTCGCATCCTCAAGGGCCATCTTGGAGACTGTGTCCTGGTGCAGGGGGCGGTTCGGCGTGAGTCGGATCGTGGAGATTCTCCGCGGGAGCCGTTCGAAAGCGATGCTGACCTATAGCGCGGAAGACTGTCCGACATACGGAACCTGCCGGACACAGACCAAGCAGGCTGTGACAAGCCTGGTAAAGGCTCTGATTGACTCAGGGCATCTGCAGGTTGAAGGCACGGAGTATCCTACTCTCGATGTAACCGGCAAAGGACAAGAGATCTTGCAAGGGATCGGCGCAGTGGCATTGAAGCAGACAGAGGAGACTCAGCCTGATTTTCCTGTGAAACCGCAACTCCGCGAGAAGGCCGCGCCTGTCGCTGCTCCGCTTGTCTCGCCCGCAGACCCGCAGCTCTTTGAGCGGCTCCGGCAACTCCGCACGGAGCTGGCCGAAGAGGAAGACGTTGCGCCGTTTTTGATCTTTCACGATAAAACATTGAAGGCCATTGCCGGCTACAGGCCTGTGACATCCGCTGCGCTATTGGAGGTTCCTGGCATCGGTCCCCTGAAGGCGGAACGGTATGGCAGACGTGTACTGCAGGTGGTCAACGGAGAGCGATAGCTATCAGCCATCAGCGTTCAGCCGTCAGCTTCTGAACGAGCGAGGCCAGCATGCGTTTCACGTCTGTCACTTGCTTCAGGAGGTGTTGGCTAACGGATTTATTGAGGTAACATAGGTCGGTTGACAGAATAATATGGTATTCACGTTCGCTTGCCGATCCAAGCACAATTCTTAAAAATCGAGCCAACTCTGGTTCGCCGCTCCTTCCACAACCCTCCGCAATGTTCGCTGGTATCGACACTGCGGCACGTCTTAGCTGACTGGTTAGGCCAAACAGTTCCTGTTGGGAAAAAGTCGCCGTAGCTTTGTAGATCGCCAAACTTAACTCGTGAGCCTTCTCCCAAACCTTGAGTCGCCTGAAGTCTCGCATCTGTATGTGGTTTCCGCTTAAGCTGAAAGCTGATCGCTGACGGCTGAAAGCTATTTCAGATTCCCTGCCTCTGCAAAACGCGCTTGCAGTTCCCCATAGGTCTTCGTCACGGGGAACTGAGGAAACTCCTTGGGGAGATGCTCCGGAGGGCAGAAGAAGAATCCCGCGTGGGCCTCCCCTAACATGGCAGTGTCATTGTAGGCATCGCCGGCAGCCAGGACGTGAAAGTTGAGCGATTTGAGCGAAGCCACTGAGTGTTTCTTTTGGTTCTGCATCCGCATGTGGAAATTGACGATACGGCCTACTTGGTCGATCTCCAGCTGATTGCAGAAAAGCGTCGGGAATCCCAGTTGCCGCATCAACGGTTGGGCAAACTGATAGAAGGTATCTGACAAAATGATCACCTGGCATCGCTCGCGGAGCCAAGAGACAAAATCGACCGCGCCTTCCAATGGACCCATCTTATCGATGACCGCCTGGATGTCGTGAATGGTGAGCCTGTGCTGATCCAGAATGGCCAGCCGTCGTTTCATCAAGGCATTGTAATCCGGCATTTCGCGAGTGGTGATTTTCAATTCCTCGATGCCGGTCTTGAGCGCGACGTTGATCCAGATCTCCGGCACCAGTACACCTTCCAAGTCTAAACAGACGATGACGGGACTCTTCATCTCTTCGCTCCTCCTTCTCAGATAGACAATCGGCTTGCTGATAAACTATCGATCCTTACCGTCTGCTCTACCCCTGTTCGTGAACTCCTGGCTCAGAAACCGCCACATGTTGTCGAGGACCTGGTCCAAGAGAGATGACCCAGGCCAGGTTCTCCTGGCTTCCTCTTCATGTCGCCCGGCCCACTCCAAGGCCATCGGAAGCGGAATCAGTCGAGGAGGCGAATCGGTCAATGTGCCCCAAACGAGTCCGAGTATCGAGCTGATGCGCATTGAGACCGGCAGGGGCGTAACCGGATTCTGCACCAGATCCTGACAGAGTTCCGCCGGTGTGGTGACGAGAAGCTCTCGGCATGCAGCCGGACGCGCCTCGTAGATCGAACAGGTTTCATTTTCCAAATAGGAGCAGGGGATCCGCAGCGCATAGTAGGACTGGTTGATCGGATCAAGCTCTTCATCCGGCACCTGTTTGGAAGCCTCTGCCACGTCGTTCATCCGGTCCCACAGATCCGATTGCTTCAGACGATCCTTCGTATCGCTGAGACGATGAAGCAGACTCACCCGTCGATCCGCCGGCAACTGATCCACATAGTCTCGCAGCGCAAATGTTTCCGGCGCGGAAAGTGGAACCAGCATGCGACAACAGGCAGCACAGCCGATTCTGCAAGAAACTGTCTGGCCTGCCGCGGTGGCCTGCTGGACTTCCAGCTGTGCCGCTTCATCCCCGAGACGGCGTGAGACCGGGACGATCGAGGTGATTGGGATAAACCCTGTCGGCACATCGATGGCCGTAGTCAGCCGTCCAGCGGGTGTGTTCAGCGCTACCTCAAATCGTTCGATCATCGCACAACTTCTCCTCACGTCTTTTTCTCGTCGGCATCATAGAGAACCGTTGATTGCCTGGTCAAACACACCTTTCTGACGAATAGCCGCGCCAGACAAAGCGGCGCGATCTGAGGTGCGATTGTACATTCCCCCCGTCGAGGAGATACTGCCGCAGGGAAACTTTCGACAGTCTACGCTGAGATCTACAAAAGCGGAAGCACGTTACGATGGGGCGAGGAAGGAATCGGATTAGACATCACTGTTTGAGCACGCACTTTTCATAGAGATGTTTGAGTTTACCCTTGGGGTCATATCTGGCCTTTAATCGGAGGTACTCGCTTGCACTGTACAATCGTCCAAATTCTTCTTTCGAATAGTACGAGTTTGAATAGAGCGACTTATGGCCGCCAAGCTCACTCACCTTGGCCTCTATCATCTTATTGAAATGGCCATCGTCGTGTGTCGTCTTCACCGAGTCCCAAAAGCCAAAATTGACATAGAGCTTCTGGGGATTCATCGGATACAACGCATAGGCCGCAGATGGATCAAATGGGGCCACCGGACAGATCCAGACGGGCTTGATTCCGATCTGCTCATTGAAGAACTGTGCGAACCGAGGGGCCTGTTCAATCGGCACTTCGACATCCTGGATGACAGACTCTTGTCGTCCTTCGATCGCCCTGGCCATGAGATTGGTGACGGGACATGCATTAAATCGTTTCCAGAGCTTCCAATACACAGACGAACGCAGCCGTTCCTTTCCCCACATGCGCCGCATCAGCGGATATTGCAGGAGAAAATGTTTGGAACACCAGAACCAATCGGTATCCCAACGCCAAATGTAATCGTGGATCGTCAGATAGTCCGTCGTTCTGCTCGGAATCGATTGGTAATAGATCTGCAGATAGGTATAGTCGCTGAGCCATTCCGCACGGTCAACAAATTGGCCGGTCGTAATGTAGAGTTCTTGGCCGTGAAACATCGTCCCGTCTACGAAATCCACAGTCCCGTCTTTGCATAGGCGTGCCATCGCCTGAAAGCAGGATTCCAGGTCCGTGTACCGGTGATGCGTCAGCTTGACGAACGGCTTGACAGGGATGAGGGCAATCTTGACCCGCAGTGCATAGCCGAGTGTGCCGTAGGAGTTGGGAAAGCCAAAAAATAGGTCCCGGTGTTCATTCTCACGGGTGGCCACCACGACCTCTCCATCGGGAAACAATACCTCGAGTTCCTGCATCGTCTCATGCACAAAACCATATTTAAAGGATGAGGACTCGATTCCGATTCCGGCAATGGCCCCACCGATGGTGATGGTCTTGAGCTGAGGCACGACGGCCGGCATCAAATTGAAGGCGAGCGTTTCCCGAACCAGTTCCTCATAGGTCGTCAGACCTTCGACTTCCGCATACCGTTCCTCTTCGTTGATGTGCAGCACATGGTTGAACGCGCGCAGATCCAGCTGATGCACGCACTTCTGCGCACGGTGCCGAAACAGGTTGGACGACGATTTGGCAAGGGCGAGGGGCTCGGTTGCGCCGGTCCCAGGGAGGGACCTGAGCACATGTGCGCGTTTACCGGCGTACTCTTCAACAGAAATCATGTGGTCTATCGAACCGGCTCATAGCCGCCCAAGATGCCATCTTTGGACATCACCACTTGCCATAGATGGATTCTTCTGGCTCGGAATGCTCCGGCGAGAGACTGGAGATAGTAGTGCCAGGCCCGATGGAAGCGCTCGTCGAACTTGGACTTGAATTCATCCCAATGAAGATTCACGTTGTGGTACCAGGCCATGAGAGTTCTGTCATAATCGGGGCCGAAATTGTGCCAGTCTTCCAGCACGAACAGTCCGTCCATCGAAGTACTGAGTTGCGCAACCGAGGGAAGCATGCCGCCTGGGAAAATATATTTGTCGAACCAGGGATCGGACGTCAGCACCGATTTATTGTTGCCGATCGTATGGAGCAAAAACAGACCTCGCCGCTTCAACGTGCGGTGAACGGTTTCCATAAGCGTGCGATAGTTCTTGTACCCCACATGCTCGCACAGACCGATCGCCGCCACCTTATCGAATTCACCTGTAGCCGTCCGGTAGTCGTCCTGAATGATTTCGACAGGAAGGCCGGCATTCCAGCGACGTGCGTATGCGACCTGCTGGGAGGAAATATTATAGGCCACCACTGAACAGCCGTACTTAGTGGCTGCGTGGCGGGCAAAGCCTCCCCATCCACATCCAAGTTCGAGTACACGTTCGCCCTTACGAAGTTGCAGTTTTTGACAGACCAGGTCGAGCTTGTGCTCCTGTGCCTCGGTCAGCGTCTGCGCCCGTTTCCAGTAGGCACAGGTGTATTGCATGCTTGGGCCCAGCATTTTCTCATAAAACTCCGTATCCAAATCGTAGTGCTCATGCGCCACTCTCTTGGACAGCCGCTTGTTTTGCATATTGAAAACACGGGCTTTGAGCGCATTGTAAATCAGGCGCTTGTCGACGACCGTATCGTCGAGATTGGCGCTGTGAATTTTTGAAAAGAACTCATCGAGCTGCACCGAATCCCACCATCCGTCCATATAGGACTCGCCCAGTCCCAATGAACCCTCGGTCAAGACACGGTTGTAGAGTCCATCGTTGTGGACCTGGATATCCCCAGGCTGGCTGCCGTCGATTTGCACCACCGCCTTATCGAGCAATTGCTGAATGACCTGTTTCTGTTTCATGGGAAGGATCGTCCTTGTTGACTGAAGTTGTGCCTGCATTCTGAAACCGTGCCTTCCTGATGGCCCGACCGATGAACTACTGTCCTATCGTATTGGTCGTATTGGCACTCTCTGCGACAATAGTGCCGGCTTTGATGTGTTCAGGAGGGGCTCTCAAATCCCATACGATCCCAAGCCATGAAAGGACGACTAATGTGTAATAGGTAAAGTCTATTTCCCACCAGAACCAGCCTTGATTGACAGCCGATTGATAGTAATGGTGGTTGTTATGCCAGCCTTCTCCGCAGCAGAGAATCGCGAGAATAAAACTATTTCGACTGCCGTCGCCGGACCGATACCTGATCCGGCCGACCATGTGCGTCAGGGAATTGATGAAGAACGTGCAATGATACAGTGCGGTCGTTGAAATAAAAAAGCCCCAGATCAAGCCCGGGAACCCCCAGATCATATAGATCAGCAGGCCATAGAGAGCCGGCGGGATAAAGTAAAACCGGTTGAGAAAGGAAATTTCAGGGTATTGGGCGAAGTCCTTTACGAGACTCAAATCTGCCTGCATATATTTTTCTGACAGGGTCCAGCCGACGTGAGAGAACCAGAATCCCCGCTGCAGCGGGGAATGGAAGTCTTCTTGCCGGTCTGAATATCTGTGATGGTGCCGGTGGTGCGCCGCCCACCAGAGCACACCCTTTTGGGCAGAGGTCATGGCCAGAAACGCCAGCAGAAACTGAAATACCCGGCTGGTCTTGTACGACCTATGGGAGAAATAGCGGTGGTAGCCGGCCGTAACGCCAACCATTCTTAGATAATAGCTGCCGATGGCTAACAGAAGCCACTCCGGTTGAAATCCGGTCAGGAAAGCCCCAAGACACATGACATGAACGGTCAGAAATGGGATATTGTCCCACTGCTGAAATACTTCCTTCCAAGCATTATCTTGGGCGGGCCCATCGGGGCGATACGCGACAGAGCTCATACTGAAACTCTCGTTCCTTCCGGATACACGATGACCTGTATCGACTCCTTACCCACGATGAGCACCCAAGCAGTCATCTCCATGCTAGTATCGAATTGAGGATCGCTCTGAGGGCGTTCGTCGGATGGTGTCGTCGGGTGGAACTGTCTCCGGCAGGACTATGAGGCGGTTGACTCCTCCGGCAGGTTTGCCGAATATGCAAGTCCTCCTCCGTCATTGATTGTCCAAAAGAGATCACCATGTGCATAGACCGCGAGGAGAAGTTGTCAGCCGAGATGCGCCTAGATACATGAGTGAATCTCGGACCAACTTTTACCCCCACGGGTAACAGAACAGCCATGCGGGAGGGTCGGTCGTGAATCCAGAACGGGCACAGAATTGGGGGATTAGAATCCGAGGCAGCTCAGATCTATCGGCCTCTTGCAAGGGTTCATAGGTCGAACCAGCTCCGGATGTTTCCCCCAAACCGAATGCTGGCAGGTCTTCGGGCTTGCAAGCACTTCGGCCTTCGCCGAGTTCCTACTCTCCACCATTCCTCAGATCCGAAGCACCAATGAGTATTGTGGAATCGTTTTTACTACAACTGCGTATACAGTCTAGAATTCTCGGATGATTCTGTTTCTCTCTGAAAAAACTCAGAGAACCAGCAATGGCAAAAGCCTATAGAACTATAGGAAGGTTGTCAATAGTGAGTTGCTTTACTCGTCTTAACTTCGCGACGATTCTTGCTCCCTATCCCACAGATCCGCATAATGCGAGGGAAGGAGAACCGCATGGCGTTATCCGGTCATGTAGTAGGCCTACTCAAAGAATACATGAGCGATCTGGTCGTGCAAGCGGAACAAGAGATGGCGGCCCATGCCTCCTTCGGCTTTTCCGCAACACCCTATCGGTCGGATCAGGCCCTGTCCGACTTGTTGGCCATTCTGGACGATCGCATCGAATCCGAAGGGATGCAAGTTGGATTGCCGGACGGGTTTCTCCATCAGATGTGGGGACTGTGTAACGACGCTCGTGCCCAGGTAACAGAACGTGTGTGGTTGGATATAAACAGCAGTGACCTGCCATTGTCGAAGGCCAGAACTCGTGAGCTGACCTACCGGGCACTGATTGCCGTTCTTGAGACACCTCGGTAAGCGCCCACTCGGAGATCCGTCTGATAGCAGATGCCTGACTATCCACCTGCTTCGTTCTTCCGACACCCACGGAGCAATCGATTAGTACGGACGGCCTGCGTGTATAGAGGAGGCAGGCATCACCACCGGCATGATCCAACCATCCTTCTTGTAGCTGCGGTAGTATACAAGCACCTTTTTTACATAATCCTGTGTCTCTTTATAGGGTGGGATCTGTCCATAGTGATCCACCTTGCGTTCACCCGCGTTATAGGCTGCCAAGGCTAATCGGGTGTTTCCGTGGAACCGGTCTAGGAGATAGCGCAGGTGCTTGGCCCCACCAGCGATGTTATCATTCGTATCGTAGAGGTTGCGCACACCGTGCCGGATAGCGGTTTCCGGAATCAACTGCATAAGCCCTACCGCTCCTGCCTTCGAAATCGCGATCGGATTAAAGGAAGACTCAGCCTTGATCACCGCAAGGAGCAAGGCCGGTTGAACATGGTGCAATTGAGCCGCACGATTGACCGCATGCTCAAGCTCTAGATCTGCCAAACCACGGTGATACCGTGCCTTGTGGCGGACTGCTGCGACAGACTTGCCTGTTGTCACATCTATTCGGCTTCCCAGATCCTTAGGGCCATCGTATCCAGAGGCCGGTGTACCAGCTTGCGCAAAGGGTACTGAAAGCGCCATCGGCATCACAATCAGGGACATGAGGAGCATGGAGAAGCCCTTAAAGCCAACGGTCAGGAGCTGTGCTTCTTCTCTATATCGTTCGGTTTGAATCTCGACCCTTTTCATCTTTGCTTCCTCCCTCTGCCAAGACCTCTGTACCCCAGCGGCGCACCGTTTAGATTCTTCGAAAATTTCGCTCGTACTATGACGCTGTAAGCGCAGGTTCCATGCCGACTGACAGAAAATGAAACATAACATCATGCTCCACAATTTCAATAACTTAAGATTACCTGTCGATCCCAACTTTCGTAGGGGGATGAGAGTGGAGTGGTCCTTTTTTTGGTTCCTCTTGCCGCACTTTGCAGTTTGCTGAAGGATGTTAAGAATGCTGTTGGAGGTTCCCAATATCCCCTATCCCAAGCCCCCAAACGAGGGGCCCCCTCGCGTGCTGGGGAAAGGATATGGTACCTTTGGCCTCCCGCCCGTCTGACCGAGAAAGAGCAGGCATCATGGTGAAACTGAGATACTGCGAACGGGTCCACACAGATTTCCCTGTTATCTTTGCCGGTGAGACTTACGTGGGAGAGGGAACCGTATTCAACGTGTCTATCCCTAGTAAACGAGCGGACGGATGACGAGAGTTCTACTGCTTAGCATGACACTGCTCGTGGTAGGTTGCGCCGAGCCCTACACTGTGTTCCATAGCCAGACAGGCCAGCCGATCATGCTTGGTCGCCGCGCATATACCTACGAAGGCTGCCTCTCCACAATAGGCGAAGAAGCAGCCCGGCTTGGAGTGTCGGTCGGCACGATCCGGGTAAGGGGTTCTTGGCAGGGTCGATCCCTCCTCTGGCCTTTCGAACCAGGGTATGCCTGCGAAGGAATAATCGGTCCTCAACGTCTGCCACGCGGAGCCTATCCAAACGTGCCACCCCTGTCTCCTCAAGGATAGTTGTCGCTTCCTTTCCCTGCCTCTTGAGTTCGGCCACAGTGAATAGTTTGGAAAAGATCTCTGCGTATCAATGCCTCTAGGGATCTCTTGACAATACCACTGTTGGCACAGTATTACTTCGCCAACCCCATATGATGTAGCCCATAGGTTACCAACTCTTGAACCTGCTTGCCGTTTCCTGCCAAAGACCAGACAAGAAAGGAGGTGGCTCGTTTTCTTGCTCGCTTTTCACGTCCGGCAGTAGAGCAGTTCGCTGGCGACTTGGCGGAAGTATTTCGTATAGCTGACACCCACTATTAAGAATAATGTCCTGCACAAGGAGTTGTAATGGAAGATCTGGTTATCGAAGAAGAAGGCGCCTCGTCCGCACTAAAAATTACGCTTGGTGATTTTTTGATCTTCATTAATTGGATGAATCAAGCCGAAAAATCTCTCGATCGCGCCGAAGCATTGCCGACCATACCGGACTTGGATTCCGGCAAGGTCAAGGGCTGGGTCCAGCTTGTACAGCGGCTTGAGGAACGATTCCGACGGAGTGAGGAAAAGAAACTGGCGCTGGAAGCGAACGTGATCGCACAGGAAGCACAGCTGGGACAGCTCCTGTCCCACTTGCATGCGAATATTGCCTCACTTTACGATAACCTCGGACAATCTCAAAAGGCCGAAGAAGTTCGTCGACGGGCTGAAGCACTCCATGTAGGGTAAAACCACGCCGCCTTCATTCCAGGTGGTGCAGTGATTCTTCTGACCGCCCTGCGTAGTTTCATTGGTGCAGGTCCTTACAAGGGGCGGTCAGTATTTTGCCGGGAAAGAACGGCCCTAGCCGTATTTTCGCATTTTGTATATCCTCCCCTGCGTCCTAGCTATAATCGATTCCTCATAGTGACGGCCTTGTCGCAGACGAGTCGTCCGGGCTAGCAACGATGAACTGGACCAAAAACTCACGCGAGACCCAGGGTGTCAGATGATCAACGTGCTTCTTGTTGAAGACAACGACGTCGACGCTCAGCTCACACAGGATCTCCTCACTGAATGGAGCATCGATGAGTTCAAGATTACACGGACGAAAACGTTGGGAGAAGGGCTCGCACTTCTGAGCCGTGAGCGATTCGATGCCGTACTGTTGGACCTGTCACTACCGGATGCATTCGGTCTCCCGACAGTCAGGCAGGTCCATGCCACTAGCCCGACGATCCCCGTCGTCGTCCTGAGCGGCGTGAGCGATCAAAGTCTGGCTCTTCAGGCGGTCCAGCAGGGAGCGCAGGATTACCTCGTCAAAGGTCAAGGCCATCCTGAGCTGTTGGCTCGTTCAGTCCGTTATGCCATTGAACGGAAACGTTCTGAAGAGCACCTCACCTACCTGGCACAATACGATCACTTGACCGGTCTAGTAAACCGCAGCCTTTTCCGCGATCGACTGGTTCAAGCGATGGCTCGGAGCAAGCGTTTGAACCAACCGATGGGTCTCATGCTCCTCGATCTGGATCGATTCAAGGCGGTGAACGATACCTTCGGGCACGATATGGGCGACGAACTACTCAAGACCGTCTCCGAACGACTGAAAGCCTGTGTAAGGGAAGTCGATACCGTAGCCCGAATGGGTGGAGACGAGTTTACGATCATTCTTGAGGGAGTCACGTCCGAACAGAATATTCTGATGGTGGCAACCCGCATCACGGAATCCATTGCCACGCCCTTTGAATTGAAGATGCAGCACATCTCCATTGGCATCAGCATTGGAGTTACGATTTATCCTCAGGACGATCACCCGGTCGACGAGTTATTGAAACATGCAGACACAGCTATGTATCGAGCGAAGCAGCAAGGCGGCAGCGCATTTCACCTTCACCAGGTATCAGAAACTCACTCGACCAATCCGCTTCCATAATGCGCGGATACCGCGGCCGAGGTCGATAGCAAACTACGTCGCACGGTCGCACTCCTCTCGGACTCAGCCTTTGTGCTTGCTGAACTGATCCCCTCTGTCATCGATAATCTATCTGCTCATCGTCCGATGTCCCCCAGCGGCTGATCCGTCACAATCAGAGGCCCGCGTGGATTAGGGACCAGAATGTTTGAAGTATCGAGCCCCTCACGATCGGGAATAGGGCTACAGTCAGGAGTCATCACCAACCCCCAATGCTGATTCCCGCTGCATCTATTGTCGACAAGAAGTCCTGCCGCGTGATGAAAAAGCAGAATCCCGCTCAACATATTCTCTCGGCACTGGTTCCGTACGAGTTCCGGATGGCTCCCAGAGTCGCGCACTGCAATACCAAAATGATGGTTGGCCCTGCAGACATTATCGGCGATCCTCGGCTGTGCCCCGGCAAACACAAAGACCCCCGATTCGCGGTTGCCACAGACTTCGTTCTCGACAAATGTCAATCGTGATTGCGGACCATAAATCACGACGCCGGACAAAATTCCCTCCATGGCACGGCACTGTGTCACCGCACAAGAAGAGTCGAGCAGGTTCATCGCTGAATGCTGATCGCTGCCGACGTATCGAAACGTAATACCGGAGATGCGACCACTCGGAACCTGCTGGAGATAGAGAGGCCCCCCACGACGGGAAAAAATCTGCACCGCATCTCGACCAGCCCCCACCAAATGAATCGGTCGCCCCGTGATAAACACTTTGTCCTCATAGGTTCCAGGGCAGACAAAGACTTGGTCATATTCGCCTGCATCGAGTAATGCTGCGCTGGGTCGCGGGTACGAATCACCGTCCTTCGCGTCGACGATCAGGGTCTTTCCGCCGAGTGGGCTAGCGGGAGGATCAGTCATCATGTCCAACTCCATTCACCGTACCGTTCTCTTCTGGAGAACCTGATCTGAGCTACCGGGCAGCATTATTTGCTCGCATACAAGTCACGTTGGCCACAAACCGTTTACTCAAGCCACTGTACGAGCTACCTCCTCCATTCTGTCAAGCGGGAAAACACCGGCACAGATCGTACAAATCTGTCGCTCACTTGGGGACAGGCAGGCGACAGTGCGAGACATCTACTGACCTCGAATGGCGCCAAGCTCATGGATTCACATGGGTTTTAGCTGTATCGGATCATCGCATGGTGGCACGGCGATTGCCTTACCCATTAAGAGAAAAAGTGCCGAGACCTTGCCGAGCAGTACGGAGGTATGACCATGAAGACGCTGATGACCCTGCTCTCAGGAGTGGTAGCGATCCTGTTCTCTCTCAATCTAGCCCTGGCTTCTCCCCCCAACAAACAGGATTCCACTCGGCACCTCTATGAACGAGTGATGGAGGAGTACAAACACAAGGACTACGAGGCAGCGCTGGCTGGTTTTCGATTCTTCCTCGAACTCCACGGGCAATCTTCGCTGGCAGCCAACGCACAATATTGGATGGGAGAATGTCAGTACCGATTAGGGCGATACAAGGACGCCCTGAAGTCTTTCTACCACGTTGTGTCCTACTACCCTCTCAGCCCGAAGCTTGCCGCCTCGACCTTGAAGATCGGGCAAAGTTACTCCAGACTGAAGGATCACGAGAAGGCCCGGACGATGTTCGAACGAGTGATCGATGAATATCCTGAAAGCCCTGAAGCAGAGCTGGCAAGAAAGGCCCTCGACGCGGCGCCGATGCGAGATACGGAGCCGACCCCCCAACTAACCGGCAACAGCTCTTCCGACTAGCGTTATTTCATTATCGCCAAACAACGCGTCGGCAATATGCAGGAGCAGTCACTCGTCCTCACCGACGCCAAGCAACTGAGCCAGTTGAAGCACCGTATAGGAGGTATGGGGCTTCAAGATGGTCAATGTGATGCCGGCTGCCTGTAGGACAGATTGGATATCCTGTCTCCGTGAGATCTCATGAGGCTGAGGAGGGAAACCGTCCTCAAGCAGCACAACCTGCTCGGCAACCTTCGTTCCTGGGTGGACCAACACAAAATCGAGTTGCTTCAGCGCGATCTGTCGCAACACCTGCAACCGAACCTTTCCATCCGCCTCGACGCTGACAAGAGACCAGAGCGGAACCCTCGCAAAAACCAGATAGTGGTCTTCCACGGCCAAACGGATGAGATTATAGAGGAGAAGATCTGCGTCGGTCAGAAGAGGCTGGGGACGGAGCAACTTGGCTTCGATTGCGGCCAGATCGGATTTCTCATCCTCGGTGAGGGCTTTCAACTCGCGCTCCGCAACCTGGATATCGGCCTCAGTCTTGATACGGGTCTTGTCCAGATTAAGCTGCATGTCTTTGAGTTTCGTGACCTGCTCCGCGGTGAGCCCGATGTCTTTTTCATGCTTGAGCAGATGCCGGATCAAATGGCCCGTGCTGTTGTGCATCATGTCCGCGCCATGTCCGCCCATCGAACTATGCCCGCCGCCTCCGTGTCCTTCTTTGCCGTAGTAGCCTGGCTCATTGGCCCAGGCCGTAGACATCCCGACGGTCAGCGCGAATACCGATGTGACGCTCAGCGTCACGAGGGTTCGTGTTCCCTGCTTCATACTTGCCTCCTTAGGTTGAACCGAATGAAGACGTCTGACTTTACAATGATGAACGCCCCAATAACTCCTACCTGCACGTTATCCCCGTACAGGGGATCTGTGCTGCGCATACAGTCTGCCTTATCATGCACATCATCATTTCTTATCAGTCGATGTATCCGCTTGGCGTCGGAGACCCCCGGCGCCAGATT
>NEWP02000014.1:21549-27028 GCA_002869895.2 Nitrospira sp. CG24E | reverse complement strand
TGTTGAGAACGAAGCTGGCGGACTTTATCAACAGCCTGCCGAAGGATTTTATGACCTCACGCGATAAGATCGGACAGCTCTTCATGATCGGATTTCTGGGCACGTCGGTGACGCCGGATCTGGCCTCGTTCATCAAAAAATACAAGCCGGGCGGGGTCATTTTATTCTCGCGGAATCTGGAATCCGTCGAGCAGATGGTTGACCTGACCAACGACTTGCAGGCCTGCAGCCCCCATTCGCCGCTTATAATCTCGATCGATCAGGAAGGTGGGCGGGTCTCTCGTCTACCGAAAGGCTTTACCATCTTCCCTCCCTGCAGCCTATTGGGTCGTTACAACTCAACTGAATTGGCCTATGCCGCTGCAGCCACCATTGCCAAAGAGCTGAGGGCGGTGGGCGTGAACATGAACATGGCGCCGGTGCTCGACGTGAACAGCAATCCGGACAATCCGGTTATCGGCGACCGTGCGTTCGGCACGACTCCCGATGTCGTCTGTGAGTTGGGGCTGGCGACAGTCGCAGGACTCCAAGACAACCGGGTCGTGGCCTGCGGGAAACACTTTCCCGGTCACGGCGATACGAATGCCGATTCTCACAAAGAACTCCCAGTGGTTGAGGCACAACGGAATCGCTTGGAAGCCGTCGAATTTCCTCCCTTCCGGCGTGCGATCCAGCGGGGCGTTGCATCGCTGATGACCGCACATGTGCTCTACCGAGCCCTCGATCCAGAATTGCCTGCCACGCTCTCACCAACCATCATTGCGGATTTCTTGCGCCGGGAGCTGCAATACGACGGAGTGGTGTTGACGGACGACTTGGAAATGCTGGCGATCATCGACCACTATGGCATCGAAGATGCTGCAGTTCGTGCGATCCTCGCAGGCTGCGATATCCTATTGATTTGTAAAGATCGTGACCGGGAAATTGCCGCGTTCCAGGCAGTGGAGAAGGCGGTGGAATCAGGCGCGATTTCGACCGAGCGGTTGGACCTCTCGGTCGCTCGAATCGCCCGACTGAAAGACCGGTTTGTGGCGCCCTATAAACCGGTGACTGTCTCCGACGCGAAGCTCATTGCTGGGTGCCGATCCCATCAAGCCTTGTTGCATACGATCGAACGGATCCGGGAACAGCTATCCAACCCGCAATACTCGTGAGCTCTCCGCGGCGACGAGAAACCTTCGTCCCTCGTCGTTCGTGAAGCGCTGGTGCAATACGGACCGACAGCTGGCCAAAGACAAAACCTGGTTCTCCCACCGCCAGTCGGCTTCTCCAGAATCGCCTGTTCACTACTTGCCACTTTCGCAATCGGTTTCTGCTATATTGCTCGGAACCAATCGGGGCAATAGGTCTGTAGATGTCCGTGGCTACCCCTAGGGGGCTTAGCCACCATATCAATCATACGGTCGCATTGACGGGCTGAAAGACTGCCATCCGTAACCAGACTAGATGAGGGCTGTTCGATGGAGACTGCGAAAAGAGATGTGCTGCTTGGGACGATCACCTGGTGGGGCTTCCACGGCCTCCTCCTATGGTTGGGAGCCTCGCACTTTTTGAATGCGCAGGGGACCGAGGGTCAGCTCCTGTTATCGGATCTATTTGCCGGTACCCTCATCGGAGCCGCTGTGCTCTCCCTTCTTCGTTTGACTGCCGGGCGCATTCTGCTTCGTGCGGTCGGGCTAGTCGGCATTGCCCTCGCCCTGCTGCCACTGTGGAAGGGAACGCTTCAATGGGGCAGCATCACCGATATCGCGATCTGGGCCTATACGTTCTTTTCCTTCGGACCCATGAGTTGGCGGCATGCCCTCTATACGCCGCTCGGCGTCTTCGACAAGATAAAGACATAAGAAACGGCCGCCCTACAGCCTTCTATCGAACCGCCCATGCAGCTCCTATCGGCTTAACCCCGGGATGAGCTGCTTCAGGGATTCACCTTCTTTCTTGATAACCTCCCCACCAACCGGCGACAGAGAAGACAACTGATCTTTGGCTTGCTTGACCGTGGCCATGTTCTTTTGGAGCGCATCCACGTTCTTCTGCATCTCGACCAACGCGCTCCCAATCTGGCTAATTGACGTTTTGAGACCGAAGAGACCCTGAGCTGAGGCAACGTGCAACGAGACCCCTCCCAAGCCAAATCCGAGCAGGAACGCGGCAATCGCAAAGATGTACGTCATTCGTGTAGCGGTCATAGATCCTCCCTGGTTATGTGTGTTGCCGATCTGCATAGGCGCAACGCGCGAAGATATAACTTCAGACCAGTCCCGCATTTCTCGCGCATCTCGCAAGTCCCGCTCGAATAACGAGATACCCTTCACGAAGAACGTTGTGCGGGCAACTCGAAATGAATCGACATAAATAATTGAGGTTATGTCTTGGCCTTGCCGTTATCCAGATGCCGGTGTTGCCAGTCGAGCCAGGCATGGCCAAGTTCATGGGCGAGAATATAGCGTCGCCTGGTTACGGGCAAACGCTTGCGAAGGTAAATCGTTTTGGTGGCGTCGTCCCAGATACCGTCGGCATTCGGGTCTCGACGGTCCATGTCTGTATCGGACAGTTGGCGAACGGAAATCCGATAGCCGAACGGAAAAACGACTCGAGAAGGCATGCGCAACATCACCACTACTCCTGTTCGGTTGTTAGCGTACCACAAAGTCCTACCTCGCTTCATGGCAGATGTGTTACATACGATCAATGAGTTATAAATAATTTCTACTCGGGGAGACCTCATTCTTTGAACCTGCGCACACATCGAAACTCGCGGGTGCTGCCATAGATTTTTCGCATCCTGCTTGCGCAGGAGTATACTCATACGTAGTGAGGTCGATGATGCATCGTGTGCTCGTTCTCGGCGCTGGAAAGATCGGCTCTCTGATTGCCTGCCTCTTGTCAGAAAGCGGAGACTATGAGGTCTCCCTCGGTGACGTCAGCCTCGATGCATCCAAGCGGTTCGTCGAAGAGCTCGGTCTCTCGCGAGTAACCCCCTTGCTTCTCGACGCCCGACATCCGGACGCGATCAGCGCTCATCTGAAAGTGCATCGATTCGATGCAGTCCTGTCGGGTCTCCCCTATTTCTGCAACCCTGTCGTAGCTGGATTGGCTCGGGAACATGGGCTGCACTATTTCGACCTGACGGAGGATGTTGAGGTCACCAACCAAGTCAAAGTTCTGAGCATCGACTCGCCGCAAGCCTTTGTGCCGCAATGCGGTCTGGCTCCCGGGTTCATCAGTATCGCGGCGCACGACTTGATCACCCATTTCGATAGAGTGGATACGGTCAAAATGCGGGTCGGGGCCTTACCGGTTCACCCCAGCAATGCCCTCAAGTATTCCCTGACCTGGTCCACCGATGGGTTGATCAACGAGTACGGCAACATCTGTTACGGAATTGAGGGGGGAGAGAAGGTGCCGCTCCAGCCTCTCGAAGGGTATGAGACGATCGAGGTGGATGGGCTCTTGTACGAAGCGTTCAATACTTCCGGAGGATTGGGTACGTTGGCCGATACCTATGCGGGAAAAGTCCAGACCATGAACTACAAGACGCTACGGTATCCAGGCCATTGCGAGAAAATTCATCTCTTGATGAAGGACCTCAAGCTGAATGAGGACCGTGAGACGCTCAAGAAAATTCTCGAACGGGCAGTTCCTCAGACCTTACAAGACGTCGTGCTGATCTATGCCTCCGTGATGGGGACGAGAGAAGGCGCCCTGTTTGAGGAGAACTACGTGAAGAAGATCTATCCCCAATGTATTAAGAAGAAACTATGGTCCGCCATTCAAATGACGACTGCCTCAAGCCTCTGTGCGGTAGTGGATCTCGTGCTTGCGGCGCCCGAACGGTACAAGGGGTTCGTGACTCAGGAATCGTTTCTGTTACAAGACGTGCTCAATAATCGGTTTGGAGCCTGCTATCGATGATGACTGCCTCTGAAATTCTGAAGGGATTGGGTCTGAGCGAGATCAACGCCGGCGGCAGCACTGGGACCGATTGGTGGGCCTCCGGCGAAAATACATCGCTCCTGGAATCGGTGAATCCGGCGACCGGCGAAACCATCGCCCAGATTCGTGCCGGCTCAACCGACGACTATGAGCAGATCGTACGGGAGTCTGTCGCAGCCTTTCAGCAATGGAGGCTCGTGCCGGCCCCCAAGAGAGGGGAACTCGTCCGCTTGATCGGCGTTGCATTGCGGGAGCAGAAGGATGTACTCGGCTCGCTCGTGTCTCTCGAAGTCGGCAAGATCAAAGCGGAGGGGGACGGCGAAGTGCAGGAAATGATCGATATGGCGGACTTTGCCGTGGGCCAGTCGCGGATGTTGTATGGAACGACGATGCATTCCGAGAGGCCGCAACATCGGATGTCGGAGCAATGGCATCCGCTCGGGCCGGTCGGCGTCATCACCGCCTTCAATTTTCCCGTCGCGGTCTGGGCCTGGAACGCCTTTCTGGCCGTAATCGCCGGAAATTCGGTTGTGTGGAAGCCCTCGCCGAAAGCGCCGCTCTGTGCGATCGCGGTACAGCGCCTCTGCAACCGAGTGATGGAGCAGCGGGGCTACCGGGGAATCTTCTCGCTGATCGTGACGGCCGAGAAGACCCTGGCGGAGACGATGGTCCGGGACAAGCGATTCCCGTTGATCTCATTCACCGGGTCCGTATCGGTCGGTCGATCTGTGGCCTCGACCGTTGCGCAACGGCTGGGGCGAACACTCCTGGAACTGAGCGGAAACAACGCCATCATCGTGGACCAGACAGCAGACCTCTCCCTGGCGATCCGCGCCATTGTATTCGGCGCAGTCGGCACAGCCGGCCAACGTTGCACCACGACCAGGCGGCTGTTCGTCCATAGGTCTCGTTACGATGAAGTGGTCGGGAAGCTGATCTCGGCATACAAACAAATCCGCATCGGCAACCCCTTGGAGCCAGGAGTGCTCATGGGGCCCCTGATCGATCACGGTGCGGTCGAGGGCTATCGGAGCGCTCTCGAAGAAGTGAAACAGGCGGGAGGAACAGTCCTTTATGGCGGCCAGGTGCTGGATCGACAGGGAAATTTCGTGGAACCGGCCATCGTGAAAGCGGAGAACCAGTGGCCCGTCGTCCAGCGCGAGACCTTTGCGCCGATTCTCTATGTCATGCCCTTCACGATGCTCGACGAGGCCATTGCGCTGCAGAATGCGGTTCCTCAAGGCCTATCTTCAGCGATTTTTACATCCGACGTACGGAGCAGCGAGAGGTTCACCTCCACTGCCGGCAGCGACTGTGGGATCGCCAATGTGAACATCGGTACATCCGGGGCGGAAATCGGCGGCGCCTTTGGAGGCGAGAAGGAAACAGGAGGAGGACGCGAGGCTGGTTCGGATGCCTGGAAATCCTACATGCGCCGCCAAACCAACACGGTCAACTGGGGAAACGATTTGCCGTTGGCGCAGGGCATTCAATTCGGATCCTAGCAGGATGCTGAAAAAATCCGCCAGCTTCGTTCTCAACG
>NEWP02000014.1:17383-21449 GCA_002869895.2 Nitrospira sp. CG24E | reverse complement strand
CGAGAGACGAACGACACTTCACGAACGACGGACGAAGAGGACGGCCTTTTTGAGCATCCTGCGCGGTTTCTCCTGTTATCCCTGACCTGATCGGTGAGTGACTAATGACTCACACTCGTTGGAAAGGAGCCTCACCATGGAACCAGGCGTTGAGTTGGATACGCTGATCGCCAGAATGATCGAGGCCTATGTATCAAAGAATCGGGCGGCCAAGGTGCTGCGGAGGTTGCTGGACGAGGCGGGAGTCGGTTTCTACCCGGTCGCAGACCACTTGACGCTGCGGACCCTGGATATCGACCGGCGTGCGGAGGAATTCACAAGGCTCGGATATGCGTACAATGAAACGATCGAATATGAGGACTGGTACGCGAAGGTCTATCGGAAAGTCGGATATCCTGCGCTCTTCGTGGATCAAGCCTACCCCGACAATCGAGGCCGCACCAGCATCATCCCCGGTTGGGTCAATAAATTTGGCGATCAAGTGTTCCACCATGTGGCGGTGCGGGTGGAGGACATCGAGCAGGCAATGGAACGGTTAAAGGCACATGGCGTGGTCTTCACCGGTCAGATCGTCGGCGCCCGCGGCGGCCAGTTACGGCAAATCTTCACCGTGCCTGAAATGATCGATGGCCAGTCATTCTCCGTACTTGAACTCACCGAACGCCATCGGGGCTACCAGGGATTCTCTCCTCCTCAGGCCGATAGCCTGATGAAATCGACTGTGGTCAGATAATCCTCTGCAAAAGAATGTTGAACCCTTTTATAACTCCGTGTCTCATACAGCCAGTCAGATGGTGACAGGCCATGTCAGCCTGGGTAACAGGTGAAGATCACTATTTCCCAACCCCAACCGTAGGAGGTACGTTGTGATGAAGAAAGGACTGCTCGCCGCCGTGGCGATTGCTATCATCGGATGTAGCGGAGTCGCGCCCCAGAAGGCTGTAAGCGGGGAGCCCACAAGCCCTGCCGTCGGATATGAGCTTCATGTGCAGGCCCCCCACATGATGACGGACGGCACAGTGGGCGGCCCGTTTCATCATTACTGTAAGGGAATTTCTGACAAGATTCTTCAGTGCCTCTTGTTCGAATCGACTGATCCGAAGGCCCCATTGGTGGGGGTTGAGTATTTTGTCGCCAAAGACCTGACACGAAAGCTCCCCGCCATACAGTGGCACCGGTACTTCCACGATCATAAAGTAGAAGTCGCGACGGGCCGTGTCCAAATCCTCGATATGCCGGCCGACCAGGCCGCTAAAGTGGCGGATGTGGCAGCAGGGACGGACGGGGTGATCTATCACCTGTGGCCACATGGTCAGGAATTTCCGGACGGCACCGTGAGTATCCCGCAGTCCCTCGGACACAAGTTCACCGGGTATTCTGACAAGTAGGATCAACAAGGGGCCAGCCTTGTCCTGATTGGACCGGGTTGGTCCCTGCGTGTGGCCAGGGTCGATGACCGTTGCGAAATGCAAGGTGGAGCGAATGCATCTATACATCCTGTTGATGGTCTGCATGGCGGCAGCGCTCGGCCCATGGGGGCCTCCGGTTTTCGGAGCCGATGACGCGGTGCTCAGGCCGCGGGTGCCGACCGACAAGATCGAAGAAGCCAAGACCTGGAGCAACCCCTTTGATGCCACGTCTGAGAATATCGAAAAAGGGAAAGCTATTTTTCACGGGAAGGCCTTCTGCGCCACCTGCCATGGCAAGGACGGGAAGGGGCTCGGATCGGATATTGATCAGGGGAGCGTTAAGGGCCCCTTACCGAGAAATTTCACCGACAAGGAGTGGCAAGCGGCTCGGACCGATGGAGAGCTGTTCTGGATCTTGAAGCACGGCAGCAAGGGGACCGCGATGGCTTCCTTTATTCCGCTGATCCTGACGGAGGAAGAGGCCTGGCAGGTCCTGCGATATGTACGGTCGTTCGGTCAACCGTAGGAAGCCCGTAGATATGTGGTGCTATTTATTGTCTACGGAGAGATGAATGGTGACCCGGCCATCTTTCTTGATATCGATGAAATGCAGAGTCACCGCTAAGCGAGTCCCGGGTTTCGATGCAGCAAACTTATCTGTCCTGGTATAGACCTCTGTTTCAGAGTCCACATCAAGGTCCGTTCCGATCCAACCTTCAGGCAGGCTGTTCCGCAATCGATTCACAATATCCACGACTGCTTGATCTGCTTCTGATCTGTCCGCAAACCGATAGGTACAACTCCACCTCGCTCCACCATGACCGTCTTTGTCCCTCACCAAACATTGCTTGGCGCCGGAGAACATAACGGTCGACTGCCATGTGGTCCCGGTCGCAATATCGACCGCTTTGTGTCCTGTTCGTAAATGTGCGAAGTCTCCGGAGGATGCAGCCAGAACGGCGTGAATCACGTCACGGTCCTCGCTTCCAGCTGCCCCATCTGCGACTTGCTGGTTATCGGGCGGACAACCGGCGCCTGTGCAGGTCATCCGGTACAACGTCTGGGTCCACTTGAGCTTTGAACGAAAGGCGTTGTACCCCACCTCATAGCGGCCCTCACCGTCTTCTACTGCACGTGCGTTGACATAGGGGCTCCCGATCCAGAGAAAGACCATGTCTTCGAAGGGAAAGGGATCGTTTACGGTGAGCATCAGGTCGTCGGAACTCGCATCGTAACCAACGATGAGGGCCATATGTTGACGAATCCCATCGACCTTGAACCCTCTCGGTGACAGTCCCACAATAATGGGGCGGCCCTCATCGATTTCTTTTTTCACTTCTTCCTCGGTAAGGGTCCCGTCCTTCAACTGCGCAGTCAGCGCGATATCTCCTGCTTTACCTCCCTGGGTCGCCATAACAGAATACTTGTGGAGCATGGTCACGACAGCGACCTCATCAACAGCCGAGAACTCGCAGTCCACGCAATCTGGTGTACCCTTGCAAAGGTTTCTACTTTGCACGATCCCGCACTGATAGTCCGTCCGATGGAGAGCCGGAACATCGTAGTATTTGAGGACCATCTCTCCAACTGCTGCCCAACACCAACTCGGTCGTTCCTGAAACAGCGGAGGAATATGCAACTGGACGTCAGCTGCCAGAGTCAGGTTGGCCGGCGCCAGCAGAAGAAGCATGAACCAGACTCCGAATTTCGCCATTCTAAGTTTCACTGATTTCCTCACCTGCGTCCTTGATCTGTCTTCAACAAACTCAGCCCCACCTCAACCAACCCCATGGGCCATTCTTGTTGTTCCTGCGCCACCATCGTCGCCTGTACATTTTATGGGGGCGCATCGAACGGCGCAAGGGCCTGGAGCACGCCAAACTGTACCGTCCCGCAGACAAGGCAATGGGTCTGAAGAAGGCAAAAGTCTTCACGTTCGAAGACTCTGCAGGGCGATTTAAGCCTCTGGGGGCGGACTTGCGGAGAGAAGGAGCGCAGGGGTAGGCTGTTATCAGAGACATAATCAAATTGACAGTGTTGTTGAAGGCTGTTGGATACATTGCGCCGGTCTTTTCCATAATCAATCGATGCCACGGGGTAACATCAGCGGGGATAGTTTGAGGGGAGGACAGTTATGAGCAATCTATGGCATACGGCACATTCTCGCAAGGTCAGATGGGCCGGTCTGAGCGTTCTGTGTTTGCTCTCCGCTGCCGGTTGCGCGCAGCCTGTCGAGACGATTGAAATGACCTCTTTCGATCCATCGCAGGATCAGGCGGCTATTGTCGGATACTACCGAGAAGCGGCCATGGATCTCCGTGAAAAGGCTGCCGGATATGCAGAGAGCGCTGTCCGGTATGAGCATCTCTTCGGCCCCGAGTCGGACTGGGTTAGTGGAGCCAGAAAACTCTCCCAGTACTATGCCGAATCGGCTCAGGAACTGGAGCGTCTGGCTGAAGCCCATGCGAAGGTCGCTCAGCCGGATCTACAGAAACGCCAATAACCGGCGAGAGGCTCTAGCAGGCTGCGGAAAAACTCGATGTATACAAACAACACCGTTGAAATATGACAGAAGGAGCGACAGCCAACAAAACATCAGGATGCTCAAAAAGGCCGTCCCCTTCGTCCGTCGTTCGTGAAGCGTCGTTCGTCTCTCA
>NEWP02000014.1:0-17283 GCA_002869895.2 Nitrospira sp. CG24E | reverse complement strand
GCCTTACCTCTCGAGAACGAGAGGTCCTGCAGTCACTTGCGAAGGGTTTCACAAACGTGGAAATTGCGGATCGGCTGTGCATTTCGGAAACGACCGTCCGCCACCACTTCACCGCGATCTTCAGTAAACTGCACGTCTCTAATCGTCAACAGCTGCTCATTGCGGCCCACCGGCAGGGACTTGTTGAATTCGGCACCAGCTGACACCTCTGGATAGAGCCCGCAAAGCCTCCCTGCACGAAGGAAAGAGGCGAGAGATCCAGGGATGTCTTGCAGTGGAAACTTACGGGAAAGAGGCGATGATATGGTGCGATTCCACCAGGTGTGAGAGCTAGGGAAGGTCTGATTAATTCAAAGTTCTAGATAGAGACCAATCAGATTCCCAGTGTTTTGCCTGTTGGCTGGTCACAATCGGGAATTAATCAGACCTTCCCTAGGATAAAGGCGGGAACACGTTAGACGATGGCGGACATTTGGCAGGGGTACGAAGTCAAGCTCACTGAATGGGAATGGTCCTCCTTATAATGGATCACGCAATCACGTGCACTCGCCGATCGAAGTCCACGCTAAAGAAATGAAAAGATCTGCGTCCGGCTGAGTCACTGCCGGCGCCATATGAGTCTGCCCTGGTCTTCCGGAACGGCCTTTATCCATGGACCTCCTGGCAGCGCGGCTGTTCATCAAAATCCCTGGTAAAGTGCTCCAAGTATTGAGACAGAGTGCGCCCTGAAAACTGCACACTGGCCTCTGCAAACAAGGACTCCAAACAGTGATACAGTTGCTCTATTGCAGCCTCGGACTTGAACAGCGGAGATCCTCCGGGCATAAATTCTGACGAGTGCAACATAAATTCCACATAATCTCGTTTGGTGCTCAGTGCATACCTCAGATACCCTAACATCTGATTCAGATTTCTCCCGTTTGGTCTAAGCCAAACCTTGGGGAAAAGACGATTTGAGATTCGGTTGACGAGTGAAATATTGCCGAGGAAGGAACTCGACAATGCCGTATTCACCAGACCGGATCTGTCCATAATTGAGACCGGGATCTCCAGCAGAGTTGACTGGCCGGGGCGGCTGATATCCGAAGGATCAATGAAGTAGGCAGTTTCAGGAAAGTTCGTATAATCGGTGCCGCCGTCTTTTTCGGGGGCCCCACGATGGCTTTTCCATGAAACATGAGGAGTGACAGAACAATCAACCTGATAACCGAACTCAATCAATTGGTTTGCATATGTTTCATCAAAGCTCCATCGCCCAGCCCTATGAGAGAGCATTTTGACCCCGAATATACCTTCAAGAAGATCGGTCATAATTGAAATCTTCTCCCGCATCACTTTCTCGGGATACTCAATCAGATAGGGGTGAAATCGCAAGTCATCTTCCGTGAGCTCATAGGAGGGCGGCATATCCCACGCGTGCAGATGCATGCCTATTTCTCCGACGCCTCGTCTGATAATGTCCTTCCCCATTTTTTGAAACGTTACGGAATTGGCCATTTCATAGTTAGTGAGATAGGTCGGCTTAAACCCGTATTTTTCGCATAACTCCTGAAACCGGGGAAGATAGGATGCGTTTTTAGTTGTAGCCGTTCTGGGCTTCGACCACAAATTATCGCCTTCTGTATCTATAGTGATAAGAAAGCTCGGCTTGCTAGGCATTTCCTGGCCCTTTCTTGGAAGATACTGATTTGACAACCATGTAGCGTATGTCGTGGCGACTCAGCCTGGTGAGAATGCGCCCTCAATCACTGGAACCTAGGGGCCAAGGGCCCAAGGGCCTTCCGTATGTTCTTCCTGACTTTCGGCGGAAGGGTGCGTTTATAGATGTACGCAACGTGGCTGAATGCCGCAAATAACTTTGGGCCGAATCCGGTCCGCAGCACTTCGAACTCGACTGCCTCGTGCATTGTTCTGGTCCAATGATCTTTGTACATCGCGCCGCCACCCATAAAATCAAACTCGTCTATCCCATCGGCCTGCACACAATCTTGTATCGCGAGCGCGACCGTCACGCTCCCAAGATGGTGTTTGTCGTATCCGCTTTTGAACCCCCCTTGAAAATAATGCGCCACGCCGCGGTCTACGAATGCCTGCAGCACCGCCACACACTGTCCGTCCAAAAAGAGCATCCACAGCCTGGCTCGTTCACAGCGGAACGCTTCGCGCAGGGTCTCCTGCATGAATTCTTTGAAGTTGGGGGACGTAAATGACCCTGGTTCTCCTTTGGATTGCCAGCGCTCCTGATGCAACTGGACGAACGCATCCATGAATTCTTCCAATTGTTCGGGAGTGCCGACACGCCTGAATTGGCACTTATAATCTTTCTGGATCCGCCTGATATATCGATCGATGTTTGTCCGTAAATTGCTCCCCAATCCCAGCTTTACCGTGGCCCAGTCCGCACAGGTGGCTACGTACGGAAGTCGGTCGCAGGGCAGCACCCTCGCGGCCTTGCCGAATGCCTCCATGAAATGAGGGAGGACGGGAGAGTTTGCGTGAATCCCCCACAGCCAGAGTCGCTGCCACGCGGTCTGTCGCTGAATACAGGCCGCGACCCCTTGCCCGACAAGATGCTGGTATCCGCTTCGGGCGATGATGTCGAGATGTTCACTCATTTTCATTCCGGCAGCGGTCCCGATAAAACTTATCTGTCGCACCGTGATGATGCCCTTGACCGATCGGCTAAGCCGATAGAAGGGCGCCAGCCCGACCAATCGTCCGCTCCGGTCTCGACAGGCGATCACAAACAACTCACTGTGGGGCGGGGCGTACATGCGCCACCATATGCGATTCCAGTGCCACCGCAAGAAAAACGCCCCGTGCTGGCAACTGACAGAAACCAATTCGTCCCATTCTCCGGCAATGGCATCGAAATCGGCCTCGTCAGTGAGAATCGTTGCAGCGACCGTGTCCGGCTCCTGGGATATTGCCGCAGGTGGTTTATCAAGCACTGCCGGCCCGCCGTCACCCTTTTCCACCCTGGGGGAAGTCGGACAAGTGGCTGCACCCCCTTGGTCAAAAGCAATGATTGCGGTTTGTTCCTGCATGACTCCTCCAGGCTGGTCAGTGGCGTGATGCCATGTTTGTGCCGGACGTGAACTATGAAGCTCCCCGCCGGAAGCTGCGGGGTATTCGGCGAAGGAAAATAACTCGACGGGGATCGATGATAGGAACCACACCGGTGGGGAACGAGGGGGTCCGAGCGTAGAGGCTCAATGCCCGGCGCACGGGCCTGCGTTCAACAGGCTTCTATCCCCGATGTTCAATGATTGAGAATCGCTGCCGAGGCTGGTTGGCCTATCGTGTCCGTCATATCCGGTGAAGTGTTCCAGGACAGATCGACCCCGGTCTGTGAGATGCCAGTCACCCTGAGGTTCGCCGGGGCAACTGGGGGCACGGTATCGCCTGAATTTCCCGGCATCTCAGCCACATACGCATATACCGTTCCAGATCCCCAGTCACTATTCCACATTACCTTGGAGCCATCGGGGCTGAACACGCCTTTGGCTTGCGCGTCGTAGGTTGCCCCGGACGTGCGCATGTGTGCGAAACGCTCGACAGTCTTCATCCCATCGAGCCTGAGAGCGAATATTTCCGCATTAGCGCCCCCGTCACCGACCGAGACCCAGCCGAGTCTGAGATGGTTTCGCGCGGACAGATGGCCGCACAGACTGATCCCCAAATTGGTGACTTGTCCGTTATCGAGGCGAGACATTTGCACGGGGCACATTTGCACAAAGACTTCGTTACCTGCCGTATCGTATCCGACGTCTCCATGCGCACCTTTGTCGAAAATCTTCCTTAACAGATTTAAATTGCGGTCATACACCACCACACCAAGCGCTGATGAGCCCGGCCTGGACACGACGTAATTGCCCGATTGTGACATGGTCGCCCAGTCTATGGGGCCGAGATCCTTTTTTGCGACAACGATATCGTTGGCGATATCATACACGATGACGAGTGTATCTACGTTTACGACGACATACCTGTCTCCAATGGAGATGTTGCCTTCATTGGACCCGATCGAGATGTTCCCTTCGGAAAATGTATGGAGCAGGACATCCTCGTCACTTCGGACATTCCATTTGCGGAACTGGTTCCCGCGGGTATAGAACAAGATGCTCGGATCCACGGTTGACCACCTGGACTCGCCTTTGCCGCTCGGCCTTTTAAATATCTGATAGGTCTTGGCATCCAGAATCACGCGGGTGTTGCTCAACTTTATCAGCGTCATATCGTGGTTCCAGGGCTGATCCTTGGAATAGTGGTGTTGCATATAGCCAGCGCTTGACAGCCCCATCGACTCATCGCTGATCCGAGTTATTTTCGCCCCGAACACGGGGTCAATGACCGGCTGCAGATAGCCGGGACGCGGAAGAGGTGGAACGTTTTGGGGGCCGCCGTAAACTGTATTTGGCGGATAGACCGTGTCGGCCAACGCGTTGGTGCCAGCGCAAACGGTCAGGCAGGCGATGATCAGGACTGTCCAGAGGCTCAACGGAGAAACTCCTCTATAGATGAGAGCCAGGGCATTTGATCGTTTCACGTTGCCTCGTCTCCTGCCTGATGGCCCCTCCGAGCCGGAGCAATTCCTCTCTTCAACCGGTTCGCATCTGTGACTGAAAGCAAGCAATTCGAGTGCCTGCAGAGCACATCGCTCCAACGTCTTATTATCATGGGGAGATCGCTGAGTGTCCTGGGCGGTTTGTCTGTCCGATGGTAGCCATGTACCTACAGCCTCGAGACCTCCCAAGTGTGCATGGAAACACGTTCGGAAAGTCACCCGACTAAAAGAACCGCTGCGGGACAACAATGATGTCCCCGGGATACGTGAGGGAATCAAGAGTCATCTCAAAGGTCTCCTCTTTACCTTCGACGATGCGCAGAACCTTCGTCGAACCTTTTGAGGCTTTTTCGGTAAACCCTCCGGCCATCGTGATAGCTTTGTGAACCGTGAGCCCCTTCTCGTACGCGTAGTCACCGGGTTTTTTTACTTCACCGTTGACATAGAACTTCTTCACCTGCGCGACCACAATGAGATCATCGGGCATGATGAGGTCGTCCGGTTCAAGCCTGAGACTTTCGGCGACCTGGCCGATGACCCGCCGCACCGAAATCTCTGTCTTGTCAGACTTTTCAGTGAGCCCGCCGGACATGGCAACAGCCTTTTGGAGAGTGAGGCCCTCTTCATAGGGAAACCCTCCCGGCGTCTTGACTTCCCCACTCACATAGAAGTTCCGATGACGTACAATCGAGATGCTTACTTTCGGGTGCCGGAGATATCCCGATGCCAGGTGTGAGGTCAAATAGCGCTGGAGCTCCTGAACCGTCTTGCCTTCGACGGGAACGGCGCCCAAAAGGGGAAAGTCAATTTTTCCGTCTCCCTCTACCTTTCGTTCTAGGGACAACTCTTCCTCGCCAAACACCTGAATCCGAATGACATCGTTCGGTCCGATCCGATAGATGTCGCGCTGGCTGGGTGTCTCAACTGCCACGGCTTCGCACACAAGTATGAATGCGAAGAGCAGCGTAATACAGTGACGAAGAATCGACATTTCCCTCCCCCTTTCTAGCAGAATCCTTGTCCGTTGCCCGCCGTTGGGCCGCCAACCGGCCCCGCAGGATGGACTTTTTCAGCGTCTGCTGATCGAACACTGCGGTCTTTCTTCAGCCAAAACCCTCCAAAAGCCTAAGGGTTTCTGGAAGCATCCGGTTAGAAAAAGCGTTGCGGCACCACGATGATATCCTCCGGCAAAACCGGTGCATCGAGTGCGATTTCGACCGAGCGCTCCTGCCCGTCGATGCTGCGAAGCACTTTCGTCGATGTCTTGGCCGCCTTGTCGGTAAACCCGCCGGCCATCGTGATGGCTTTATGCACTGTCAGCCCCTTCTCAAAATGAAAGGCGCCCGATGACTTCACTTCTCCGTTGACATAGATTTTCTTGGCTTGCACGACAACCAGCAGATCGTCAGGCATGACGACGGCGTCCGCCTCCAGCAACATCGTTTCAACGGTGTTGCCCTTGAATCGCGTCACTTTCACCTCGGCCTTGTCCGCCTTGTCGGTGAACCCGCTGGCCATCGTCAGCGCCTTCTGGATGGTGAGTCCTGGCTGATAGAAGTACTGGCCTGGGGTCCTGACTTCGCCCGATATATAAAACTTCTGCCGTTGACTCGGTCCCTCGACTGTGAGGATGTCATCAGGCAGCACCAGGGTCTCCAGTGCGCCGACTTCTGTCTCGACGCCGGCTTCCTTGAACCGGGTGAGCTTGATGCCGGACGGGTCTGCACGTTCGGTCAAGCCGCCTGCCATGGATAGAGCCTTCTGGATGGTGAGCCCCGGCTCGTAGGAGTAGCGGCCCGGTGTTCTCACCTCTCCGCTCACAAAGATTTTTTGTATTGGCCCGACCGCGAGGATGTCATCGGGCTGGATAGGAGCCTCCATACCCAAGATGACCGTGCCGGCCCGATCGCCCAGGACCCGGGTCGCAGCGATTTTCCTAGTCTCGGCTTTCTCGGTAAATCCACCGGCCAGGCTGATGGCCTTTTGCACCGTGAGCCCCGCTTCATAGGGATAGCCACCTGGGGTTTTCACTTCCCCATGCACGTAGAAGTTGCGGTAGCGCACCAGCAAGACCGTCACTTTCGGCGACCGCACATAGCCCTCTGCCAACCGATCTGCCAGGTATTCCTGCAATTCCTTGACGGTTTTCCCGGCAATGGGGATCGCACCGACTAGCGGAAAATTGATGATGCCGTCGCCTCCCACTTTACTTTCAACCGTAAGGTCCTCTTCCCCGAATACCTGGATACGAACCACGTCGTTTGGCCCCAGCTGATATTGATGTGCGCCCTGGGACTGAGCCGAAAGGGCGACCACAACGCCGTTCACGAGCATCGCAACCAGGAACCAACAGATCAATTTTGCCAAGCGCCAGCGTCCGGCGCCCAAGGTAGAGTTTCGATTGGACTGTGTCATAGTTGCCTCCTCGGCGCTTTATCGAATCCATGAATACTCACGTCCGCCTTTATGTCACGGCTGCCGAAACACATCAGTGGCCTTTATAGGTGCCCGGCGAGACTCCTTCTGCCTCCTGAACGGCATAGGTCCCCGTGGGTTTGAAGGTTGGCACCAATTCACGAAGAAGATCTATAACAAGATCGATATCCTGCAGAGCCGCGCTTCGCTCCAATACAGCCACCAGCGGCATTAACGCGTAAGGATTGGGACAGCTCGATTTGACCTTGAGAATCTTCTCCAGTATCGAGGGCTCGCTAGTCTCCCCGTGCCCGACCAATTCCTCAAACAGCTTCTCGCCGGGCCGAAGTCCCACGAACGAGATCGGAATGTCTTCATCTGGAATCAGCCCCGACAAGCGGATGAGATTCCGTGCCAAATCCACGATCTTGATCTGTTCCCCCATCTCAAGCACATAGATTGCGCCATCCTCACCCATCGAGGCAGCATGCAAGACCAGTTGTACGGCCTCCGGTATCAGCATGAAATACCGACGAATCTCAGGATGGGTGATTGTCACCGGTCCGCCTGCTTTGATCTGGTCAAGAAAACGCGGCACCACGCTGCCATTGCTTCCTAGAACATTCCCAAATCGGACGGTCATGAATCTCGTTTGGCCCCGCTCCTCCAAACTTTGTACGAAGAGCTCGGCCACCCGCTTGGTCGCTCCCATAGTACTGGTCGGATTCACCGCTTTATCGCTTGAGATCATGATGAATTGCTCGACTCCGCAACGGGCCGCCGCTTGAGCGACAATCCGAGTCCCCCGCACATTATTTTTCACCGCCTCGCAGGGGCTGCTCTCCATCAACGGCACGTGCTTGTGAGCCGCTGCATGAAAGATGATCGCAGGCTTGAACGCTTGCAGGACTTTCTCAACGCGGACCTCATCTCCGACATCTCCCACAATCGGAAAAGCGGGAATCCCACGCGCATGATCGACAAGCTCGTTATGGATTGCGAACAAGCTGTTTTCATATCGTTCGAATAGAACCAGGCAGCGTGGCTCAAGCGCCGCGATCTGTCTGCACAGTTCAGACCCGATTGAGCCTCCCGCACCGGTGACCATGATGGATTTGCCTTGAATGAGACGACGGAGGGGCCTCGCGTCAAGCCCGACTGGAGCCCGCTCCAGGAGATCTTCGACCGCCAGATTTCTGATTCTGGTGATCTCAACCTGGCCCTCGAGGATGCTGCGAAGATCCGGCACGGTCTGGATTCTCACCTTGTGAGGCTCCAGCAGTTTCACCAGCTCGCGCATGATGCTGGGCTTGGCGCTTGGCATCGCCAGCAAGACCACATGGGGGGCAACCTCCGCCACAATCCGGCTCAGATGCTCGCGGCCGCCAAGGACCCGCATGCCGTGAATACTGCGGCCCGCTTTCCCCGGATCGTCATCGATGAAACCGACCGGCTTGAATCCATTCGCCGGATCATGCTTCAGCGCCCTGACCAGGCGCTCACCGGCATCACCGGCCCCGTAAATGAGAACCCGTGTGTCACGATCCTGCCGAACAGCCACACGGTAAAACCGACGGCTGAGACGAGTCGCTCCCATAAGTCCAATGAGCAAAATCGTATCCAGTAGATAAATAGACACCGGATAACGGTCCAACCCGATACCCCACCGGACTGCACCATAAAACCCTGCGGCTCCCAAGACCGAGGAGGCGACAATATTCTTGAAGTCCCAGATGCTCGTGTACTGCCACATCCCTTGATAGAGGCGAAATGGGACAAAAATCAGCATACGAATCACGACCAGGATCGGTAACGTTTGCACGAACAGCCCCATCGCCCAATCGGGAATTGCCCCATCAAACCTGAGTAAAAAAGCCAGATAATTGGCGAGCCCGATCAGCGCTACATGAATCATGACGACAAGAGGCCGACGGAACCGGAGCAAGGATGCCATCATCGCAATAGTCCTAGATAATCTTCTGATTGTGTGGGGAAGTGACAGGAGCCTGGCACGGACGGGAATTCTTAGACGCTCTGCACCGGAGTTAACGCGCCCCGTATGGGCAACCAGAAGCGATATTGCATGATCCATCCGTACAGTTCTGGATCAAACCGTCCGAGTGCAGCGCCCCCCAGACTGGGGAAGAACGAGAGGATTTCTCGAACGGACGGCGCTCCCGGGTTCGCGCTGAGCGGCGTAGCCAAGACGTTCACATCGATACCGGTCCCGTAAAAGACAATGGTAAAGATGGCCGCGGTTCTCACCACATGGGAACGAGACGTGACGACCATCACGCGATCCACTTTCTCCCTGGCGAGTACACGGCGCATAGCCACGGCCTCGTCGACGGTATTGCGCACCCGGGTTGCACAGGGTTCACGCACCCCGCTCTCGCGAAGACAGTCCGGATCGACCAAGGTAGAGACTACTCGCGGCGCCAAGCGTTTCTCGGCCAACAACGCAGCATATTTGGCGCGCTCCGGCTTTCCCGCCAGGACGACGATCACGTCGGCCGGTTGCGGTGTATCGAATGGCGGATCAAGATAGAACGCCGTCACGATCCCTGGGTGAAAGATGAGCCAGTTCAGCCCATAGAGAACAACGAACGGCAGCAGGAATGTCGCCAGCACCACCCATCTACCTCTAGACGATCGCCTCCGCACCAGATTCATCATCCTTCCAGCAGTCCCCGCAACTTCTCGATCGGTCATCCCTAGCCAAGCAGCTGCTCGACCAGAGAACAGACGTGATTCATTTCCTCCAGGGTCGTGTGCGAGTACAAGGGCAATGCGAGACCTTCCCGGCTGATCTTCGTTGTGTGCTGCAGATTCACGCTAACACGCATGGGGAATCGTTGGAAGAGGGGTTGCTCATGAACCGGCGGATAGAAGTATCGCTTCGTCTGGATCCCAGCCGCCTTTAACGATTCATAGACCTCGTCGCGGCTCTGTTTCGCGCTGTCCGTGATAAACAACACAAAATAGTTCCCGCTCGTCGTCCGATCGGCTGGGAACGTCTGGACCCAACAGCCGGGCAGTCTGCCCAACCGATCCCGATAGATTGAAATGAGCTCCTTGCGCGCCTTCACCAGTTCGCTTATCCGTCGCAGGGAGAGCAGACCGACCGCCGCATGAAGCTCGCTCATTCGGGCAGACAGGCCCAGATGATGCATTTCTTCTCCCTTCACCGGGTCCTTGCCGTAATCCCGCATGGACCGGATTCGTTCCGCGAGGGTTCGATCATTCGTTGTAAGCAGTCCTCCTTCGACCGCTGTCACGACTTTCGTCGGGCTCATCGAAAAGATCTCACAAGCGCCGAATCCCCCCAGCGGCCGGCCTTGATAGGTTGCGCCCAGCCCTTGCGCGCTGTCGAAATAGACGGGCAATCCTTTGCGACGCCCCAGCTCGATCAACGCGTCATTGTCGGGGGGCAGTCCAAAGATCGATACCCCGCAAATTGCCGCCGTGTCCGGAGACAGATTCCGTTCGATGTCTTCGGGATCGATGGTGCAGGTTCCCGGCAGAGAGTCACAGAATACGGGAATCAGCCCATTCCACAATAAGGCCTGTGCCGTCGCGGCGAAGGTAAACGACGGCACGACGACTTCTTTCCCGGGCGGCAACCCCAAAGCTCCGGGGATCATCATCAATCCGGACGTACAGGACGACAGCGCCACACTGTATTGCGCGCCGGTCCTCTGGCACACCTCCTCTTCGAGCGCCCTGACCGTGGGGCCGACCGTGACGGTGCCGGAGTCCCAGCTCGGTCCGACGAGCTGCGTAATTTCGCTCAACGACGGAAGCGTGGGACGGATTATCGAGAGCTGCATGGTCATCCTCCTGAGGCGTGATAGCCTGTAAACGTGTTGTGGAATCCAAAAAACGTGGGAACGGCAGACGGATTCTTCAGCGAGAGACCGTCGCGGAACGAGAGCGTTCTTGATCGAGCGGCAGCAGACTGGTCTTTGGGTCCAGGTCGATATCACGGCGCTGCAGCACCCTGATCGCTGTCAAATACAAAATGCGCAGATCGAGGAGCATCGATCGATGCTCCGTATACCAGACGTCGAGCGCAAGCCGCTGATCCCAAGAGAGACGATTTCGCCCGTTAATTTGAGCCCACCCTGTGATACCGGGCCTGACCGTATGCCGGAGATATTCTCGCTTGCTGTAATAGGGCAGGTATTCCGGCAAGAGCGGCCGCGGGCCCACTAGGCTCATGTCCCCGCGCAGCACGTTGATAAGTTGCGGCAGCTCATCGAGACTGGAGCGCCGGAGTAGTCGCCCAAGCGGCGTGACGCGATGCTCGTCGAACTGCGATTGGCGTTCACGTTCGCGATCCACGCACATCGTCCTGAATTTCAATACCGTAAAGAGCCGGCCATCCAAACCTGGCCGACGCTGACGGAACAACACCGGCGATCCCATGGTCGCTCGAATACCGATCGCCACCACGACCATGAGCGGGCCCGTAACCATCAGACCCACAGAGGCTGCGACAAAGTCGACAAGACGCTTCACCATAGCTTATACGCTCCAATGCGTCGTGACTCGGACTGACCGACCCGTTGAACGAGTGCCTTGGCAGGGGGTGCAGTGTCGGTCATACGAAACGAACCGTGTCCTGCTGTCACCCCTGTCGAGGGGGGGGGCATTGGCCTCTACTATTTCTCCAGTATCACTTCCTTAATGTGATTCAGTCTTGGCATACCGCCCCGGACAGGGTTGTAGAAGAACCCGAACCATTCGAGCTTCGGCAAACCCATCATGACGGGCGGCAGTTCCTCAAACCGGTTCCAGGCAAGATTCAGTCTCCTGAGATTCTTCAAATTCTCAAAAGACGCAGGCAGGCTTCCAAGCTCGTTTTGATACAAGGTCACGTGCTCCAGGTTTTCCAGATTACCGATCTCTTTCGGCAATTCCTTGAGTCTATTTTGAAGGAGAAACACGCTTTTCAGACGCCTCAGTTCACACAACGCGTCAGGCAGAACGGTCAGGCAGTTGCACTGCAGCATCAAACACTCCAATTCCTGTAACCGTCCGATGTCAGCCGAGAGATCGGCAATCGGCGTCACTCCCCAGGCCAACACTCTCAGTTTGGAATAGTCGAAAATGACCGGGGGAATGCGCTTCAAGCGGCTACTATACAGATTCAGCAATTCAAGCTTTGCAAATACGCCATAGTCATCGGGGTAGTATCTGAACGTGTTCTTGTGGAGGCGCAATGTTTTCAAATTGTGAAACTTGCTCAAGAACGGGGGGAGCTCGCCGATGTCGTTCGCCGAAAGATTGAGATGCTCCAGATTCTCTATCTCGTGTATCCACAAGGGGACCTTTCCCAAATGATTCGAGCTTAAATCCAGATACCGCAATTGCGCCAGATTGCCGAAGTAGTCCGGTATCGAATGGAACATGTTGCTGCGCAGGTTGAGCCGTTGCAACGATGTCAGGCCGGCAATCACGCAGAGGATTTCGGCTTTTTCGCTTTGCGTACGATGGCGAACGAGACCGCGAAAGATATAGTCCTGAGACGCGAGATCGAGCTCCACACACCGTTCATTTTCAAATCGGCAGTGAAACGGGACTCCGACTTTCTTTTTCAGCAGGTCGATGGCGTCGAAGTCATTCATGCGCATCCCGCAGCCTGTCGTTGAGTTTTCCGCACCAGCTGGCCAACGCCTTCCAGTCTTTTTTCGGCAGGCTGTCCATCGACAGCGGACCGACAAGCTCCTTGCCGCGCAGTTTTTCCAGATGATGGCGGATGATTTTCATGGCGCCGAAATCGGCTTCGTATCCGTAGTAGTTGCCGAGCTCGCAGATCGCATAGTACTTGCGTGACATGTCCAGCTTAAAATCGATGATGAACTTCTCCATATCCTGCTGCAGCTCTTCATTCCCATAGGTCGGAGAAAAAAAGAGAAATAGCTCGTACTGGTCCATCGAGCTAATTCGCTCACAATGTTGTGCTCGAGGCAATAGCCATGAAACGCGTCCAGAAACTCCGACCATATCCGCCCTCTCTCCTCCTCGTCGTCCTCGGCCAGCTGTGCCAGGGGACCCCCGTAGCCGTAGGGAGAGACGATGTCGGAATAAGGATTCCAGCGCTCGGGCGAATGCAGAAACGGCAACGACGAGATGCGGCGCTGAAAGAACGGATAGACGATCACGGACTCGCCGCGCCGAAAGCGAGCCATGCGCGCGACGCATCCCTCGTAGTCCGCAAACGCCTGGCACAAGGTTCTATGGAAATACACGTCACACCGGTCCATTCCGGCGATCACCGCATCCCAAGCTTCACCTTGATCCGTATTCGCGGCCAATACTTCAAACGACGTCGACATGTGCGATCCTCCTGTTCCAGCTTTGCCTCGGCCTCGTCCGCCCAGGCCCTAACGCGAGCGCTCCTCTATCGAGGGCACCGACAGCCGTCGGACATACGATGGCCGACCGTTTGAAGAAACATGTCCAGGCTCGGTGGCCGTTGACTCGGATACATGAACTTGCAGATCTTTTTCTGCCAGCAATCTCGAATATTCATCGATGACTTTTCCGAACACCACACGCTCGTCGAACCGCTCCCGAGCCATGCGATAGGCCTCCTCTCCCATGCGTTTCGCTTTCTCCGGATTGGTCAGGAGATCGATAATCGCCTCCGCCAATGCGAGAGAGTCGCCCAATGGCACCAGCAGGCCGTTGCGGTCGTGCACGACCGCCTCTCGATTACCCTTCACATCGGTCACAACCGCAGGGATACCCATGGCCGCAGCCTCCATGACGACCCGTGGGATCCCCTCAAAGAGCGAAGGCAGCACGAGCACGTCCATGAGTGCGTAGAAGCTCGGCAGCTCTTCATTTGGGCGAGCTCCCAGAAACAGGCATCGATCGGACACTTCATAATCCTTCGCCGCCGATGGGCTGACTGCGTCCGCTTTCCCCGCGTCCGCTTCGCCGATGATCAAAAACCGCACGTTCGGGCGCTGCCCGGCGACTCGCTGACAGGCCTTGAGAAAATCGATGAAGCCTTTCCGCTTGCCGGCCAATCGGCCGACGAACCCGACGACTTTCGTATCGTCCGGTATTCCAAGCTGCCGGCGCTTGTTGCAAATATCGACGTCCTTCACTTGTTCCCGATTGAAGAGGGACAGGTCGATTCCATTGCCTAAATGTTTCACCTTTTCGGAAGGACAAATTCCCATGGAAAGGGCCAGCTCTACATCCTCGCGGTTTTGCGCCAGAATCACATCTGAACAGCGCGCCGCCAATTTTTCGAGGCCGATGTAGAAACGGCGCAAGATCGGATGCATGAGGTCATGGCAATAGAAACCGTGAACCGTATTCACGACGATCGGCACACCGGCGAAACGAGCCGCGAGCTGGCCCAGCAAACCCGCCTTTGGAGTGTGGGTATGGACGATCGTAAAGCCTTCCTGCCGCATGACCGAATACAGACGCACCAGCGAGACCAGATCGAGCAGTGGGGTCACATTCCGGCTTATGCGGATCGCAATATGCCGGATGCCGGACTTCTCAATCGCGGGGACTTCCCCTCCCGGCGAGGAGAGACTGACCACCGCGTATCCCTTCGATTGGATATTGGTCATCTGATTGAGCAGCAGGCCGTGTAATGATTGGGCAACTGTGGCCACATGCACGACTTTAATTCGCTTCACAGGCTCCTCCATTCGAGATGCGTGTCGTCGCGACGATCGCGCATGCACCGGCAATACCCTCGACCTCGATGTCGGGCAATTTATGGCCCGACTGCATCCGGCGGCCGTGTGCCCGCTGCGGTGCTTGCTGTGGCGGTGGCTCGTCCGTACGCCCACATGGCGACCACGAGGAAGATAAAGGCCCGCATGGTTTCCTTGGTTTCATCGAGCACATCGCCCAGGATCGGGTCCCCGCCTCCGCCGATGATCGCGTAGAGCGTCTGTGAGACGAGGAGATGAACGGGCACGAGGCCCGCGATCCACCATGGGAAAACCGGGAGCCCGATCCGCATCACCCATGCGCGGCAGGTTGCGGGGTAGGCCGTAAATGCCGGTACCAGCGTACAGACGGTGAGCTGAAAGATGGCCAAGAGGCGATTCATGTCGATCAAGCGGGCCCAGAACGATTTCTTCACGCCTTCTACGGTATGCGCCTGAAACCAAGTGAGATTGTGCAGGTTCCACTCGCCTTGCTGATTGATGGCCTCGACCCACCCCGGGACGGGATAGTGAAACAGCCGCTGTCCCCAGCTGATTTCCTCGCCGAAACAGACGAGAAGGAGGGCGCCGAGGGCGTAGAGCACCAGAGGGGTCACACTGTGGCCGGCGCCCCATTGTCTGTGGAGCCTCGCCGTCTTGTGAGCGGTCGAGAAAAAGAGGATGCCGGCGAGCAGGAAACAGAGCGCCCCGGCATTCTCGACGGGACCGTCCTCTTCGCCCAACCAGGCAAGGGTGTCGATTGAGAGGAACGGCAGGATGCATGCGGAAAACAACAGCGCGTAGGCTGTGCCGATGGCTGTGCGAGCCCCTGGAATAGTGTGGCGGTCCAGCACTCCACCGGTGGATGATCTCCGATCGCCTGTTTCGATGGATGAAATCATAGGCGATACCCTCCCGGACTAGCGCGCATTATTCATGACCACGTCTGCTGCGCCTGAGGCGCCCCCTAACAGGATGCTGAAAAAATCCGCCTGCGGCGTTTCCTGCCTCCGCCTGTTCCTCCGGAAGGCCTCGTTCCGCACTGTGGGGCTCTGCCTGCTGTGGCGCGGGCTTTAACTTGTGGGAGCTGCAGGAATGTTGACGACAAGATAGACGTCCCTGCGGCCACCGACTATTCCCCAATTACTGGTGAAGGCCACATGTCGTCCGTCCCGGCTGATCGAGGCCTTCGGCTGGTCCTCAAAAATACTGACGAGACTTCTGTGATGCGCAATCCGGCGCACACGGTCGCTCCCATCCGTGGCGACTTGCACGATCTCATTGTCGAACTGGTTCAGGACCGGTCCCCCGCTGGTGGAAAAACGGCTGCACAATGCCCAGCGCTCATTGTCGGCCAACATCGAGAAATGGTCCTGTTGTGTGCGATAGGACCAATGTCCGGGGATCAACCGGGTCACATCCCTCGGCGTGGCGAACGGTCGAAATCCCAGGGCATCGCCCGGGAAAGCCGTGAAGAGGGTTCCCAGCCCGGTATCACGATGTTCGAATCCGAAATCGTCCGCTCGTGTGAGCCTGTCGACCAACGTCGGCGGAGATGTCGCGAGATCGAACACGTCATCATCCCCGCCGCCATAGACTACAACCAGATACCGCCCCGATTTATCCACCTGGACTTCATCGAGATCGGATGCCGCTTCTCGAGCAAGGATTTGATCGCGCCCGCGATGCCAGGCGAAATAGCCGGCCGGCGCGCCGGCGGCATCCGTGAGGGTGAAGGCAAATACCTGGTCATCCAGGCTCTTGCTCATTTGCGCCAGATTGCCGTCGGGCAACAGCAAGCCGGAGCCATTCGGCAGCAGGACGTCGGAAAAGTTTTTGATCAACGCATATTGGTCCAAGGCCACATTGTAGGCCCACAGCTGCCGAGGGACGTCTTCAATGGCATCGACATGGCCGTTATGTCCATAAATGAGGTCTGCGCCGATGCCGCTCCAGATCATGTCAGAGCGCTCCAACAGGAAACCCTGCGGAGGGGGTGTCTGCAACACGAAGGGAGGGCCGGCAGTGAGAGTCGCCGGATCAAAGGTAAAGAACACGCTGCGCGTTGGCCCATACTTGCCATTCACATGAATGCGCGTGCTGTTGTTGTTGAAGACAGGCCAGTAGGAATATTGAACCCCCATTTCCTGGTTGCCGTCCGTACCGTCGGTCAGTCGTAGAAGAGTCGTACCGAAGGTCGGATCGACGGCCTTCGCTCCAGCCTGGGGCAATGAGGGTGGAAGTGCCGGCTCGGTACGGATCGCAAAAGATGTGCTCGGCGTTTCGGTTATGAGGGAGTCCGGCATCGGTGGCGCCGGCGTCTGAACCGATGCGCTGTTGGAATTGGAACAGGCAGTCACGGCGCACAGAACAAAGATCCACGGCAGGGAGCGCGCGATGAAGGCGTGCGAGACCGGTGTCATAGGTTCTTCTTTCCACGAGACCCTGGGTAGACCAGGCCGGAGCGGAATCGACGCACGCGCAGAGGTCAAAGGATTTCCGACCGGAAGGATCCAGACTCAACATCTCACGGTCATCTGCACTCATCCCCCGATCGGCTCTCTTTGGCTTGGCAGCACTTCAGATCATCACGGGCCGTAGCCTTGCGCTGAG
>NEWP02000013.1 GCA_002869895.2 Nitrospira sp. CG24E | reverse complement strand
GCAACCCCTGAGGGGGTAGCATGTATTCCACCCAGTCCTTGATCGAGACCTTCACCGGATTGGCCTTCCAATCGGTCTTGTCTTTGGTGATCTCCCACTTCTTGCCGCCGTACCAATCCACCGTCGTGCCTACCAATTTATCCGAGCTCACGGCGAGGTGGATCTTGCCCTTGCGGTCCGGCAGTTCCACCAGCGGCTTCATCACGTCGGTCTGCGCCCCCGGTGCTTGCAAGGTGTTGTAGACCCGCCAGAAGCCCCACATCCCCGTCACATAGTGCTGCGGAATGTGGCAATGGAACACGAACTCTCCAGCCAAGGCTTGTAAGCCCCCGGATCCGCCTTCCGTGACCTCATCGTAGATTTCCGACGGCCCGATCGATTGCACATCCAGCCGGTCCGAGGTATCGCTGATCGGGGGGAACTTCACCGGCCCGTTCCTGGACAGAGTGGGATCGAGCTGGCTGGTGCCCGGCTGTCTGGCCCAACGGATCGACCCGCCATGCAGATGGTGTGAGTGCACGATCTCCGACCCGCCGACCATGCGGAACGTGGCCGGATCCCCCAAGTACGAACGCGGCACAGTGGTCGCCGGATCACCGAACGTATAAGACCCATAGCCCTGCGACTCATCGGCAAACCCGATCAGATGCTCCTGCTGCTCCAGCCGTTCGCCGTGCGGTTCACTGCGATAGTTCAACAAACGCGCGGCCGGCCGGTAGGTATCCGTGTGCGGATCGCGTTGCGGCAGCATGTCGCCCTTGCGGTTCAGCAGCCGGAACGTCTCGTCCCCGGCCTCATGATAGAAAATCACAAATTCTCTGAAGTCCGACCCATTCGCCACATCAATCATGGCTTCCCAGCCGCTCTTCATGTCCTCCCCCGTAAAGGGACTGAGGAAGCGGGACCCGCGCGGTTCCACGACGAGTGAGCCCAGCAGGCCCAAGGAATACTGGTCCCGGCTCGCATGGCTGTGGAACGCCCGCCCGCCGACCTGCAGATTGTTCGGGATGGCCCATTCGAATTCCCCACTCTTGCCGGCCGGCACCAAAGCATCCGGGTTATTGGCGGTCGCCGGTTTCCCCGTGCTGGCCACCAGCAGCTGCGAGCCATTGATAATCATGTTGGTCGGCTCTTCGGCAATCTGATTGCGGAGCGTTATCCGCAGACAGTCCCCTTGGTTTGCCCGAATCACCAACGGTTGGATCAGATCCCCCTGTAACCCATTGGAGACCGCACCCCCAGCAAACGTCGGATCGTCGCTGTCCCGCGCCGCCTGGTTCTTCGCTTCTTCCGCCCGGACTCCGGTCACATCCTCGGTCAGCACATACATGAAGCCGGGATAGAAGTCCCCAAACCGATTGACAGTGATCTCGACCGTGATGGCCGAAATGTCGTAGGCCCGGACCGGCATCTGCGCCGAGCAGCGTGCGCCTTGAGTCACCTTCACCTTATCCTGGTCCTCGGCGACCAGGAGCACGCCTTGCTGCATCGCATGGGCGCTGGCGCCCTGGAATGGCCCCTTGCTCTGCACCTCGCGCTCGATTTGCGCGATGGCCTTTCCCATCTTATCCATCAGCATCGGACCGGCAGCCTGATGGACGACGGTCGCCGATGCTTCTGTTTCAGCACTCATTACAGTCGAATGCTGGTGAGCAGGAGTTTCTGCCCACGCCTGGGTAATGCCCAAGACGGCGGCAAGCAACACGCCCCCAGCCTGACTCGCAAACTTTCTGGTGGTCATTCTCTTCTCCTCCTGAATAATATACGTTGAATACATTCCACTCACAGCAGCTCTGTTTTCCCAACGCTTGCGGTCTGAAGCGCTTTCGCGTCCTGATCCTAAAAATAGTCTGGTGAAGGTTCCGCTCTTCGCGGCTGCGATTTCAGGAGGCCAGTCCATTAATCACGCAGCCTTCACCAGACAGAGCTTTGCATCATCATTCACTGACCAAATCCTTTCCTCAGACAGCAAATCCTATTCCATCGAAACAGGATGTCCGTCAAAGACTGGTTCCCCAATAATTTCGTGCTGATTTGAATTTTGCAGGATATGAGTAACATCGAGACATGGGATCATGACGCCCCATATCTCCCGAACAGATCATGAGGAATGGCTGATAGGCTATGACGATTATCGAATTGTCTGGAGGAAACACAGAATGGGGCGTTGAAGCCCCATTCTGTGAGGGGAGAATAGATCAGGCTATGATTTAAGACGGTCAGACCCGCTAGCCGTCTTCACGAAGACCATGGCGCTTCACCATGCGCTCGATAGTCTTCCGATCCACGCCAGCCTCTTGTGCGGCCTGGCCCATATGCCAATGGTGGCGTTGAAGTAGTTCGGAAAGGAAGGTACGCTCAAACGAACGAACCACTTTTTGTTTGACCTGCTTATACGAAGCACCTTCCACGGAAGAAGAATTGACGGAAAGAGGTTGCCGAAGGCCGGACGGCAAATGCTCCGTACGGATCACAGAACCATCGGCTAACGCCGCTGCGCGTTCGATCACGTTCTTGAGCTCACGAACATTGCCCGGCCAGGTATAGCTCGTCAAGGCCGCTAACGCAGCGGGCTCGAAGGCAGGAATGATACCGGTATCCATTCGAAGTTGATGCATGAAGTGCTGGAGAAATTCGCATGCCAGAACCTCGACATCCCCCTCCCGCTCGCGCAAGGGTGGGAGGACGATGGGAATGACGTTGAGACGATAATATAAATCTTCTCGAAAATCGCCCCGCTTCTGCGCCTCCCCAAGATCCCGATTTGAGGCAGCAATGATTCGCACATCGACCTTCGTATACCACGTCCCGCCGACACGGCGGAACTGGCGTTCTTGCAATACTCTGAGTAGGCGCGATTGCAGCGTGTGACTCATCCCGCTGACTTCATCCAGAAACACCGTGCCGCCATGCGCGACTTCGAACAAACCGGATTTGACCGTGTGTGCCCCTGTAAACGCTCCCCTTTCATGTCCGAACAACTCCGACTCCAACAAGGCATCCGGCATCGACAGACAGTCCACCGGCACAAAGGGCTTACTCGCTCGTGGACTGTGGTGATGAATCGCACGTGCGACCAGTTCTTTCCCTGTTCCGCTTTCTCCATAGATCAGAATGTTGGCATCCGTCCTGGCAACCTTGCTCACAAGATTCAAGACGGTTTGAATGGCCGCACTCTTTCCGACAATCTGCCGTGGTGTGTGCTTCGCCCTCACAAGAGTCGGAAGCAGATCCTGTCGCGGCAAAAACGGTGCTATATCCTCCAGACGCTCCCGCTCCTCGAACGCCCGGCGCGTAATCTCCTCAAGATCCTTGCTCGTATAGGGTTTCAGAAGGTAATCAAGGGCGCCTTGCCGCATGGAACAGACCGCGGTTTCCACGGTAGCGAAGGCGGTCATCAGGACCACCTTGATGGTAGGATCCAGCCGTTTTGTTGCATTGAGCACATCTATTCCACTCAGACCTGGCATACGCAAATCTGTGAGCACAAGACCTGGTCGTTCCTGTTGAATGACAGTCAGAGCACGGACTGAATCATTCTCCGTCAAACAATCATGGCCTAGTCGGCTCAACATGCGTCGACAGTTCTCGAGCGCTTCGACTTCGTCGTCGACAATCAGTATTTTGCCTGTATGTCCCATCTGACCTCCTGAGGTACATCGGACACCGTCTTTAGCGCAGGGAGGATCATAGATGCTACGACTCCGACCTCTCCGTTCGCGACCTCCAAGCGCCCTCGATGATCCGCCACAATGCCATAGCTCAAAAACAATCCCAGTCCCGTCCCTTGGCCGACATCCTTCGTCGTAAAAAACGGATCAAAGACTCGACCGAGAATATCTTCAGGGATGCCTGGCCCATTATCGATCACCTTGACCGTGGCCCACTCTTCTCGTTCGCGCCGCAGCCGATCCGACTGAATGGTCACCACCCCTTCATGCCCACATCCCCGCACGGCATCGATGGCGTTATTGATGAGGCTGAGGACGACCGTTTCCAATCGATCACGGTCACCCAAGATCACCGGCATATCGGGGGACAATGCAGATTCGATGCGGACATTTTGGGCAGTCGCCCGTTCCCTTGCAATGTCTATGCAGGAACGGATTGCGCAGTTCAGATCGATCGACTTCAGTGTCGTGGCGGAACCATGTGAGAGGGCCAACATACTCTTTGTGATCCGACTGATCCGCTCTGCCTGGGACCGGATTGCCAGCAGATCGCCCTGCACCTCGGCAGGCAAATGCAGTTCAACCGCTTCCGCTTCAAGACACTCAATACGGTTGAGCAGGATTCCCAACGGGTTGTTAATCTCATGGGCAATCCCACTCGCCACTTTGCCCAATGTCGCCAGGCGTTCGGAGAGATGGAGCTGTTTCATCTGGCGAGTGACCTCTGTGGTCTTTTCCTCGATCCGTTTGGTCAAATCGTTGTTCAATGCCTCCATCTCGGCATGGGACGCGTTGAGCTTGTCCGCCATTCGATGCACAGCGGTCCCCAATTCTTCCAACTCGTCCCCCGTACGGATATCGAGCGGTCCAACATAGGTTCCACGACTGATGGCCTCGACCCCTGCTTGCAACGTGTGAATCGGCCGGGCGATTCTGGTGGCCACATAGCGTCCGATTGCCCACAAGAGTCCAATCATGACGAATCCAATGATGGCGAGATTACGGAGCTGATCCCGAATAGGGGCGTAGCTTTCGGCAGGCTGTTGCCGAACAAAGACATGCCAAGTATTGCCTGGAACTCCGAGGCCTCGTACAGGCGCAAAACCGACAACGGTATCTCGAGCGTCATGTCCATCGTCCTCGGCAATCCCCCACCCTAGGTTATCGGACACGATCATGGTCATGAGGGGGGGAGGAATGCGATGGGCCTGACGGGGAAGAATCGGACAGATAAGTGGCTGGCCATCGGCGCTGAATAGCATCGCGTGGCCAGTCTGACCGATTCGGATTTGATTGATCATCCCAAAGAGCGTATCAAACCGGTATGAGACCTTGATCGCACCAATAACGATGCGCTGGTGGTCGTCAAGGATGGGCACCGCCACATCAATCGTCTCGTCCGGGGTCCGGAAGGATCCTTCACGCCCGGCAGTGAGTCCGCTCAGATAGACCTGCTCACCACCTCCGTTCTGAATCGCCTTCCACCAAGCCTGATCCCCAAAGAAATAGTGGCCTGGTTCCGACGTGGCCGCGACAAGCGCTCCATGGCGATCTGTTATAAGGATCCCGACCATCTTGTCCCCGTCTCGAACTTTCGTCTCTAAGAGAAACCTTGAGAGTTCGGTGTTCAACAGGCCTGCGGCTGCGTCAGTGCCTTGTTCCCAGGCTCGGGCACGATTTTGGATCAGATCTATAACCTTGGATGGCTCACCAGGATAAGAAAGATTAGCAAGTTCTACAGGTTGTCGGACGCGCAATGGCGCTGAGGCTAAGAGGCGAGCTCTCTGAATTTCTCCTTGAACCAACATCGTCACTCGATCTGCCGCCTGAGCCGCAATCGTCTGAAAGTTCCCTCCAATCACGTCGCGCAGCGATTGCATTCCCGACACATAGGCCAGGACGAGGCAGGTCAGCAACGGAATGCAGCCGACCACAACGATGGCGAGCACGATTCGGCCTCTGATCGTATGAACCCTCACTCGGATCCTTTCGATGCAATTACGATATTCTACGCAAGGTCGAACGGAAATCGCTAGGGCCTCGCCGCAACATCCTTCCGCACTCTCGTCAAACTGATCTGGCCGGACCAAACTGGTCCAGCGTGATTGATATACGAGGCCATAATCAGAGAGCCCTTCACAATACCCTCGCAACGGCATACGCCTGAAGAGATCCTACAACTGGAAGATAGAGTATGGCGGGATGAACGTCGATCAAGCCAAACGCCTGAAAGTCTTGGAGCAGGGAAATCTGCAACTCAAGCAAATCGTTGCCAATCGGGATCGTGATCTACCGATCTTGAAAGAAGTCTCTTCGGGGAAACTGGCAAGCAAGGGCCTCCATGCAGAACGGCTATGCTGGATGACTCATTGGCAAGATGAGGGAGCAATTTTTGAACGACGAGCTGTTCTACACGCTCCAAGAGTCGCAGATCATGACGGAACGCAGGCGGATCCGCTACAACACGGTCCGTCCGCACAGAGGTCTTGGGGGCCAACCACTCGCTCTCGAAACCATCCACCTTACGAGCTGAAGGCTAACATGGTAGATGGTACAAATATTCTCCGCTGGTCTCCGGCCTAATGTGCAAACGTTCTGCTGGTCATCCTCTCCTCTTCCTGAATAAAATCAGGTGAATACATTCCACCGGCGGTAGTTCTATCCCCTCAACACTCGCACATCAGGCATTTCCGGGCCCTGCCACAAATTACTCATAGGCAGACGAAGGTGCCCTCTTTGTCGTTGCAGTTTCAGGAGACCATGGGCTGTCATCCCCTCCAGGGTCGATCCTGTTCGACTGCCGGTACGACTCGGGATTCTTCATCGCGCTGAGTCTCTCCCCGCTTAGATGAGTGTCTCGTTCAGCCGCTGCCACTGAAAAGTGTTTTCTTCGATGGGCATGATTCCACTTATGTGCGATAATCACGGCCATGCTGCTCAAACGTTGGCTGGTTGGTGACCCCCTTAAAAGCGCTCAGACTGCACAGCAACGGCTGTCCAAGACCCTCGCCCTCGCGGTCTTTTCCTCGAACGCGATTTCCTCCGTCGCATACGCCACCGAGGAAATCTTGCTCGTGCTGGTCCTTGCGGGAACCGCCGCCGTTGCCTGGTCCATCCCCATCAGCCTTGCGATTCTATTTCTCATCATCGTCCTGACTATTTCCTACCGCCAGATCGTCTACGAATACCCGGAGGGCGGCGGGGCCTACGTTGTCGCCCGCACCAACTTGGGAGAACGTCCCGCACTGATCGCTGCGGGAGCGTTGATCATCGATTATGTCCTCACCGTGGCCGTCAGCGTGGCGGCAGGCATCTCAGCCCTGACTTCGGCTGTGCCAAGTTTGTTCGTCCACCGCGAAGCTCTGGGACTCGCCGCAACGGTCCTTATTATCGTCATCAATCTTCGCGGCATGCGGGAGTCGGGAAAATTCTTCGCCGCCCCCGTCTACTTTGCCATCGGCGCCCTCGGGCTCATGGTGGTAATTGGAATTATCCACGCCCTGTTCGGACAAGGCGCCTCGATATCGCCGGATCATCAGACCGCGGTCGAAGAACTGACGTTGTTTTTGATCCTTCGCTCATTCGCAGCCGGCTGTTCTGCCGTGACCGGAATGGAAGTGATTTCGAACGGTGTGAAAACCTTCCGTCGACCGGAATCCGAGAACGCCTCGACGACCATGATATACATGTCCGTGATTCTGGCCGCCTTGTTTATGGGTATCACCTTCCTGGCCTCGCATCATGGCATCCTGCCCAAAACAGATGAAACAATCGTGTCTCAACTGGCGCGTCTGACCTTCGGCACCGGGGTCCTGTACTACGCACTCCAGATTGGGACCATGCTGCTGTTGGTCCTTGCCGCCAACAGCGCCTTTGCCGGCTTCCCCCATCTCGCGTCGATCCTGGCGCGCGACGGCTATATGCCCCGTCAGATGGCGACGTTCGGCGACCGCTTGGTGTTCTCGAACGGGGTCGTCATTTTAGGGATCTTCGCCTGTTTCCTCCTGGTTCTCTTTCATGGTGACACGCATGCCTTGATCCCGCTCTACGCCGTCGGCGTGTTCATCTCCTTCACGTTATCCCAATCCGGCATGGTACGCCGATGGCCTTCGGCCGGCGGGCTCGCCCCTCGGACCTTCAACGTACTGCAAGAGTACGCCTCGGGTCCTCACGGCTCCGCGCGCCGGTCTCGCGACGCGGCTCAGCGATTTCGCGACGAACTGTCATGAATAATGGGGGCTAGGGCCCTGTTTGAGATGACGTACGGTTGGCGGTGCCCTGTAAATCCATATCGAGCAGGACTGCGCTGCCTGGCTCTTTAGGATTGAGCAGGATCGGCATCCGATCGACAAGCAGTTTGACCAAGGGCACTGCGACGATGTGCGGGGCCTTGTCCGAGGGATTGGAATAGAGCCCAACCCGGATATTCTTTGGCCGTTCACTTGGCATCAACTGAGGTTTGAGGTTTGCTTCCACGAATCCAACCAACATGCCACTGCCATCGGCAAGCTTATGGATCTCGAAGGCATTGGAGGCGGATGGCAGCAGTTCCAACGGGAGATCGGGACTCTGCGTGATCAAGGCCAATCCCAGAAGTTTTGGTGTAATAAACCCATAGCTCCCAGTTGGCGCGACCGAGAAGCGGGTCCCTGAAGTGGACAAACCAAGTTCAGACACCCCGTTCTTGTTTCGCAATTGACGCCGTAACTCCGCTTCGCTTCCGAACCTCTCGATGAAGACCGCCGCCGGTGCGGCCTTTTGCACTGGGAACACCTCCGTCTTACCTCCTTGGGCCCCATCGAGTGAAGCTGGGGCGAAGCTCATGAGGATCAGGACAAGCAGGGGGCCTGCGACGAGGTAAGGGATGGTCGCGGTTCGGGTCAATCGCACGACGATCTCGCGCATGGAAGTGAATCCTCCTGATACGGCGATAGAAAACGAGGCCTTCGGGTATCGGATATCCCTACTCTGTACCAAGCTTACCCCATGCGAATCAATCCAATAGGTCTCGGAGCCTCATGTGACCCACAGGAATTTCAGACCCTGCGAGTCAGGGATTAAGGGGAGTTCATCACAAATATGATACTCAAAAGCCAGATTTCCGCCCCCCAACCCCTGCGGCGACTTCCCCCGTCCGCCCTGAGTCTGCCGAGACAGATCCTTAACCTAGGGCCGCGCCGTTTCTTGGCGATCCTGCGCGTCCAAAGAGGGCCGAGGTTCAGGTTAAATGTCGATGAGACTCTTGTTTCCTCAACCTTAGCCTCAGCCTCCCAATAGGCTGGCGGACTTTTTCAGGACCCTTCCTGCCCGTTCTCTCTTCCGCTTGTCGGAAGGCGGACAGGATCTGCCCTCCGAAATGCCCCTGTCGTCGCGCCATCGTCTAGCGCACTTTGATCAACGAGACTGCTCTTAGGCCTTATCTCATCGGGCAACCACTGCCCTCCTTCTCTGGCTTTGGGCCGTTACATATAAAAAGAAACGTGAGTACGGTCGGTAGCCGAATCGGATGATGGAGGGGTTGACAGCCTCTTCGAAGTTCAGTATGTTTTGCCGATCAATGAGGATGACCATCCCGCCATTTTGTCGTGTCTAAGAGTGTTAAGTTGTGAGTATGAACCCCGATTATTTTTCGAGCTAGAACTCTTACAGTGATTAGTGCGTTGGATGTTTAAAGAACCATTTCAAGGAGGCCGGTCCATGTATCATTACAAACCAGGTCGTCGTGTGTCTACCAGCATGCTTGGCTTGATGGCAGCGGTGGCCCTGCTCGGGGCTCCGCTGGCATTGGCTGAGAATGTCTCACCGGTTGGGCAGTTGCCGTCGCAGCATATCGCGATGAATCACCAGCTACCAGGCTGGGCGGAGAGACTCAAGGGTCAGACAATCGTCGAGGATGCGATGGGTGGTAAGCCCGCGCGTTCCGCGATGGTTGAGCAGCAGCATCAGCGGATCATGGACCATATGGCCCAGGATCCCCAGATGCAGGGCGTCAATACCGGGATGTATAACACCTCCTCCATGATGCACCAGTATGGAGCCGGCGGGCAGGACATGCTGCTCGTGTCCGATCCTCGAGTGGAACCGGTGGCGCTGACAGGGGGCGGGAAGTGTCCCGTCACGGCCCCGGTGAAGCAGTACAATGTATCTGCAATCAATGTCGAGATCACACTGAATACCTGGCTCGACTTCTATCCCGGCTACATGTACGTGTTGGATGAAAATCTGGATAAGGTGCGCGCAGAAGAAACCAAGAACAAGGAAGCGCGTGATAAGGAAGGGTTCGATCCAGGCGCCGTGATTCCTGGTGTGCAGGCCCAGTGGATTCAACCGTTGACGATCCGTGGCAACCAAGGGGATTGCGTCAAAATCAAGCTCTCCAACAAGCTGGAAGAGGGCGGTGGACCGGTCAGTTTGCATATCCATGGGTCGAGCATGGTCGTGAGCGCCACCGGAGCTGCGGCGACGACGACGAACACGGATACGATCGTCGAAGAAAAAAAGACCGGCGAATTCGAGTGGTACATCCACCCAGGTACGCAGGAAGGTGTCCGCCAATTTCATACCTATAGCCAGGACCGCGAACTGACAGTGATGGGAATGTTCGGATCCTTCGTAGTTGAACCCCGCGGTTCGTCTTACTGGGAACCGCTCGGCAACGGTGATGCTACCTCTGCCTCTAGCGGCTGGCAGGTCATGATCAAGAACGGGACCGGTCCTGACTTCCGTGAATTCGTGCTCTATTATCATGAAGTCGGCGACGAAGCGTTCCGCCCGCTGAACAAGAAGGGAGATTTTCTCCCGCAGCGTGATCCACTGACCGACGCGTATCGTCCAGGGGGCCGGGCGATCAACTATCGCAGCGAGCCGTTCGGCATCAATAACATGCATGTGCAGCACGAGTATTTCGGGTTCGAAGACGAGTCGATGGGGTACAGTTCCTATACGTTCGGTGATCCCTCTCCGACGATTCCCCGGTCCTATCTTGGCGACCCGGCCAAGTTTCGCCTGGTGCATGGTGGATCAGAGGTTTTCCACTCGCACCATCCCCACGGTGGAACCATTCGGTGGCCGCGCAGTCCTCGGGCGATCGATGACATGAACCTCTGGGCGACCGCAGTGAACGGGCCGGTGAAGTATCCTGTGATTCGTGCGAAGACAGACCGGGTCGACGTCGAAGTCATCGGCCCTTCCGAAGCGCTCGACCTTGAGACCGAGTGCGGCTCAGGTCTCTGTCAGCAGTTAGCCGGCGACTTCCTCTTCCACTGCCACGTTGCCCACCATTATGTGGCGGGTATGTGGGGCTATTGGCGTGTGTATAATACGATCCAGCAGGGAGATCTCAGGAACGACATCATGCCGGATCTGCGTGAGTTGCCGGATCGCAAAGGCCGGATCAAGACTCCGATCTCGTCGGACAAGTTGGTCGGTCAGACCGTCGATTGGTTCGGTAGACAATTCACTATTATTGACAAGGGCAAGAGCAACTGGAGCAGTAACCCTGCTATCGTTACCATTAAGGATTGGGTGGCGATGCAGATGCCCACCATGGGCAAGCCTGGTCACAAGGACGATGAGAAGGGCCAGATTATTTCCTATGATGCCACGGTATTGGATTGGGCTTGGGACGGCAATCGTGCCATGAGTGAAAAAGAGAGTACGATCGACAATCCCAAATATACGTCCACTCATCCCGGTAAGCGGCATCCGATCATGTTTGAGGCTAGGACCGGCAAGGTGGCCTGGCCTCACCTGACCCCCCACTTCGGCAAGCGGGTCATGTTCTCCCCGAACCATTCCGGTGCCCCGTGGTTGGAGATGATCCGCCGGGACGTGAATGGGGATGAGAGCAATGACCAGGCTAAGCCTGGTGAGAACGGTGTGTGGAGTCTCTGCCCTGAGAATGCAGGAAGGAAGGACTTCAATGTCCACTTCATCAAGCTGCCGATTAAGATCGCCAAGGCACAAGGGAAGGAGCCTCCGGTGATCGATCCGAACGGATTGATCTATGTGCTCCATGAAGAAGAGGCGGCGATCAGGGCAAACGACGATCTGAAGTACCCGTTGGTCGTCAGGGGGAACATTTACGATTGCATCGATTGGACCTTGACCAGCGAATGGGATGACGACGATTACACGAACTTTCAGTCATCGAAGATCAACACGCACTGGCATTTTCTTCAGTTCGATAACCAAGCATCGGACGGCGTGATCACCGGCTTCTCCTACGAACAGTCGGTCAGGCCGTTCACGATGTTGGAAAAAAAGAACAAGAAAGGCTTGCCGCTTCCGATGAACACGGTGCTGACTGCCCCGGTAAAAAAAGGCGCGGCCTCACTTACGGTAAAGAATGCGGGTCAGTACCATGTCGGCACCTTGATTCTGGTCGGCGCCGACAACGTCAAGGGCAATGAAGTTGTTCGGATCAAGGAGATCAAAGGCAACACGATCACCTTAACCAAAGGATTGAAGAACGATCATCCGGCGAACGACATCGTGACGGTGGAGTTCGTCCGGCAGCGGTTCTGGGTCGATGCGGACGTGGGAACCGTGTTCTGGCACGATCACGCGTTCGGTGCGACTACATGGCCGCATGGCGGGTTCGGGACCTTCATCGCAGAGCCGGTTGGGTCGACCTATCACGATCCGAAGACCGGGAAAGCGATCCGGAGCGGTCCGGTCGCAGACATTCATACGGTCGAGCCGGTCGGTCATGGCGTGAACAACAGCTTCCGTGAATTGATGGTGCAAGTGCACGATACCGTGCCGCACACAGTCAATATCGTGACCGCGGGCAATCCGCCGGGGCAACCGATTGAAGTGGCACTCGAAGCCGGAAAGACTGAGTCATTCATGATGCCGGAGAAGCTGTATATGACGCCGATGCCGTTCCTGAACGGCGGGACCCACACGACCGGGAGCGGCTTGAACTTCAGGGCCGGTCCGATCGCCCAGCGGTTAGCGACCAATCCCGATGTGTCGCAGGCGTTCAACAGCCAGATTCATGGCGATCCCTATACGCCGTTGCTGCGTGCCTATACGGGAGATACGATGGTATTCCGTCTCCTGCATACGCTGATGAACGAGACGATGACCTGGACGATCTCGGGGCATACATTCTTGAGCGAACGGTATGCCGGAGAT
>NEWP02000012.1 GCA_002869895.2 Nitrospira sp. CG24E | reverse complement strand
ACTGACGTTGACGGCAGATGTCGATGCGACATCGAATAAGACGTTCATTCCAGGCGTGAAGAGCCAGGTCTTGAGTCTCGGAGTCGAGCAAACTATCTTTTCTGAATTCATGTCGTTCCGCCTCGGCGCCTTCAAGAATATGAAAGACGCCGGGACACCATTTACCCCTACGGCAGGGTTGGGCTTTCGGCTCTATGCCTTCCGTCTCGATGTGGGCGGTGGATATGACTTCCGCGAAGAGGGCGCGCTGGTGTCAGGCTCTGCTTCTTTGACATTCTAATGGTATACTGAACGTATGATGACTTTTCATTACCTACGACGCGCAGCCTTCTTCTTCCTTATTCCTCTCCTTGTCGCCGGCTGCGGTGGCTTACAGGAGGTCTGGGAAGGGCCTGGAGCAAAAATGTTCCGGCCTCAAGCGATTGCGGTGCTTCCACCCATGGCGAGCCAATACGACAACGCGCGTGAGGATATTCAAGAAGTCTTGTCCGGCTCCCTGAATAAAGGCGGCCACATCGAGCGTGTGATGTCTCCTGAGAATGTGACGGATATCTTCCAAGCCTCGAAAGAGGCGTTCGATGCGCTTGTTTGAGCCAATGCGAAGCGAATGACACTGCGTGTCCGATCCTCGTCTGAAAGCCCTCATACCATATGGCAGATTTTTCAGCATGCTGCTAGCGTGTTTTCGGCTGAGCCATTCGCATAGCCGTTTTCAATGAGCGGACGAACTCAGCAACATGCTTCACCATTTCTGGTTTCTCTCGGTATGCGGCGATCTGTTTGACGATTGCGCTGCCGACGATCACCCCATCGGCAATGGCCGCAACCTTTGCAGCATCTTCGGGCGTCGCAACCCCGAAGCCAACCGCCACGGGAAGGCTTGTAACTTTTCTAATTTTTTCCACGTTCTGTTCCACATCGGCCAGGTTCAGCAATTTCGCGCCGGTGATACCGGTCAGTGACACATAATAGACGAAGCCCTGTGACTGGCGAGCCACAAAGGTCCGACGCGCGGCAGTGCTTGTAGGGGCAAGAAGAAAAACCAGTGGAACGCCCGCTGCGGCAGCCGGTCCTTTGAGCGGGCCTG
>NEWP02000011.1 GCA_002869895.2 Nitrospira sp. CG24E | reverse complement strand
ATTGCGGTCGCTCACCGTATGTATACGGAGATGGGTCTACAGGAATTGCTCAAGCCTCTCCGAAATCAGCAGGACGGGGTGGTGATCGATGTGAAAAGCCTGCTCGATCAGGGCAAACTGCCTAAGGCGCTCAAGTATTGGCGCTTGTAAACATTAGATTCAGGAACAGGCTGTTTTCAGCAGGCGAGACCGTTCCCTGAAAAAATCTCCGTTGGTCGAGCCCAAGACATTCTTGGCTGAATCTCTCGTCGCCCCATCCTTTCCCAACCCCCCGCTTGTCGTGTATTCACCCCGTGAATCGGCACCTCCCGCCTGGTTTCCCCATCTATTTCGCTAATTGTTATGGCATTCGTGTTGAGATAAGCGTAAAAGATTCGTCTCATGCGTATCCTTATTACAGGCGGAGCTGGGTTTCTTGGGAGTCATCTGTGCGATGTACTCCTGCAGTCTGGGCACTCCGTAATCTGCATTGACAATCTCCTCACGGGACGGGTGGAAAACATTGCCCATTTGCTCGCGCACGAACAATTTTCTTTCGTCAAATATAACGTCTGCGACTATCTGCATATTGAAGGCCCCCTGGATGCGGTCATGCACTTTGCCTCACCTGCGAGCCCGCAAGACTACCTTGAATATCCCATTGCCACGTTGAAGGTCGGCGCCTTGGGTACACATAAGGCTCTCGGTCTAGCCAAGGCAAAGGGCGCGCGGTTCCTCTTGGCCAGCACGTCGGAAGTCTATGGGGATCCGCTGGTGAGCCCTCAACCTGAATCCTACTGGGGGAACGTCAATCCGATTAGCCCTCGGGGCGTGTACGATGAAGCCAAGCGTTTTGCAGAAGCCCTCACGATGGCCTATCACCGCTACCATGCGGTGGATACAAGGATCGTGCGTATCTTCAACACATTTGGGCCGCACATGCGTCCGAAAGACGGACGTGTCGTGTCGAATTTTATTGTTCAGGCGCTCCAGGGGAAACCATTGAGTGTCTTCGGCGATGGCTCCCAAACTAGAAGCTTCTGTTACGTGGACGATCTTGTCCGCGGTATCACCGGGTTGCTTCTTCTGGACTCGGACAGAACGGTAGAACAACGGACAGACCGCAAGTTCCTCGTCACGAGGGATAAAGACGCCGACGGATCCACGATGCATGAACCGGTGAATATCGGGAATCCGCAGGAGCTGACGGTGTTGGAGATTGCGAAGCTGGTATTGAAACTGACCCGCTCAGCGAGCCACATCACCCATCATCCGCTCCCAGCCGATGATCCAAAAGTCAGGCAGCCCGATATCAGCCGGGCGCGCGCGCTCTTGAAATGGGAGCCTCAAGTCCAGCTTGAGGAAGCACTCCGCCGCACGATCGAGTACTTCAGAAAAGTGATCTAGCGACAGTCCCGCCTTGACCAGGTTGAAACTCCCACTGTATCCTGTCTCTGTTTTAACAGTACGAGCGAAGAGTTTTTGTATGCTGTCTGAAGAAAATAGCCGGGCGGGAGCGTCGGCCAGACCCATTGAGTCTGGGTCTGTGGAAGCGGTTGCCCCCATGCCACTGCCGGAGTATGTCAATCAATTGGTCACGAGCGCTAAACGTGCTGCGGGCCGACTGGCTACGCTTTCGACGACAGTGAAGAATCGGGCGCTCCTTGCAATGGCAGAGGCGTTGGAAGAGCAAAAGGATGCGCTATGCGCCGCGAACGAACTGGACCTGGAGGCCTTCGGAACTGCGCCGGAGAAGAAGGCGATGGCGGATAGGTTGCGTCTGACGGCTGGAAGAATCGCTGAAATGGCTGCGGGTCTGCGCGAGGTGGCTGCGCTTCCTGATCCGCTCGGCGACATGTCGAAGATGTGGACAAGGCCGAACGGAATGCAGGTGGGGCGTGTGCGGGTTCCGATCGGTGTGATAGGAATCATCTATGAATCCCGCCCGAACGTCACAGCAGACTCCGCGGCCCTTTGTTTGAAATCAGGAAATGCATGCGTGCTTCGTGGAGGGAGCGAGGCGATCCACTCGAATACGGCGATTGCGGCGGTCCTCTCGGAGGCGGCAGAGAAAGCCGGCGTCCCGCCAGGGGCGATCAGTTTTGTTGCGCGGCCCGATCGTGAACTGGTACCTCTTCTCTTGAAGCAAGATCGCTATATCGACCTCATTATCCCGCGTGGCGGTGAATCCCTGATGCGCGTCGTGACCGAGCATGCCACGATCCCTGTCATGAAGCACGATGCCGGCATCTGTCATGTATACGTCGATGCCGATGCCGATCCGGCCATGGCGGAACGGGTCTGCTTCAACGCCAAGGTGCAGCGGCCGTCGACCTGCAATGCCATGGAAACCCTCCTTGTCCATCAGAACATTGCGCGAAATTGGCTCGCTCCCTTCATCGATAAGTTGGTGGCAGCCAAAGTCGAGGTCCGCGGCTGTGCGAAAACCTGCCAACTCTCTTCGTCGGCCAAGCCTGCGAGCGACGATGATTTTGGAAAGGAATTTCTCGATCTCATCGTGGCGGTGAAGGTGGTCAAAAACGTCGATGAAGCAATGGAGCACATCGCCAAATATGGCTCGCACCATACAGAAGCCATTGTGACCTCCGACTATCCCAAGGCCATGCGGTTTCTGCGTGAGGTTGACGCCAGCGCCGTGTTGGTGAACGCCTCAACCAGGTTGAACGACGGCTATCAATTCGGGCTGGGGGCGGAAATCGGGATCAGCACGTCCCGCATCCATGCCCGAGGTCCGATGGGACTGGAAGAATTGACCTGCTTCAAGTATATCGTGATGGGGAGCGGGCAAGTCCGCGAGTAGATGCCTTCCGATCCATCTCGTGCCGCATTGACAACTCCCGGCCATCTTCGATTCTCATCCAATCTTCCCTTCGCAGACGATCTCGATCAGGCGGTTGGGCGAGTCGTTCGCCAACCCACTGGGCATCTTGTCTTCTATCGCCCAGATGGTCGCCGGTTTCTGGCAACCGATCCAGCAGGAAACCCATTACATGAATGCGAATGGGGGGTCGATGCCGGAGGCAATGGGGTTCTCCTTCGTGCTCGGGTACGGTTGGATTGGGGGCAATGGGTTGGGTTGAAGCCGGCTGGTTTGGTGCATGAAACCAATCTCAATCTTGCAGGCAAGCCTGGTTGGCAACGGCTCAAGGCCGACGATTTGCGTACGATGGCTGCGCAAGCGCTCCGGGTTCCGGTCGAGGAAATACGATTCTTCTATCGGGATGAGGATCTCCTGATCGAGCAGATCGGTCGAGCGACAATACGCCAGCGAAAGGACGCTTTCTATGTGCTTCAGGATGGGGATTTCGAGCGGGCCGGTTTCATGTCCTGTATGGGGGCCATGACTTGGTCCGCTATCGATTTCCTGCCGGTTGTTGAACTGTTTCAATCGCTATTGCCGGGAACTGGATCAGCGGTCTTTGAATTGATTCGTGGACTCTATGACGACCAGAATGAGGGGAAGCCGACATTCAGAACCTTACGGTACCGGGGTATTCCGCCCTATCCATCAGAAGCAGCCTACCGCTTGTTTAGTAGCTTCTTTACCCCGCAGGCGCCTGAGGGGAATAACCCCTTCACGCTCTTCATGAATCCTGAACGATCCAATCAAGTCACATGGCTGCCGTCGGCCACTCTGCCGATTCGATATTTCGATCAGAGCATGGAGACATGTCTGACCTTCCAGGGAGACAGGTTGCACAAGGTGACGGTGGCGTCGGATTCCTCAGGGCTATCCTATATGAGCCAGAAAGGCCGTCGATTTGCTCCCTGTGATAGGAGCGCGGAGATTGTCGGAACCCATCTCAGGCTGAAGGATCGAGATCGTGAGACTATCTTAGCAGTGCCTCTGCCGCAAGGGAGTTCGGAACAATCCAGCGAGCCACTGGCTGTGAGCCCGGTCGACTGGCGGTCGGTCTTTGTCCAGGGTGTTCCAGCTATCCTTCCTGCGGACGCCTATGGAGCGGTGTTGCTCTATCCGGAAGATGAGTCGGAAATCGATGAATATGCAGCGCAACCCTTCGTGGCCGATTACCTACAAGACCTTGGTGAACAGGATCGGGAGGTCGGTAGGATCTTTTCGCGAGCCGAGCGCGTGTTCATCGAGAATGGCGATGCTGTGGTGGCGACCTGTATCACGTTCGATCGACCGAGAGACTATACTGTGCTGGTGCGGCATCCAGCCTTTGCGCAAAAACAGGCGCAACGACTTTGGAGTGTTTGTGCCGAGTTGCGACGATGGGATTGGCTCGCGAACATTCGATTTGTTTCACGCGAGGGGCTGCAGGATCAGGAATCATCCAATTCCTATGACTTGGTCTACCATTGGGTGCCCTATGCCAGAGGAGGCTCAGAGATTAGTTTGGCCGAATGTCTCAATGGGATCAGTCGAATGCTTCGGGGAGGCGGCAATGCGTTCGTCATTGGCCCAGTACCACTGGGTCGCCTGGCCTTATCTAATGGACTCCAGGTCTGTTGGGAAGAGCCGGTCGAACAGCTTCCCACGTTTCGTATGCATCGCACGATACTACCGAAGTCGAAGCTCAGGGCCGGGTTGGCATTGTTCCACATGAAGAACGTGTAGCAGGATGCTCAAAAAGACCACCAGCCTGTCTGGTTCATTTGGTGTGTCTTGTTTCTTTAGTTGGTTTGGCTCGAAGAACGAAAGAAACCAAATGAGCCAGCTGACCCAAAAAACCAGACAGACCAGATGAACCAGATAGACTATTTTACACCTGGTATCCCGGATCGATTACGGTTGCTGACATGAGCGAACCGACTCCAGTACAGATTGCAGGCGAGGAGCCGAACGACAAAATCGTGATCTATTGGGAACGAGAGTATTCGACTGCCATTTCGCCAGAGCGACTGAAGCTCGACTTTATGCCGCATCGGCCGTTGTTGTCTGGGATGTCGCTGGACGAGCAGAGAGCTGTGGCGGGTGACGGTTATAAAGTAGTTCCCGACGATTGTGGGCCCGTGCGAACGGTGGGCCAATACGGCTGGCTCGTTCGTTCTCCGGCTGATTGCAAGATTCGCCGTACCGCCGATGGAGTTAAATGGCAGGCGCCACCGATCTTGCCGGAAGAGAGAATTCTTGGCTACAAGTCGTTTTCAGGAACCTATGTCGATTCAATATTAAACAGCGGGTATCCCAAGCTTTGCTGCGGGATCCGGTTCTACTACCCCAAGCAAGTCGGATTGATGATGAAGGATCTGCCGAACCACTTTTACCATTATCCTGAGCGGACGTTTTGTGTGTGGGAGGGGATAAAGACCCAAGAGTATAAACGCACGCCGAATATGTACGACTGGCTCCAGGACTATGATGCCTTCACTGCCAATTTTCTATTGCAACTGACGAAGCCGACGACTATCAAACGTGGCGACCCCATCGGTATTGTTGTTCCAGTGCTCCTCCCAAAACAATTTACATTAGAAGAACTTATGCCGCGAAGGTGAGTTCTTCGCGTGACGGGTTTCTATCCGATCGTCCACGCTCAAACGAGACGGAAAAGCGCGACTTGAAGGTGGGGTTCGAGATTTCGAACACGTGAGCCTTCAGCCTGAACACCTCAATAGGCACTTCCTCCAGCTTGACAGGGTTCCTCTGTCCCCAGTAAGATGTGGGAACCTTTAATGCTCATCCTGAGAGGTGGGCAAGGAGTGTCCATGGGCGTCAGTCTGGTCTGTGTCTGTCGACACAATACATTAACCTTCTCGTCGGGTTCCGATGAGAGGGTTTTTTTATGCCTGCCACCAGACGTGAAGCGTTGGGGTGTCATGCTGTGAGTGTGAGGCGGCGATGTTGAGTGGTGAACGACAAGCTGAACGGCTGGTAATGGATGCCGGCGATATCGCTAGGGCTCTGACCCGTGTGGCGCATGAAATTTTGGAGCGTAACAAGGGCGTGAAGGACTTGGCGTTGGTAGGTATCCGGACGGGCGGGGTGCATCTCGCTCATCGGCTCGTAAAGCGAATCCAGGACATCGAAGGTGTGCAGATTCCCATCGGGGAGTTGGACATTACCCTCTATCGAGATGACCTCGCACTTCGTAAGGAACAACCGGTGTTGCGAAAGACATCGATGCCTTTCGATATGACGGATAAGATTGTTGTGCTGGTTGACGACGTCCTGTTCACTGGACGAACCATTCGCGCAGCGATGGACGGATTGATCGATCTGGGGCGACCGGCTGAAATTCAACTGGCTGTCCTAGTTGACCGAGGTCATCGTCAGTTGCCGATTAAGGCCAATTACATCGGCAAGAATCTCCCGACCTCGCGTGACGAAAATGTGCAGGTTCTGCTTGAAGAACTGGGTGAAGATGACCGAGTGGTCATTCTGAATGCATGAAGCGGAGGATGCCATGAGTCTCAAACGGAAAGATCTCTTGAGCCTAGCCCCTCTATCGGTCGATGAGATTGGTTTAATGCTAGAGACGGCCGATTCGTTCAAGGAGGTGACCGGTCGGGAAATCAAGAAGGTCCCGGCACTCCGGGGCCGCACCGTGGTGAATCTCTTCTTCGAGCCTAGCACCAGGACGCGCACCTCGTTTGAGTTGGCGGCGAAACGGCTGAGCGCGGATGTGATCAACTTCTCGCCTTCGTCCAGCAGTATCGTCAAAGGGGAAACATTGCTCGATACCGCACGTAATATCGAAGCGATGCAGGCGGATATTATTGTCTTGCGTCATCCGTCTCCCGGAGCCGCCGAGACCCTCGCCCGCGGGGTGAAGTCTTCTGTGATTAATGCAGGGGACGGGTGGCACGAGCATCCGACTCAGGGCCTCCTGGATTTGTATACGATACGCGAGCGTGGATTGTCGTTCGAGGGGCTTCGGGTGGCGATCGTTGGAGATGTCGCCCATAGCCGTGTGGCGCGTTCGAACATTCACGCACTGGTGAAGTTGGGGGCCGAGGTTCGTCTGGTAGGGCCGCCGACGATGATGCCGTTCGGGGTGGAAAAACTCGGTGTGCGTGTCTATTACAATTTCGACGAGGCGTTGCGCGGTGTGCAGGTCATCATGATGTTGCGATTGCAGCTTGAACGGCAGGGAAAGGCCTTGTTTCCAACTATCCGTGAGTATGCGCGACTCTATGGATTAACGTCCGAGCGGGTCAGGATGGCGGATCCGGGGGCGATTGTGATGCATCCAGGTCCGATCAATCGCGGTGTCGAGATTGCTCCGGAGGTGGCCGATAGTTTGTCGTCAGTGATTTTGGATCAGGTTGCGAACGGCGTGGCAGTCCGTATGGGTATTCTCTATCTTTTATCAGGAGCAAACTGAATCGTGGCTATTCACATTACGGGCGGGCACGTGATCGATCCTGGACGGTTCAATAACATGGCCGATGTGCTGATCGATGAGGGCCGAGTCGTCGCGGTGGGGCCTCATCTCACTGTTCCCGCAGGGGCAACGAAGATCGATGCCAAGGGCAAACTGGTTCTTCCCGGCTTCGTCGATCTCCACGTCCATTTCCGGGAACCGGGATTCGAGTATAAGGAGTCGATTCAGAGCGGTGCAGCTGCGGCGGTGGCTGGAGGATTTACCTCCGTCTGTTGTATGCCCAATACGAATCCCGTGAATGACAATCAAGCGATTACAGAGTTCATCATTGATCGCGCGCGAGCGGCAGGTTTGGCAAATGTGTTTCCGATCGGTGCGATTACCAAAGGCTCAGAAGGGAAAGAGCTGGCTGAAATCGGCGACTTGCGCCGCGCCGGTTGTGTTGCAATTTCGGATGATGGAAAACCGGTGATGAACAGTTTGGTCATGCGGCGAGCGATGGAGTATGCATTAGCCTTCGACGTGGCGGTGGTCGATCATTGCGAAGACCTGCATCTTGCCGAGGGAGGCTGTATGAACGAAGGCGCCATCTCAACTGAGTTGGGACTCCCCGGGATGCCGGCTGCGGCGGAAGATGTCATGGTGGCCCGCAATGTCGCGCTGGCGGAACTCACCGGGGCTCGGCTCCACCTGGCTCATATCAGCACAGTAGGATCCGTCCGGATGGTTCGGGAGGCCAAATCACGCGGACTTAAAGTCACGGCTGAAGCCTGCCCCCACCACTTTACCATCACAGAAGAGGTGGTCCGAGGCTATAATACCTTTGCCAAAATGAACCCTCCCCTTCGGACCTGGAAGGATGTGCAGGCGATCAAGGAGGGGCTCTGCGACGGTACGATCGATGTCATTGCCACGGACCATGCTCCGCATGCCACACAGGAAAAACAATTGGGATTTACCGAAGCGCCGTTTGGTATTGTCGGGTTGGAGACAGCCTTGCCGTTGACCCTCGCTCTGGTCGACGAGGGAGTCTTATCGTTGGAATCGGCTGTCGATAGGTTGAGTACAGCCCCGGCAAAGGTGTTTGGATTGGCCAAAGGTACCCTGGCAGTCGGGGCCGATGCCGATGTGGCTATCGTCGCTCAACAGGAACAGTGGGAGGTCGATCCTGCCAAGTTTTTTTCGAAAAGCCGAAATACTCCATTTGCCGGATGGAAGATGAAGGGGCGAGTGACGACGACGATCGTGGGCGGTCGCGTCGTGTTTGAGACCAGTCCGGCGGAGCTATAACGCCGTGCCGCGCATGTCCCGCTGGGGGATGGTTTGTTGCCTCACACTTGAATGGCTGGCGCTGGGAGTATGGGTCGGCGGTCTGCTGGTCCTTATCGGGGTGGTGATTCCGGCAGTCTTCAATACGTTCGGTGGTCAGGATATAGGCGGATTGTTTCTGACACAGGCGTTCGAAGGCTATAATCGATTCGTGATCGGTGCGGTGGCAGTTATGTGTGCCGCCGCATGGTACCGTTGGTGGAGCGGCGATCAGGCAGTAGCGGTGGCTCGGGGCGAACTAGCGTTGTTGGCAGGGATGGTATTGATCGCCGGCATCATTATTGTCGTTCTGCATCCCTATGCTGCAACGCTTCAAGCCCAGGCCTTTGCCGTGAAAGAAGAAACAGCAAGGAAGGCGGCATTCGAAGCATTGTTTCGGGTCTTGATGCCTGTTCGGTCGATCTATATGGTGAATCTTGTACTGGGAATTGTGTTGATCGGACTCAAGGCCAAACAGTCGCTATCGCAGAACGGAGTTGTCGCATGAAAAAAGCTGTGCTGGCATTGGCAGATGGCACACTCTTCGAAGGCCGGGCTCTCGGATACGAAGGTGAGACGGTGGGGGAAGTGGTCTTTAACACGGCGATGACCGGCTACCAGGAGGTCTTGACCGACCCCTCGTATAAGGGGCAAATCATCACGATGACGTCTCCCCACATTGGAAACTATGGCATAACGCCGGAAGATGCCGAGTCGCGGCGGATTTGGGCCGAGGGATTCATCGTAAAGGAAGCCAGCCAGCTTGCCAGTAATTGGCGAAGCCGGCAGCAGTTGCAGGATTATTTGTGCGAAGCGAAGATCGTGGCTATCGAGGGGTTGGATACGAGGGCCCTTACCCGCCACTTGCGCGAGCATGGTTCACAGCAGGGCGTCATTACCCATGTTGCCGAGGATTCACGTCATGCCATCGAAAAGGCACGGGCAGCTCCGGGCATCGTGGGGCGCGATCTGGCGGCAGCCGTTACCTGTGGAAAGTCCTATCGGTGGACAGAGGGATCAAGAGAATGGGCTCCTTCGCCGGGCGACAAGAGTGGGGTTGCTTCGAAAAGGAGGTGGCATGTTGTCGCCTACGATTTCGGGGTGAAGCTGAATATTCTTCGCCGATTAGTGGATGTCGGCTGTGATGTGACTGTCGTTCCGGCCTTGACCACGGCAATGGAGGTTGAGGCTCTGAAGCCCGATGGGGTGTTTCTGTCGAACGGTCCAGGGGACCCGGAGGGAGTACCCCACGCAGTCGAGGCAGTACGTCAATTGATCGGACAGCGTCCGATCTTCGGCATTTGTCTGGGACATCAGATTCTCGGTCTCGCGTTGGGATTGAAGACCTACAAGCTGAAGTTTGGTCATCATGGAGCGAATCATCCGGTCATGGACCTCCGTACGAGAAAGGTGGAAATCACATCTCAAAACCACAACTTTGCGGTACAGGTCGGCTCTCGAATCGACGAGATTCCTGCTCGACCGCCTATGGTGGCTACGGCATTCGGTCAGGTTGCGGTGACACATGTGAGTCTGAATGACAACTCAATTGAAGGGTTGGCCTGTGCGGATCATCCGGTGTTTTCGGTGCAGTATCATCCCGAGGCGTCTCCCGGTCCCCATGACTCCGCCTACTTATTCACCGAGTTTATTCAGTTGATGGAGAAACGGTATGCATAGAGTTTACTCAATGCTCGCGCTGCTCTGTGTCTTCGCAGTGGCCAGTCTGCAGTCCGGGTGTGTAACGGTGAATCTCATCGAGCCATCCGGGCCGATCCAGGAGGTGCAGCTGAGCGGCACGGGCGATGGAAAGGTGTTGCTGCTCGATCTGTCTGGTGTCATCAGTTCACAAGGTAAGGACGGGATCGTTCCACAACCCAATATGCTGGCCACGTTCAAGGAAGAGCTGACGAGGGCCTCGAAGGATAACAAGGTTAAAGCCGTGGTCGTTCGTATCAACAGCCCTGGCGGGACCGTGACCGCATCGGACATCCTCTATCATGAGCTGCGGGAATTCAAAGCCAAAAAAAAGGTGCCTGTGATTGCCTCAATGATGGATGTGGCTGCGTCAGGCGGCTACTACCTCGCCATGGCGTCGGACAGCATTTTGGTCCATCCTTCCACGGTGACAGGCAGTATCGGCGTCATTATGTTGACCGTCAATGCCAGAGGGCTGCTTGAAAAAGTGGGGGTCGAAGCCAGCGCCATTACGTCCGGGCCGCGCAAGGACATGGGTTCGCCCTTTCGAGTCATGACTGCCGAGGAGCGAGGGATCTTTCAAAGTGTGATCGATTCGTTCTATCACCGATTTTTGGCTGTGGTGCAGGAGGGGCGTCCGAATCTGACGTCCGATCAAATTAAGAAACTTGCCGATGGGCGAATCTATTCCGGAGATCAGGCCAAGGCGGCAGGTCTCATCGATGAGATCGGATATCTGGATGACGCGATTGAAATTGCCAAGAAAAAGGCCGGTTTGACGGAGGCGCGGGTCGTGACCTATGGCCGCCGGGGTGAATATCACAATAATATCTATTCGCGCCTCTTCGGGGCGAGTGCTGGTATCGCAGGGCTCGCCGAGTTCGATTTGCTGTCCATGGTACGGGGTGGAACGCCGCAGTTCATGTACCTCTGGATGCCATGACCGAAACGTCACAATTGCGATCGATCGATGTATTCAGTTACGTGATCTTGCAATGACTCAAGCGCCGGATCGCACAATCGATGCATGGTTGGCGACGCCTGTCGGGCGTCGAGCGATGTTGGCTCTGGGTGCCCGGGGGGCGATGGGACTCTATACGGCCCTTGGGGTTGGAACAGCCATGAGTCTGTTCGGCAGCCTGCCCGGTTGTTATCGGGCGCCCGGCACGGCTCGCGATCAAGTGATCTTTTTTTCGGAAGAGAAAGAGTTGCAATTTGGGTTGAGCGCATTCCGCCAGGTCTTACGGGCTGCACCCCTCAGCGACAACGCGGAAGTGAATGAGTTGGTGCATCGTGTGGGGAAAAAAATCGCTGAAGCAGCCAACAAGCCGGAGTATCAGTGGGAGTTCGCGGTCATTCAAGACGACAAAATGGTCAATGCCTTCGCGCTGCCAGGCGGGAAGGTTGCGATCTTCACCGGAATTCTCAAGCATACGAAAGACGATGCGGGATTGGCGACGGTGATGGGACATGAGGTCGCGCATGCACTGCAGCGTCATGGGGTGGAGCGGATGAGCCGGAGTATTTTGGACCAAATCGCACAGTTGGGCGCATTGGGGGCGGCGGCGACCGGAAATGTCAATGCCGGTGCGATTCAGGGCCTGTTGGGCGCCTATGGGGTCAATGTGTCATTGCCTTTCAACCGGAAACAAGAATCGGAGGCCGACTACGTCGGACTTCGGTTGATGGCGCAGGCTGGATACGATCCTCGCGCAGCCGTGCCGTTCTGGGAGCGCATGAGCGGCTGTCCCAGGCAGATGATCGGGAAACTCTGTTTTCGATCGCAGCAGGCGGTGCCTGAGTTCCTTTCCACCCACCCGTCCGATTTGACACGTATCAACCAGATCGAAGCCTGGTTGCCGGATGCCCTCCAGCACTATCATGGACCGGGGGGTGGGCCGGTTCCGCCAGCGCCAGCCCCCTATCGGCCTGAGATCGGGCCGATGCCACAAACCAGCTAGCCGATCCTGAAACGAGGTCTCTGTGCCTAGACGAACAGACATCCAGTCCATCTTATTGATCGGGTCCGGACCGATTGTGATCGGCCAGGCCTGCGAGTTCGACTATTCCGGTACCCAGGCGTGCAAAGCGCTCAAAGAAGAGGGCTATCGGGTGATTCTTATCAACAGCAACCCTGCGACGATCATGACCGATCCTGAATTGGCGGATCGTACCTACGTGGAACCGATCACGGTCGAGGTGGTCGAGAAAGTGATCGAGCGGGAACGCCCGGATGCCTTACTTCCGACCATGGGAGGACAGACCGCGTTGAACACAACCATGGGGTTGGTCAAGCGAGGGACGCTTGAAAAATACGGGGTTAAGCTGATCGGCGCCTCAGCCGAAGCGATTCATAAGGCCGAGGATCGTGAGGCTTTCAAGCATGCCATGCAGCGAATTGGGTTGCGAGTGCCTGCTAGTGGTACGGCGCATACCCGTGCGGAAGCCATCGAGATCCTCGCTCAGATCGGATTTCCGGCGATCATTCGACCATCGTTCACCATGGGTGGAACCGGTGGGAATATCGCGTACAACCGTGAAGAGTTCGAGAAGATCGTTGAATGGGGTCTCGCCATGAGCCCGGTTGGTCAACTCTTGATCGAAGAATCCCTTATTGGGTGGAAGGAATATGAGTTAGAGGTGATGCGGGACCTCAAAGACAATGTCGTCATTGTCTGTCCGATCGAGAACCTGGATCCGATGGGGGTGCATACGGGCGACAGTATCACGGTTGCGCCGGCCATGACACTTTCGGATAAAGAATATCAGCGGATGCGGGATGCCGCAGTGGGGATCATGCGTGAGATCGGGGTGGATACCGGCGGATCGAACGTCCAATTCGGCCTCAATCCTCAGGACGGTGATATGGTAGTCATCGAAATGAATCCCCGGGTGTCCAGGAGTTCCGCCCTTGCCTCGAAAGCGACAGGGTTTCCCATCGCTAAGATTGCGGCAAAACTTGCCGTGGGCTACACGTTGGATGAAATCACCAACGACATCACCGGAGTGACAAAAGCTTCCTTTGAGCCCACGATCGATTATGTGGTGGTCAAGATCCCCCGGTTTGCCTTCCAGAAGTTCCGAGGTGCTGACCCAACCCTCACGACGCAGATGAAATCGGTGGGCGAAGTGATGGCCATAGGGCGGACCTTCAAAGAATCCTTGCAGAAGGCAATTCGCTCAATGGAGTTGAATATGAACGGGCTGTCCTCGCGGGAAGGCTTGGATCGTGGCATTCCTGAAGGGATCGATCGGCAGCTGGTAGTAGAGTCGGTACGCCAACATCTGCGGACTCCAATTGCCGAGCGATTGTGGCATGTGGCGGATGCCATGCGCCTAGGCTTGTCGAATGACGATCTGTTTGCCCTCACAAAGATTGATCCCTGGTTCCTGGAACAGATCCGAGATTTGATGCGATTTGAGGCCCTGCTGATCGGGCAGGCGGGAAAGGAATCTGCCGTGATTGAGGAGTCCCTGCTCTGGGAGGCCAAGGAGCTTGGTTTTTCAGACGATCGTATCGCAGACCTTATTGGTGCCACTGTTGCCTCCGTCCGTAAGCAGCGGATCGGAGACGGTCAGGGCAGGAGAAGGGTGACCTACAAACGGGTCGACACCTGCGCAGCAGAGTTTGAAGCCCATACTCCGTATCTCTATTCGACGTACGGGAGCGAATGTGAGGCTCGTCCGACAGATCGGAAGAAAGTGATCATTCTGGGCGGGGGACCGAATCGTATCGGACAGGGCATCGAATTCGATTACTGTTGTGTCCATGCAGCTATGGCTCTTCGCGAGGAGGGTATCGAGTCGATCATGGTGAATTGCAACCCCGAGACGGTGAGTACCGATTACGACATCTCGGACCGACTCTATTTCGAACCGTTGACGGAGGAGGATGTCCTCAACATCGTGGAGTGCGAGCAGCCGCTGGGCGTCGTGTTGCAGTTCGGCGGGCAGACGCCTCTCAAGCTCGCACTACCCTTGTCCAAAGCCGGAGTGAGAATTCTAGGGACGAGCCCTGAGGCCATCGATCGTGCGGAGGATCGAGAGCGGTTTCGCGACCTCTTGAAGAAGCTCGGGCTCCGCCAAGCGGAGAGTGGTATGGCCCGATCTGTAAACGAGGCCGTTCGGATCGCCTCTCAGATCAGTTATCCGGTCATGGTACGGCCTTCATATGTGTTGGGCGGGCGATCCATGCAGATTGTCTACGATGAAGCAGGCTTGCTGGAGTATATGGCATCGGCGGTCAAAGCTTCGCCGAAACATCCAGTGCTGATCGATAAGTATCTGTCGGATGCAATCGAAGTGGATGCCGACGCCATTTCAGATGGGACAAATGTCGTGGTGGCCGGGATCATGGAACATATCGAAGAAGCCGGGGTGCATTCAGGGGACTCGGCCTGTTCATTGCCGCCCTATTCGCTCGGTCGTGAGGTGGTCGAAGAGATTCGTCGGCAAATGAAACTGTTGGCGTTGGAACTGGGTGTGATCGGTCTGATGAATGCCCAATTTGCCATCAAAGACCAGACGATCTATGTCCTGGAGGTCAATCCTCGTGGTTCGCGCACCGTGCCGTTTGTCAGTAAAGCCATCGGTGCGCCGCTTGCCAGGTTGGCGATGAAGACGATGGTCGGCAGGAGTTTGCCAGAGCTGGGGTTGACCGAAGCCCCTGCACCCACTCATTTGTCTGTCAAAGAATCCGTGTTCCCTTTCAATAAGTTTCCGGGCGTGGATGTGCTGCTAGGGCCTGAGATGAAGTCCACCGGGGAAGTGATGGGCATCGACCAGGATTTTGGATGGGCCTTTGCGAAGGCCCAAGCAGGAGCCGGTGCGCCGCTGCCGAAGGGAGGCACGGCCTTCATCAGTGTAAAGGAGAGCGATCGTCCTGCAGCCCTGGAAGTCGCGCGACAGCTTCAGCGGCTCGGGTTTAACGCTCAAGCGACGAGTGGAACTGCGGCCTATTTGCGAAGCCACGGGGTGCATGTAGAAACCGTGAACAAGGTCATGGAAGGCAGACCCCATATCGTGGACCATATTAAGAACGGGCAGGTGGCCTTGGTTGTGAACACTGTGAGTAACGCATCGTCGCATGCCGATTCACTGTCGATTCGGCGAGAGGCTCTGAACAAAGGCCTAGCCTACTATACGACCATACGGGGGGCGCGGGCGGCAGTCATGGGCATTGAAGCGATTCTCAAGAAAGAGCTTACGATTCGTTCACTTCAGGAATATCACCACCATCCATAGAGGACGCCTAGACTATGCCGACACCGATCACAAGGAAGGGACACGAGGCGCTCATGGCAGAGCTCGATCGTTTGCGCAAGGTCGAACGTGCCAAAAATATCGAAGCGATCGCTGAAGCCCGTGCCCATGGAGATCTGAGTGAAAATGCGGAGTACGATGCGGCCAAAGAACGCCAAGGATTCATCGAATCGCGCATTGTAGAATTGCAGTCGAAGTTGGCCGACGCCAGAATTATCGACACCGCCGGGAGGATCTCAGAAACTGTTGTATTTGGCGCCACCGTGCTTGTGATTGAACAGGAGTCGCAGTCGAAACGGGAATACACGCTGGTGGGACAAGATGAGGCTGATATGAAAGTGAATCGTATCTCGATCCAGTCTCCTGTCGGCAAGGCGCTGATCGGGAAGCGAGTCGGCGATTTCGTCGAGGTCAAGACGCCGGTCAAAATGGTCGAATATGAAGTAGTGGAGATTCGTTTCGAGGAACTATAGCCTGCATTATCCATGGACACTTCTGCTGCAATCGCGAAGTCGCTGCTACGACAAGCCTGGACGCGGTTGGCACGCGCCCAGGCAGGCGGGCTCGCCATTCGGTCGGTCAACATACTGTTTCAAGTATGCCTCCCTCCATCACGGCTCCGCGCGCCTGTCTCGCTAGGCGCCTGCGCGATTTCGCGACGAACTGCCATGAATAATGCAGGCTAGCATGCCGTACCCTCTGGGGCTTATCACGCTCTTGACCGATTTCGGCGATCGGGACTCTTTCGTGGCAAGCATGAAGGGGGCGATCCTCACCATCAACCCCCACGCGACCATCGTCGATGTCTCTCATCATGTGCAGGCCCACTCGGTTGAAACTGCCGCCTATCTTCTGAAGTCCTGCTATCGATATTTTCCGGAAGGCACGGTGCATGTGGCTGTCGTCGATCCTGGTGTCGGCAGCGCTCGTCGCCCGCTTCTAGTTACAACGGCACAATACTTTTTTGTCGGTCCAGACAACGGCCTATTTTCATGGCTATATCAGCTAGAAGATGAAACAGAGGTTCGTGTAATTGAGGGAGCGAAATATCGTCTTGAGTCTCTCGGCCATACGTTCGATGGGCGGGACCTCTTTGCGCCCTCCGCTGCCTGGCTGACAAAGGGCGAACCGCTGTCGTCGTTCGGCCGAATCATCCATGATCCCGTCAGGTTGCCGATGATAGAGCCAAGCAGACAGGGCGACAGACTGATAGGGCGAATTGAACACGTCGATGGATTCGGCAATCTCATTTCCAGCCTGACCCAGCAACAGATCGAAGAGATGTATTCGGTCACAAAACACCGGCAATTATCCATTCGGATCGGTGAACAGGTGATCGCAGGCCTTGTCGTCAATTATAGCGAAGGGGCGGTAGCACAGCCGTCCGCGCTCATCAACAGCGACGGCCGACTAGAAATTTTCGTAAAGGAAGCCCCCGCCGCCGATCTTCTCAAGGTAGGGAGAGGGACGCGAATTGAAGTTTCGTGAGCGGATCGCGAAGCGGGATTTCACATGTGTTGATTTGAAGTGCGGCGTCATTGCGCGTGGCTGGGGCTCATCCGCTCCCGCGCCTCCCGGAGCGACCCGTTCGGGCTCCGCTGAGCGGCAGCCTTCGGAAATTCCTTCGCAGACTCAGCCAGTTTCTGCTTTCCTTCTCAGCGGACCCTCGACGGGTCCCCGCTCCTCCGGCGACGTCCGCTCTGAGCCCCAGTCCCGCGCCAAGAAATATAGAGAGTCTCCGTAAACCAGGAAATTGGTGGAGGCCAAGGAGTTGTGTGGAGTAATAGGCTTGTCAGTCTACCAAGAACAGACTATAATGGTCACATTACAACTGACCATAGAGGCCACATTATGAAGTCTGCAGCAGTGTCTACGCTCAAGGCGACGTTGAGTGCGTGCCTGGCCAAGGTCAAAGCTGGAGAAGAAGTTATCGTCATGGAGCGGGGCAAGCCTATTGCCAAGTTAGTGCCGCTGCCTCGTGATGGGGAAATTGGTTCTCCGCATCTTCGGGATCTCGCGCGTGCGGGATTGGCTCGTCTGGGAACGGGGAGACTGCCGGCTGGCTTTTGGAAAATGCGCCGCCCGCGAGATCGACGGGGACAGGTTGTCAAAGCGTTGCTGTCTGACCGTGCCGAGGGGCGATGAAGTTCTGGGATGCGTCAGCCGTGTTACCACTCTGTCTTCAGGAGCCGCACACGCTCAACTTGAAGAGACTCAGTGCACGAGACGGCGCTGTGGTTGCGTGGTGGGGAACGGCGGTGGAATGCTATTCCGCCTTGGCCCGATTACGGCGTGAAGAGGCGCTTACTTCTGCAGACGAGATGCAGGCTCGATCCGTGTTGAATGCCTTAATGGCTGCATGGACGGAAATTGAGCCGAGCATCGTCGTTCGAGAGCAGGCAGGTCGCGTCCTGCTCTTGCATCCGCTCCGAGCCGCCGATGCCATGCAATTGGCAGCTGCCATCGTGTGGGCCAATGGGCAAGCCTCCGGGCATGAGTTTGTCTGTCTGGATCACCGCTTACGCGAAGCCGCCCAGCGCGAAGGATTTACAGTTCTGCCGAAGCAACTATAGCCTGCATAGTGCAAACCCGGTACTCGTAGTTTGAAATCGCCGCGACCCGATCATGAAAAGACTCCCGATCCCTTTTCTCCTCCAGCAGCAACCATAACTCTGTCTTATTGAGATTTTTCGGTTGGCCCTGATGTTTTTGGCGTCATGGTTGCTTTTCTCAAATATTGAGCCACGATGAATTGGTTTAAAGATCCAGCTAAGTGTAAGGCAAGAACAGCATATGGGCGTGGCACTTCTAAGATTGCATTTCCCTGTCCGTGTCCCGCAAGCTCATTCCGTAGCGTCGCAATAGACGCAAGTACTTGCTTGCCCATCGCCTTTGCCTGTGCTTCTGAAATGTCATCAAGAAATCCATCTTCTCGGAACAGCCGGAGTAAATCGCTTACATCTCCGCTCTGCTTGTTCGTCACAGTCTTCAACGTACTCTCGAAGCTTTTAAATGCCTTGAGAATGACATCTTTGGTTTTTCCGTCCGAAAGATCCTCGCGGGATTCCCGAAACTCATCGTGGGCCCCCTCAAAGCCTTTCTCCCGTAACACATCTTCGCCCTTCTGGACGATCTCCCCGTGAAAGAATTCAGTATCGATTTGGAAAAATCGCCCATCAGAGAGGCGCCATGCACACTCGAAATCAATCATTGCTTCGTTTACTTCTGCTTGAAACCTCGCCGCGTTTTCCTTCCCAGAGTCACCGTATGTAGCTAATTCCTCTGTGAATTGCTCGGTTACCTCAAGGGCACATGATGGATATCCTTTCATGAAGTACCCTTCAATCCCAACTGCTTCTTCGGCGGCGCGCGATCTCAGTTCAGGTAGTCCAAGAAGCCGCTTCAACTTACCCTCTGTTTGCTCGAGATGGTTCGTTTGTGATGACCAATTATCTGAGGTGTCTGGCTGGTACCAATAGCCCTCATTGTATTTCTGGATGGTCATCCACAGGCGCACGCGCAAACGGTCCTTCATCGAGACCCGAATGCGCTGTTCCAGAAGTGCCTTACTGTGACGAATGGAAAAAGGCTGCATGCGTTACCTTTGATTGAGGGGCCTTCCGAGACATCCCGTATCCCGACACGAATTGAAAGTGCGATCACAGTGAGGAAACTAGCTCATTGTACTTTTTCGGGGGCATCTTGGTCCATGACATGTGCGCGCATCAACGAGGGGAGTCTGCAACCGCGCGTTGTGTGAGCACTGGGAATCGCCAGGCAGCCTTCCCTTTCTCTTCCTCAGTAATGTGGATTTGAGGGAGCGGTCAAGGCTGCCCTCTACTGCGCGCATCGAACGAGCATAGCTTTATCGTGCGCGTTCTGCGAGCAAGGAGGGCACCTGGCCGCTCCCTCCTCTTGCTTTATGAGTCAACATTAGCCTGAGGGGCAACGGTAACGGCTTCGATGGCTTCCCTCAGAATTTCGACCATGTTTCTGAGTTCTGTGAGTGACGTGCTGAGAGGTGGCATGAGGACGATGACATTGCCGATGGGGCGGAGCAAGAGCCCTCGGCTACGCGCCTCCATCGATACTCGATGTCCGACCCGCTCTTCGAGCCGATAGGGCTTCTTCGTTTGCTTATCCTCCACCAACTCAATCGCCACGATGAATCCCTGTTGCCTGATTTCCCCCACATGGGGCAGTTGCCGGAGCGGCTGGAGTAGCCGCGCCATTGCCTTGATCTTGGGTTGCAGCTTGGCGAGCGTCTTTTCCTTCCGGAAGATGTCGATATTGGCCAGTGCCACGGCGCAGCCGAGCGGATTGCCTGTGTAACTGTGTCCGTGAAAGAAGGTTTTGAAGTCTGCGTATCTACCGAGAAAAGCTTTGTAGATTTCATCGGTGGTAAGCGTGGCGGCCAACGGCATGTAGCCGCCGGTCAACCCTTTGCTGATCGTCATCAAGTCGGGCGTAACCCCCTCATGCTGGCAGGCGAACATTTTCCCTGTGCGCCCGAATCCGGTGGCGACTTCATCGGCAATGAGGAGGACATTGTACTTGGTGCAGAGTTCGCGAATTTTTTTGAGATAGCCGGGAGGAGAGGTGAGCATCCCCGCAGCTGCTTGTACCAGCGGCTCGATGATGAAACCCGCCAGCTCACGGTGACGTTCTTTGAGAATCCGTTCAATCGGATCGACGCAGGCCATCCGGCAGGAAGGGAAGGTCAGATTGAGCGGGCAACGATAGCAATAGGGTGGGTCGGCTTCGGCGGTGGGGAACAGCAGCGACTTGAATCGCCCATGGAAGAGGTCGATGTTACCCACGCTGACGGCGCCGACGGTATCGCCATGGTAGGCCAGCTTCAGATGGAGAAACGTGTTTTTTGGGCCGGCTTCAGGCCGTCGTAGCTGCCAGTACTGGACCGCCATTTTGAGGGCGATTTCGACCGCGGTCGATCCATCGTCGGAGTAAAATACTCGCGTCAGGCCTTTGGGCACGATTCGAATCAATGCTCGCGCAAGTTCAATTGCTGGTGGGTTGGAGAGCCCGAACAGCGATGAATGGGCGATCTTATCCAGCTGCTGCTTGATCGCCCGGTCGAGCGTTGGATGGCGATGGCCATGGAGATTGACCCAGATGGATGAGGTTCCATCGAGATACCGTTTCCCTTGGGTATCGATCAGGTAGGAGCCCTTCCCACGTTCGATAATCAGCGGGTCCTCCTGTTCCCATTCCTGCATTTGGGTAAAGGGGTGCCAGAGGAATCGGCGATCCCAGTCGATTAGCTGTCTGGTAGAAGGTGGTCGAGCCATAATCGTTGGGTCGAGCGTCAATAGTCATTGGTCAATCGTCAGGGCCGGAAGGAGTTTTTGCCTGATGGACCTATGACCAATGACCTTTGACAGTGTCCGTAGGAATAAGGTGCGATGGAGAGTATACGAGGGGGGTGATTGCTTTGACAACTTCGGGGGCAGTAACTATAATGAACCGATTTTATTGGGAAATGAGTTAGGATTTGCAAAGCCTTATACGCAATTTCTCGATTATTGCCCATATCGATCACGGCAAATCTACTCTCGCTGACCGGTTCCTCGAAGCCACGGGCGCTGTCACGGCCCGCGAATCGAAAGACCAGATTCTCGATGCGATGGACCTGGAGCGTGAACGAGGGATCACGATCAAGGCCCATTCGGTCGCGGTCAAGTATCGGGCGAAGGATGGGAAGACCTACGCCTTGCATCTGATCGATACGCCGGGTCACGTCGACTTTACCTATGAGGTCTCGCGTAGTTTGGCGGCATGCGAAGGAGCGCTCTTGCTCGTCGATGCGACCCAGGGGGTCCAGGCCCAGACGATTGCCAATGTGAATCTGGCAATGGCCAATAACCTGACGATCATTCCGGTCATCAACAAGGTCGATCTTGCGAGCGCCGATGTGGAAGGCACCAAACAATCGATTTCCGACGTGTTGATGCTGGACTCCACGGATGCGTTGCCAATCAGCGCGAAAGAGGGACGGGGTGTGCCGGAGGTGCTGGAGGCGGTTATCGCCAAGATTCCCCCGCCATCCGGCGATTCCCAAGCGCCGCTCAAGGCGCTCATTTTCGACTCCTGGTTCGACAATTATCAGGGAGTCATCGTGTTGACGAGAGTCGTGGACGGATCCCTGCGGCCTGGGATGAAGATCAAAGTCATGTCGAATGAACGGACCTTCGAAGTGATGGAAGTCGGCCAATTCACCCCAAAACGGACTAAGAAGACCGAGTTGCTGACCGGCGAAGTCGGCTATCTCTGTGCGAACATGCGGGAAGTCGCAGACGTCAAGATCGGTGATACCCTAACGGATGCGGTATCGCCGACGAATGTTCCCTTCCCCGGGTACAAAGAAGTGAAACCGCTCGTCTTTTGCGGGCTCTATCCCACCGACACGGGCCGATACGAGGATTTGCGGGATGCGCTGGTCAAACTACGGTTGAACGATTCTTCGTTCGTGTACGAGCCGGAGACGTCCCTCGCCCTTGGGTTCGGGTTTCGCTGCGGTTTCTTAGGTCTTCTGCACATGGAAATTATTCAGGAGCGACTCGAGCGCGAATATAATCTGACGCTTCTTACCACCGCCCCAACGGTTGTCTACCGTGTGCTGACGACCAAGGGTGAGGTATTGGAGGTCAATAATCCGTCGCAGCTGCCTCCTCCCAGCAGCATCGACTCATTTGAGGAGCCGTTTATCCTGGCCTCGGTCATCACGCCGGAACGGTATATGGGGGCCATCCTCCAACTCTGTCAGGAACGCCGGGGTATTCAACGGAGCATGCATTTTCTCGATCCGACGCGGGTGATGATCAGCTATGAGTTGCCGCTCAACGAAGTGATTCTCGATTTCTATGACAAACTCAAGTCGCGCACACAGGGCTATGCGTCGCTCGACTATGAGGTGCTTGGCTATCGGGTGTCCGATCTTGTGAGACTCGATATTTTATTGAACGGCGAGGCCGTCGATGCCTTGTCGTTTATCACCCATAAAGACCGTTCGATTCAGCGCGGGCGTCAGCTCGCCGAGAAAATGAAGGAACTCATTCCCAGGCAGATGTATGAGATCGCCATTCAGGCGGCGATTGGGAGCAAGATTATCGCGCGTGAGACGATCGGTGCGATGAAGAAGAACGTGCTTGCAAAATGCTACGGCGGCGATATTACGCGAAAACGCAAGCTCCTCGAGAAGCAGAAAGAAGGAAAAAAGCGTATGAAATCGGTGGGAAGCGTGGAAGTGCCGCAAGAGGCTTTTCTCGCCATCTTGAAAGTCGGTGAGGAATGAGCGGAGAGACGAAACTCCCTCCATCGGACGACCTCAGGCCCACGGCCCAACCGAGGCGGACGGATGTCCCAGGAGCGCCGGTGGTCTTCGCCGAACCATCGGCTGTGTTGCCCTCCGGCAGGAAGTCTCTCTTTCGCGAATATGCAGAGGCCATTGTCGTAGCCATGCTCCTGGCCTTTGCAATTCGGGTGTTCGTTGTCCAGGCCTTTAAGATTCCTTCCGGCTCGATGATTCCGACGTTATTGATTGGGGACCATATCCTGGTCAGCAAATTGTCCTACGGCATTCAATGGCCCAGCCAATGTAAGTTCCAGGCGGTCTTCCCGCCTATCAACTGCTTTGCATCGCAAGCCCTTATCGAATTCGGCAAGCCGCAGCGGGGAGACATCATTGTATTTCGATTTCCAGAAGACGAGGAAAAAGATTTCATTAAACGGATTGTCGGGACGCCGGGCGATACGGTCCAGCTTCGTAATAAGGCCGTGTTGGTGAACGGAGTGGAGCTCAATGATAAACCCTTTACGCAACGGATCGATCCGGGAGTCATCGATGGCACGATCAATCCACGCGACAATTTTGGACCGGTGACGGTGCCTGATGGCGCCTATTTTGTGATGGGCGACAACCGCGACCAAAGTCTGGACAGCCGGTTTTGGGGATTCGTGCGCGAGGAGAAGATCCGTGGGAAGGCGTTTCGTATTTACTGGTCATGGAATGGGCAGGGACAACTGACGGAGTGGGTCAGATGGGATCGATTCGGCAAAGCAATCCAATAGGGAAAGTCACGCGCCCGGCATCGGGTCCCGGCTCTCAGGTCGGGACTGTGGCGTCCCCTAAAGTGCTTCGACAATACATCGCGAGGTTTCCGCAAGCCTCCGTGCTCGTGATCGGAGACCTGATTCTCGACCATTACATATGGGGCCGAGTGAGCCGCATTTCGCCGGAAGCCCCGGTTCCGGTGGTTCATGTCGATTCCGAGTCCTTCAAGCTCGGTGGCGCCGCGAATGTCTTCAATAACATCCTGGCTCTGGGGGGGAAGGCGGATCTCTGCGGCGTCATCGGTTCGGATGAAAGCGGCAGGATGCTCCTCAAAGAGCTGGGAACGACACGTGCAGCGCGTGGAGGGGTCGTGATCGACCAAGACCGCCCGACCACCAGAAAGTCTCGCGTTATTGCGCATAATCAGCAAATTGTGCGGTACGACGTGGAGCGCCGCGCGGAACTCAAGCCGGCGATGCAACGGCGGATTTTGCGTTACGTGGAGTCTCGACTGCGCGAATTGTCCTGTCTCGTGGTCTCGGACTATGCCAAGGGGGTGGTGAGCGCCACGCTGATGTCGGAGATCACCAGGCTCGCGACAACTCGTGGAATACCGTTGGTCGTCGATCCAAAAGTCGAACACTTCAGTTACTATAAAGGGGCGACGATCATCACACCGAACCATCTTGAAGCGACACAGGCTGCCGGTGTGCATGGGGATGATGATCAGGCCAACAATGAAGCAGGCGCAATCATACGGCAGCGGTTAGGGTGCCAGGCGGTGCTCATCACACGCGGAGAAAAGGGAATGAGTCTTTATGAGGGAGAGGGTGCTTCTTGGCACATTCCGACGCAGGCCCGCCAAGTGTTCGATGTCACCGGTGCCGGAGATACGGTGATTGGGACATTGGCGCTTGCTCTGTCGACCGGCGCTTCCGTGAAAGATGCCGCGATATTAGCCAACCATGCAGCCGGCATCGTTGTCGGCATGGTCGGTACTGCGACCCTCTCGTCGCAGCAGCTCTCGGAGGCTCTCGGTAATGACTAAGGCGTCACCGTCCGTTACGGTGGTGATTCCGGCCCGCTACGGGTCTTCCCGTTTTCCGGGAAAGCCCCTTGCCATGCTCGGGCGGAAACCTATGATCCAGCATGTGTATGAACAGGCGGCAGCCTGTCCTGTGGTCACGGGTGTTTTAGTCGCCACCGACGATGAGCGGATTAAGCAGGTTGTCGAGCAGTTCGGCGGACAAGCAATCTTGATGGCAGGCGAGTTTCGAACCGGGACCGACCGCGTGGCTGCCGTCGCCCGCTCTCGCACAGGTGGGCTCTTCGTCGATCTGCAAGGGGACGAGATTCCGGTCGACCCGGAACTGTTGGCGGATCTCATTGAACCGTTCGTCGAGTCCGGTGCCGTGATGGGGACGCTCAAGCGTGCCATTACGTCCAGCGACGATCTGCAGAATCCAGCCGTCGTTAAGGTGGTGACCGATTCGCATGGCCAGGCTCTGTACTTTTCGCGCGCGCCGATTCCGCTGGTGCGTGATGATCCCAGCAGGCGAGTCAGGGAAGGATTGCACTATATCCACTTGGGAGTCTACATCTATACCCGTGAGACACTGTTGAACCTAGCGGCGCTACCGACAGGTGTGCTGGAGGATGCAGAGAAGTTGGAACAGCTGCGCGCACTGGAGTATGGCATTCCCATTCGAGTCTGGGAAACCAAGCAGGAATCACTGCGGGTCGATACCCCGGCGGATGCCGTGTCGGTGAGCGAGACATTGCGACTGCTTGAGCTGAACAGGCAGGCTCAAACGTCGATCCGATCATGACAGGATGCGGGTCAGAATTATCCGATCGCAACGGATGGAGACCACGATGAGCAAGTTCATATTCGTCACCGGTGGCGTCGTCTCATCCCTGGGAAAAGGGTTGGCTTCGGCGTCGATCGGCAATCTGATGGAGAGCCGCGGCCTCAAGATCACCTTTCTGAAGCTCGATCCCTACATCAACGTCGATCCCGGCACGATGAATCCCTATCAGCATGGGGAAGTCTACGTAACGAACGACGGTGCGGAAACAGACCTGGATCTGGGCCATTATGAACGATATACCTCCCTGACTCTCACCAAAGAAAATAACTATACAACCGGCAGGATCTACCATTCGGTCATCACGAAAGAGCGCCGCGGCGACTACCTTGGCGGGACCGTGCAGGTGGTTCCGCATGTTACGGACGAGATTAAACAGTGCATCATGCGCATTTCTCAGGGAATGGACGTAACGATCGTGGAGATCGGCGGTACGGTTGGCGACATCGAGAGCTTACCCTTCCTCGAAGCGATTCGTCAGATGCCCTATGACGTGGGCCGTGAGAACGTGCTCTATGTCCATCTCACGCTGGTACCCTACATCGGCACAGCCGGTGAGCTGAAGACTAAACCGACACAGCACTCTGTCAACAAGCTCCGGGAGATCGGTATTCAGCCGCACATTCTTCTCTGCCGGACCGATCGCTATCTGCCGCCAGAACTCAAAGGCAAGATCGCAATGTTTTGTAACGTCGAGAAAGACGCGGTCATTACGGCCAAGGACGTGGAGACGATCTATGAGGTGCCGATCGTGTTTCGAAAGGAAGGGCTGGACGAGCTGATCGTGCGGCTGCTCCAGCTCAAGACCGGTCCGCCGAACTTGCGCGAATGGGATGCGATGGTTCAGAAGATCAAGTATCCCAAGCACGAAGTCTCAATCGCGCTGGTCGGTAAGTATGCGGGTTTGAAGGAATGTTACAAGAGTCTCTCCGAATCGTTGGTCCATGGCGGCATCGACCATGAAACGCGGGTGAACATCCAGTGGATTGAGTCGGAGGAGATTGAACGGGAAGGGACCGAGCGTATCCTGCGGGAGGTCGATGGCATCCTGGTTCCCGGCGGGTTCGGCACGCGCGGGATCGAAGGAAAAATCGCCGCCATTCGTTACGCACGGGAACATCAGATTCCGTTTCTCGGCCTCTGTCTGGGTATGCAATGCGCCACGATCGAATTTGCCCGGAATGTCGCAGGGCTGGCCGGCGCAAACAGCGCCGAGTTTGACGAGGCCTCACCCTATCCGGTCATTCATTTGATGTCGGATCAACAGTCCGTCAGCGACAAGGGCGGGACGATGCGGCTGGGGTCCTATGTCTGTATGCTCGGAGAGGGAACGTTGGCCCAAAAGATGTACGGGGTAAGCGAAGTACGGGAACGTCATCGGCACCGATACGAGTTCAACAACCAGTACCGCGAGGCATTACTCGCCAAGGGATTTGTGTTGAGCGGGCTTTCGCCGGACGGACGACTTGTCGAGATCATCGAACTGAAAGACCATCCCTGGTTCCTGGCGACGCAATTCCATCCGGAGTATCATTCGCGGCCACACCACCCACACCCGTTATTTAGTGGCTTTGTAGGAGCGGCTTTGCGGCGCAAATGCGGTCACTGAGGTGAGATGCTGAAACCAGCTTTCAGCGTCGTTCTCGGTTCGTCGAAATCCTCAACGTACCCAGAGGGTACGCTTCCGGTTTCGACTCGCCTGCGGCCTTGCTGAAAAACTGGTTTGAGCATCTCACCAGGAGCTGAAAGTTAACTTTGAGTATCCCGTGTAGCGAAGAAATGAGAAGATGAGTCACAACGTCCACATTGGTTCATTCACCGTCGGTGCAGGCAACCGGCCGTTCTTGATTGCCGGACCCTGTGTCATTGAGAGTGAACAGCTTGTGCTGGAAACGGCGAGGGGTATTGCCGAGATTGCCAAGTCTCTGGGTATCCCCTATATCTTCAAATCGTCTTTCGATAAGGCAAACAGAACCTCCATCACTTCATATCGTGGACCGGGTCTGGAAAAGGGTCTGGCAGTCCTGAAGAAGGTGAAGGATCAACTGGGTCTTCCTGTATTGACCGATGTCCATACGGAAGAACAGGCGACCGAGGCAGGGAAGGTTGTGGACATCCTGCAGATTCCCGCTTTTCTCTGCCGACAGACAGACCTGCTCATTGCCGCGGCAAAGACGGGCAAAGTGGTGAATGTAAAAAAGGGGCAGTTTCTCTCCCCCCAAGAAATGGGTAACGCGGTCAAGAAAGTCGAAGAGGCAGGAAACAAACGGATCATTCTGACCGAACGAGGGTCCTCGTTCGGCTATAATAATCTCGTCGTCGACATGCGGTCTTTTCCCGTTCTGCGGAGCTTCGGCTACCCGGTAGTCTTCGATGCCACCCATAGTGTGCAGCTGCCGGGCGGCGGAGGCACGAAATCCAGCGGCCAGCGAGAATTTGTCGAACCACTGGCCTGTGCGGCAGCCGGCGCAGGAGTGGATGGTTTCTTCATGGAAGTCCATCCCAATCCAGACCAGGCCTTATCGGACGGACCCAACATGGTGCCGCTCCATCAATTGCAAGCTTTGCTAGAACGGGTCATACGGATATGCGACGCATCGCAACCTCGAAGGTAATCAAGCCGAAGAGTGGAACCAGCCTTGACGCGGGTCGGCGCGTATTGGATATCGAAGCCCGCGCGGTCCAGGCTCTCGCCCAACGTCTCGATGACGGGTTTTCGGATGCCGTGGATCTGCTCTATCGCTGCAAGGGGAAAGTCGTCGTCTTGGGCATGGGCAAGTCCGGGTTGATCGGGCAGAAGACCGCCGCAACGCTGGCGAGTACTGGAACGCCGTCGTTCTTTCTTCATCCAGCCGAAGGGCTTCACGGCGATCTCGGGATGTTGGCTCGTCGGGATGTGTCCATTGCTATTTCGAATAGCGGAGAGACACAGGAAATTCTACAGCTCCTGCCCTTCATGGATCGTATGGGCATTCCGGTTGTGGCGATTGTCGGTCGCACTGGTTCGACGCTGGCTAAAAATAGCGCTGTTGCGCTGGATGTTTCCGTTGCAGAAGAGGCTTGCCCCATGGGGCTTGCACCGACGGCGAGTACGACTGTGGCTCTGGCAATGGGCGACGCCTTGGCCGTTGCGCTGCTCGAAAAGCGAGGGTTCAAGGAACAGGACTTTGCGCAGTTCCATCCAGGGGGAACGCTTGGGCGCCGATTGTTGGTGAAAGTACGGGATCTTATGCATAAGGGGCAAGAGATGCCGCAGGTAGAGGAGACGGCCTCAGCGACGGTGGCCATTCTCGAAATGTCGGCCAAAAAGTTAGGCATGACGACGGTGGTCGATCGAAGTGGAGTGCTTCTCGGGATCATTACTGACGGCGATCTTCGGCGCTTTGTCCAGGAGGGAGGGGATTTCTCCAAGGTCACCGCTGGATCCTTGGCCTCGCGACATCCCAAGTTAATCGGACCGGATGAACTGGCAGCCAAAGCAGTCGAAATGATGGAGCGCTATACGATCACGACGCTTGTCGTCTCAGACAATACCAAGCGGATGATTGGGGTCGTGCATCTGCATGACTTGCTGAAACATGGAATTGTCTAGAACCGTGAAGGGTGAAGCGTGAAACGTGAAGCGAGGATCAGTCGAAGAGTTGCGGCCTTGCTGAACGGACTTTTTGAGTATCCTGCCGGGCTACTCTTTCGTGTCAACGCAGTGGTTTTTCAACAATCGGGTGGGATAGGTTACTGATGAATCGCGTATTGGCAGTATGGAAATCGGTTGGGCAGGAATCGTTCAATCTGCCGAATGCCATTACGCTCACACGGATCCTCTTGATCCCTGTTTTCGTGGTGCTGTTTGTCGTGCCGACTCCGGAACGATCCCTCAGCGCAGCGCTCGTCTTTGTCGTCGCGGCTGTCACGGATTTATTGGATGGTTATCTGGCCCGTCGTAATGGCCAAGTGACCACACTCGGGAAGTTGCTCGACCCTATCGCAGATAAGTTGTTGGTCCTTTCTGCCTTGATATTGCTGGTCAATGTCGATCGCGTGAGTGCGTTGGTCGCGATCCTGATCATCGCGCGCGAAGTTGCGGTTACTGGCGTTCGCGCCATTGCGGCAGGTGAAGGGATGGTGATCGCGGCTGAGACGACGGGCAAATACAAGATGGCGCTGCAGGTTGTGGCGATCGTGCTGTTGATCCTCGAAGACACGTTCCTGTCCGACCTCGGGAACCTGCATCTTGCCGGCATCGTCACACTCTATCTTTCGCTGCTGCTCGGCTATGTCTCAGGCGGTCAATACATCTGGAGCTTTTGGAAGCAAGTCGTGGCAAAGGGGCTTTGATAGTATGCGGACCTTTCATCATCTCCTGCTAGTATGAATACCCTATAGTTCATTGAGTCTGACTTCCTCAGGCAATTTTTCATGGATCATCCAGGGTTGGTCGCACTGTTCGCGCTCGTTGGCTATCTGCTGGGGGGCGTTCACTTTGGCGTGGTCGTATCGAAGGCGATGGGCCTGCCCGATCCCCGAACAGCCGGAAGCAAGAACGTCGGCTTCACGAACGTGCTGCGTGTGTCCGGCAAGACTGCCGGGATTCTCACGCTTCTTGGCGATCTGGGCAAGGGGTGGGTGCTGGCCTGGGCTGCGATGCATTGGCTCACAGTGGAATCCTTCATCATGGTCGTGGCGATCTCGCCGATCCTTGGACACCTCTTCTCGCCGTTTCTGGGTTTTAAAGGAGGGAAGGGTGTAGCGACTGCCGTGGGAGCGGTGCTGGGCCTCTCTCCCTCGATAGGGCTCCTTGTATTACTAATCTGGCTGGGCACCGTCGCAATCTGGCGCTATTCATCTGGTGGCGCGCTGGCAGCCTTTGCATGCCTTCCTGTCGTGGCGATTGTGAACGAACAGCGACAGGAGTTTTTTGTCTTTTCCCTGATTGTCAGTGCGCTGATCTGGGTCAAGCATAAGGATAATATTGTCAGGCTCTGGAAGGGGACGGAAAGTAAGATCGGGAAAAAGAAGGACTGACAGCTATGTCGGTTCTTTGCTCCCGGAACGCGCACAATGAGAATGTGCTCGTTCGACGGCCGCAGTAGAACCAACATAGCCGCCAGTCCTACCGCTCTCTATCTTACTTTGGGGGAAAGAGGGAAAGGGGAGATTGGGCAGCCTAGCCCTCCTCTTGATCACGGAGCAGAGGAGGGGATGGAGCCTAATGATCTCCTGTGCTCGTGCAACGCGCCACTTCAGAAAGCCGTCGTTGGATGCGCGCAGTGGAAGATCAATCATGCCCCATTCCTTCCTCTGCTTCGGGCGCGGGATCTTCTTGGGTTTCGGTCCATGTCCCGGCCATTGACACGTCTTTTCGGACGGACTACCTTTCGACGAAACAACGGGCGTTCTTGCGAGCACTTTGGATTTTACGAGGAGGATGTGGTGATGAAGGGTACGGCATGGCATTCGTATCTGGTTCGGTTTGGATTCCCTGTATCCATTGTCGTCTTGGGTTTTTCCTTGCTTGGCTGTCCTCAGCCGATACCCAGGGTTTCGATTCCAGGTTCTGATGCCACTCCGCCAACCATGGTCTGGCAGACATACAATATGCTGACGAAGGAGAGCGGACAGATTGTGAAAGACGGTCAGTCTCTGGATGTGCCGGCTGGTGAACAGTACGTGCTGACGCTGGCAGTTGAAGATCTCAACAGCGGTGTGAAGGATGTCACTTTAAATGGCAACGTCCAGTATACGTGTGAACAGGGTAGCCAGGTTGAGAGCAAGAAGTTCCCTCTTGAAGCGCAGGAAACGAAGCCGACTCCGGACCAGGAGAACAAAGTGCCCATCACAGCCTCACTCGTCTATGCGGTGGAATTTGGCAAGATGGGTTGTAAGGAAAACTGGACGTTTGGCGGAGGGAAACTATCGTTGGCGGGCAAGGCGCATAATTTCGTCGGTGGAGCTGAGATGAAGACCTTGCATGTGAATTTGAAAAAGCAATTCTCAAAATGAGTGTCCGACGAGGGCTGCCCAGCAGAATGCTGAAAAATGCCAGTATTATCGGAAGGTTAAGGTTGAGGGCAAGGCTGAGCAAGCAAGGGACTGATCGATATTGAGTCAGGGCATCACCATTCGTTTGATACTATAGCCTGCAGGATGAACTTTTCATTACCCTGTTAATACAACTTGACCGGGCTCTCTGTGGCCGTCTAGCATAGAGACGTGCTGTACTGAGCTTCGCTGACTGTCCTATCCCTCGCGCTGCCGTTTCCTTCCTGCGCGTCTGATTCTCCAGTCTCCGCCGCTCCTGTGCCAGAGTATTTCCGACGTACCTGGATCGATCAACCAGTATCCTCAACCAATAAGGAGACCGCCGGTGACAGATGCAGAACAGATCACAAAGATGAAGAAAGCGATAACGCAGGCTATCAAGGTAATGGGAGATCGGTTTGGATCGACGGAATTGGATGTGGAGAAGGCGATTGAGGATCTGAAGGGCTCCATGCAGACGGCGCCTGCGGCTGTTGCGCAGCCTCCGCAGGGTGCTACAGCCGTGACAGCTGGGGTATAGTGGCGGCAGGTTCGATAGGACTGAATCATTCGCGGTCTTTACGAAACACGCGAAAGCGCGTCGCAATCCCTCAACCGCTCTCGGTAATGTATCGTCCTCAGCGGGACAGACTCACGGAGAAGGAGGACTACCATCATGACGGATGCTGCAAAAGATAAGAAGGCTCATGCCGCAGCCAAGCCGGCCGACAATCCGTCACGGATACTAGCGGATGGGGATCTCACGTGCAGCGAATCCCAGATGGAGGACATCCTCTCTGAGGGCGAGTCCAGCAGGCCAATGAGCAAGAGCGACAAGGGCCTGCATCCGAAACGCCAACCGAAATCATCGTCATAAGACGCTCAGGGTGGGGGCGGTATATTCAGTCACGACCTGCCGAATTTGCGGTGATGTTCGTTTCACTGCGGCCCATAAAATCACTTTCAAAGAGTTCCTGCCACAATCATTTGGGCCGTCAGCCGTCCTTCCATCCTGTCCTGTCAGCTGGTTTTCGGTAGGCTGGCAGAATATGATTTTCCAGTATTGCCGAAGAGGAATAGCTGCATGATCGAACAACGAGGTGATAAGGGCCTTCATTGGCCTCTCCCGAGCCACGACTATTGGTCCACCCCCTTCGCTGAATCGTTGCTTCAGCATCTGGATCTTTGTCCTGGGGCCTCCATCCTTGATATTGCCTCCGGCCATGGAATCCCGGCTTTCTATCTGGCGGAGCAGGTGGGGCCCACGGGGCAGGTTTTGGCCATCGATTTGAGTGAAAGTCAAGTCGAGCATGCGCGATCGATTCAAGGGGCGTTACTCCCGTGGTTGCGGTTCGAACGTCTGGATATGCGCGCCCTGCCTCAGCAGCTGCCTTGTTTCGACCGTATTACTGGCAATCTTTCCCTTATGTTTTTCCGTCCCAACCGGTTCGATGCAGTCCAAGGGTTGGTGGAACATCTCAAGCCTGGTGGCCAGCTGGTACTGACCTTCCCTTCGCTCGGTACGTTCGATTCGCTCTGGCGTCGGATCGATCAGGAGATGGCGGTGCATGGCCGCCTGGCGGAACGCCGCCGGCTTGAAGCCTATGTCGCTGAACGGCCGTCGGCGGAAGAGGGGCACGGATGGCTGGAGAAGCTTCGACTCACGCGCATTGCTGTGACCGAGTACCCGTTGACCGTGGCGACTGGCCCCGGCCAAGTGTTTCTCCACCATCCACTGCTTCGGGGTGGCTTTCTTGACGATGCCTATGAATGTTTCGATGATCAGGGGCTGGCAGATGAGATTATGACGAGGATCTCGGAAGATGTGCAGAGCTTCACGCCACTGATTGCGCAGAGGTGTGTGTTGTCAGGGTGGAAGCCATGGTAGGTGCCGTGAAACGTAAGGCGTGAAACGTGAATCGAGGGTTCGCTTTGGAGCTGCAGCGCTGATCGGAATAGGGTTGTCCCTGGACAAAGAGAGTGTCGTGAAAGACTCAGGGCGGGCAGGTGCGATGGCAGTTTTTTGAGTATCCTGCGTTAGAGAAGTAGGAGGGTGTGCGATTCTTTGCTCCAGAATGGATAGCTCTCTGGTCCGTCCAGGCTAGAACCGATATCCGATTTCTACGATGTACATGTCCACGCCGAGACTGGATGGCCCGTACAGACCTGCGTCGGAGAAGTGTTGGGCACGAAATCCCGTATAGGCATGAGCGAATGGATTTAGGCGAACCCCTGCAGTCGCCACAATTTGAACCGGACCTCCGAAGTCTTGCACGCCGAACTTATAGTTGCTGAAGAATCCTGCTCCTGCTCCAGCATCGAAGGTGACGAGCTCTCCCCAGCCGTTCAGAGCAAGAACCGGTACGACCGTCATGATCAGACCGCTCTCATCTGCTGCTTGCAGTAGACCAGCGCTTGTGATGAGTCTGGTCTCCAGTTCCCACGAATCTCCACCGAGAGGCCATGCCCAGGGGAGTCTGAAGACTCCTGCGACATCAGCCATGTGGAAAAAATACTGTTGCTCTTTTCCTAATATAGGGGTTTTCCCACTGAAGCCAATGCGAGGGCCGACACTCAGGAGGGTGATATCTCTTGCAAGGCTCGTTGTGCAATGCAATGCGGAAAAGCAAAGGGTGAGGACCAGATATAGGAGACGGGATTGTCGAGTGGAACGCATGTGGGATCTCTCGGTAGTAGATCCATTGTGACGCAAATCGACGATTCCACCAAGAATTCTCACCCATTCGGACCGCTTGCTTCATAAAGGTGAGGTTTGGGAGTGGCTGCACCAATCAAACAGCATGTCGTTACTTGTTGGCCCGTGCGACGACAACAGCGTCAGCCCAGCGTAATTCCATAACGGTACAAGCGCGCGAGTCTATTCAGGTTAAGACTGCGGCTACGATGAGAGGAACTGATTCAGACTGGGAGTCGCGGATTACGGCAGATTACAGTGTGGCTGAGGAGCGGGGCCAATGGAAAGGGGCGCTTCAGTTGAAGCGCCCCTCCTGCAGCTATAGCTTGCTGGCGTTTAGTTAGAAGCGACCGCGACCGCCGCGATCCCCGCCGCCACCACCGCCACCGAAACGACCGCCGCCGCCACCACCGCCGCCCGTGCGGGGTTCTTGTGGCTTGGCTTCGTTGACAGTCAGTGGACGTCCGTCCATCTGTGAGCCGTTCAGCGCGGTAATCGCAGCCTTGGCTTCTTCCGGTGTGGCCATTTCAACGAAGCCGAAGCCTCGTGATTGGCCGGTGAACTTGTCCGTGATCACACGCGCAGACTCGACGGTGCCGTGCGCGGCGAAGAGGGTGGTGAGCTGTGATTCAGTTGCCGCATAGGGCAACCCGCCGACATATAGTTTTGAACCCATGGGGGTTCCTCCTTCTGAAATTGATATTGTCTGAGACTCGAGAACATACTCACGAGGGGAAGGGACGGGCCGAAGACGCGAACGATGGAGCGGCTTGGGTCGAGCTTCCGATCAGATTCTCGGTACCAATCAATATCGGTGATAGGCCGTTCTGTTTGCCGTTTCATGCGAGGCCCACCGCGTGAAACAAAGACATGGTAACAGAGGTGTAGATGAAAAGCTATAGCTCTAATTTTTTCTCGAGCATGCAGGGCACGCGGTGTTTGGGTAGTCAGGTCGAGAGTCGAGTCCATTTTCTGGCGGAGGATGGTCAGGCCATCACGCTACACATCCGCATTGCCAGTGGGGCCTGGGCCGGGCCAGATAAGATAGGGCGGCTTTTTCATTGCTTCGGCTGAACGAGGGTAGAGGCGTTGCGCATAACTGTAGGCATCTTCTTGCGCGATCAAGCAGGTCGCTGCGGAGAGGTGGTTGGATACAATGCGGAAGGCCCCTTGGTCATCCGCTGTGATGGTTGCCGTATAGAGGGCACAGGAAAAGCTGCCCTCTTTTGAGCAGGCGGTGCTGATCAAGAGGTGTGATCCATCCGGAAATGTCATGATTGGGTCCAAGTTCGTACGACTCATGTCTTACTCCTTTTTCCTGATGCACGCCCTATACGGCTTGGTTTGCGTAGGGAGTGACATAGAGCCTGAGGAGATGCCCTTCCCATTTGGTTCCTTCAAGGGTGCCAACCGCCTGTAGGGCCTGTTCGCCGGAACCCATTTCGACAAATCCATATCCGGCCGACTTACCCGTATGTTTGAAGCGGACCACGTAGGCTCTGGCGACTAGGCCATAGGGAGTGAAGATGCCACGCAGCTCGCAGTCTGAGACGTTGTCCGGAAGTCCTCCCACATATAGGATGCGTTTCCCCACGGTATTCCCTTCCTGACTGGTCAGGTCATTGGAGCGGGTGAGGTCTCGACGTAGGTGCCTCTCCGCAACGATGTCGCGAGTCTTAGCCTATAGAGCCCGAGGATAAGCCATTTTGAGGGATCAAAGTGATACCAGCGGACCCCATTTCGAAAATCGGTCGGATACATGTGATGGTAATTGTGGTAGCCCTCTCCAAATGTCACGAGGGAGACTAGCCAGCTATCTCGGCTGGAATCTGACGTTCCATGTGGCTGTTGTCCCCACAGATGGCAGACGGAGTTGATGCAAAAGGTTGAATTGAGCACGGCAAAGGTGCGCCCTACACCGGCGAGAAGAAAGCATCCCACTCCGCCCATAATACCGTTGTGAATAAAACCGATGAGAAACGTGCCGCCCAGGCCAGCGAGAACCAGGAGGGGATAGTGTTTTTGTTGCCAGATTGCGACTGGATCGTTTGCGATGCGTGTCGCATATTTTTGATCCTGGTATTGATCGGGGGTAAAGAGCCATCCACAGTGGCTATGCCAGAACCCTCGCTGCGCATTGTAGGGATCTTTTTCCTCGTCACAGTGAGCATGGTGGCGCAGATGATCGGATGTCCATTTGATGGCCGAGTTTTGTAACGCCCAGGCGCCGGCGATCAAGAGTGCCCCTTTGACCCAGTTCGGGCATTCAAAGCTCCGATGTGACGCCAATCGATGATACCCGACCGTGATGCCGAGCCCGCTGATGACGTAGAGTATGCCGAACAGCGACCAGTCTAACCAGGTGTAGTGGTATAGATATCCGTAGAGAGGGACTCCAATCATCACACAGAGTCCGATGGCGCAAAAAAGTATGATATTCCAGATTGCGTGGCGTGGTCTGCCGATCGAAGTCGGCATATTTTCTGCGGCGGTAAGGACCGTCAAAGATGAGGGACTCATCTGCTGTTGCAGCGATTGGGACATTGGGCCTTTCATCCAGGATAGTCGTCTCGTAGCCGTACAGCGCTAAGAGCCACCAACTGCGATTCTGTCTCGATCAATCACTGCACCGTCACGTTGTGTTTGCCGATCAAGCTATTTGCACAGGGCCGAACGGACTGGTGAACTGCGAGGCTCTGTGCAAACTTGTGCCCGCAGCACGGCGGAAACTAGAGAATCAGTCGCGCAGAAATTAGAGGAGGGAAGGGAAGGCGCGAGGGATAGAGTAGTGACCGGACTTTGTTTAGAGCTACCTTAGCACAGCCTGGCTGGGATAGCGAATGTGGCAGTTCTTATAGATGCCCAATAATCTGAAGGTAGAGACCAAGTTATACGTTCGCTATTCATCTTCGAAGTTTTTTCCTTTGAAAGAGAGTATTTTCCAATACAGGAATGAGTCTGAACGACGATCGGTGAATCTGAGTCTCTGTACCCGGTTCTGTCTCGGTCTGGTTCGTACCTTGCTTCGTCCGTCTTGCGTGCGTGGTTCGCTCACGCGCAATTGCCTGCCGTCGCGCTGTGTTGAGCGCTGTCGCCGCCTCATTGTCGCTCATTCGTGAGGCCGTTGCATCCAGACATGTAAACGTCACGCCCGGCTTGAGATATCCCGCCGCCTCCGGCAACGATCTCAGCTTGTCATAGGGCGTCATCATCTGCGCATAGCGATACCGCTTCCGCTCTTTCCCCTTCTCGTCCGTGATGGTCTCTGGAAAGAAGCAGGGGCGGTGGAAGTTGACGTAGGGATTCAGGACCTCCGCACAGAACACATTGACCCTGCCCGCATACTGTTGCGGGATATGGGCGTAGCCCAGATGTTTGCGGACCACCGCCCCGTTCTTGGACTCCGCCAGTGCGTTATCGTTGGCGTGCCGTGGCCGCGACTTGGTGAACTCAATGCGCAGCTTCTCCAGCAGCGTGGCGACTTGGTAGTTGACGTATTCTGATCCGTTGTCCGCGTGAAATCCCAGGATGACGAACGGAAACTCCTCCAGCAGTTGCCGGATGACCGGGAGCAGATACGCCTCGCTGATCTTTTCGCAGGTGGCGACAAGCTGGAACTGGGTCACACCGTCCACCGCATTGATGTGGTACACCCCTTTCTTCCCGTCCTGATCGCCTTGATGCACACTGTCAATGCGGATGTAGCCTGGCGCTCCCTTCGGCTGTGGGGCGCGGCGTTGTCCAATGGGGATCCCGGTCGGGCGCGTCTTCGTCCAATGCCGCCGTGTGTCCCGATACGCCTTCCCCCCACGCAAGTTGTACAGATGCGAGACCGAGATCCCCGCCAGCCGTGCGAATCGCGCTTCGCCAAATACCAGGAAGGCGCGTTCCATCAGCTTCTTGGTGGCTGGGCCCGAGAGCGTACTGTGCAGCGCGTCCATCTCGGCCAGTAGGGCTGTGTCCGTGGCATCAAAGCGGCGGGGGAACCCGTGCGTGGGAGGACGATACCGCTTCACCACCCGCCCGTGTTGGCGATAGCGTTGGACCAGCCGTGTCACCTGCTGCCGCGACAGGCCAGTCATGCGTACAAGATAGCGCAGCACCACGCCTTTGTCGGGCCGCGACAGCGGGGGATAGCCGAATCGCTTCAACACTCGCTCAATGAATCCATAGTGTTCCGCCTTGGGCACCGTCAGCGCCAGGTCAGGCGTCCCAGCTAGAAACGCTTTGACCTGCGCCACTGTATGCAGCTTCACTTCATCCATGTCGATCACCATGCCGGGCATCATGACCGATTCAGACCGTCAGTCGCTCAGACTCATTTCCCGTTGGAAATACGCACCCCCGTTCAGACTCATTTCATATTGGAAGAGGCTAAGAGTTGACGCATAGGAGGGTATGCTGTACAGTCGTGCTACATCGTTGTCGCAGTAGTCCGGTGGCACGACTGTATACACCATAACGGACTTCGCGATCGCATCGCGACCAGGTCCTGTCGGAGTTGATGCCTTCTCGGTTTCTCCCCCCTCGGCTCTCTGATCCCGTCTTAATGCGATCACACTGAAAGGATAGTGTAGTGGATACGTCTGTTCACACGAGTTTTCACACCCTCGGTCTGTCTGAACCGCTCTTGCGGGACTTGACGACAGCCGGTTTGCTGGTTCCCACTCCCATTCAAGCGCAGGCCATTCCGCCGGCTCTTGAGGGCCGAGATGTCATCGGTTGTGCGCAAACCGGTACAGGAAAGACCGCAGCATTTGTGATCCCTATGATCGAACGCCTCGCGGGCTTACCAAAAGGTCAACCGCAGGCCTTGGTTCTTTCGCCGACACGTGAGCTGGCCTTGCAGATTCTCGGTACGATCGAAAAACTCGGTCGGAGCCATGGCATCTCGGCCACGGTTATTGTCGGAGGGAGCGATATGCAAGCCCAGATAAGAGGATTACGCCAACAGCCCAATATACTGGTTGCCACGCCGGGGCGCTTGTTAGACCATATGTGGAACGGCACGGTCAATTTAGCCCCGATTAAAATCCTGGTTCTGGATGAGGCAGACCGCATGCTTGATATGGGATTTGCTCCACAGATTAATCAAATTCTTGACGCATTGCCGATCGAAAGACAGACGTTGCTATTTTCCGCCACGATTCCGACGGATGTCACCCGCCTCGTTCAAGCAAGCCTGAACAGTGCCGTTCATGTGATGATTACCCCCCCCTCAACAACCGCTGAGGGTGTATCTCAGGCGGTGTACCACACCGCCTCCCATGAGAAGACGAATCTGTTGGTGTCTTTGCTGGTAGCGGAACGAGGGACTGTCCTCGTATTCGCTCGGACGAAGAGTCGGGTTGATCGACTCGGCCAGACGCTTGAACAGGCCGGTCAGCGCGTCGCGGTTATCCACGGAGACCTCAGTTTGCCTCAGCGACTTCGTGCTCTCAACGGATTTAAACGAGGGCAGGTCAGAATTCTCGTCGCGACGGATATTGCAGCCCGTGGGATTGATGTGGCGAATATCAGTCATGTTGTGAATTATGACTTGCCGAATTGTCCGGAGGATTATATCCATCGTATCGGACGGACTGCGCGGATGAAGATGACCGGGCGAGCCACAAGTTTTGTGACGTCCGAGGAGCGTGATCAGTTGCGTGCGATTGAAACATTGCTGGGGCATCCCGTGCCGTTGGCTGAGGGGAGTTCCCGTCCAAGTGATCGTCCCCATTCCAGGGCTGGCACTGAGGGGCCAGGAAATGGCCGCCAGCGCTGGGGGCGTCCAGGTGAGGGTCGGCGTCAGCACCAGCCGAGCCCTACCGTACGGGAGAGAGGCTAGCTTTTTGCTGGCAGAGTTTAGGGTTGGGAGATGACAGCTTAGAGAGTTTTGGCGTTGCTCAGGTTGTCAGCCCGGTGTTCATGCTAAGCGGGGAATGATTTAAACCGTGGGTTGCCACGTACAGTATTCCCTAATACAGCGGTTCCTGTGGGCCCCACTGCAGTCCTGCCAAATCAGGATCTTCTCCCTCGGTATTCACGGGGCGAGCGGGCTTTTCAGTTTTGCGCAGTTCACGACGGGTATCTTTCTCGCGCCGCTGCATTTGCTTCGCTTTTTCGCGGTCTCGTTTTGCGATTGTTGTTTTTCCTGCTCGTCCGATGATGCCCTCCTTTGCGTGGCGACTCGTATTGAGTCGCGGATCGCCTGCTAGTTAAGGTTGTTAGCCCTAGGATTTGGACGATTCCGTCGCTCCACGACGTCTTTTGCCGCCTGGCACAGGAACGTAATTAACGGCTTTTGCTTCTCGTTCAGCTGTACGAGCACGGGTACCTTGGCCGAACCCACGGCTTGCCATGTTGGAGACCTGTTGGCGAATATCTTCCATAGACGTGGTTAGACTGGTATCCAAAGGGCCTGGAAGTCCGAGCACTTCCCATCGGATTTTTGGTTTCCGTGTTGCCCGGGCTCGGTTCTTCCTCGTCTTGTCGGCGCGCCACCCAGTGGATAGCTTCATGTGTGCTCCTTAGTAGAACCTGGCATCTCCAAGCGTGAACATCGAATGGAAGGAGATGTGGATATCAGATTAAAAGACCAAAATCATTCCACCCATCTTCCTGCCATATACGCAGATGCAAGAAATAGAGGAACGTTGAGGAACATCTCTGCAAGATCGCGCTGAGACAATCGAGTAAACTAGAGGCGCGCGCGGGGTAATGCTAGCTCATTTAGTCAGTCACAATACCATGGGCTATGGTGATGAGTCAAATAGGGTATTTAGCTAAGTATATAAAAAATTTGCTAAACCTCTTGTTGACGGTATTGACCCTTTCCTTGTTCACGGTGCCGCCAACGGGCCTCAATTGATTCAAGCGTTAGAATACTTGCACGAAGGCCGGCAAGTAGTACTCATAATTCCGTGGTTGGTGGAATGGCAAGAGCGTAATCACCAAGGCACCAGGGGTTGAAACGGTATCGGGGTAGAGGCGTCAGAAGTCAAATTTAGTAAGGGAGAACCCGTGCGGGTAGAGACTTTGAACGGATGGTCTGGCAGAGAAGCTCATCACTGCGCGCGAATAATTGGTTGTTTCATTTGAGATTTGTTTTTGCGAATGACAATTTCTGATGTACGGTAGAATCGTGGTAGGGGACGCTTGATGGAACAGACCTCACAACGATCTATTGTGTTGAATAGATTCCGCAAGCATCCTCGTGTCCGCATCTCTGCTCCGTTTGTCTGTGCTCTGTCCCATTGCCAGCCTCGTCGTTGGTTAAGGAGGGCTGGTATCGACTTGGGCGTGGTCTATGATCTTTCCGTACGCGGCGCCCGAGTGAGTACGGAGGCAGAGATCAGACCAGGAGACGAAGTCACATTGAGCCTGCATCTTCCCAAGCAAATCAAGCCTGCGGATATCGCGGTTGCCACAGTACGATGGACAAAGGATCAGTTCTGCGGACTGGCGTTTACAGAATTGTCGCCTGCAGCACAGATTCGTCTCAAGAAGTACGTGGCTATCTTGTCAGCAACCGCCGCCTAGCCTTGTGGCGTAAGTTTCTTCACCTGCCCCACAGCCTGGAATAGGTTGATTCTTACCTACAGTTCTTTGTAGCCCGTCTTCTCATGAGGGACAGAGTGGGGAGCGCCCCAGTCATGCGTCAAGTTGCTAGGCAGAACCAATATGCCTATCTATGCCGATGGGGTGGGTGAGAAATAGATCAGATCGCTTGACCAGTTCGCGGCTCGTACCGTTGTAACGATGTAAGCGAAGGGGCGAGCGGGTATGGGCGTGAGGTGAAGTTATAGGATAACGTGTTCCCCGTGGTTGGTGAGACGCGCGTTTCCAAATCTGACTACTTAATTGCCACGGCCTTGACTTCTTTGAACGTGGTCTGGCCGAGTAGGGCCTTCTGCACTCCATCTTGCATGAGGGTGGTCATACCCTCTTGAATAGCAGCCTGTAGCATTTCTTCGGTCTTCGCTTTCGCCTGTATCATGCGTTTAACATTGTCCGATCCCAGTAGCAACTCGTGCAGGGCCACGCGTCCTTTGAAGCCGGTGCGATTGCAGGTTTCACATCCCTTCCCACGGGCCAGGCGAAATGTGTTGTCTTGTGGGATGCCGAGTTTGTCCCAATGTTCTGGGCCATAGCCCTGGCGGATTTCTTCATATTCTATGGCTGTCCCCACGTACTGTTCCTTGCAGTCTTTGCAAATCCTTCGGGTAAGGCGCTGGGCAAGGACTCCCAACATCGCATCGGCAAAACTAAACGAATCGCAGCCCATATCCAACAGTCGCGTGACGGTCTCCACCGCACTGTTTGTATGGAGGGTGCTCATGACAAGGTGTCCGGTCAATGAGGCCTCGATGCCGATCTCGGCGGTTTCTTTGTCTCTCATTTCACCGACCATGATCACGTCTGGGTCGGCTCGGAGAAATGCGCGCATTGCTTTGGCAAAAGTGAAATCAATTTTCGGCTGAACTTGAACCTGCCGGAGTCCGTATTGCGTGATTTCGACGGGATCTTCCGCTGTCCAGATCTTAATGTCTGGTGTGTTGATGAACCCGAGCACGGAGTGCAGGGTGGTGGTTTTCCCTGACCCGGTTGGACCGACGCAGAGAATGATGCCGTAGGGTTTCGCTGCGATAACCTTGATTGCTGCGAGATTCCGGTCCGAAAACCCCATCTTGTCGAGGGGCAAAGGCTCACTCGCTGCAAGTAGACGCATGACCACGTCCTCGTTATAGCCGGCGGTTGGAATAGTTGCGACGCGCAGCTCGATTTCCTTGCTGTCAGACAGTTTGAATTTGATCTTGCCGTCCTGGGGTTTGCGCCGTTCTGCGATGTCGAGGCTGGCCATAATTTTCAGTCGCGATACGATAGCGCGTCGATAGCTTTGCGGAATCTTCATGTATTCGAAACAGTCGCCGTCGACACGGAAACGGACAAGCGTTTCACGTTTTTCGCCGTAAGGCTCTACGTGAATATCGGAAGCGCCCTGTCGATAGGCATCGGCGATGATCTGATTGGCCAATCGCACGATAGCATTGTCGTTTTCGTCGAGCCCGCCTCCTGACTCATCCGCAGCGGATGCCTCCTGGGCTTCGTTGACGAGTTCGCCGAGAATATCGGAGACGTTTTCGTCTAGCTTCCTTGTACTGCCTGTATCGCTTTGCCCTTGTCCTGTGGCGGAGCCGAGGAATTGGGAGATATCACGGCGTAGGCTGATCGCAAAGCGAATGTTAAGACCGGGGAAGGTTCTCTTAATATCTGCGACACGGTCAAGATCGCTCGGGTCGTCCGTCAAAATCTCGATGGCGGTCCGGTCCCGCTTGAGAGGCATCCAATGATTTTTCTTGAGATAATCGACGTTCAAATTTTTCAGAAGTTCGATATCGACCAGGGTTCGATCGCTGTACTCAATGTAAGGGCATTTGTGAAACTGAGCGAGTGACTTGCCGATTTCGAGTTTCGGTACCTTGTATCGCTCGATCAGAATACTTTCAAAATCCGATACGCCTTTTTTTGACTCGGCAATCGCCTGATCCAAGTCGTTCTGCGTAATGCGGTTGCTTGTGACGAGAAGGTCGAACTTGGTTGGGTTCTTTTTTGCGATTTTCCGTAAATTGAAGAGGGCGATGCCAAGTGCCTTCGAGATTTCCGCGACCGATTCTTCATCTTTGCGTGTGAATCGTGTCCCGCTTTTCTTATTAAGGAGCTGAAACACACCCATCAAATACTTGTTATCCGCTACGATCGGGTAGGTCAGGACTTGTTTTGTCTTGAATCCTGTTCGTTTGTCGTAGGAACTGTCATGGATGAGAGAGGGATGTACTGCTTGGAGCTCAGGTATGTTGTAGGCGTCGGCAATACTCACAGGGCGGAGATACTTTGCGCAGAACCCAGCCAAGCTTTGTTCTGTAATGGGAATGCGAAATTCTTCGACACTGTCGATATGAGTTACCTTTGAGAAGATTTCTTTTTTGTCCGGATCGAAGGCAAAGATGTTGACGGCTTCAGCATCGAATATGCTGAGAATTTCTTTGCGCATATCGAGAAGAATATGGTCGAGATCGCTGGCCGCGAGGATCTGTTCCGTAATTCGTTTGACGTTTTCGGCGAATGCCACTTTCTGCTGAAGTTCTTGAAGATTTTGCGGGATGGGATTGGCCTGCATTACATGGGCTCCTGACCATCGACACGAAGGGCGACGCCTGATTCCTATGCCCAGTGTGGAGCGAGTGTGATCCACGCGACCACACGTGTTCTAAGGCAGCGATTGAAGTTCAGTCTAGCTGATCAGGGATGGAAGGCAAGGAAAAGGCTGTTTCGGACTGGCAATGTTACCGAAGCGGCACGATAGACAAATCCGCTCTGGACAATGGGATTCTCAGATCGCCTGTGTGCGGGTCAGATGGGCGGCGACTTGAGCGGGAGGCAGTTTGAGCTTCATCCCGTCTTTACGGGTCTTGACCTCGACGACTCCATCGGCAAGCCCCTTGTCTCCGACGACGATCTGGAAGGGGGCTCCCATAAGATCCGCATCGTTGAACTTCACCCCAGCTCGTTCGTCTCGATCATCCCAAAGTACTTCGAATCCTGCTGTTTGCAGTTCGGCATAGAGTTGCGCGGTGACTTGAGCCGTTTGGGCTGACTGAGTGAGGGGAAGGAGATGCACGTGGAACGGTGCAATCGGGAAGGGCCAGATAATCCCTTTCGCGTCGTGATTCTGCTCGATTGCCGCTGCCGCTGTACGTCCGACACCGATGCCGTAGCAACCCATGACGGCGAGGCATTCCTTGCCGTGTAGATCCAGGAAAGAAGCGTTCATGCTTTCACTGTACTTGGTTCCGAGCATGAAGACATGTCCGACTTCAATGCCTCTTGTCGCACGTAATGTTCCGTCCTTTCTCGGAGACGGATCTCCTGCGCAAGCGCTACGGAGATCGGCAAACTGCTCTATCTGAAAATCGCGATCCCAATTTGCATCGACATAGTGCGTATCGTCTCGATTGCCGCCGACGACTACGTTGCGTAAGGCTTTGATCGCATGGTCGGCAATAATACGAATGTCTTTGAGGCCGATGGGACCGGCAAACCCTACTGGCGCGCCAGTGATCTGTTCGACGACGCTGGGGGTTGCAAGCTCAAGATCCGTCACTCCGAGGAGTCGTCGTATTTTCACCTCATTTGCCTCGTGGTCCCCCCGTAGCAACAGGGCAACCGCGCTGTTCCCTGTCGAATAGAGAAGTGTTTTGACAAGGCGCGTAGGGGAGAGGGTCAAAAATTTCGTGACCTCTTCGACCGTCCTGCAGCCAGGCGTTTGCACCGTCTGTAGAGGACGCGGGGCCTCGGTGTCCATGTCAGTGGGGGGCAATACTTCAGCCTGTTCGACGTTGGCAGCATAGGCGCCGCCATCGCTGTAGACGATGGTGTTTTCGCCGGTATCGGCGAGCACCATGAACTCATGCGATGAACTCCCACCGATTAAACCGGTGTCGGCCTCCACGGCACGGAAGGTCAGGCCGCAGCGTGTGAAAATACGATGATAGGCGTCGTACATTTTCTGGTAGCTGAGCTTGGCGCTTGCCTCGTCTTGGTCAAAGCTATAGGCATCCTTCATGATAAACTCGCGTCCCCGCATGAGACCGAAGCGAGGGCGTATTTCGTCACGAAACTTCGTTTGAATTTGATAGAAGTTCAGCGGCATCTGCCGATAGGAACGGACCTCACGTCGAAATAAATCCGTAATGACTTCCTCATGGGTCGGCCCTAAGCAGAAGTCGCGCTCATGGCGATCCTGAAAGCGCAACAGCTCTTTGCCATAGAAGTTCCATCGACCGGTTTCCTGCCACAATTCTGCTGGAGAGGCAATGGGCATGAGGAGTTCCTGAGCGCCAGCCCGGTTCATTTCCTCTCGAATGATCTGTTCAACCTTTCTGATAACCCGGAGGCCAAGCGGGAGATAGGTGTAGATGCCTGCCGCTACCTTGCGAATGAGCCCGGCTCGGAGCAGGAGCTTATGGCTGGCAGTTTCCGCCTCGCCCGGGTCTTCCCGCAATGTGGGGATTAAGAGCTGAGAGGTTCGCATGGGCTATGGATAGAGTGATCTTGAGAGGGGTTGTGGCATCTGCTAACGGATGAAGATCCGCTCAAGGTCGTTCCAAAAGGCAAAGATCATGACTCCCACCAATAGTACGAGGCCTGCCTGTTGTGCAAGTTCTCTTTGTCGTTCGCCGAGAGGTTTCCTGAGAATACCCTCTATCAAGAAAAATAACAGATGCCCTCCATCGAGAATGGGAATGGGGAGCAAGTTAAGGACGCCCAAATTGATACTCAAAATGGCGATGAGATAGATGACATTGGAGGCTCCTTGCGCCGCAGCTTCTCCGGATATATTGGCGATTGTCAGCGGGCCGCCGATATTTTTGCTAGAGATGTCTCCCACGATCATCTTGTAGAGACCGACGATGGTCAGCTCGGTCAAGCCCCATGTGGCTCTAAAGCCGTCATAGAGCGACAGCAGAGGGGTGCTCGAGCGCATGATCGAACGGCCGCCGGGTCCTGCAATTCCGATCTTGCCGACTTCGACCGACTGACCGTTGACCGTTGTCTTTTCAGCGGAGGGTGTCACGGTCAGCGAGACTCGACGCCCTTCGCGCAACACCTCTATCGGCAGCTCGCGGTTGGGACTTTCTTTCACAATACCGGTCATCTGGGACCATGTATGGATCGTCTGGTTTCCGATCTTGACCACATGGTCTCCGGCTTCAAGCCCAGCTTTCGCCGCAGGGGAATTTTGCGCGACCGAGGTGACGAGCGGAGGTGCTTCTTCCACACCGAGGTAGTATCCCGGCTCCTGTCCAGCGGCCTGTGGTCCTGGGGCGGCTGAGGGTGTAACCGTCAGCGTCTTGATCTGCTCGCCCCGCTTGATCTCGAGGGTGAGCGCCTGCCCTTTACTCTTTGCCACGGCGTCGAACAGTTCCCCCCGTGTTGAAATGTCCTGTCCGTTGATCCGGCTGATACGGTCTCCGACCTGGATGCCTGCGGTGTCGGCGGGAGAGCCGGGGGCCATGGCTTCGATATCCGGTGTGAGATCCTGAAATGTCGGAATGGGTAGTGGCGCACCGGTTGCAAGCCACCCGGCAAAAATAAAATAGGCCAGAATGAAGTTGAACCCGGGTCCTGCGGCGACGATCAGTACTTTGCCCCATAGGCTCTTATGCGCAAACGATCGTGCACGATCCTCCTGTGTGGTTGCCTCTGCTTCATCTTCGCCGAACAGTTTGACATAGCCACCGAGTGGAATGGCGGAGAGGAGATATTCGGTCTCACCCATCTGGCGGCCGAAAATTTTTGGTCCGAACCCCAGTGAAAACTTAAGAACCTTCACACCGACCCAGCGGGCGGCCAAGAAATGCCCGAGTTCATGGAATGCGACGAGCACGCCCAGAACGATCAGGAACCACCACGCCTTCTGTAACAACAACCAGATGGTATCGGGGGACCAGGTGAATGCCATGAACACGGTGTATGCTCCTTCGTGTAGACCTAGGGTGCTAACGATACGACCAGCGATTCGGCTTTTTCCCTGGCCCAGCGATCTGCCTCCAGCGCGTCTTCCAACGTTTCGATCTCTCTGGGGCTGTGGTCGTCCATCGTGCTGCGGATGATTTCTACAATGTTGCTAAACCGGATGCCGCCATTTAAGAATGCATCGACCGCGATTTCGTTCGCAGCATTCATTGTGGCAGGCATCGTACCACCGATGCGGAGTGACTCATATCCGAGGCTCAAACAGGGAAACCGTTCATGATCCGGTTTGCAGAAGGTCAATTTTGCGATTTCCGTGAGATCCAAGGAAGGGAGATCGAGTGGCAGTCGTCCCGGGTGGTGCATGGCGTAAGAAATAGGCGTTCTCATATCCGGCAATCCCAACTGTGCGATCATTGAACGGTCCTGATATTCTACCAGAGAGTGAATGATGCTTTCCCGGTGGATCATAACCTCGATCTGGGATTCAGGGATGTCGAAGAGCCACCGGGCCTCGACGACTTCGAGCCCCTTGTTCATCAGGGTAGCGGAATCGATCGTGATTTTGGCGCCCATTTTCCAGTTAGGATGTTGGAGTGCCCGCTCCGGTGTGACATCCTGCAACTCCTCCCGGCCCAGGGTCCAGAGAGCCCCTCCGGAAGCGGTTAAGATCAATCGGCGGACATCCTCCTTGCGATGACCCTCCAATGACTGGAAGATCGCGCTGTGTTCGCTATCGACTGGGAAGATACGAACGCCATGCCGCCGCGCCTCGTCCTGCATCAGTTTTCCGGCCATGACCATCGGCTCTTTATTGGCCAAGGCGATTTGTTTCCCGCTTCTAATTGCCGCAAGGGTCGGCACAAGACCGGCTCCACCGACGATAGCGGAGATGACAAGTTCCGCTTCCGGAGCCGTAGCCACCTGAACCAAGCCCTCTTCTCCAGATAAGATTTCGACGGGCAGATCTGTACAACGTTGCCGGAGCCTGGCAGCAGCAGAAGCATCCGAGAGGGCTACCATGCGGGGTTTGAACAGACGGATCTGGTCCTCAAGTTTTTCATCGTTGCAGCCGGCAGTCAGCCCTGCGACGCGAAACTCTTCTGGAAACCGTTCCACAATATCGAGGGTGTTGGTTCCGATCGACCCTGTAGATCCGAGAATAGCGATGGTTTTCATAGGCGCTCCTTCACTCACTGACACGTAGCCGGCTTGCCAAGGTTACATAGTAGTAGAAGGCAGGGGCGGCGAACAAGAGACTATCCAGACGGTCAAGCATACCGCCATGGCCTGGCAGGATTCCGCCGGAGTCCTTCATGCCGACACTGCGTTTCATAACTGATTCAGTCAGGTCACCCCAGAGGCCTGTCACGGTCAACAGGACAGCCAGGACCAGACAGTCAAGACCTGATAGATCGGGGAGAAACCACCAACGAGCGATATACGCGACGATTATGGCACCAATTAAGCCGCCGACCAAGCCCTCAACGGTTTTTTTAGGACTGATTCTGGGAGCCAAGGGATGCCGTCCGAAAAGTGTGCCGACATAGTATGCGACGGTATCGGAAGCCCAGGTTACCAGTAGAAGGAAGAAGATCAGCCATTCTCCCTCTGGTAGGAGCCTCGTCATGGAGAGCGTACCGAGCGTGAGGCCCAGGTAGAGAACGCCAAACAGGGTGAGGGCTCCATCCTTCAGGCTCTGTTCGAGGGGCGAGCGGCTAAAGAGTGGGACCGAAATGATACAGACTAGTGTGGCCAGGAGGGCTGGACCGATGATCTCCGGCCTGTGTGTTCCAAGAATCACAGCGGTGAATCCTGTCATGCCGATTCCCGTCAGCCATGCGTGACCACGCTCGCCGAAGCATATTCGGTAGAACTCGAAGAGGGCGAGTGATCCAGCCAGCACCACGACACCGGAAAATGCGAGGGGCGGGAGGTAGCGAATGACGGCATACACGAGCGGGGCCAGGACCAGAATGGTATAGATCCGACGTGGATCGAACCGAGGCGCGGTTACCGGAGTTGGGTCAGCCTGCTGTTGGCCGGTGGTTTTATATTCCTGCATGGAGAGGTTGAGGTCGACCACTATGTAGAAACGGTGCTGAGTACGCGACCGAATCGCCGTTCGCGTCGCTGGTATTCCAGCAAGGCCAGCAAGAGTTCACGGCGGCGGAAGTCGGGCCACAGGGTTGGCGTGAAATAGAGTTCGGTATAGGCGAGTTGCCAGAGGAGAAAGTTACTGATTCGCGTTTCGCCGCTGGTGCGAATCAACAGGTCCGGGTCGGGCAGTTCATGGGTGTACAGATAGTGTTGAATACGGGACTCGTCCACGTCGTCCGGTCGAAGATTTCCGTCTTGTGCTTCATGCAGGAGTTCGCGCACCGCGTCTACGATTTCAGCCCGGCCTCCATAGCTAAGGGCGACTGTGAGATGTAGTCTGTCGAGGTGGGAAGTTTCCTGTTCGGCAGTCCGAACCCATTGGAGAGCAGATGCCGGGAGAGAGTCCAGTCGACCGATTGTGCGTAACCGGACGCCCTGCTCAATGAGTTTGGCTCGTTCCGTCGAGAGGTAGTACTCGAGCAAACCCATGAGCGAGGAAATTTCCTGAACGGGACGGTTCCAATTTTCCTGTGAAAACGCGTAAATTGTGAGGGCGTTGATGCCGAGCTCCAAACAGACCGTGATCATCTCCCGGACAGACTTGATCCCTTCCTGATGGCCGGCAACGCGCGAGAGATGTTGCATTTCTGCCCAGCGTCCATTGCCATCCATGATAATAGCGATGTGCTTGGGTAAGAGGTCTGGTTCGAGTTTTGCGGTTAGCTCTTCGATGGATAGCTGATCTACGGACGGCAAGTCTTTTGTGTCCATAAAAGTACTGTCGGTAAAGATTCCCTTTCACAGGGGTCGTATGGTAGGTGGCCAAAGTCTACTGATGAGGAGAAGGAATGTCAAATTATTTTTCGTAAAACTCCTGTAAAAGCGAAGAGTTGGATGAATTCTCATTGCGCCTTTGGAAATCGATCAGCTATACTTCCCCGTCTATTTGTATGCCAGCCATCGCGAGGATCTATCAACCATGGGTGAACTTGTTCAGCTGACGTCCTTTGGTCTGACTGAAGGAGATGTGATTGGGGCGCTTGGGCGAGTCAAAGTTCGTGCTGTTGACTATGCAGATCTCTACTTCGAGTCCTGCGTGTCGGAATCGGTCTCGATGGAAGAATCTCTCGTTAAGCGGGCGACGAAAAGTGTGTCGCAGGGGGTAGGGATACGAGCGACAGCGGGGGAGAAAACCGGTTTTGCCTATTCGGATGAATTGACAAAACCGGCGCTTGAACTCGCGGCCGATACAGCCAGATATATCGCCAATTCACCGAGTGGGGCCGATGCGGTTCCGGTACCTGTCCGCCAGTGCCCAACGCGAGATCTCTATCCGATCGAACGGGCACAAGCTGAAGTCGCCACGGCAGATCGCGTGTCCCTACTGAATGCGATCGATGCTGAGGCGCGTCGATACGACCCACGCATCAAGAATGTCATGGCCTCGTTTAACACGGAATATAAGGTGGTGATGGTTGCCGCCTCGGATGGGACGCTGATCGGGGATGTGCAGCCACTGTCGAGGCTGCAAGTGACCTGTATTGCCGAAGAGAACGGCCAACGCCAATCCGGCTCGTTCGGCGGTGGCGGCCGAGTCGGGTTTGAGTTCTATCACGAGGGTGATCGGTATCTGAGGTTTGCACGAGAAGCGGCACGAGAAGCGATTCTCAATCTCTCTGCCGTGGAAGCGCCGGCCGGTGTCATGCCGGTCGTGTTGGGCGGAGGGTGGCCGGGGATTTTGTTGCACGAAGCCATTGGCCATGGCCTGGAGGCGGACTTCAATCGCAAGAAAACCTCAGCATTCTCCCATCTCCTCGGTAAACGAGTGGCGTCCGACGTCTGTACGATTGTCGATGATGGAACGTTGCCGGGCCGGCGGGGCTCGCTCAACATGGATGATGAAGGGACCCCGACTGGTCGTACGGTGCTCATCGAGCATGGAATTCTGCGGGGCTATATTACCGATAAGTTAAATGCGCGCCTGATGGGTATTCCTGTGACCGGCAATGGGCGGCGAGAAAGTTATCAAAGCGTGGTGCTGCCGAGAATGACGAATACCTTTATGTTGGCTGGGACATCAGACCCTGAAGAGATCATCCGTTCGGTCGATCACGGGCTGTATGCCGTGTCGTTCGGTGGCGGACAGGTGGATATCACCAACGGGAAGTTCGTATTTTCCGCCAGCGAAGCCTACTTGATCGAGGGAGGAAAGGTGACGAGGCCGGTCAAGGGGGCCACATTGATCGGTAGCGGTCCAGAGATTCTCACCAAAGTCTCGATGGTCGGGCACGACCTCAAACTCGACGAGGGCATCGGTACCTGTGGCAAGGAAGGGCAGTCCGTTCCGGTGGGCGTCGGTCTGCCGACCATTCGAATCGACGAAATCACAGTAGGCGGGACGCAAGGATGAGTCAGCAAATACAACAGCGCGAGGGGTATAGCCAGCTTGCCGTGGATCTCTTGGCCAAGGCGAAGCTCAGCGGGGCGACGGAAGCGGACATCATTATTGCCGACGGCGAAACCTTTTCGGTGCAAGTCCGGTTGGGCGCGGTCGATCGCCTCACGAAAGCGCGAGAGAAGCATCTCGGCTTACGCGTGTTTGTCGGGAAACGTTCCGCCAGTACCTCCACCTCCGATTTCTCAGCGGATTCCTTGAACCAACTCGTCGCCGAGACCTGCATTCTCGCGAAGGCCGTCGTGGAAGATCCGGTGTCCGGCTTGCCGGCGGTGGATCAGATGGCGGGGGAGAGGCCGGATTTGGATCTCTACGATTCCACCCGACTGAATACGGAACAGCAGATCGAATTGGCCAAACGTGCAGAGGCTGCCGCCATGTCTTCGGACGAGCGCGTGACGAACTCTGAGGGAGGCGACTTCGACTCCTCCTCGGGGCGTGTGGTGCTGGGCAACAGTCACGGATTCTTGGGGGAGTACCAGAGTTCCAGTTTCTCGATATCCGTGTCGCCTGTTGCGACCGATCCAGAGAGCGGAGCCATGCAGCGCGATTCTTGGTATGCGGTGCAGCGGAAATTTGCCAAGCTGGATTCCCCGGAGGCGGTAGGATTGGAAGCGGCGCGGCGGACAGTGCGAAAGCTCGGAGCGAGGAAAGTGTCAACCCAACGAGTTCCTGTCGTTTTTGACTCCGAGGCGGCCGGAAGTCTCATGGGGAATCTTTGCAGCGCGGTGTCAGGCTACTCACTCTACAAAGGAGCCTCGTTCTTGGCAGGCCTATTGGACAAACCGCTGGCCCCTGAATTCGTGACGATCTATGACGATGGACGAATGGTCGGAGGGCTGGGCTCTCGACCGTTCGATGGAGAAGGTCTGCCGACTAGGAGGACGACAGTGGTAGAACGAGGGGTGTTGAAGAGCTACCTGCTCGATACCTACTCAGGGAGGAAGCTCGGGTTCGCATCGACCGGCAATGCCTCGCGCGGTGTCGGGGAAAATCCGTCGGTCGGTCCCACGAATTTCTATCTCGCACCAGGGTCGAAGACAGCGCAAGACATGATCAAGACGGTGAAGCAGGGTCTGTATGTCACGGACCTCATCGGGTTCGGCATCAACATGGTGACCGGTGATTATTCACGGGGGGCCGCCGGGTTTTGGATCGAAGGCGGCGAGTTGGCTTATCCCGTGGAAGAGATCACGATTGCGGGCAATCTGAAAGATATGTTTGCAGGGATCGAGATGATCGGCAGCGATCTCGTGTTTCGCGGGCGCATTGCCAGTCCGACCGTGAAGCTTGGAGAGATGATGGTGGCGGGCAACTAACTGCGTCGATGATACGAGCGGAATAGCAGATGGCTGAGAGCAGTAGCCGGCGATGTCATGGGCGAGACAGAGCCACGCCGCATTGATCGCAGTGGTTTCATTGCGACCATGACTGTAGCGGCGGCTTTGGCTCGCAAGGAGGGGTAGCATGCGGATCACTTCCACGGCATTCAGCCACCAGGGCGCCATTCCAACGCTGTATACCTGCGAAGGGAAAGACATATCGCCTCCGCTGGAGTGGAGGGATATCCCGGCTGGTGCCAAGAGCCTTGCGCTGATTGTCGATGATCCGGATGCCCCTGACCCGGCTGCACCGAAAATGACCTGGGTCCACTGGGTTCTCTATAATCTGCCGGCCACGAATGGCTGGCTTCCAGAAGGCATGAAGACGCTCCCCGATGGAACGATGGAAGGGGTGAATGATTGGAGACGAACTGGTTACGGCGGACCCTGTCCACCCATCGGCCGCCACCGCTATTTCCATAAGCTTTACGTGCTCGACACCGTGCTGGCTGACTTGAAGCAACCGACCAAGGCCAAGCTGGAAGAGGCCATGCAAGGCCACATTATCGGCGAGGCGCAGTTGATGGGGACCTATCAAAAGGGCCGGTGATATTTCCTCCTACGGAGCACGGAAACCCGCGAGATGAAGATCGTGGGAGATTGAATAGCACAAGGAGAGGAATAGGTTATGCGATTCGCATGGAGCGTGATTTTACTAGCGTTTGTAGCATTTCCTAGCGTAAGCAGTTCCGCTGATTTTCAGCTCACCAGCCCGACGATCAAGAACATGGCCACGATCGGCAACGAGCACGTCTTCAACGGGTTCGGTTGTACCGGTGGCAACGTCTCGCCGGAACTGCAATGGTCGAACGCGCCGAAGGACACGAAGAGTTTCGCCGTGACGGTGTACGATCCGGATGCACCTACCGGCAGCGGATGGTGGCATTGGCTCATTTTCAATATTCCCCCAAGCGTCAATTCGTTACCTGCCGGTGCGGGGAAATCGGACAGCATCGGTATGCCGCAAGGGGCGATCCAGAGCGTGACAGATTTCGGGCATCCTGGTTTTGGCGGACCCTGTCCTCCGCAGGGCGACAAACCGCACCGCTACATTTTTACGGGCTTCGCATTGAAGGTGGATCAGTTACCGTTGAAGTCGGAGGCGTCTGGGGCGATGGTGGGGTATTATCTGAATCAGAATGCCATCGCGAAGGCCTCGTTCACGGGACTGTACGGACGCAAGTAGCAACCGTTCGGAAATACACAAGGAAACATCATCATGCCGCTCGATGCTGAAATTGGAAGGACCATGCTCCAATTGATTACGTCGCGGTACGACGATCGGCATTGGCGCAAGAAGATTGAAAAGACTTTAGGTCTAACGCAATCCGGTGTCGGGGATCCTGTGCAGCAGCAGATCTTCATGTATCTTAAGATCGGGCTCAAGGCATATAAATCCCGCCGCGCCGATCCGGATTCCTGGGTCATCGGAGGCTATGCTACGAAAGAAGTCATCGAACGAGCGAAGTTCCAGCCTCAGCTGGTTGGTCCCGATATCACGAAGGACGATGTCGCGTTTCTCGGCAGTGATCCTGGGAAAGAGATCGATGAGGCCTGGTGGGATGAGATGCTTGTGTCCTGGTTCGATGTCCTAGAGGAAGAAAATCCGGCAGAATCAAAAGGGGAGTCAGCGACGGAACCCGAGCCAACTTCTTCTGCAAAGGTCGAAAAGACGTAACGTCATTTGGAGAGGACCGGTTCCGAGCTGGAGGTCCTGCCCCTTCGCCGAGCCGATTAGAACAGTTCCATCTGCGCCGGTTGCGGCTGGTCGATCTGCACGGTGGGAGCTACGGTGGGAGCTATTGGTGTGGTTGTCGCTTCAGCTGGTGTGACCGGTTTCGACTGACGGTCAAGAAACGCTCTCAGTTTGATAAAGTCCTCACGAAGCGGTTCGAGCATGTTGCCCTGGTGTAGGGCTGCGGCGGGATGAAGCAGGGGAAAGAGGACAAAGTCTTTCAAGTAGAAGGCCTGACCGCGAACCTTTGTAATCCCCACCTTCCGTTCCAGCAATGTTTGCGTGGCCCAATTCCCCAATGTGCAGACCAGTTTCGGATGGATCATCGCGATCTGCTGCATCAAAAACGGTTTGCACGTCTCGACTTCATCCGGTTCCGGGTCGCGATTGTTCGGCGGGCGGCATTTGATGACGTTCGCGATGTAGATATCGCCGCGTGACAATCCCGCAGATTGCAGCAAGTCGTTCAAGAGTTTCCCCGCAGCTCCGACAAACGGCTCTCCTCGTTGGTCTTCATGGAAGCCAGGCGCTTCCCCTACGAACATCACCGTCGCGTTCAGATTCCCGACGCCGAAGACAACCTGATGACGCCCCAGCTTCGACAATTTACAACGTTGGCAGTCGTGGAGTGATTTGTTGAGCTCAAGGAGCGTCATGATAATGACGTGAAGAGGTTAAAACGTTTGCAGGAGTTTAGGCGGGCCGACTTTTCTTGTCAATGGAAGAGGAGCGCCCAGAAAATGGTTACCTATTCCACTCTATATCCCTTCGCGGCTAAGCAGGTATCCCTCATCGCGTTGATGCTCGAAATTCCATGCAGTGCTCGTGCGTGGTCGCTGGGACTTTGGGGGCCTGGGCCGAAGGGAAAGGGTGTGCTTTGGTTGTAGAAGGAATTTCCGTTGGCGAGTCTTGCCTTGTACTCACACTCCATATAATCCCGTTCCACATCCCGTTGACTGAGTCCTTGCGGATTGCCCCCACGCTCGTAGGGACTGGCAGCGCATCCAGTGAGCGCGAGCACGATCAGGATGCTGAAAAAGCCCTCCAGCTTCGTTCTCGCCTTGAACAGGTCCTCAACGTACCCCAGAGGGTACGCCTGCGGCCTTGCTGGGAGGTCTTTTTGAGCATCCTGCGGGAGTGTTCCTCTGTTACGCCACACGCGGAAGCCATTGAAATTTTCGCGTGCCCACATAGCTTTTCTACGGGCTGTTGGTGCTCCCAGAAGAATGTTTCTCACGAACAGCGTTCTCATATTGATAGACCTACCATCGGAACGGATCATCGTCAAGCTGACGTACCGGACGCGATCGCGTCGGCGCAGCGGTTGCCGCTGACAATGGCGCTTTCGAGGTTGGGAGGCCATCCTGTATCGGTCCAACTACCAGCCAGCAGCAAGTTGGCAATCGGACTGCGTTGTATGGGCCGATGTAATTTTGTTCCGGGCTTGAGTGAGAGGATGGAGTTGGGAATGGTTCGACGGCTGGTCGATGCGATGTTGCTCCCAGGCACGAGGAGCCGTAATGATCTAAGTAGATCGGGGATTGCGGTATTGGGGGTTGAGTCTGGTGGAGCCTGCGAGAATTGATTGTCGGTCGTGATGAGAGAGAAGTGCGTGCGATCGGCTGTTGCCCTTGTGGCGAACACCGAGTGAAATGCTGTGTCATTCAAGAGGATAAGGCGAGGGGTGGCACAGGGTTGTTCAGCCTGGAGGTGGAAGATCGTGCAGTCGCTTGATCGTAATTCCACGAGTTGTTGAAAATAGGCATAGCGGGTCAGCCATCGCTCCGGCAGTAGGGGTGTGAGCTGTTGGGGGGGTAGGGCTGCCACGTACCAATCCGCTTGCAGTAGAGAACCATCCCGCAGAAGAACGCCTGAAATGTGTTCTCGCTCATATCGGAGCTGTGTGGCTTCCGAATTGCCTAAAATGGTAGTGCCGACCTGGGTCAGAGCGTCGGTGATCGGTTGCACAAAACAGGCGTTGAGTGAGTCCTGCACTACCGAGATACGGCTGTCTGAGGGAGTTTTTAGGAAGAAAGGCCTTATCGATGTGACGAAGGCATCGGCTGACATGGTGGAGAGTTCATTGCCGGTCAGCCATCGGGCGAGAGGATTCCAGACGACGCGACTGGTTTGCGTGGTTTGCCCGATTGACGCAAGCCATTCCTCGGCGGTGCGGTGCTCCAGGTCGGCAGGCAGCTCTGCATCGCCTTCCCATAGCTGCTCCACCCATGATGCCAGTCGCCATCGTTCTTTCCAGGGGATTCCGGAAAATTTTAAGAGATTCACCCAGGAATGTAGAGGAGCGGGAAAATTGGTGCGTGGATAATGAGCGAGGGAATTGTCAGGGAGTTGGAACTCGAGCGGAATCTCGCTAGTTAGGGGCTGCCGATGATCTGGATGCAGCGAATGCAGTAGGGCCTGCGTTGCGCGATGGCACCCTAAGACGGTGAAGGGGCTTGAAGCGTCGTCATGGTATCCACTGATGATGCGGTCTCCGACCAGAGGGCGCTTTTCGATGATGGTCACTCGATAGCCAAGATGGGAGAGACGGTAGGCGGCGGTCAGGCCGGCAAGGCCTCCACCGAGAATCAAGACGGACTGAGTGGCGCTGGGTATCACGAGGATCGGGAGCGGAGCCAGACTCCGACGGCTACAGCCAGGCGACGAACTGTTCCGAGCCGAGCCCGTTGGCCGAATATTCGATGCCCCGGCTCTTCGATTTTTTTCAGAATGCGGAAATACACGGCGCGCATGATTTCAGCGACAGTTAGCGCCCGTTGGTCTTGCGGGGGCAGAGCCTCGAAAGCCGCTTGTGCTTTTGCGTAGTACTCATGGGCTCTCGCAGCCTCGAAGTGGAGCAACTTGCAAAGCTCCGTGCTCTCCTGCCGCTGGAGGATTGCCTGATCGGTGCAGCCGAATTTTTCGAGATCGTCTTGCGGCAGATAGACGCGGCCTTGGGCTGCGTCGGTTCCGATGTCCCGTAGAATATTCGTGAGCTGGAATGCCATTCCGAGATTGACGGCGTAGTCTTGCGCCCTGGCAGATGTGGGGCCGAAGATATGGAGGCAAATCAGTCCCACAACCGATGCGACACGATAGCAGTAGAGGGAGAGGTCTTGAAACGAGGGGTACCGTGAGGCCACGAGATCCATTTCCACCCCCTTGATCAGCTCGACGAAATAGGCTCGTGGAATCGACAGTTCCTTTATATGGTCTGCCAGACTGATGGTGACTGGGAATGTCGGCGTGCCACGGTAGGCAGCGTCCAGCTCGTTCTGCCATCGCAACAGTTCTTCCTGGGGGTTGCTTCCTGCCGGTGGTTCATCGACCGCATTATCGACTTCTTTGCAAAACGCATAGACGGTGTACATCGCTGCGCGTCTTTTTTTAGGGAGAAAGAGAAATGAATAATAGAAATTGCTCCCGCTCTTCTTGGTAAGGGCTGTGCAGTAAGCTTGTGCGTCAGTGATAGAGGGTGACGTCATGGGTGTCAGTGAATCGGTACCGGCCCAAGGCGGCGGGCCTTGGATTCGTCAATCTGATCATCATCCGACGGGTGCAGGAGGGTTGCCAAGAGCTCAATGCCGTCGATCAATCGAGGACCTGGTCGGCTGAAATAGGAGGAGGCGTCCACCAAAAATGTGCGCTGCGCCAGATCGTCTGATAGCGGCCATTGGCCCGGTTGCCCCATCAGCTGCTGCAACTCTCTGTGCGTTCGTTCAACGAAAAAGCCGCAGGGCATGATGATGAGAACATCTGGCGCTGCGGCCAGGACCTCATCCCACAGTACGACCCGAGATGGGCTGCCAGGCTGTGCGAGGACATCCTGGCCCCCGGCGAGCTGGACCATTTCAGGCACCCAATGGCCTGCGACATACAGTGGAAAGAGCCATTCGATACAGACGACGCGAGGGCGATGCGTAATGCCTTGGGTGCGACTGTGCAGCGCGTCGAGCCGGTCGCGCAATTGCGTGGCAAGGAGATGCGCCTCCACCGACCGATCGGCGGCATCGCCGATTCGAACGACGTCGTTGATCACATCCTGGACTGTGCTGGGGTTCAATGTCAGGAGGGTTGGCTGTCGGGGCATAGAGCCAATGGCCTCGTGAAGTTGGCTCGGGGTAATGGCGCAGACATGACAAAGGTCTTGGGATACAATCAGATCCGGTTGCGCCTGCTGTAACAAGTGATCCTTCAGCCGATAGAGGCGTTGTCCTGAGGCCACTAGTTGGCTCACTTGACTGTCGATGTCGGCGCTGGTCAGCCCATGGGGAGAAACCATCGGTTCGACCATGATGGGCACGTTTCTGACGGATGGCGGGTAGTCGCATTCGTGACTGATTCCGACCAGCTCATCGCTCAGGCCCAGCAAGGCGATCACTTCGGTCGCGCTGGGAAGCAGTGAGCAGATTCTCATACTACTCGATCCTTAATCGACTGGCCACAATTGTTCACGGAGTTCATTCAGGCGAATTTCCGACAGACTCTGGATGACCGCATGGGCTTCATGCAGATCTTGGGCAGTGTGAGTATTTGCCACGGCAAGGACCTTCATCCCGGCAGTTCTTGCGCTGCGAATACCAGGGATCGAGTCCTCGATTACCAGGCATGATTCAGCGAGGATGGTCTGCTCCCGGCGTTGTCGATTCAATGAACTCAGGGCGTGGAGAAAGGGTTGTGGATCGGGTTTTCCTCTGGTGACGTCTTCGGCGCTGGTGATGTGAAGAAATTCTTTTCGAAGTCCCGCCTGTTCAAGAATCACTTCAATTTCATGGCGGAGGGCGCCGGATGCGATCGCCAAGGGGTAGGCAGCAGCGGCCTCACGCACAAACTCCCGCACGCCTGGGAAAACGACCAAATGATTGTTCACCGACTCCAAATACGCATGGGCCTTGCGTTGCATGAGCTGCGCAAGGGCGGAAGAGTCGGTAGGACGTTGGTGTGCCGCGAGCGCTGCGATGAAGCAGCCACGGTCGTCGTATCCCAAGTAGTTGGCATAGTAGTCCGATTCAGTCAGGTCGACGCCGATTTCAGCCAACGTCTGCCGAAAGCCAGCAAAATGGAGCGGTTCCGTGTCCGCAATCACGCCATCAAAATCGAAAATAATCGCAGTCAGTGCGGCCATCGAATCGTCTCGAGAGTGAGGGCGTGGTTATGGGATAGAAAACGGGCGGATTATAGCACAGCAGACTCGGCTGAACAGGCGAGAATATGGCTGGGACAGACTACCAGTGATAGAACGTGTGACGGTCAGAACTTCAGACGAAGCCGTTTCTCCGTCACCCACCCATTGACACCTTCTTCGGTGCGGACGAAATACATCCAGCCGCCTGGCTGTAGGTCTCCATCGACGACTGTCAGCGAAACTCCGGGACGCACGGTTGGTCCTGGCCTGCTGCTTGCTGAATCTGCAAACAACGGAATACTTCCGCCGGGAGCCATTTCGTCTGCTGTGACGGTCACTTTCTGGCCTTCGCTGAACATCGGGTCGAGAGGGGGTACGACCGGAGTGGCGGTTCTTGCTGCCGTCTGAGGCGGTGGAGCGACGACTGGGTCCACGGGGGCTGAGGTAGCAGCGGGAGAAGTTGCTGGAGCCACGGGAGCTGAAGCCTCGCTACTTTGAATCGGGGCGGCCTGTGGTACTGGTACCGGTGGAGCTACGGGCTCTGGGGGTATGGGTTTCGGTTTCATGGCCACTGGAGGTGCGGCACTTTCGCCCAGATAGGGGGCCAGCCATTCAGCCAACATCTCCGGTTCCATAGTGGAGACATAGGCCACGCCTCCGATGAGGGCCAAGAGAATTATCCAGAGGATTGGGCGTCCCCCGCTGGATCTTTTGCGTGGGTTCAGTGGGCCGGTTGAACGTATGGAAGTTGTTTGATCGAGTTCCTCTTCGGTGAACTCCAAATCCGGTTCTGGCTGGCGGGCGAAGAGGAGAGTCCAATTAAATAGACTCCCGACCGATGTCAGGTTCCCAGCAAGCGCAGCCATCGAGCACCTCCCTACTGAACGATTGAATCCTATCTGGGCTAATCTGTGAAAATACTTATCACCATCATCCTGTTGTGTCAATTTTGTTGAAGAATTGCGCCGCTTCATAGTTCCGAAATTGACTGATGCTATGGGAACGAGGAGCGGCTTGCATCTTGAGTATCCAGTTCGGCAGAATGAGCGCCCACTGACTGGCGGTTATGAAATCCTATCGTGAAGAACTCTGGCTCGAAACGAAAACGCGGCGTGCCTACCTCAACATCACGAAGCAGGTTGAGGAGGTAGTCAAGAAGAGCGGTGTCCAAGAGGGGCTTGTGCTGGTGAATGCCATGCATATTACGGCCAGTGTCTACATTAATGACGACGAACTTGGCCTCCTGAAAGATTATGACCGATTCTTGGAGACGCTCGTTCCTCAGGATGCGACATATCGGCACAACGAGACGGGAGAAGATAACGGCGACGCCCATATCAAACGGCAACTGATGGGACGAGAAGTCGTCGTGGCAATTACCGAAGGCCGGTTGGACTTCGGTCCCTGGGAACAGATTTTCTACGGAGAGTTCGACGGGATGAGACGCAAGCGCGTGTTAGTGAAGGTGATTGGATCGTGATCATTTTGTCGTCTGGTCGGGGTCGCACACCCTGCGGAAAAAAAATGCTCGAGCGCTTGCTACCATCACGAAAGTTTGACAACATGGGCGGGTGTCATCCATGGTTTCGCGGCAGGAGTGCTCTGTATGTTGAGTTGGTCTCGTCCTGATCCCCTCACAAGAGATCTCGTTCATTTGATCAACGCCCGGCGCCATGACCATGGTGATACCGATGCGGCAATCGATACGTTGCAGGCCTTCTTGGAGCAGGGGCGGGAGTATGATCTCCTCACGGTGTTGGCAGCGTTGGATGAGGACATGGCGGAATGGCTCTTCGATCTTCTCGCTGAGGCATCCTGCTCCGTGCTCATCGATGGGCCGGTCGATGACAAATTGTCCTATGCCGTTATGGCAGCCTTGGAACTTCCTCTCCAAGCGAATCTGGCCCATCCACTTCAGTTGAAAATCGACCCGATTGCGACAGCCGATCTGTTGCACCGCCACCTCCAGCTTTCCGCCGGGACGGTGGTGCGTGTGGAGTCGCGCCTCTTGACCGATTCGACGCTGGAACCGCTCAGCCTGCAGGGCTTGAACGATCATTTGAGCACGGTGGCGGATTCCCAGCGGGCCACCTCGATAGCTGCGCGGCTGTATCCGCCTGTCGAGAGCACCGCCTTTCTCTTTTTTGAATTGATCGGTGTGCCGGACTCTGGATTGCCTGATTCGCTGGAAGATCGGCATCGTCGGGCTCTCCTTGAAGGCCTCGTGGGACAATGTCCTGAGTTGGCGCTGGCTCCCGATATGATCGAACCACCGGTCTACGCCGCCTATGCCATGTTTGACGCGCAAAATGCTGTGCGTCTCCATCGACTGGCAGATGAGACCGCGGCAGTCTGGCGTGATCTGGACCCGCTCGTCCGTGCCCGCACGATTGTGCACCTCCATACACAATGTGGGAACGGCGTGTACATGCCTGTCTGGACCGATCTGTTTGACCCCGAATTGCCCGAAGGCCACGGCCCCGTGTGGACCTCCCCCGATGTATGGATCTTTACTGCGGATTTACCCATCGAATGGCCTGGAGAAATGCTCACCAATCGGTTGCTTGCCGAAGGCTGCACCAGGTTCGAAAACCACATCGTCGAAACTCCAGAAAACTAACTGCCTCCTGGTCCTTTTTGCCATCAGCTATACGCCATACGCTCTTGTCCCCTACGAGATACGCTTCACGGGTGTTGCGAGTGCTGCTGGTTGAAACCGGACAATTCGTCGATTTTTTCGACGGCGTACCCTATGCTGGGTCTGGTCAGGATAGGGAGCGACCATGGCGCAGCAACAGTCCTCAAGCGGGATTCTCTCCAGTATAGTCACCATTCTGGGACTTGGGCTTGTGTGGATGACTGTGGTCGCCAATTTCCCGTCACAGGAAGAGTTGACTTCGGACGAGGCGCCGGCTCAGGCTCGTGAAGCTGCAGGTCGGTCGGCTTCGCAGACTTCTCGACCGACATTGGATTTAACCATTCCCACCTCTCCTCCACTACCTTCAGATGTAGCCATGCACAGGCCGAACGATGAGCGGTCGCGCGATTCCGCTATTGAGGCTTCGGTCACGACAGGGTTGGATTCTTCTACCGTACAGGCTACCAGGTTGAAGTGTGAAGCGGAGATCGAACAATTGTGTCCTGAGTCTCCGGACGGCTCTGCCCGTGCCCGCTGTCAGGCACAGCGGGCCAAACGACTTCCGCCTCCATGTCAGAGCCAGTTGCAGGAGCGTTTTGTGAAGTGGAGGGAAGATCGAAGCCGGTTGGTCGCAGCCTGTGATGAGGATATCAAGCGGTTCTGCAGAGTGCTACCATCTGGAAGCGGGGAGATTCTTCAATGCCTCCAATCGCATGGGCAGGAGGTCTCCGACAGATGCTACCAGACATTTCCAAAGGGCACATTCTTCGTCAAATAGCCTGGTGGACGTACGTGAAGGGCGCTATGACCTTGCCGATTCTTGTCTGATGCCTACGTTCCTCTGACCCATTACGCGGCGAATCGCCTTTTGAGCCGATTCCACAAACTAGTTTGGATTTCATCCCGCAGGGCGACAATGACGACGGTCGTGTTGTCCTCGCCACCTGCCTCATTGGCCATGGAAATGAGGCGATCCGCCATGCCAAAGAGGTCTTCCGATCCACGGAGGATATGAAGGACATCGTTCGTATGGACCACCCTGGTGAGTCCGTCTGAGCAGAGTAACAGCAGGTCTCCGTTCATGACCGGAATCTCCGCCAATTCTACTTCGACGCTGTTCTCCACGCCGAGGGCTCTCGTCACGATGTGTTTGCTGGGGGAGTGCTCGGCTTCTTCTTCTGTGATGAATCCCTTGAGGAGCTGTTCGGCGACCCATGAATGGTCTGTGGTGATGGGTTGGATTGTCCCATTGCGGACCAGGTAGAGTCGGCTGTCTCCGACATGAGCAATGGCAAGGGCCTCTTCATAGAGCAGTGCTGCAACCACGGTCGTACCCATCCCTGCATAGCCTGGTCTGCTCCGTGACTCGCGATAAATGACGTGGTTTGCCGCACGAATCGCACTGGCGAGACGATTGGCAGAAGGCGACATCCTGTGATCGAAGGGGCCGATCAAGGGGAGATCTCTATCTTGGACTGCTTCGACCAGATGTGCATGAATCGCTTCGACTGCGAGGGTACTGGCAATTTCTCCGGCATTCCCGCCTCCCATGCCGTCGCAGACGACGTAGAGTCCGAGTGACGGATCGGCCACGAAACAATCCTCATTGTGCGGTCGTTTGAGGCCGGTATCGGATTTGGCGCTATGCGATCGATCGAGGGGCAGACGACACCTCCTCAGGCCGCGAGGCTCTGCAGGCAAGCGCGTAGTTCACAAGCAAAATCTTCCGCTCGCCGATATCGGTGGGCCACTTCTTTCTGCAGCGCGCGATCTACGATCTCCTGCACCATGGGGGGAAGGTTCGGCCGTAGGGTCTGAATGGTGGGATGTGGGTGATGGGCGATGCTGAACAGCACAGCCGACACATTGTCTGCCGTGAAGGGCAACTGCCCTGTAAGGAGTTCGAACAGCACGATGCCGAGCGAAAAGATATCCGAGCGTCCGTCCACTTTCTTGCCTGCGATTTGTTCCGGTGACATGTATGTTGGCGTACCCATCACGATATTGGTTTGTGTCTTGCTGCTCGAAGCGATCTTCGCAATGCCGAAATCCATGACTTTCACGAGGCGGTCTTTCGTGAGCATGATGTTCGCCGGCTTGATGTCCCGATGGATGACACCTTGCTGATGGGCATAGTCGATGGCATCTGCGACAGTCGCCACAGTCAGGAGGACTTCGCTGACCGGCAGCAAGTTGGGCCTCCTGGCCCACTGTTTCAACGGGGTGCCTTCGATCAGTTCCATTGCGATGTAGCCCAAATCGTTTTCTTCTCCGGCATCGTAGATCGTCACGATGTTGGGGTGGGAGAGACGTCCGGTCGATTCCGCCTCGCGGAAAAACCGTGCCTTAACGTCTTGCAGCTTGTCATCCTGATCGGCGGGGTCGAGTTGCATGGTCTTGATGGCCACAAAACGCTGGATCGTTGGATCTTTTCCCAAGTAGACAAGCCCCATGGCTCCACGCCCGAGTTCTTTCAAGACCCTGTAGCGCCCGAGCATGTTCGGCGTGTAGCTGACGATGGTTGATGCGGCCTGTGGATTCTTTGGTTCCGATGGAGCGGTGGCCTCTTCTTCTTGCTCTGCATCCTTGTCCTGGACGAGCGCTTGGGATCCCTGTCTCTGTGGTTGGCTGGGAGGAGCGAGGGCTTCTCGCAGCGAACTCCGGTTAAGGATCCAGGCCGCCGTAAGCCAGAGACCGGAACCGAGGAGGCAGATCGCATAGCCCAAGGTAAATCGAGAAGGACCGACCTGTTCAATCAATGGCAAGCCCACTGTCCTGAACGATTTATTGGCGAAAAGGACCAGGATGAGAGTCACAATCGGAAGGATGATGTTGCGGAGAAAGCTCGATCCGCGGCCGTTATCCGGGATGTGTCGAGTGATTACGAAGGCGAGGACCCAGAAGATGATCAGAGCGAGCAGCTGTGCGCTCAGTCGGACGGCCTGGGGCCCACTGAGCTGGAAATAGGGGATCGCGATTGATTGGACCGAAGCCAGGCCGCTTAGTAGGGGACCGGCGAGAAGCATGGCCAGTATGGCAAAGGTATAGGGAGCGACCCACGTCCAGGATTTTGGCATAAGAATCTGTAGGGATGTCTGTGAATGTCTCAAAGTGTAGCGGATGGGATAGGAGAGTCAATGAATTGAGGGATAACGATCAGTGAGGCGAGCTTCGTTTCGCGTGAAACGTGAAACTCGAAACTCGCAACCAGAAACTGCGAGCAACGAGATACGAGCTATGAATGAGTGCCGGAGAGGGCTGCCTTCTTGAGTGGATCGAGCAGTTTTGTGGAAACTTTCAAATCGCCCCGGCCTCTACCGACTTCAATGTCCGGCTTGGTGACGCCGTGGAAATCGCTGCCCCCGGTGACCAATAAATGTAACCGCTTGGCCAGATCGAGGTATTCCGTCGTCTGACGTTTTGTGTGGGTACTGTAGTGGACTTCGATGCCGCCAAGGCCTTCAGCTTTCAATGTCGTCAGGAGGCCGTTCAGTCCTTCTCCGGATACCTTGGCCCAAGTTGGATGGGCCAACACAGCGACCCCGCCAGCGGCTCTGATCCAGGCGATAGCATCCGCCGGCTTGGGTAGTTCACGCGCCACATAAGCAGGGCGCCCTTCTGCCAGATATCGGTCAAAGGCATCCTTGGCAGACGTCACATACTTTTTGTCCATCAAGAGCCGCGCAATATGCGGTCGGCCGACCGAATCTGTGCCGGCCAGAGCCCGCACTTCTTCATAAGTCACGTCCAGCCCCAATGAGCGCAGCCGTTCGACGATCTGGGGATTGCGGCTGTGCCGGCTCTCGCGCAAGGCAGCCAAGCGTTGATTCAGCTCCGGGTCTTCCCACTGAATGCAATAGCCGAGGATATGAAGCTCGCTGTTGCCGATGTGGGAGCTGATTTCCACGCCGGGAATGATTTCAATTCCCACCTCCGCTCCGGCAGCTAAGGCTTCGGGAATACCGGACACAATGTCGTGGTCCGTAATGGCCAAAGCTGTGACCCCTACCTTGTGGGCGAGTCTGAGCACCTCAGCCGGCGTGAGGCTTCCATCGGAATGGGTCGTATGAAGATGGAGGTCGAGGCTGCTCATGACGACTCGTGCGAGAGGCTCCCGGTACCCGCCTGTTGGGCAACGAGTTGCGCAGTATAGGCAGAGCCTGGTCCATGACTACCGTTGTGTTCGCCTTCGTCGTAGGACAATACGTTGAGTGTCGATGTGAGCCGGAGCAATTCATTCTGCGCCAGACAAAATTCCCACCGGCGAGGATGGTGATGGCGCAGATAGTTGTCGATAGTGAAGGTTTCGCAGATCAAGACTCCGTTGGGCTTCAGGGATTCGATGAGCGAGGGAAAGAGTGCGCGGTGGAGATAGAAAAATACGAGGATCACGTCATATTCGTGTTTCGGAAATTCAGTCCGTTCGTCGGTCGCCCGTTCGAGGTCTATCGTCCGGACATGGAGATTGGGAAAATTTTGCCGCGTGGCTGTCACAGCGAGCTGGGCCATGGCCTGTTCGTCTCGGTCCATCGCATCGACATGGTAGCCATGCGAGGCCAGATAGAGCGAGTGGCGTCCAGACCCGGCTGCAACATCGAGTGCCTTGCCTTTCGGCAAGCGATGGAGCTGCTGAGTCAGAAACTGAGCCGGAGTCGGCCCCGCATCCTGAATCTGGTGAGACAGACGCGATCGTTCGAGTTGCACACCCACCGAGCCGGTGGCATGTTTTAGTGGAGGCGCAAGTTTCCGTACCCAAATCTTGGCGCGTTCGATAGGAAACTCTGAAAAGAGCATGGTGAGGAGACGTTCCGCAAATGTTTCAAGGAGCGCGCAATCCTGTGTTGTTCCGACCTCAATCACGCGATCTGCTACTTGGGCATAGTCGACCGCTTGGCGGATGTTATCCGACGTTGCAGCCGGCTCGGTCTGGCACTCCAGTTCCAGGTCTATCGCCAATGGCTGATGTCGCCGACGCTCCCCCAGGGTCACGCCGCAATTTCCCTGAAATTCCAACCGCTCGATGATAATCTTTCCAGCCATGGGGGCATTCTCAAGGATTGGATTTCCAGCTGTCAACTTATAGTTCAATGGGGTGCGGAAAGAGAGGAACGTGAACGAAGCGGAACAGGGTTAGAGATTGGCCTGGGGTATAGAGGCTATTTGAAGGGCCGAAAACCGATCGGATTTTCTTCCCGGTCCTGTAGACCCGTGAAGTAGACCAGTACTGAGTCGAGCTTCTGCATCAGAATAGCCCGTTCGCACCATAGACCTTCGAGGTAGGTCACGTCATTCGTCAGGCTGTTGCATGAAGCGACAAATCGTTTGAGCGCATCTTGAGGAACCTTGAATTCCTGCAGATCGATGTTCAGCGACCGCTCAAGTTTTTCGATCGCGCTATTGAACTCCTTGACCCACCGTTCCTCCACTTCATGGCGCTCAGGGACGTTGGCCCGAATCGAGGTGATGGTGGCGTAAGCCCTCAAGATCTGGTCATCGTCGCTCATGCCGGACACCCTCACCTCGTCGATTCTAATAGTCGGTTGGCTGTGGGCTGTTGCCTATTACTGTACGGTAGTCTGAGCATTTGCTGGGAGGTCAGTCTACTTGAATCTCTGCTGCCTGTTCAATCTTTTGCCCTCTTCTAGCTCTTGAAATTGTCAGCCAATCCGCAGCCTATTCCGGTCCGCTCCTGTCCCCGGAGGGAAAGACCTGGTTGCTCTTCACTGCCCTGCGCGTTCTACGAGTAAGACCGCGCAGGGACTGGTTGTTTCCGCTTCCCTTTTTACGAGCTACTCAGCCCTATCTCGGCAAGGGCCTATTCGGCTACCTCTGGGCTGAGTCGAATGGTCGCTCGCGCATGATCTATCGGAGGATCGAGATTTCCGCTGGGAAGTGATAGACATAAGTGTGTGGCTGTGATTCAATTTACTTAGCAGGCTGTCCAGCAAGGCCGCAGCGAGTGAAGGCCCGAGGCGTACCCTTGTGGTACGTTGAGGGTCTGAAGGATGCGACCTGCCTGCGCGAAGTGCTTTGGCGGAGGCAGGGAACGACGCTGGCGAACTTTCTCAACAGCCTTCTGGTAAGAGAGTGCGAGGAAATCCCATGGATCGGATTGAAGTAAACTATCGAGCCCTCTTGGCTGTCGCTGTGGTGCTCAATTCGCAGCGCGTGATGCACAGCCTGTGGGAAGCGATTACCGCTGAGATCACCAAGGTGATTCCCTGGGCAAGGGCGACGGTCACTCTCTACGATCCCGAGGTCGATGGGTTCAGGTTTTATGTTTTTGCTACGACAATGACGCAGGTGGTACTCCAACGCGATGCCGTGATCCCACGTGTCGGAAGCGGGATGGGATGGGCCTACGATCACAAAATAGTCCACTGCCGTCCTGAGCTGAAACGGGTGCAAGTCTTTCCTGAAGACAAAATGTATGTGCAAGAAGGCCTTGGAAGAATCATCAATCTCCCTCTGCTAGTGGGAGACAAGTGTCTAGGCATTCTCAATATCGGCAGCATCGAATCAGGAGTGCCGGACCCGGGGGACCTTGAGTTTCTAACGCAAGTGGCGATGCAAATAGCCTATGCGATCGATCATGTTCAGGCCTACGAACAGATCGATCAGCTACGCGCCCAACTGGACAAAGAAAACGTTTACTTGATCGAAGAACTGAAACTCACGAAGAACAGCGACTCCTTGCTGGGGAAGAGCCTGGCCTTTCAGACTGTGATAACTCTTGCACGAGAGGCTGCGCCGACTCCTACAACTGTGCTCATTTTGGGTGAGACTGGAACCGGCAAGGAACTGATTGCGCAAGCGATCCATGATTGGAGTCCGCGGCATCGGAAGCCCCTGGTGCGGGTCAACTGTGCCGCCTTCCCGGCCGGGTTGGTCGAAAGCGAATTGTTTGGGCATGAACGAGGCGCATTTACCGGAGCCGACCGAGCCCGCGAGGGCCGCTTTGAATTGGCTCATGGGGGCAGTCTATTTTTGGACGAAATCGGGGGAGGATATCCCAGAATTGGCCCGGCACTTCATCAGGCAATACTGTGTAAAGTTCAATCGTTCGTGCAAGGATATCGATCAAAAATCTCTAGAGGGGTTGATGCGCTATACCTGGCCCGGCAACGTCCGTGAGCTGGAAAATGTGATCGAGCGGGCGCTCATTCTTTCTCATGGACCTCTGTTGCGTGTGGATGAGCAGATTTTAGGCTCGCAGGTCTCCGTCTCCAACGGCGCCTCGCCTCCGGCAGGCCTTAAAGAACTTGAACGGAAGCATATTCTGCAGACCCTCACGCTTACTGATTGGCACATCGAAGGTTCCGATGGCGCTGCTGCCCGCTTGGGGATTCCTCCCAGCACATTGCGCAGCCGAATGAAGCAGTTTGGAATGAAGCGACCGGCTGCCGGCTGAAGAAAATAGAACGTCTTTTCTTACCGTCGAATATCTTTCCCGACATCTACTCAGCCAAAATCAGCAGCCCACGATTCATCGTGGGTGCGCCCACGACTGCCCACGAACTATCGTGGGGGTAGCTTAGGCCCTCGTACTGAATTTTTCGAAAGATAAAAATTCAGTCTCAGTATTTCAATAGGTTAGTGATTATATTCGAGCAAATATTGAATGGCACGGCTTGTGCTGTAGCCGACATGACAGCAAGGACGTTTCAACTCATCATTCTGGCGAGTTTGGATGAATAGGTCCTCAGGGAGGAGGAACAGATGACAACGATGATATTGATCAATGGCATGTTATACGCGGGAGTCTCGATCGCCATGCTGGTCGGGGTCTTAGCGATGGGCATGGGCATGGTTGCAGGGAAATAATCCCTGATCGAAGTGGGTCTTACGAGGTGGGGTCAGGCACAGTCTTGATAGTCAGGCTGTGGCTGACCCCAGTTCATTTCTGTCTCAGTGCACCTGATCGATTCCTTGCCAGTTTTTAACCCATCCGAATGACCCAATCTGCAGTCTATGCAATAGTCAGCCCGAGGGGTATACGGCGCAGACCCTAGAGCTGAGAGGTAAACTGACAATATCTCAAACGAGGCATCAGAAGTTATTTGGCTACAGAGTCGATCTCATGTTCTGCTGCGCCGGTAGATTTGAGTTGCTCTTGGAGATCGTTCGTGAATGAGAGAGGTCGGATGTGGATAAGGATTCGAGGTCTCTTCCCAGGAGAAGCCGTCCGAGGATGACCGTAGTTACGATGAACAGGCTACTATCTAGCCATGCAGTCACCGTCTGCGCTCCAATCAACACGCTGGTCGAGCTGAGGAGCCAGACTCCGAAACCAAGTGCCACAAGATACAAAAGCCTTGTCGTTTCAGCCACTCGAAGTGCGATCGCCACTCCCACCGCTCCCGTGACTAGTGCGAGGATTGGATAGGCGACATGATTGGTCTGCGGGGTAATTCCGCTGAAGGCCAACAGCAGTCCAGATACGAAGGTGACACCATATACGATGGCGACCCCCTGCATAATCGCTCGCCACTGGACAGACTGAATTCTAGTCACCATAGTGCGAGAATACGGCAGCAACGTAGAAACCGCTATCCTACGTATTGGGGGGTAGGGGAAGAGACTCTTTCCTTACCACTGCCCTTGTACGAGTAGTGACTAGCTTATATAATGGCCAGTTATTGGCCTATGAAGGAGGCAGCTTATGGCGCAAGTCGATCAATTTGTGTCGATCACGGAGGCAAAAAACAAGCTCCTTGATCTCGTCCGCAACATCAAACGGAGGCACCAGGTTGTGGCCATTACTCGGGACGGGGTCCCCTCTGCCGTGCTGCTGAGCATGGAGCAGTTCGAAGGATTGACAGAGACGATCGAGATACTGAGCGACGCGAGGACCCGGCCGTCCCTTAAGCGGTCACTGAAACAAGCGCGCGCCGGCAAGTGGGTTGCGCACAATAAGGTCTTTGGCCAAGATCAGACATGAAGAAGTTTCGGGCTCGGTACACATCCGAGGCAGCAGCGCTGATCCGAAGGCTACACCCGCACATTAAGTCAGACATCAAACAAGGTATTCGAGAAGTGTGTGAGTCTCCGCTGGCCGGGCACCCCTTGCATTTCGACCTCGACGGATACAGGTCTTTTCGTGTGCGCACCTACCGAATTATCTATCGTATCAACGATCAAGGGGCAACGATCGACGTCGTGTTTGTCGGAGCACGCCGGTCGGTCTACGAGGAATTACAGGCGTTGCTCAGCGACCCTAGCCGAAGAAACTGAACGGTGGTCAACCTCTGTTTCTGTCCGCTTCATCGTGGCACCGACTAAATCGCCGATAGCCGTGAAGTGTTGAGGATCAAATTTGCCCTCCATCATGGCGGGTTCAGCCCAGGCAACAAGGCCGGTAAGCGACAGGTCATGCTGGAGATACGCTGCCAGTCGAAACCCGTGTTGGCTAGAGATCCAAGGCAAAGCGAATGGCGTCTTTGACCTTAATCATGGTCTTATTTGGAAGTTGTCCCAGCCTGCGTTCCGACCGAGGTGCGACCAAAGTTCCGATGCCTTGCACGTTCACGACGGACGGTTGATGTAAGAACGGAAGGGGTCCCACGGGCACTTCATAGCGACTGCCACGGTGTTGGGTGGTCAGTGGAAAGTAAATGAGGAGTGCACGGGGGGGCTTCTGGATCGTGATGGGAGATAATGAGAACAGGTCTGGTTTTGGCAGCTAGCCCGAGATCGGCCAGCCAGATCTCACCCAGCTTGGCGTTCATCGAGGGCATCGAGGACTTCTTGCACAACGGCCCGTGAGGGCAGCAGGTCCAGTGTGTCGGTGTCGGTCAATTCGATCACGTCGGCCACGATCTGCTCCACTTGAGGCGCGACTTCAGGCCATCAGCTGGCGAGTTTTTTGTCAAGTTTCTGGGCGAGCTGGGTCATAGGGGCACGGTATCATTTTTCTGCCGTTCCCACAAGGCGGGCTGGGCATCCAGCAAAGAAGCCAGCGCGAAGACCGTCGCTCGTGAAGCGTATCTCGTTATTCAGCGGGACTCGCGAGACTCGCAGGACGGGTTGGAAGCTTCATCTCTGCGAGTCGCGCACGTCTTGCTTGTCTCGCTTACAATTCACGAACGACGAGAGGGGAGAGACGAATGACGAACTGGCAGGCTGCCCCATCCCGCGCCGCAAAATGTTGGATTACAAGACCTGACCCCAGTTCCTACGGTCAGGCCAGCCTGTCACGCTCGGACTCCTTCGACGATGCTGAGGGGCCCCTTGGTCGGCACCACTCGAGTCAATTTCAACCCGGCTTCGGCAAACATCGCGGCGAACTCTTTTTTCGTGCGCTCGCGCCCTCCGATGATGAGCATTTGAATGTCGAGGAGTTTACCCCAGCTTGGGTTGTTGCCGGGAGCGATGACGTTGTCGACGACGAGCACCTTCCCCTTTTCATTCATTGAGGCACGGCAGTTCGAAAGGAGTTTTACGCAGGCCTCGTCGTTCCAGTCGTGGAGGATGTACTTCATGATGTAAGCGTCGCCGCCCTTTGGTACTGCTTCGAAGAAGTTGCCGGATTCGAGCCTGCAGCGTTCCACAATACCTTTCGCGGTCACGTGCTGGTCCTTCTCAGCGCGGGCGATCACAGAGGGCTGGTCGTAGAGCACGCCCTTCAGCGTTGGGTTCGTTTTGAGGATGGTGGCCAGGAGGCTGCCATGTCCGCCGCCGACATCCACCAGCGTACTGATTCCGGAGAACTTATACGCGGCTGCGATGGCGGGGTTCTCGGTTACGGAGATACTGGTCATCGATTCGCCAAAGACCTGGAGGTCCTCGGTGTGCTTCTCAAAATACTCGAAGAGCGGAACGCCGTGGGCCTTGAGGAACGGTATCTCGCCAGTCTTGGCTCCATGGAGGAGTTCCTTCCAGGCGTCCCAGCCCCAGTTGTCGTTGATCATGAGCGCCCAGGCATGCATGGAGGCGGGGATGCCTGTCTGAAGCGTTGCGGCGAGCGGCGTGAGTTTGAACCGTTGATTCTTGGTTTCTGCGAAGACGCCCACACTCGCCAGTGCACGGAGAATTCGGTAGAGGGCTTGCGGTTGGATGCCTGCGGCTGTCGCCAAATCTTCAACGGTGCGAGGCCCCTTCTTCAACAAGTCGGCCAGTTTGAGTTTCGCGGCGATATGGACAAGACGCGCGACCCAGTATCCAATGGCAAGGTTCCGCATGACTTCCGGTGGTGACAGCTTCTTGGCCATAAGAGTCTCCCTAAAAATGAATTTGCGTGGCCGCCCGATCTAACGTGTCAATTTTCTGCATGTTGCCAATGCAGGAGCGCACCGTAGCACCAACAAACAATTGAGGACAAGTCAGATGAAAGGTGAGGGGGCGCGAGGGGGAGCGGGTCAGCCCTCGTGCCTCCCGGGGCGACCATTCCGGGCGTGACCTCGTGGAATCCTTCCGGAATTCCCGCAGCCGCGATCAAGTGATCGCGGTGCATTGGTCAGTTCCGGCTTTCCACTTCGGTCACGCCTCGGTGGGTCCCCGGCCCTCCGACAACGGGTGCTGACCCGTTCCCCCCTCGCGCCGAAAAGGAACTGCTTACGGTATGGTCACCGGGATTGTTCAGTGTAGACGGCTTAGGGTAGGGAAGAGTCGGTTGGTTGCCTGCACAGACCTTGCTCGCTCAAGCTGCTATAAGGTTGGCCAAGTACAAGGTCAAGTAACGACCCCATCTCTTTCTCACATAAATAAGTCAAAACTCACGCCAGACACTCATTCTCCCTATTTTCAGTATTCAGCTACACGGCAAGCACGGGTCGTCGGCTTAGATCAGAGTCACGTGTCGGTGTGGCAGGAGTCAAGAAAAGACTCCCGACCCTTATATTTCACCCTTCATGTCGCTTCGACCGGGCCAACGGCGATTCCGCCACCCTGCGAGCTATTCAGCCGAGCCAAGAAGTTCTCCTGAAGCTCTGTTGAGCCCTCAAGTTCTTGGAAGAAGGCTCCAGAAGCCTGGACCAATGCAGCATAGAAATCTTCGGCGTTGAGAAAGGTAGTTGAATCAGATGAGGTTTGAAGATGGCGATGGCTCTGGTAGTGAGTCAGCGCAAAACGGCGCGGGCAGAAACCGTGGATCATCCCATTCCGGAAGTTCCACAAATCTGATGCCAGCTCAGAGTACTCCTGAGCAAAGTAGTCCGAAACGAAACGTTGAAAGCGAGATCCAGGACGTGCCGTGTCGCCTGTCTCTTGATATCGATAGCCGGCAAGAGCTTCAATGGCGGAAAGGGTGCAGATGAACGACAGGAATGCAGTCTCGTCTCGAATCATCTGGGGAATGCCTCCCAGATAGATCCTCTGAAACCAATGCCGCGTGGTCACAATACGAGCATCCATGATTTGTCTTTACCGGCTAACATTTGACCTGAGCGGCAGACATCGGATTGCCGGGGCTGTCTACTCGATGGAGGAGTTAGCTGTCGAGTCTATTCCGCTTCTTCTGCGTACTCGTCGAGTACAGTGTCTGAGAGATGGGCGACATGCTTTTGCCCTGCCAGCTCACGCAAACTGTCATAGGATAGGTATGTGCAGCTTTCAGCGAGTGGGCCTTTTTCGAGCAGGGAAAACACAGGGCGGCGTATCTCTTGGAAGACCTTATCTCGCTTGGCGATAGGGGCAACTATGTGAAGTTTGATGTCCATGTTGGGTTGAAGAGCCAACAGATCTGCCATTCTCAGGAGGCCGGAGTAAACGGCAGTAGTGTGCTCAACCTCGAATGCGCGGACGATAGACCGACCACGTAGCCATATAACATCGATCTGTTCGATCGTACGAAGTGTGGTGTCGTCGTAGTTGAGCGGTCGGCGCTCTAGTAAGAGTTGGCCATCGTTCCTCCACTCCTTAAGCACGCCACCGCGGTCGGCGCGGGGAATCCAGATGGACATGCCCATTCGTGCTCCGATCTGCGCGATGAGGGATTGGATTCGAATTGACTCTCGGGTTTCTGCTTCCTGTGGCGCTGACACATCTTCGGTGGGAGCTGCATCTTCAGGAACGGATACTGTGACTACTTTGTCAGGCCGGTTGACGGTGTGCGTTGCCAATTTCTTCCGCTCGGCTTCGTCAAGCGCGTAGACCTGGTGGGAGTTAGCCTGCGTGGTCAGCGCATCCGCCAAGAACTTGCCGTCCTTGTCGTCAAGCTTAACAAGGCTACCGCGGACCTTACCGGTCCACCCAATGGATCCCTTTTCCAGCGATCGAGTGAACGCAAGGCCATTCCAGACTTTGTCATTGTGAATGGGGAGTGCTTGGTCAATTGGTAGCCACACCTTGGGTCGGACGCGGAAGCGAACAACAAAAGGGTCGTTCTCTGGAAGGAAGATCGGCTTGTTATCGATGAAGGGGCCTTCAAGGATCTCGATAAGTCCGCACCAGCGCGATACCCGGGTTACGTAGCACGCAAATATATCGCCTGACTTGATTCGATCAGCCATTCCCTTGTGCCGCATTCGGAAGCCCGATATGTCTTGGGTCGAGCGGCCAAAGGCTTCGTACGTTTCAGGTGAAAAAAGATCGATGTAGTAAGCCATAGTGATATTGGGCGATATCTAGCTATTAGGTCTGCCGCAGTCTACCTGTGTAGCATAGCAATGCGGTCTCAGGAATCCGTTGTGGGCAAGTCTACTGCAAAGTCCAATGCGTATCCACAGCTCACCTTCAGAATGGCCCCTCCAAGTTCGTTTGTTACTTCTCACTCGAAAGGGCGGTCTCCAGTGATCCTCCACTGCGCGCGTCGAACGACCACTGCTTCATCGTGGGGGTTCCGCGAGCACAGAGGATTACTGGAGCCGCCCTTCACCTCTCATGCTCCGGGAGCAGTGGGCCACACTGACTTTCTTAATCGCTCTTCTCTCCTCAAGATCGGAAGAGCTTACTCCCCTTGCGCCACGAGTGACGGCGACCGTTAAATTGCCATCCTGGTGCGACTGCAGCCGCGCGTAAAACCCCTTCATCCGCAGTAACTCCTCATGAGACCCCTGCTCGACAATCTCGCCCCGTTCCACCACATCAATCCGATGCGCCGGCCGCACGGTGCTCAGCCGATGGGCGATGATAAAGACCGTGCGCCCCCGACTGATCTGCGCCATGTTCTGCTGAATGATGGCCTCAGACTCATAGTCCAACGCGCTGGTCGCTTCGTCAAAAATCAGGATGCGCGGATTCGCAACCAACGCCCTCGCGATCGCGACCCGCTGCCGTTGCCCACCGGATAGCGAGCAACCATGCTCTCCCACCATCGTGTCGTCACCTTCCGGCAATTCCAGAATGAATTCGTGCGCACCGGCCAGCTTGGCCGCCTGCATCACCTGTTCCATCGCCAACCCCGGATCGGCCAGCGCAATGTTGTCGCGCACGGAACAATTGAAGAGAAAATTCTCCTGAAGCACGACGCCGACTTGCCGTCGCAGCCACGCCGGGTCCACCTGCGCGAGGTCCACTCCATCCACCAGAATGCGCCCACGCTCAGGCACATACAGCCGTTGAAGTAACTTGGCGATGGTACTCTTGCCGGACCCGGACCGCCCGACAAGCCCAATCACCTGTCCTGGCGCCACCGTGAACAACACCTTGCGGAGCACTTCCGAACCATCGGGACGATAGCGAAACGTCACGTCCTCGAAGACGATATGGCCGTGGACTTGAGGAAGCGTGGTCCGATTTGGATTGTAGGAAGGCTCCGGCTGCGTATTCAGAATATCCCCCAAGCGCTGCACCGAGATCCCGACTTGCTGAAACTCCTGCCACAAATTGACCAGCCGCAGCAGCGGACCCGTCACTTGCGCCGAAAGCATATTGAAGGCAATCAATTGCCCGATGGTCAAATCCCCGTCGATGACCCGATAGGCTCCCACCCACAGCACAGCCACGACGGTTACTTTTTGAATGCAGGTGGCCGTTTGACTGGCGACCGTCATCACACTCGTCGCGCGAAAGCTGGCCTTCACATAGCCGGCCAACTGTTCTTCCCACTTCCGTAACAGAGGAGGCTCCACCGCCAGGGCCTTCACCGTTTGAATCCCGCTGATCGACTCGACCAGAAACGACTGGTTCTCCGCGCCACGATTGAATTTCTCATGCAGCCTGGCCCTGATCGCCGGCGTAATGACGACAGACAACAACGCATAGAGCGGCAACGAGCCCATGACCACGAGCGTGAGGATAGGACTGTAGAACCACATGACCGCGAGAAAGACGACCGTGAAGAACAGATCCAGCACCACCGTGACGGAATGGCTCGTCAAGAACTGGCGGATATGTTCCAGCTCACGCACCCGGGCCACCGTGTCTCCCACCCGGCGCGCTTCAAAGTACGCCAGCGGGAGCGCCAGGACATGGCGGAACAACTGGGCGCCAAGACCGACATCGATCCGGTTCGTCGTATGAGCAAAGAGATAGGTCCGCAGCCCGCCCAAAACCGCATCGAAGATGGCCAGGGCAATCATGCCGACCGCCAACACATAGAGTGTGGTGAAGCCCTTATGAACGAGCACCTTGTCGATGACAACTTGGGTGAACAGCGGCGTCAGCAGGGCGAAGAGCTGCAAGAAGAACGACGCGATCAGCACCTCGCCCAGCAGTGTCCGATACTTCACAATGGCAGGAATGAACCAGGTGAAATCGAACTTCAGGTCTTGCAGACGAAGGTTCGCCCGCTTGGTAAAGAGCAGCAGCTCTCCCGTCCAGGCCGGCTCGAACTGCTCGCGAGAGAGCACCAGCGGGCGCGCCTCAACAGGGTCCTGAATGAGAACCTTGTCGCCCTCGATCTTCGCGAGCACGACATAGCGGCCGTCTGAGCGCTTCGCCAGAGCAGGAAACGGCGTCCCAGGCAGCTTGCTCCATTGGCTCTTCAGCACGCCGGCTTTGAGCCCGAGATGTTTCGCCGCGCGGAGGAGTTCGGTGTCTGAGAGCAGCTGGTTGGATTGCGCAAACTGATGGCGCAGCTGCGCCCCATCCGCCGGCAAGTCGTAGAACCGGGCCAAGATCAAGAGACAGATCAGGCCCGTGTCGGTCTGTTGGGGCAAGGAGTTTAGCTGCTTGTCAGGGTGAGACACGACAGATTCCCCGGATGTTCGCGGTGATGTGCCATCTCAACGTTGACAGGAACAAGGGCTTTGAGTATCGTAATGACAATGGACGGGGGCTCGGATGAATCTGGCGACTACAAAGCTGACCTATCATGATTATCTGCTCCTGCCGGACGACGGGAAGCGGTACGAGATTCTGGATGGAGATCTGTTCGTGACCCCGTCGCCTGTCACTCGGCATCAGCTTGTCGTCGGACGGTTCCTCCATCACCTCATGACCTATCTTGAAACCAACCCCATCGGAACTGTGTTCACCGCGCCCTACGATGTGGTGCTCAGCGAGACGGATATCCTTGAACCAGATCTCATCCTGGTGTTGACAAACGGCCGTGCCCGCATCACGGAGAAAAACGTCCAGGGTCCGCCGGATATCGTCATGGAAGTGCTGTCGCCCGGCACAGCCGCCCGAGATCGCGGCTTGAAACACAAGCGGTACGAGCGGTTCGGCGTCCAGGAGTATTGGTTGGTTGACCCCGACCAGAACAGCCTTGAGATCCTCGCGTTACAGGACGGAACGTATGTGCACATCTGCCGAGCGACGCGGCCGACTGAATGCGCGTCGCCACTGCTGCCGGGGCTGGTCCTCAACCTAGCCAGGCTTCTGGAATAATCCTCTTCCTCCCCAACCAGACGCCTCACGTCTTACCCCTCCCGTTTCCCGTCTTCTATTCTTATCCCCTACCCCTCTACCCCCCCCTCACCCCTTACCCTTTACCCCTTACGCTTAATGTTTCACATCTTCTTATTCCGAGTAGCGGGACAGGCACCGCTTGCGCGGAGCCAGTCCCCTACTGCCAGCTCGCGGCCAGGACCGTCTGTACATTCTGCGGCTGCTGATCAATGGCTTGATCCCAGGTGAGGCCCGATTGCGCGGAGAAGCCCGCCATCGCTTGAATCAACTGATCGACCTGCTTACTGAGTAACGTTTGCCCGTTGCCGGCTTGAATGGTCTCTGTCCGGTTCGTCGTGCCGACGTACCAATTTTGAACAGTGACGGCATCGGTCGAGCCATGGATCGAAAGCCGCAGATCGTTCGCCTGCCGGCTGATCACGAGGTCGAGCGGGTTGATGCCCGTATCGTAGAGTAGCTTGTCCGCCGTGCCACTGTTGTCCTGCACGAGATCCTGTCCTTCGCCTCGTCCGAAGAGGAACGTGTCGTTCCCACCGCCACCGTTGAGCGTATCGTTGCCCAACCCGCCGCGCAATTGATCGTTGCCTCCGGCGCCGCTCAGCACATTGGCGGCGTTGTTGCCGATCATCGTATTGTTCAGGCTGTTGCCGGTGCCATTGACCTGCCCTGAGCCTGTCGAAGGGGTGAGCGTCAGGTTCTCCACATTGGCGCCCAGCGTATGCGAGAACCGGGTCTGGACGGTATCCGTGCCGCCGTTGGCCGCTTCGACCACCGTGTCGCCGCTTCCGAGAATATAGGTGTCATTGCCGCCTCCGCCGATCAGGGTATTGCCGCCAAGATTGAGCAGGCCGCTCAACACGTTCTCCAGCGCGTTGCCGGTTCCACTCGCGCTGCTGAACCCGACCAGCGTCAGATTCTCCACGTTCGCAGCCAGCGTATGCGTGAGAGTGCTGATCACGGTATCGGCGCCTTCATTTGCCGCTTCCACGACGGTATCGCCCGTTCCAATAAGATACGTGTCGTTGCCCGCTCGACCGGTCAGCACATTGGCCGCGCTGTTGCCGGTCAGCACGTTGTCCAACGCGTTGCCGGTGCCGTTGATCGCGGCAGTTCCGGTCAGGATGAGATGTTCGACGTTTGTGCTCAACGTATAGGTCACCGAACTGGACACTGTATCCAGCGTGCCTTCTCCGGCCAGTTCGACCACCACATCGCCGACGTGGTCCACATTATAGACATCGTCTCCTGCTCCACCGCTCATCTGGTCAGCCCCGGCCTTCCCATCGAGGAGGTTGGCGCCACTGTTGCCGATGAGCGCATTGTTCAGGGCATTGCCGATCCCCGCGCTCGGCCCGGTCCCGGTCAGAGTCAGGTTTTCGAGATTGGCCCCCAGCGTGTAGGCCAACAACGCGCTCTGGATGGTGTCGATGCCTTCGTTCGCCAGTTCAGTCACAACATCGCCCACTGCATCCACGACATAGGTGTCGTTGCCGGTGCCACCAATCATCGTATCAGTGCCGGGGCCACCGTCGAGGAAATCATTGCCGGCTCCACCATTCAAGCTATCGTTGCCGGCCAATCCAAACAGTTGATCGTTGCCAACTCCACCGGTGAGGACATCGTTACCCACGGTTCCCGTCAAGACTTGATCGTGACTGTCCACCGTCAGGGCGAAGACATCCGACGCGCTGAGCGCGCCGGTATCGGTAGCGGTGACACGCACCTCGAGAGTGCCGACATCGCCGCTGCCGGGCGTGCCGCTCAAGGTCCTGGTCACGGAATTAACGCTGAGCCAGGCGGGCAGCGGATTGCCGTCGGCGAGCGCCGCACTGTAGGCCAACACATCGCCTGCGTCCACATCAGCGAACGTATCGGCCACCACCACAAAGTTGAAGGCCGTGCCTTGTGTCGCCTGTTGATCAGCCAAGGGCACGACCACCGTCGGCGCATCGTTGACGTTCTGGACGGTGAGCGCAAACGTCTCCGTCGCACTGAGGCCGCCCGTATCGGTCGCCGTGACCGCAAGGCTGAAGGTGCCCACATCGCCATTGAGCGGGGTTCCGCTGAAGGTGCGGGCTGTCGCATTGAAGCTCAACCAGATAGGCAACGCCGCTCCGCCGGCCAACGTCGCGCTGTAGGTCAGACTGTCGCCCAGATCCTGATCCGCAAAGGTGTTGGCCGGCACCACCAGACTGAACAGCGCATCTTCTGTCGCCTGCTGATCGGCCAACGGCGCAGCCACAGTTGGCGTTTCGTTTACATTCTGCACGGTTAGGGTAAAGACATCCGAGACCGTGAGGTTGCCGGTGTCCGTGGCGGTCACATGCAGGTCCAGGCTGCCGACCTG
>NEWP02000010.1:144758-244034 GCA_002869895.2 Nitrospira sp. CG24E | reverse complement strand
CTGATTGATCTTCCATTGCGCGCGTCCAACGAGGGGAGTCTTCGACCGCGCGTTGTGCGAGCAGAGGAGACTGACGGGCTCCCTCTTCCACTCAATGTGCCACTGATGGGGGAATGTACTGGAGGGGTCAAGCCAACGTATGCCACATGGGTGGCGTCCTTATGTGTAGAAATGTGGGCGGAGGTCTTGTTCTGGAATGAATCGACTGGCTTGGCGAAAGATGGCTCGGAGAGTACCGGGATCTAATTCAGTGTGGAGAGGGACCGTCAAGACTTGGCGTACTTCTGCGACTTCACGGACCAGTTTGACGTGGCTGCCTCGCTGAGAGGTCTGCTGGAAGCCGAAACCATAGAGGATGGTCAGGATATCGTGGCCCGCGAGCCTACGAAGCTTCGGCATGGACTGGGTCCAACTCCATCGTCAGCACCAGGGTCGGTTTTTCTCGTAACCCAAAGGCCGCCAGGTGTTCTCCCTCCAAATGCAGCGCGGTGGCTTCTTGAAGGTGCTTGACCGTTTCGTCCAGTGTCCGTCCTTGAGTAACGACGGCAATCTCAAGGCACTCGGCCACATAGCCGGAGTCATTGCCGGGTCGGATGACAGCTTTAATGGTTTGCTGCAAATAGCTCATAGGCCCTCCTGCTTGCAATTATGGCTTGAGAATAACCCTGTTTCTTGAGTGAGGCAAGGAAGAACAAGACAGGGTAATTCTCCATTTCGTGCCTACGTGGAGGAGTTGGTCCTAGGCTACGACTCGCTGCCGATGACTGTCAATACAAGGATTCCGAAAATGGAAGATTTTGTGCAACTTGCCGGGCGGCGACCACCATTGCGCTCTCCAATCCTGCTCGTCATTTTTCCAAAGGGGTGGCCCATTCGGTCTCCCACTGCGCGCGTTGCACGAGCAGAGGAGACGAACGGGCTACCCCTCGCTCCTTGGGCGAAAATGATTCGGAAGGAGCATGATGCAGTTGGGGTTGAACCCCTGCGCTTTCAAGGTGTCGATGTTCCCCAGCACCTTCCCACCCTTCGTCAAGTCGATCACCGTGATCGATCCATCGCTCATGCCTTCCAGATTGAGCAGACTGTTTTGGACGAACAGGTAACGTTCGTCGGGAGACAGGACCGTATGGTGGGCGCCTGGAGCGGCTGGAATAGCCTGGAGAAACTTCGGCTGTCGCGGATCGGTAGTGTCATACAGATTGACGAATCCCGGTTTGGCCGTGGTGACGTATAGGCGGTCTCCCTTTGCGTTGTAGAGTATTTCCAACGGCATCCCCTGTTCTCGTGCGCCGAAGTCATCTACCTGATTGAAGGAGAAGGATCGGGTCTTGGGATCCCAGATCCCGGCCCACAGAGTTGCTTCGAACATATTGGTAATATGGACCACCGGCGGATCAGCATTCGGGGCGAACATTACTTCGACCGGGGCGGATTTGGCGGGGGATGGTTTCGATGAGATTTTGTGTGTCGAAAGCACCTTGCCGGTACTGGCTTCCAGTACTGTGACCGTTTCGCCTGCCTCCGCCATATTATCCGGTTTGACGGTGCTGGTGATGAGGACCCGATCGATGCCATTGTGAATTGCAATGCCGTGCGGATACTGAATGAAAGGCGTTGCCGGCGCAGCCGCGCGAATCGTCTTGATGGCCACATCTTTCAGGGCATCGCCCATAATGACTGAGCTTGAGCCCATACAGGTGAGGTACCAGGTTCGGTTATCTTCCGAGACGACAAGATCCTCGCCGACCTGGCAATCCGGCACAGCAATCGTCCGCAGCCGATAGGGAAAGCGCGTCAGGTCCATGACGTACAGTTCGCTTTTTCCCAAGGACGTGATGTAGGCCTTGGTCCGGTCACGGTTGAAGAAAATGTGGTGAGCGACGAGGTCGGGTGGAAGCGGAATATCCATTAAGATTTTCCCGAAGTCCTGAGACTCGGGATCGATCTCCATGATCGCGATCCCTTCTCGTCTCACCGGCTGGCCCTGCTTACTCTCATAGTTTAAGAGGGCCAGCAGTTCTGCCGACGCGAGCGACGTGCAGGAGAGGAACAACACAAGGGTTACGGAGAGGAGTCGGAACGGTTTCATGGTAGGGCTCCTTTCGAATTGCGAATGCCGGAAGAGGTACTCCTTTCTCAGGATCCAGGCAACGGCCGAGAACGAGAATAGGCTACTTTTTGCCGGATGGTGTGTCAACTCAGCCGGTTTGAGTCGGCGGCGTGCGTCGGCGATGGGCATTGCCTTTCCGTAGGTCCCGGTCAATGGTTTCTGTTACTCTTCCGCATGCCCACGTCGCTGCAGATATTTCTCATTCTGTTCGTGGTCGGCTCGTTGCTTCGTCTGTTTGGCCTGCTTGGAAAGACCCATGCGGAACGGCTGGGGACGCTCGTCTTTTCTGTCAGCCTGCCAGCGACGATTCTCGTTTCGCTGGATCGCGTGGCGTTCGCGCCGACGGCCTGGAAACTGCCGCTGGCTGCCTGCCTTGTGACGCTTCCGCTGCTGCTGTGCTCCTGGCCCCTCGTCCGGTTGTTGCACCTTTCTCGCCCGTCACAGGGCGGGTGGTTGCTTGCAGTCGGCTGCATCAATTCCGTCTACTTTGCCTATCCGGTGGCGTTGGCGACATTTGGAGAAGAGGGGCTTGCGCAGGCGATTCTCTTCGATCTCGGACAAACCACCCTCACCCTGACGGTTCTCTATACGCTGGCCCTCTGGCATGGCTCTGCGTCGCCTTCAGCTCGCTCGGCTCTGACACGCCTGTTCTCCGCTCCTCCGTTCTGGGCCCTGGTCGTTATGCTGGTGCTGAAGGCCGCCGGACTTCATCTGCCTTCGTGGCTCCGCGATATCCTCACGCCGGTGCATATGACGACGACTCCGCTCGCGAGTCTCCTCCTCGGCCTCTCAATCAGTTTTGCTGCGGTGCGGCGGACCTTGGCATTGACATGCCTGGGTGTGGCGGTGCGGATGGCGGGAGGGCTGCTGCTGGGATGGATGGCGGCCTGGCTGCTGAATCTCACGGGAGTGGAACGGGCGGTGGTGATTCTGATCGGCGGGATGCCCTCGGCGGTGACGGCGGTGATCTTTGCGGCAGAAACCGGACTGGATGAAGATCTGGTCGCCTCGATCGTGGCGCTCTCGATCTGTCTTGGCGTGGCCCTGCTTCCCTGGCTCCCGCAATTGGCGGCTTCGGCTTTTGGCTAACCGCGAATCCCTAGATAGCCGACCACCAGCGTCCAGTGTCGTTCTCCTTGAGTCCGAAGCAGTCGGCAACTGGTACGGAGTTGCCACTCCTAACCTATAGGCTGCGGCGGTGGAGCAAGGCGTCGCCGCGCTCCTCCTTGGACGATGAGAAATTCATAGAGCCGGCATTCCAACGCTCCATTGAAGAGCGGAATGCGTTTGGAGGGGGCGAGGCCGATTAGTTTCGGCACGCGGGCATCGCCGGTCAGTATATAGGTGCGCCATCCAGCGAACCGCTGTTTCAGCCAATCGCCGAGTTTGGGATAGAACGATTCCAACTCATCCGGCTGACTGAGGCGGACTCCATAGGGAGGGTTGATCACCATCACGCCCTGGTCGGCAGGGGCTTCGAGATCGAGAATATCGCTTTGCTTCAGGCGGACATCGATCCCCACCCCCGCGCTCTGAAATGTCCGCTGCGCGATCTTTACCATTGCTGGATCATGGTCGGAGGCATAGATGGCGGACGGAACGTCGGCCTGTTGTTTGGCACGGGCCGCTTCGCGCAGATGGCCCCAACGTTGGCTATCGTGGATCAGCAGCCGCTCGAAGGCAAAGTTCCGAGAGATGCCAGGCGGGATTTGGCGGGCCATCAAGGTGGCTTCGAGTGGAATGGTGCCGCTTCCGCACATGGGGTCGAGCAGGATCTCTTTGGGGGTCCAGCCGGCAAGTCGGAGTATTCCGGCTGCCAGATTTTCTCTCAACGGTGCTTCGACGGAGCCGATCCGATGCCCGCGTTTAAACAACGGCTCGCCGGAGGTGTCGAGATAGAACGTGACGGTCTGTTGGTCGAGAAAGGCATCCAGCCTGATATTCGGGCGCTCTGTATCGACGCTGGGTCTTCTGTGTCTGGCGGCGACGAACTTATCGCAGACTGCGTCTTTGATCCGGAGGGTGAGAAAGTCCAGGCTGGGGAGGGGACAACGGCGCGCGCTGACCTTGACTTTGATGGTCTGCGATGGTGCAAACCATTCGGGCCAGGCGAGCGCATAGGCTGCACGGTAGACATCCTCTTCGGAGCGATAGGGGCTGTGACCGACTTCCCAGAGGACACGGCTGGCGATGTGAGACTTCAGATTCACCCAATACATGGTCGACCAGGGGGCTGTAAAACCGATACCGCCTTCTGTCTTGGTCGTCGCCGGGACGCCGAGGCCATGGAGTTCTGTTTCGAGCACGCCTTCGAGCCCGCGCGGGCAGGGTGCAAAGAACCGTCGTTTTGTGCTATCCATGCTTATTGCATCGTCGTTCGTGAAGCGTTATTCGTACCTCGTTTCACGACATACGTTTCACGAGATACGTCCTCGATATGAATTACTGCAGCGCTTGCGGCGCTCCGGTCACAAAGAAAGTTCCTGACGGCGACAACTTGCCTCGCTTTGTCTGCGAGGCCTGCCGGGCTATTCATTATCACAATCCCAAGATCGTTGCAGGCTGTATTCCCGAATGGAATGGAGATATTCTTCTCTGTCGACGCGCCATCGAACCCAAATCGGGTCTCTGGACCTTTCCTGCCGGTTTCATGGAAATCGGTGAGAGCATTGAGCAGGCGGCTGCTCGTGAGACATTCGAAGAAGCGCAGGCTCAGATGGAGCGGATCAGCCTCTTCGCGGTTCTGAGCCTTCCACACATCGGCCAGGCCTACTTGGTATTTCGAGGGCCGATGCGCTCCTCGGACTTCGGTGCCGGTGAGGAAAGTCTTGAGGTGCAGCTCTTTTCACTCTCCGCCATTCCCTGGGACCAGATCGCATTCCCTGTGGTCAGGGACGTCCTGCGACGCTATGTCGAGGATGTGACGCGGGGCGAGTTTCAGGTGCATGTGGCCAGTCTGCCAGACTGTCTCTAGCAGGATGCTGAAACGGGCGTCCAGCGGCGTTCTCGCCGCGCTTAGAGGCTCAACGTACCGCAAGGGTACGCCTCGCCTCTTCGCTTGCTGCGGCCTTGCTGGACCGCCCGTTTGAGCATCCTGCCAGGGCGTAGCCTACAGATCGCTCATTCAATTAATTAAGGGTCGGAATCGTGAGGAGCGGCATGCTGGGGCTTTCGCCGCCATGGAGAAAGCGAAACCCTCCTGACTCCGAGTAGTCGACTGTTATTCCTTCCATCCGTGGAGCACTTCTCTGATCCACGGCAATCGTGAGGCCATCGACCTGCTGAATAACATCGTCAGGCTGGGTGGTTGCTTCCAGCGTGATACTGAAGCTCAAACGTGAATCATCGACGTCTCGCACGGAAATACGGACCACGGGATCCTCTGGGTGATGGATTTGGATCGTTTTCAGCTGCGCAATGGCGGCAATGGTGACGGCAATCATGAACGGAGCTCTTTCTGGCGGATAAAGCCATGGATGTCGACCAGATGATCGTTCCGGTCGATGGAGTAGAAAATTCGCCAGTCCTCAACCGCATACTTAGAGAGGTCCGGTAAGTCCGGCGAGATCGGTTCATGGCGCAAGTTGTCGATGTTGGAGGCGATCCACTTGGTCTTGTCCAAAAGCCTCTGTGCCATTGCTGGCTCGAGGTTTGCGAGATCATTGAGGATGGTTGGGCGGTAGGCAAGCCGGTACCAGGCCATATCGTCCTTACCAGCGGAGGCCGAGTTGGTCTGCGATGTCCTCGCCGGATAGTCTTTCTTTACTCGACAAAGACTCTTTCAAGCGAGCGCGTAGGCCATCGCCAAGTTGTAGTCCCAGGTCTGGATCTCCTAGCAGCTCGCGCAGGCGATCGTCGACGATTCCACGTACGAGTCCTTTGAGCTGTTCTTGGGACAGTTGGGAGAGGTCCATATGGACGGAGGATACGGAGGCGAGCGGCTAAAATGCAACTAGAGGCTGTCGATTAAGTCTGCCACTCTAGCTCGTTCACTTGGTTTGTCTTGTTTGTTTAGTTTGTTTAGTTCGCACAACCGAAGACACCAAACGAACCAGCTAACCAGAGAAACCAGATCAACTGCAGCCTGCTATTGAGGGCCAGTCTTAGGCTGAAGCTGTTGGATCATGTGGTCCAGTCGGTCTTGATGCGGGGGTGCTACAGTCAGGAATTCTACGCCGATGCCGGAGGCTCCGGACCAGCGGACTGCGGCATTGGCGATTAAGATGGGCTGGGACTCGCCTGGGACGTGCAACTGCATGGTGAGCTGCATGCCGGTAAAGGGGCTGATCATGCTCTCGACGCGGCATCCCTTGGCCGAAATATTTCGGACAGACCCAGCATGGCGAAACTGGTCCTTATGTACCAAGGTGCTGGAGAGCGACACTGAAAATCGCGGATACTTTCTGGTGACCATGGCTGTACTTTGATCGGGTCCCTATGAGGCGATATTGACTTGAGTTCCCAGGAACTGCTCCAGGCGCGCCCGCTCCAGCTCCTGCATTTCAAGAAATTCCATCCCAAACTCCAGTTCCATGATCCACCGGACTGTGGCGGCTCGAATGACGATAGGATTAGCCTGATCCGGAATCTTGAGCTGTACGGAGAGCAGGGCTCCCTTGTCTACTGCCAGATCGCTGACGATTTTGCAGCCACCAATCCCAAGGTTGTATACGATCCCCATCCCGGTATGATCGCCCCCGAATATCGCAGTGAATTCCACCTGATAGCGAGCGTGCTTCCTCTGTTTAGTCATGGAGGCGTCTCAAAAGGCTCGGTTCTACATAGGCTTTGCCGCTGGCTCCTGCTGATAAGGTCCTTGTCTCAGGAAAGACTAATCGGTGAGGGGGAGGTTGTCAAAGAAATAGAGACCTTTGGAAATGTCCTGCGCCCGGACGTCGATGATGACATTTGATTTTCGCCCGATGCACTTTTAGAATGCCATCATTGGATTCACGTCGTAATGCCCACCATTTCAACCTCCCGAGTAACCTCTCAGAGGAAAAAGACAAAACCGTCGAAGCCCCATGGACTCGACGCCTCACAGAAGCGCCGTTTTCAGACCAGGCTGCTTACGTGGTACAAGAGACATGGACGCGATTTGCCCTGGCGGAAGACCTCCGACCCCTATCACATTCTGGTCTCTGAAGTGATGTTGCAACAGACGCAGGTCGATCGGGTGATTCCGAAGTACCATGAATTTTTAGGCCGGTACCCGAGTTTTGAAGAGTTGGCTGATGCGCCGGTCTCGGATGTGAAAAAGACCTGGTATCCGCTAGGCTACAATATCCGGCCCGAGCGGTTACACAGTATTGCATGTGAGACTGTGGAGCGGTATGGAGGTCGGCTTCCGAGCGATGAGGAGGAATTGCTGTCGTTCAAGGGAATTGGACGTTATACGGCCGGTGCGATTCGCTCGTTCGCATTCAACGAAGATGCACCGATCTTGGATACGAACGTCATTCGAGTTCTCCATCGGGTGTTTCTCGCAAAGGGCGATCCCAAGACTCAAAAGCCGAAACTTTGGGAATTGTCGGAATCCTTAATCCCGCGTGGGAAGGGCTATGACTTCAACCAGGCGCTCATGGATTTTGGAGCGACCTGCTGCACTGCGAGAAATCCGCCCTGCCGCCAATGTCCGATGAAATCGTTTTGCAAGTCGTATCCATTCGAACAGAAATCACGCAGAGGCATGGTGCGGCATGAAGGTGGTTGAAGTCGCCGCCGGTCTTATCTATCGTGAGGGGCGCTACCTGATCGCTCGACGGAGCCCGGGCGTGCACTTGGCCGGTTTTTGGGAATTTCCGGGCGGGAAGTGCGAGCCTGGTGAAACCTTGGAAGAATGTCTGAGGCGAGAGTTGTCCGAGGAACTGGGTATATGCATCGATGTGCCGATACCGTTTCAAGTCGTCCGGCATGAGTATGAAGAGAAGACTGTGGAGCTGCATTTCTTCCACTGCAGAATTGAATCGGGGCAGGCCACAGCAATCGACTGCGCAGAAATTCGATGGGTTTTGCCGCATGAGTTGGGCGATTTTGAGTTTCCTCCAGCGGACCGTCCGATCATTGAAGCTGTACAGCGAGAGAACATAGGGAAGACATTATGAAGGTTGTCTTGGATATCGAGACCATTCAAGCGCCTCGTGAAGAATGGGCGCGCCTGGTGGGAAAGCTTCCGTCAAGCGGCGAGCCAGAGCCGGCCGGCGAGGGGTATGACTTGTTCGCAGCGGGAGCTGCCGAGGCTGAGCGCCGTGTTGAGGATGAACAATATGGGAAGTCGGCCTTTGATGGGACGTTCAGTCAGATCGTCTGTATCGGTCTATTGGAATTTTCAGACCAGCTTGAACCGCGTGGGGCGGTGGCCTGGTATGGCGGGGATGAACGGGATTTGTTACGGCAATTCTGGAGCCGTTTAGCTCAGAACCGTCCGTCGCTTTTCATTACCCATAATGGGTTGGGTTTCGATTTACCCTTCATTAAGAAGCGGTCGATGATCCATCAGGTCAAGCCGAGTCTGGAGATCAACCTTGCCAAGTTCCGTACGGAGCCGGTCTACGACACGATGGCGATCTGGAGCAATTGGGATATGCGTGGATGGGTAAAGCTCGATGTGCTGGCCCGAGCCCTGAAGGTCGAAACTAAATCGGGTAGCGGGGCTCAGGTGGCTGAAATGTGGGGGGATGGACAGGGGATCGAGTTGGCTCGGTACTGCTTACAGGATACCTACGTGACCTATGCTTGTTATTGCCGGATGAATTTTCGAGAGCCCCTATCCAGTGAAGTGGTCTTGCTCCAACCAGAGCTATTGGATGTCGGCTGAGGGAACTAGCGATTCCTTGTCGCCTGTGCCGCATTCTTCTTCGGCGCCAGTCTGGAGTAGGCTTTCATCGATCTCATTGCGTTAATCTCTTCATCGCGGTTCCGCAGTTCGCGTTTCATCCATTCAGATTCCTTACGGAGCATCATAATCTCCGTATCTTTCTTGTAGAGCGCTTCGTTGGCTTTCTTCAAGTCAGTGAGTTTTTGAGCCATAGAGTCGCCCTGCGCCGTTTCCTGAGGAGCGCTGAGAGAGCCATTGTCAGTCTTTTCAGAAACGGCTACCACCGTGGAGGTAATCGGAGCGATCGGCGCGGTTTTCACGGTCGACATGGCAGCGGGTATCGGAGCTGTGGCCAGCGCATGGTAATCGATGACCATGGTGATGGCGTCAGGTACACCATCTGCGGCATAGGCCGGAGCCAGCTCCGTGCGTGCCGCCGACTCAGGCATGAAATCCGTCGGTTGGAGACCCTTTCCAATGGTCAAATAGATAGAGTTATTCTGCACATAAATACTGCCCGTGGTGGGTTCAGAGCCTGACCCTGCCGATGAGGATATGCGGAACCAAACAAGCTGTTCAGGTTTCGCTTTTGCTAAGCCTTGGGCGAGCAGGGGGGATAGAAATTCTGCATCCTCATCGCTGAAAATTCTCATCGGCTTGCTGCCACCAACGGACATTCTCGAAGATCCGTTCATGTCATCGTTGCGATATATCCCTTTCACGACCTTTGTGATGGTCTGTTGATCGATTGCAGCCGGATGGCTGGCTTCAAACGACAAGTCAGTCACTTCTTCCAAGTAGACGCTACCCTTTGCATTGTCGGTGAGTTTTGCTCCGCCGGCACAACCGCTGACGACGAGGGCACATGCAGCGATACCGACGAGGCTCCGCATGATAGGGTTCTGCATATTTGTGAGTATGAGACAGTTTTTCATGGCGACTCTCCTTCTTTCAGGACGAGTGTTGGTGATCTCTCATGCGAAAGTCGGGGGTGGTGTGTCTGCGGGGATTACCAGATCCCCAGACCCATCAGTGCCATGCTCAGTGCGAGCCATCCGAAAAGTCCCATCGCAATTCGGGTTTCCAGGCTCATGGAGTTGTCTGCTTTTTCTTTGACGCCGGGATCTTGATTCTCGACCATGCTTCGTCTCCAGAGAGTGAATTCGTATAGTTACGTCGTATGGGTGCAAGCAAAGGCTATGCCTATAGCAGGTATATAGAGGGTTTAGTAGTTCACAGGAACAATTTCAATAAAGAAGATAAGGGTTATTGACTGGATTGATTCAACCTTGGCAGGAAATTTAGGCGAGGTATTGGTCATATCTATTTGATACTACAGAGACAAATGATTCATCGCGCCGAGGTATTTTATCGGCCTGTGCTAAGCAGATTCCCATTTCGTTTCGGATCATCGTGCCGGTGATGACACTTCATCAAGCGTACAAACATAGCGCTGAGGGAAGTTCATAAACAAATCATGTTCAGAAGTGTTCGCTTTTTCAGACAGTTCTACAGAAATGTGTCCTAGGAATGAGGGGAGGCTAACGATTCAATTGACCGGGGGGCGTTCCGCATACAATGTTGTGGAAGAGGCATCGTAGATGGCTAGAGAAACCATATCTCCCGGTTGAGCCAATATCGCACCTTTGTCCCAAATGACTGTGATGTTACCATCCGATTTTCCCATACCCTGTTCGGTGGATCGTTTCGCGTCTCCTTCGACCAAGATAGGAACTATTCTCTGTAGATATTCTCGGTTGCGCCCATAGGAAATATTTCGTTGGAGGTCGAACAGCCGTGTGACCCTTTCGGTCTTCATCTCCTCAGAAACATCGTCGGGAAACTTCCGTGCGGCGATGGTGTGCTTCCGCTCAGAGTATTTGAAGATAAAGGCTGAGTGAAACCCGGTCTCCTCAACCAACCGATAGGTCTCGGCAAAATCTGCCTCGCTTTCCCCGCAGAATCCGCAGATGATATCGGTACTGAGGACGATGTCCGACCGTAGGGTGCGGATATGGTCGACCAAGGCACGATATTCTTTATTGGTATAGGTGCGATTCATGAGGCCGAGCATGCGGTCGCTGCCGGATTGCAATGGCAAATGAATTTGTTTGCAAATGTTGGGATGGGACACGACGGCTTCCAATAGTGAAAGTGGAAAGTCTTTGGGGTGCGGGGAGGTGAATCGCACCCGTTCGATACCGGGCACATCGGCGACGGCCATGATCAATCGCGCAAAGTCCCAGTCGCCGGATCGGTATGAATTGACGTTCTGTCCCAGGAGTGTGATCTGCTTGAACCCTTGCTCGGCAATTCGATGGGCCTCCTGGACAATTCCTTCCGGCTCACGAGAGCGTTCACGCCCCCGAGTATAGGGAACCACACAGAAACTGCAGAAGTTGTCGCAGCCTCGCATGACGGCGATCCAAGCGTTTACCCCGTCGTTTCGGTCGGGAATAACATTATGGTAGGTCTCATATTCTGAAAGGTCGACCGCGAGTCCCTTTCGATCCAGCCCCTCTTCCTGCGAGAGCATTGCGTTACGGATTAACATTGGCAGCTGACGATAGGCGTCAGGGCCGGCAAGCACATCGACCAGCGGCTGAACGTCCGTGAGTTCTTCTTTCAGGTTTTGCGCCATACAACCGAGAACGCCTACGACTAAGGGGCGTTGGCGCTTGAGCTTTTTGAGCTCCGATAGATGTTTATAGACTTTGTTGTGGGCATTCTCGCGAATCGCGCAGGTGTTCATCAGGATTACGTCCGCGCGCTCCCGTTCGTCCGTAAACACAAAACCATCCTGTTTCATCAGCGAACGAACGAGTTCCGAATCGTACTCGTTCATCTGGCAACCGAAGGTTTCAAGATGCACGTGAGTCGCGGTGGATTTGGCGTTCATAACATCGGCATCGCTCGCAGGGGTTGAGATTGTGTTGTCAGATGCCCCAAAGCCCAACGGTCTGAGGCCCCGATAATCCGCACGTCTTTCAAGTGATTGGTGAGGTCGATGTTCGAGGGAACGCTCACTTTCATGAAGTTTGCGGTAATCCCAGACCTGAAGCCGTCCATGTCTCCTGACTCGAAGAGGACTGACACAGTGGACCCGATATACCGTTCCACAAAGGCCAGCCTCTTCAGGCGAGACAGCTCGGCAAGTCTCTTTGCACGGTCCCGTGCGACTGCAATCGGCACTTGGTCGGGTAACTTTGTGGCGGCAGTGTCCGGCCGTTGAGAATAGGTGAAGATATGGAAGTAGGAGAAGGGGTGCGCTTGTAGGATGTCCAGCGTCTGTTCGAATGCTGCTTCCGTTTCTCCCGGAAAACCGACGATGATATCGGTGCCCAGCCCGAGATGGGGAACCGCCGACGCGGCCCGGCGGATCAGCCGAGAAAACTCGGTCACATTGTACGGACGATTCATGGACGACAAGATGCGGTCGTCTCCGCTCTGCAGGGGGATGTGGAGATAGGGACAGAGCTTCGACGAGGAAGCCATCCGATCTATGAGGGTGTCAGTGATCGTCGTCGGCTCAATAGAAGAAATCCTGATTCGATCGAGTCCTTCAATTGTCTCCAATTGTGCGATCAGTCCGACTAGATCGAGGTTGGCTTGGCGATACTGACCGATATTGACTCCGGTTAACACAAGTTCCCGGTAGCCTCCTGCAACAAGGATCTCGGCTTCCCGTATTACATCATCTCGGAGGCGGCTCCGTTCATGCCCCCGCGCGAAGGGAATGAGACAGAAGCTGCACATCACGTTACAGCCATCCTGGATTTTCAATAACGCTCTGGTGGAGTCTGGAGTGCCATACTCCGGCAGGGTGAAGTCTTCCCGGTCGATGGTACGAGTATGGAGTACTTGCGGATCCGGCTCCTTCCTCAGAGCATGGGGGGCAGGAAGAAACGACGATAAGTCCCATTTGTATTGATTCCCGACAATGAGGTCGATCCCGGGAATGGTGCGAAGTTCATGGACACCGGTTTGGGCGTAACAGCCGGTCACGGCCACAAAGGCATCGGGGGAATGTTTCAATGTCTTGCGGATGACGTATCGACAGGTACGTTCTGCCTCCTCTGTCACAGAACAGGTATTGACGACCAGCAGGTCTGTCGGCTCTCCAAACTCGACGACGCGGTAACCATCGCGCTGCAAGCGAGCTGCGAGCACGGTGGTCTCGGCTTGGTTGAGGCGGCAGCCGAGTGTATGGAGAGACGCTCGTTTCATCATAGGGGGCCATTATAGGGAGATCCTTGCGATAGGAGCAAGGATCTGCTGCGGGTGATTCGCGTCGCGCTCTCGCTTGATGGCCCTACAAGGCCATGCTAGAATCCGCCGACTGCGCCAGCCCCATTATCGTGAGTTTGTTGTGACACCTTTGCAGTTGGCGGCTTGCGTCTTGACGGTATCTCTTCTTCTCCTCCTCCCTGGGTCCGGAGCGTGGACGAAGGAGCTCCTTCCTCTCGAACCCGATCTCGCGACAAGAGTTGACGAGCTGTACGATCATGAAGCGCGGCTCTTCTTGATGTTGTATTCACTGAAAGGCGATGGCCGCATCGACTTTGTGACTGGCCGGTTGGTTCACGAATATACCCGCAGTAGTTACGGGAATCCGGTATACCAGACTGAAACTTTTCCCCTGTTCTATTGGTGGAACCATACCATGTACAACGACCCTGAACAGGATGGCGTGAACGGAAACGAACGGGTCTATCAAGAAAACGTAGAGTTTGATCTTTCGCGCTATAAGCCTTGTACATTCAATGGACAACCCTGCTGAGTTTCAAGGCCGGCTTCCTTCCCACCGATCAATATCAAGAATGTCCTGAGCTGCTCCTCTCTCCGATGATATGCTGTTCCCACATATAGACCGACAGGGCTCGATGAAATCACCATCGCTTATCCAGATTCTTGCGAACCGGCGCATCGGCATCATGCTGCCCCTGGGCTTTGCATCGGGGCTGCCCTTGGCCCTCACGTCTGGGACACTCCAGGCCTGGCTGACGGTTGTCGGACTCGACCTAAAGACGATCGGGATCTTTACGCTCGTCGGTCTTCCCTACACGTTGAAGTTCCTGTGGGCTCCCTTGATGGATCGCCTGGTTCCCCCCTGGCTGGGGCGTCGGCGCGGATGGATGCTGGTGACGCAGGTCGGCGTCACACTCGGTTTGGTTGCCATGGCTGTGACCGGTCCAGGGCAGCGTCCGGAGATACTGGGAGCTCTGGCTCTCGCTGTGGCATTCCTTTCCGCCTCGCTTGATATCGTGTTCGATGCCTATCGGACTGATGTGCTCCTACCGCCGGAGCGTGGATTCGGTGCTGCTATTTGGGTGAATGGTTATCGTTGTGCGCTGTTGGTTGCAAGTGCCGGCTCGCTCCTGTTGGCCGATCATATTGGCTGGCAAAACACCTATTTGCTGCTTGCAGCACTGATGGCGTCAGGGGTTATTACAATCCTGTTTAGTCCGGAACCGTCAGGGCAAGGTGCCGGACCTGCAAGTTTGGCCGAAGCAATCGGTGGTCCGTTGAAAGAGTTCTTTGCGCGTCCCGGGGTGGTCGGGCTCCTGGCCCTCATTATTCTCTATAAAGTTGGAGATGCCGTTGCGGCTTCGCTTCAAACGGCATTTCTTATCGGAGGTATGGGTTTCTCTGTCAGCGAGGTCGGGTATGTGAAGGGCCTGGGGCTTGGGGCTACACTTATCGGTGCATTGGCCGGAGGTGTTGCAATGGCCAAGATTGGAATGGTCCGCTCGTTGTTGCTCTTTGGTCTGCTGCAAGCGATCTCAAACTTGGGATTCATGTGGCTTGCCTGGATGGGCAAGAGTTACGTAGCCCTGACAGCGTCGATTCTCGTAGAGAATATGACTGGTGGCATGGGTACTGCGGCATTTATCGCATTGATTATGTCGCTGTGCGACCATCGATATACGGCGACTCAGTTCGCGTTGCTCTCTTCACTGGAAGCGCTCGGGCGAGTATTTTCCGGTCGCCCATCGGCCGGGTTGGTCGAAATGGTCGGCTGGGCACAGTTTTTCTTTTGGTCGTTTCTGATTGCGCTACCCGGTATCTGGCTGGTCTGGGCTTTCCGTGCACAATTGCATCAAGCAGCTGATCGTGAGGGACATGCTAGAGCTGGTTCAGCCGATCTATGAGGACTGTATGCGACGCTGGAGAAACAAGACAAAGACCATCAATGTCGGAAGGGGCGCTAGGACCAAGGGGACAAGCCAAACCCAGAAGTTTTTCCCGCGCATGCGGGCTTGGTCGACCATCCAGACAAAGACCCAGACAATCAATCCGATGTAGTTGATTGCCATCCAGCTGGTTGTATGGTCCTTGAGGATGCGCGTGCCCTCTGGAGCTGTGTCGAGAAAAAAGACTCCCAGCATGAGTACAAATAGTCCCAACAGGGTTGCGACAAGGCGTTTACTCCAGACAAACATGGTGATCCTCCTGAGGCAAGCGATGTGAGCAGCATGATTGCCACGACAGGCCTGCCGGACGTAGGCTAATCATGCGCCTGTGGTTTGTCAAAGGGGGACTGCGGGGCTCCTGTTCGATTAAGCCTATCGCGACATCGGTTCCGCAGCGATCAATGTAAGAACCTCTATGAGCCTCCTACGTTTGAGCCTGGTTGCGACGGTATTGGCTGTCAGTGTCCTATTGGCACTGACGAATCCCACCACGGATCAATACCTGCACTTCGTGCAATCCGAACTGACCAAAGCCATAGATCGAATGGATCAGTCCGTGCCAGAACGGGAAGGCGCTGTAGTCAAAAGTATCTTTCTCAGGCATGGGAAGGAATTGATCGAGAGCGTGGTGCGCCCTCATACCTTGCGGCAAAACTGGGGGCTTCTCAGCCGGTTTGAAACAACGGTACTGGGTAACCGGGTTGTAGTTATCGGCATCGGTAACCAGTTCATTCCTATCGAAGGAGTGGATGAGGCCGTTATGAGTCTCGGCCGTCGAGTATTTTAATGTTAATATTTTGCCATGAGCATCCTTGGACCTCGACATAAGCAGGGCTCTTTTCGATCAAACTCTGTGGATAAGTCGCTCTAATTTCCCAAGAGTTTGTGCTTCTCCAAGTAGTTGCAGTTATCCACAGCATCTCCTCAATTTCCCCAGTCACACCACTACAGTTGGTGTTGACAATCCGTCCTGATAGCTATATGTAGATACTCTGCGCTGAATCAATTGTTGAGACGCGAAGTTTAGATACACGAAGTCCATCATTAATATTGATAGTAAAGCCAGTTTGTTTGCGTGTAGGCATTGAAAGTTACCCTACACCAGAATTACGCAGACCGGAGGAGGGGAAATCGTGAGAATAGAACGCCGATTTACACATCGCGGGCAAAGTCCATATGAGGGCCTGCCGTTCGTAAAACGTTCGTCGGAAATTCGTAACCCAGACGGATCGACCGTATTCAAGTTGGAAAATATCGATATTCCCGAGCCCTGGTCCCAGCTTGCAATCGATATTCTCGCCCAGAAGTATTTCCGAAAAGCCGGAGTACCGCTCAGCGATGAGCAGGGGAATCCGGTCCTGGGACCAGACGGCAAGCCGCAGCTTGGAGGAGAACATGATTCCCGGCAAGTCTTTGAGCGGCTTGCCGGTTGTTGGACCTCTTGGGGAAAGAGCTTCGGCTATTTCAAGACCCCTGAAGATGCCGAAGCCTTTCATGATGAGCTTTGTTACATGCTTGCACATCAAATGGCCGCGCCCAATTCTCCCCAGTGGTTTAACACGGGTCTTCATTATGCCTATGGACTCTCTGGACCTGCGCAAGGGCATTATTATGTCGATCCAAAGACCCGTGAAGTCGTCAAGGCTAGCAATGCCTTTGAGCATCCACAGCCGCATGCTTGTTTCATTCAATCCATTGACGACGACCTGGTCGGCGATGGCGGCATCATGGATCTCTGGGTGCGAGAAGCGCGGCTGTTTAAATATGGATCGGGGACCGGGACCAATTTCTCGAAGCTTCGCGGCGAAGGCGAACCGTTGTCCGGCGGCGGTCGCTCGTCCGGATTGATGTCCTTCCTTCGCATTGGCGATCGAGCGGCAGGCGCCATTAAATCGGGCGGGACGACCAGAAGGGCTGCCAAAATGGTCTGCCTGGATTTGGACCATCCGGACATCGAAGAATTTATCAATTGGAAGGTGGTGGAAGAGCAAAAAGTCGCCGCCATGGTGACTGGTTCGAGAATCTGCGCCCAACGCCTCAATGCCGTTCTCAAGGCTTGCCATGTCGTCGATGACGCAGGTCAGGGCAAAATCGAGATCGATGCCGCGCAGAATCCGATTCTCAAAGAGGCTCTTGTTGCTGCTCGGCGGGATGGGGTTCCGGAATCCTATATTCTGCGGATGTATTCCTATGCCCAGCAAGGATTCACGCATTTTGTGTTTCACGAGTACGATACGAACTGGGACGGCAAGGCCTACCAAACGGTGTCGGGTCAAAACTCAAACAACAGTGTGCGCGTTCCCAACGAGTTTTTCGCTGCGTTGGAGGCGGACGGCGATTGGCAGCTCAGGCGGCGGGTCGACGGCAAAGTTTCTAAAACTATCAAAGCACGGGATCTCTGGGATCAGATTGCTTGGGCCGCCTGGATTTGCGCGGATCCCGGCACGCAATACGACACGACCATCAACGAATGGCATACGTGTCCGGAGGATGGCCGTATCGAAGCCTCCAATCCTTGCTCCGAATACATGTTTCTCGACGATACGGCGTGCAATTTGGCTTCGTTGAATCTCGCTCAATTCTTCTCCTCCGACGCTCAATTCGAGCTGGAGAATTTCCGCCATGCCGTGCGCCTTTGGACGATCGTGTTGGAGATCAGCGTCCTCATGGCTTCGTTTCCCAGCCGCCCCATTGCCGAGAGGAGCTTTCAGTTCCGAACGCTGGGACTGGGCTATGCCAATTTGGGTACGGTGCTGATGCGGCAAGGCATTGCGTACGATTCCCCCAAAGCGCTGGCCATCTGCGGTGCCTTGACCGCCATTATGACCGGGGAGGCCTATGGCACATCGGCTGAAATGGCAGCAGAGCTATGGCCCTTCCCGGGCTATGCCAAGAACCGCGAGGCTATGTTGCGCGTCATCCGTAATCACCGGCGCGCTTCCTACAATGCAGCTCCGGAAGAATATGAATATTTAACGATTACACCGATAGGGATCCAGCCGCAACATTGTCCTCCCGAGTTGCTCGTGGCGGCGCGGCGCGCGTGGGACCGTGCCCTCGAATTGGGAACGGCCTATGGGTATCGCAATGCGCAGGTCACGGTGATCGCTCCTACCGGCACGATCGGACTCGTGATGGATTGCGACACGACCGGCATCGAACCGGATTTCGCGCTTGTCAAATTCAAGAAACTGGCAGGCGGAGGCTATTTCAAGATCATTAACCAAAGCATACCGGCTGCCCTCAGAACTTTGGGCTATGCCGAGTCTCAAATTCAAGACATCGTGAACTATTGTGTCGGACGGCAAACCTTACAGACTGCGCCGTTCATTAACCATGAGACCCTGAGACAAAAGGGGTTCGACGACGCCGCGCTTGCGCGAATGGAAGGCGGCTTGTCCCAGGCCTTTGAGATTCAATTTACGTTTAACAAGTATGCCTTGGGCGAGGATTTCTGCCGGGAGAAGTTGGGCTTGACCGATGCGCAGTTGATGGAATCAAACTTCAATATGCTGAAGGTGTTGGGATTCACACAAGAAGAAATCGCCGCTGCCAATGATTATTGCTGCGGCACCATGACGGTGGAGGGGGCTCCACATCTCAAGGCCGAGCACCTTCCAGTCTTCGATTGTGCGAATCGCTGCGGCCGGATCGGTCAGCGCTATATCGCCGTCGACGCGCACATCCGTATGATGGCGGCGGCCCAACCATTCATCAGCGGTGCTATCAGCAAGACGATCAATATGCCGGCCGATGCAATGCTCGAAGACGTGAAGTCGGCGTATTTGCTTGCCTGGAAGAGCATGGTCAAGGCCGTGGCGCTGTATCGCGACGGCTCGAAGTTGAGCCAGCCGTTATCAGCTTCAACGGACAGCGGTAAGACCATTGAAACCTCATCCGATATCTTATCGATTGCGGAGAAGACCACAGAGCGAGTGTTGGTGCGGTACCTCGCAAAGCGCCGCCCCCTCCCTGCCAGACGCAATGGGTACACGCAGAAAGCCGTTGTCGGGGGGCACAAGCTTTACTTACGAACGGGTGAGTATGAGGATGGTACTTGTGGAGAGATCTTTCTGGACATGCATAAAGAAGGGGCTGCCTTCCGCAGCCTCATGAACTGTTTCGCTATCGCGATTTCACTGGGCCTCCAACATGGCGTTCCGCTGGAAGAGTTCGTCGAAGCATTCGTATTTACCCGCTTCGAGCCGAACGGGCCGGTTAAATTGAATGACCGTATCAAGATGTCGACATCGATCATCGATTACATCTTCCGAGAGCTTGCCGTGACCTATCTTGACCGCTATGACTTGGCGCAGGTTCAGGAAGATGACCTAAGGATGGATTCAGTCAAGATGGACGAGCAGGATCCTGAGTGTGTCGATGAAGAGGCCACTCCAGAAACGCTGGCTTCAACCTCGATCAGTACCGAAGTATTTCCCTCACGGCGTGGGGCGATCCCGCGGCATAAGGGGAATGGAAATGGGAATGGGAATGGACATGGCGAGATAACGCAGACGATCAAGCTGAAGCGTGAAACGCTGACCTTGACCGCCATACAAATGGCTCGCCAAAAGGGCTACGAGGGAGACCCCTGCTCCCAGTGTAAGCAGTTCACTATGGTGCGGAACGGAACCTGCCTCAAGTGTGAAACCTGCGGCGAGACGAGCGGCTGTTCGTAAGAGCGAGGACGTCATGAATACGGCGCTTCATGAGACTGGAATCGTCACGGTCCACGACCAGGTCGTCAGTTTGGTTGCGCAGCGATGGGCCAAAGCGTTTCATTGTAAAGTCACCATCCATACAGGTCTTGAGCAGGATCCTTGGGCCGGTCCTCAACAGCTGTGCGACATCGTCGGGTGGCAGGTGGGTTCCTCAGGCAATACAATGGAATGGATGGCTGAGGTAGAAACCGATGATTCGATCGAGGATGTCGCAACGGTCTCAAAATGGAGGGAGGCGGTCGTGCGCGGGATCCCGTTTTATCTGCTCGTGCCGCGTGGTCTCAAGGAGTCGGCACAGAGATTGGTAAGGGAGGCGTTTGTTCCCGTTAGCGGTATTTATGAGTATACGTTTGTAAACGGCCTATGCCAGGTACTCTAACCTGGCAACCGGTTCAAAGACCCTGAGCGACTTGGTCCTGCATTCTCAGCGGTATGACGAGATTCCTAGACCGCTCCTCGATCCGGCATTCAATTGGTCTCGATAGAATAAATCCCGCCTGCCCCAACAGGAGCAGGGGCTATTGAAGCCCGGTTAAGAGGTTGTCATCATGATATCTTGCCGTCTTACGCCAGGGAGTAAGTCCCATGCCTACAACGACACAATTGGTCATTAGCGGATTGAGTAGGCCCGGCGTTATCGCTCAAGTGGCTCAGGTCCTCGGAGAGGCCAAGGTCAATATCAAGGCCTTTTCTGCTCCAGAAGTCACCGGAGCAGGGAAACTCAGGCTGTTGGTTGCGGATCTGGAAGGAGCCCGTGCGGCGCTGAAAGCAGCAAAGATCAAATTTATGGAGGAAACCGCTTTGCTGTTGAGCCTCGAACATAAGCCAGGGGCTTTGAAAGAAGTGGCGGATCTGCTGACCAAGGCTCGCATCAATATTAAATGCGGATATTGTACCCCATCGCGCGAGGGGAAACGTGCGATCGTCGTCCTGACCGTTTCAAACATTGCCAAAGCGCTCACGATCCTGCAGGATCAGTCGCTCGACGAGTTTTAGCCATGTCTCGCGGACTGCAACTCCGCTGGCCGGTTCTTCTTGTTGTAACGACTCTCGTCAGTGCTCTGGTCTCCTGTAGCGGCACTCCCAAGCCGATCTATTTTCCAGGCTACCCTGTTGGGTTCGTCGAACGCGGCGTCGCTTCATGGTATGGCCCTGGATTTCATGGGAACAAGACGGCAAATGGCGAACGGTATGACATGCATCAGTTGACGGCTGCTCATAGGACCTTGCCGCTCGGCTCGATCGCTGTCGTTCGATCAATGAGTACTGGTCGCCAAGTGACTGTTCGAATTAACGATCGTGGTCCCTTCGCCAGAGACCGAGTCCTTGATCTTTCACTTGCTGGAGCCCGGGCGTTGGAGATGACCGGAGCTGGAACCGATCAGATTGAATTGCGAGTGGTGGGGTATCAAGGGCGGGCTTCTGATATGGGAGCCTTGCGAGTGCAGGTCGGATCCTTTTCTGATCAGCAAAATGCCCTTAATCTCTTGGAGCGAATGAAACAACTCTACTCAGGTGGCAGGGTCCAGACTGTCGATCTTCCAGAGGGAAGACGGTATCGAGTCCAAGTCGGTCGGTTTTCTACAGAATCTCAGGCAGAAGCTGCAGCTTCCCGCCTCGAAGCCTTCCTTGGGCTTCAGGCCTATGTGTTTCGCGACGACTCATAATAAATCAATCCTTGACTCAGTTCGGTCTTCTAATTTCGTAGTCTTTCTGCGGACATGAAATGTAACTATTTGATTTTGTAGCGTGATTTCTGCATATGCTTGCTCGAATCCCAGTCCATATGGTACATCTACAGTCCGATGGATACAGGTCCGATAGGTTACTATCAAGACGTTCTGCACTACCAAATCGTACATTGCCGGTTTGAGGCGATAGGGATCTGCCCCTGGACTCATCAGTATTCCAGGCTGATCGGCGCAGCCGGTCGTCTCTAATACGGTTCAATCCATGGATGTTTTAATCCTCTTAGGTCTCATTGTTCTTTCCGCTGTGATATCCACGGCTGAGATCGGTTTCTTTTCGGTCAACTCGACGAAGTTACGGGCGCTCGCCCAAACTGGGAACAAGCGAGCGAAGTTGGCCCTCCATCTCCGCAGCGATCCCCAAAAACTCCTCTCGACTATTTTGGTTGGTGATCGCCTGGTCGGTGTGGCGACGCCGATGTATGCCACCTTTCTGACCTTGAATATCTATGGGGGGCAGACATTTTTTGACGAAGCGATTGCTGTCATGGTCGGCCTACTGACCTTTGTCCTCTTGGTGGCAGTCGATGTCATTCCTAAAACATTGGCCGCTAAGTTTTCGGTTCCGGTTACTCTGAACATGGCCTACCCAGTCTATGGGGTTCAATTACTTCTCAAACCATTGCTGTTTGCGATAGTGCCCCTGATCTACAAGTTGACAGGGGGAAAGGGTCTGACGCTTCCCCTCGTGACCGAGGAAGAGCTGAAGATCATGCTGGATGAGGGGGGAAAGACCGGGACCATCGAGTTTGAGAAGGTAAAGATGATCAAGAACGTCTTCCAGCTCAAGGACATTACGGCTGAAGATGCGATGACCCCTCGTCTCTATGTGTTTTCACTGGATGGTAACCTATGCCTGAAAGAGGCTCAGGAACTCCTCTATAATTCGAAGTATTCGCGGATTCCCGTGTATGATGGGACGCTCGATAACATCACGGGTATTCTGTACAAGACCAGAGCATTGACCGAGCTGGCCAAGGGTCAGAATGAGGCGAAACTCAAGGACATCGCCTATCCCCCGTTGTTCGTTCCCTCAGGCAAGACGGCGGACGATCTCATGAAGCAGTTTCAGCAGGAAAAACGGCACATGGCTGTCGTGGTCAACGAGTTCGGCGGCGTGATGGGGATTGTCACGCTTGAGGATCTTCTCGAAGAAGTGGTCGGGGAGATTATGGACGAAACCGATATCACGGAGGAACTGATCAAACGTTTGGGGAAAAACCACATCCTTGTTCACAGCAGAACCGAAGTTCGGAAGGTCAACGATTTCCTGAAGGTGGACCTCGGCGATGAAGCCGTCACGATCGGGGGTCTGATTCAGCAGGAACTAGGTCGAATTCCCAAGGTCGGGGAAGAAGTGCGGATCGCCAACTGCCGGATCCTCATTCATGAAGCAGAGCCCCGTTCTATCCGCAGCGTCCAAATCTTTCGTGAGGAGAAACTGCCGGCTCAAGTCGAAGCTCCCCTCGATCTTGTTAGCTAGGGCTATTCTCGCTCCTTGCAATCAGCTCAGCAAACTCTTGTTCTGTCAGGATTGTGACCGCCAAGGTTCTGGCTTGGTCCAGTTTCGAGCCAGGGTCCCGTCCTGCCACCAGATAGGACGTCTTTTTGCCTACGCTTGAAGAGACACGAGCTCCTAGCGCTTCCACAGCCTGTTGGGCATCGTTTCTCGTAAAATGGTCCAGCCCGCCGGTAAATACGAAAGTCTTTCCTGAAAGTGGAGATTCCCGCCGGTGGCCTTTGGCCATGCCGGGGCCAATCTGTACGCCGGACTCCTGAAGTTGTGCGATAACCTCACGGTTATGCAGCTCAGACCAATAGACGGCTAAGCTCTCGGAAATTTCTGGACCAATCTCCCTAATCTGCTGAAACCGTTCCCGATCCGCCGACATGATCTCATCGAGAGATCCAAACTCCCGGGCCAGAACCTTGGCGATATGTTGTCCGACCTGCCTGATTCCGAGTCCCATCAGGAAACGATCCAGGGAGACGGTTTTACTGCCCGCAATGGATTCCAAGAGGACGGTGGCAGACCGATCGGCGAATCCTTTAAGTTTGATGAGGTGGGCTTTGGTTAGGCGATAGAGGTCGGCGAGGGATCGTACTAGTCCCTCATCAACCAGTTGGGCTACGGTTTTCTTTCCAAGCCCTTCGATGTTGAGAGCATGTTTGGAGGAAAAATGTTCGATGGCCCCCTTCAATTGCGCGCCGCAGACCGATTGGCCGGTACAGTAGAAAAAAGCGCCTTCACGCCCGACCGTCGATCCACAGACAGGGCAATGGTCCGGCATGTAAAAGGGTAGGCGGCGCTGTTCTCCATCAATTGGAACGCGCTCGGCAATGGCGGGAATCACATCACCCGCCCGTTCCACCTTGACTGTATCGCCAATCCGAATGTCCTTCCGTGAGACTTCAGCGGCATTGTGCAATGTGGCCCTGCTGATGGTCACGCCACCGACTTCCACTGGTTTCAAGAGTGCCACGGGCGTGAGAGTGCCGGTTCTCCCCACGGAGACGACGATATCCTGGACGATGGTGATTTCCTTGCGAGGGGGAAACTTAAAGGCAATGGCCCAGCGTGGACTACGGGATTTCATGCCGAGGCGACTCTGCCAGTCGCGGCGATTCACCTTCACCACGATGCCATCGATTTCATAGGGCAACTGATCTCTCATCGATTCCGTTTGGTGATGAAACTCGATGACTTCATCGATTGAAGCGCAGAGCCGTCGATGCTCACCGTTAGGGACCGGGAGACCCCACTGGGCCAAGGCTTCCAGCTCGTCCCAATGGGTCGGTGGGACAGGCCCAGATAGGGCCATAATTTCGTAGCAGGTCATGACCAATGGACGAGTTGCCGTAATGGTGGAGTCCAATTGCCGGAGCGAACCAGCTGCCGCATTGCGTGGATTGGCAAAGGCGTCGTCGCCTCGCTCAGTGATGCGCCGATTCAAGACGTGGAAATCATCGAGGCACATATAGACTTCGCCCCGTACGACGAGATGATCAGGGAGAATTGATTGCGTCTGCAACTGCAGGGGTAGGGAACGAATTGTACGAAGGTTGACGGTGACATCTTCTCCTGTCGTTCCATCCCCTCTGGTCGCCCCACGAGTAAAGGTTCCCTTGTCATACATCAGCTCGACCGATAGCCCGTCAAATTTTGGTTCTGCGCTGTACTCAACAGTGGTGGTTTCCAATTCTCGCTTCATCCGTTGGTCGAATGCCTGAACTTCGCCCTGATCGATTATTGAGTCCAGACTGAGCATAGGTTGATCGTGGGGAACTTTGGCCAACTCTTCGAGCGGCGGTGCGCCGACACGTTGTGAGGGAGAATCCGGGGTGACCAACTCAGGGTGAGCCTGTTCCAGTTCGACCAGCTCTCGGAACAGGCGATCGTACTGGGAGTCAGAAATCTCCGGGCGATCCTTGACGTAGTAGAGATAGTCGTGGCGCCTGATTTCGTCCCTAAGGGCAATCAGTCTGGCAAGAATGTCGGGGTGAGCCATAGGACTGGATGGTGATGAACAGAGGAAGCGACAGGGCTGACCGTACCATAGGGCCGGGGATTGGGTCAAACCACGAATGCGCCATATTCGCTTTGACTTTCGCTGCGATAGACATTATTGTATCGGTTAGAGTTGAGTCAATTTTCCATTGATCGGCAGCGTATGTCTACTCCGGCTGCGAGAGGGAAGCTCCCTACGATCGTCAGAGGAGGTATCCATGAAAGGGGAGAACGACGTGAATAAGTTGATGCCCAAGACCGGCTATCGAATCGTCATGATCATCTGTGGTGGGCTGTTAATGGGCGGCTGTGTGATGGCGGAGAAATACGATGCAGAAAAGGCGCGCAGTCTAAATTTCCAACGTCTTTTAGCCCAGGAAGAGAAACGGACCGGTGAGCTTGATAGTGAAGCGAAGAGGGCCAAGAATGAATTGATGGAGTATGAAACCAGGAATCGTGAACTCACGGCCCAGGTGCAGGCTACTCGGGAACAGCTGGCCCGTGTGCAGGAAGAAGCCGAAGCCATGAAGGAGTCTGCCCTGCTGGAACGTAGAGCCAAGGCCGACATGAAACGGGCACTCACCCCAATGCGCAAGCCGCTGCCGGGTGAATCGATGTCGGATAATTTGGGTCTCAGCGCACCGGCTCGGGGGGGCGGTTCAGAGCTCTCTACTGGGTCCAGGGCATCAGATTCCTTGTCGGGCGGTATGAGATCCTCCGCCACCCATGTCGTAAAGCCCGGCGAAACGGTCTTTCGGATCAGTCGGCGCTATGGCGTCTCGGTCGATAAGATCCGGCAGTGGAATCGGTTGTCGGACGACATTATCGAGGTAGGACAGAAGCTCATCGTGGGCCAAGAATAATAGGCCGACCACGTGGCCCCGCCGCAATACTCACTCAGTCTCGACCAGCTTCGGCAGTATGCCGGAGAGGGCAATCTGGTTCCGCTCTATCGCGAGATTCTCGCGGACTATGAGACCCCCGTCTCTGCCTTTGCCAAAATCGATCATGGTCCCTCCGCCTATCTCTTAGAATCTATTGAGGGCGGTGAGAAATGGGCGCGCTACTCTTTTCTCGGAAGTGGCTCGCCTGTCGTCGTATACGAGGATGGCGGCGACCTTCTTGTCGTGCAAGGCGCACGAAAAAAACGCATTCCCAGCCGTGGAAACCCTCTGGAACGTCTGCGGGAGATGATGGAGGCTTATCGCCCTGTGACCGTGCCGGGCCTTCCCCCGTTCGTCGGCGGCGCTGTCGGCTATCTGAGCTACGATATGGTGCGTACGTTTGAAGACTTGGCTGCCAGGAAGAAGGATCTGCTTAATCTGCCGGACTTCGCCTTTCTGCTTACCGATACGATGCTGATCTTCGACAATGTCGCTCACAAGATCAAAGTCGTGGCTACCGCCCATGTTACGGCGAAGGGGGAACGAGGCATCAAGGCCGCCTACAGATCGGCGACGGAGCGGATCGAACGTACCATCACCCGGCTCAAACGTCCGCTTCGCAGAGCACGTCCGCATCGCCGTCGCCGTCCTGTGGCATTTACGGCAAACATGAGCAAGGCAGACTTCGAGAAGATGGTTGTGCGGACGAAGGAATACATTCGATCGGGCGATATCGTGCAAACGGTCTTGTCCCAGAGATGGGAGACCAACGTACAGGCGCCGCCCTTGCAACTCTATCGCGCGTTGCGCATCGTGAATCCCTCTCCCTATATGTATTATTTGCGTATCGCAGGCGTCGAACTGGTGGGGTCTTCTCCGGAGACCCTCGTCCGTTGTGAAAACGGCATCATTTCCGTCCGTCCGATTGCCGGCACGAGACGGCGCGGCGCTACGTCTGAAGAAGATCAACAGATGGAACGGCGGCTACTGGCGGATCATAAGGAACGGGCCGAGCATGTGATGCTGGTGGACCTTGGGCGGAACGATGTCGGTCGTGTGGCGAAACCAGGCTCAGTCACAGTGGACTCATTCATGCATGTCGAGCGGTACTCGCATGTGATGCATATTGTATCGAATGTGACAGGACAACTGGATGAATCGAAGACGTCGTACGACGTCTTGCGGGCCTGTTTTCCTGCCGGCACGGTTTCCGGCGCTCCAAAGGTCCGAGCGATGCAGATTATCGACGAACTTGAACCGACAAGACGGGGCCCCTATGCCGGTGCGGTGGGCTACTTTAGTTTTTCCGGTAACATGGACATGTGCATCAATATCAGGACCGTCGTCGTGAAAAAACACCAGGCCTTCATCCAAGCAGGGGCCGGCATCGTCGCGGATTCGAATCCCGAGCATGAATATGAAGAGACCTGCAATAAGGCGCTGGCCATGATGAAGGCGGTCGAACTCGCGGAGCAGGGACTGGAATGAAATCGTGCTTCGTGAAGGGTGAAGCGTGAAGCGCAAGCAAGACTCTGCGACGAGATACGCTTCACGAACGACGAACTACGGGTAACTGCCATGTTATTGATGATCGATAACTATGATTCCTTCACCTATAACCTCGTCCAATACTTCGGGGAGCTTGGTGAAGATATCCAAGTATTCCGCAATGATAAAATTACCATCGACCAGATCGAGTCGCTGCACCCCAGCCGTATCGTCATTTCTCCGGGACCCTGCACACCGGTGGAAGCCGGTGTATCGGTCGAGACCATCCGGCATTTTGGCGGGCGTCTCCCTCTTTTAGGAGTCTGTCTAGGCCATCAATCTCTGGCTATGGCGTTTGGCGGAGAAGTCGTTCGGGCCGGGCGGTTGATGCATGGCAAAACTTCGAAGATTCGCCACGACGGGAAAACGATCTTTCAGCGGTTGCCCGATCCCTTCGACGCGACACGCTACCATTCTCTGATCGTGAAGCGAGAGACGCTGCCTTCCTGTTTTGAGATTTCCGCCGAAACGGCAGAGGGGGAAATCATGGGATTGCGTCATCGAGCGTTGGGCGTCGAAGGAGTGCAGTTTCATCCGGAATCGATTCTTACCTTGGTGGGGAAAGACCTCCTCCGAAACTTCCTTAAGCTGTAAATCAGCCCACCGGGTTCCCGATCCATGATCAAAGACGCGATTGCCAAACTTGCCGACCGTTCTTCCCTCACCGAGCAGGAAGCCGAATCGGTGATGTTGGAGATCATGGACGGCGCAGCGACTCAGGCTCAAATCGCCGCGTACTTGATGGGGCTTCGTTTCAAGGGAGAAACGGTCGAGGAAATCACCGGTTCCGTGCGAGCCATGAGGGCCAAGGCCCTCCGCATTGCCATCGCAGATCCCTTGGTTGTGGACACCTGTGGCACAGGTGGGGACGGGGCCCATACTTTCAATATTTCCACGACAGCGGCGCTTGTCGTCGCAGGCGCTGGTATGACCGTGGCCAAGCACGGCAACCGCTCTGTGTCGTCCAAGTCTGGGAGTGCTGACGTCCTCTCGGCTCTTGGGGTCAAGATCGATCTGCCGACTGAACGGGTAGCCGATTGTATCAATGAGGTCGGGATCGGCTTTCTCTTTGCGCCGCTCTATCATGGCGCCATGAAACACTGTGCCGGTCCAAGGCAGGAGATCGGTATCCGGACGATGCTGAATCTCCTGGGCCCCCTGACCAATCCTGCAGGAGCCACGATACAAGTGCTGGGCGTCTTCGAACGTCGCTTGACCTCTCTGCTAGGGAATGTGCTCATGCATCTGGGTTCGCAACATTGTTTTGTTGTGCATGGGTTGGACGGACTCGATGAGATTACCCTGTCGTCGACAACGCAGATTTCAGAAGCTAAAGGGGGCGTTCTTTCGAACTATCTCTTGGACCCGTCGGAGTTCGGGCTGGGGCTGGTCCCAGCCAAACAGCTGGCCGGAGGAACGCCGCAAGAGAATGCGCTGATCACTCGTGATATTCTCCAAGGGCGAAAGGGGCCGAAACGGGATATCGTATGTTTGAATGCCGCTCCGGCCCTTGTGGCGGGCCGCAAGGCGGCCAGTCTGCACGATGGATTTCTCTTGGCAGCCCAGACCCTCGACTCTGGCGCCGCAGCGGAGAAACTCGCTCGCCTCATCGCATTCACGAACAAAGGATGATGCCTCGTGATTCTCTCTCGTATCCTGGAACATAAGAAAGCAGAACTCCGGCATAAGCAAAGCCGTGGCTATCTGTCGGAGCTGAAGGCAAAGATTCAGGATGCCCCAGGACCACTCGGCTTTGCCGTGACCCTCGAAGCGACAAGAACGGCCGGCAGTCCTGCTCTGATCGCCGAAGTCAAAAAGGCCTCACCCAGTCTTGGCCTCCTCCGGCCTGAATTTTCCGAGCGGTTTGACTATCTTGGAATAGCCAAGGCCTATCATACCCACGGCGCCTCGGCTCTCTCCGTATTGACCGACAAGGATTTCTTCCAGGGGAGCCTCGAGTACCTCCGCGAGATCAAGCAATCGGTGCCCATGCCGACATTGAATAAAGAGTTCATGGTCGAGGAGATCCAGTTTTACGAGGCGCGCGCTCATGGGGCCGATGCCGTTCTCTTGATTGTCGCGGCGCTTGAACGGCAGCAATTGATCGACTTCTACGCGCTCGCCCGCGATTTAACCCTGGACGTGCTCATCGAAACGCATCACGAACGCGAACTCGACATCGTATTGGAGCGCTTGCCGGACGCGAGGTTGATCGGCATCAATAATCGAGATCTCAAGACCTTCACGACGGACCTTGGAGTCACGCTGCGATTGGCCAAACGGATTCCTGCCGATAAGCTGATCGTCAGTGAAAGCGGTATTCATCAACGCGCCGATGTGGTGCGGTTGATCGAAGCCGGTATCCATGCCATGCTCATTGGAGAATCCCTTATCCGAGCCGACGATGTCGGTGGCAAGATTCGGGAGTTACGAGGAGTTCCCGCTCCGTCACATGTATAGCAGGGCCCTGAAAAAGTCTGTCAGCATAAAAAGACCGTTGTTTGGTTTGTCTGGTCTATTTAGTTTGTTTGGTTTTTCGGTTAAACGAAACTAACCAGATGAACCAAACCAACAAAATAAACAAAACAAACCAGATCAACCAGACGAACCAGACAGACCTGACTTTTCTAGACGTGCGGACCAGTTAAGATGACCTATATACCCAAAGTTAAAATTTGTGGTATCACCAATGCTGAGGATGCCGCTGTGGCAGTTGCCGCTGGGGCCGATGCCTTAGGGTTCGTGTTCTATCGGAAAAGTCCGCGGTTTATCGAGCCTTCGATGGCCCGCCAGATCGTGATGAGCCTGCCTCCCTTGGTGATACCGGTCGGCGTATTCGTCGACGAAGACCAGCAGGTCGTTCGAAATATAATGGACGATTGTGGGCTCACCGTTGCGCAGTTGCACGGAAACGAATCGGCGATTTACTGCAAAGAGCTTGGTCGCATGGTCCTGAAGGCGCTTCGTGTGAAAGACCGGAGCACGTTTCTCGCTTTGGCAGAGTTTCGTGGAAGGGCCAGCGTTCGGGGGTTCGTACTGGACGCGTTTTCAGACCAGGCCTATGGAGGCACTGGACAGGTGATCGATTGGCAGCTTGCCGCAGAAGTCGCCAAGGCTGCGAATATTCTCCTGGCCGGCGGACTTACCCCCGACAATGTTGCGAAGGCGATTCAGGCGGTACAGCCCTATGGAGTGGATGTGAGCAGCGGCGTCGAGCGGTCACCGGGCAAGAAAGACCACGAGAAAGTGCGGGCATTCATTCGAGCTGCAAGGGTTGTCTCACCGACATGAGCCCGTTTATACTGCAGCGCTCCGCTCTGTCTTGTTCATATGGTTTGTTTTGTTTGTTTCGTTGATTTGGTTCGAAGAACGAGAGAAACCAAAAAAAACCTCCTAACCAAAGAAACCTGATCGAGGGAGCATGAGGGCGTGATGAGTTCGGTTCCCAACAAACAAGGTCGTTTCGGAGCCTATGGCGGACGCTATGTCCCTGAAACCCTGATGCCGGCCCTGCTTGAATTGGAGCAGGAATATGCCCTGGTGAAAAAAGACCGGGCCTTCCAGTCGGAGCTCGCCTATTACTTGAAACACTATGTTGGACGGCCCACCTCTCTCTACTTTGCACAACGACTCACAAAGCGTTTGGGTGGGGCGAAGATCTATTTGAAACGCGAAGACCTCTGTCATACCGGGGCTCATAAAATCAATAACGCGATCGGGCAAGGGCTGCTGGCTCAGCGGATGAAGAAGCCCCGTATTATCGCTGAAACCGGTGCCGGACAACATGGGGTGGCGACGGCGACGGTTGCGGCGATGTTCGGGCTTCAATGTGAAATTTATATGGGGACCGAAGACATGCAGCGCCAAGCGCTGAACGTGTTTCGTATGAGATTGCTCGGCTCGACTGTAACAGGAGTCGATGCCGGAAGCCGAACTCTCAAGGATGCCATCAGCGAAGCGATGAGGGATTGGACGACGAACATCCGCACGACCCACTACATCCTCGGTTCGGTGCTTGGAGCCCATCCCTATCCCATGATGATCCGGGATTTCCAATCCATCATCGGGCGTGAAGCGCGGCGACAGATCCTGGCGGCAGAAGGCCGGTTGCCGGATTGCCTTATTGCCTGTGTCGGCGGTGGCAGCAATGCCATAGGACTTTTTCACGCGTTTATCAAAGACAAGAAGGTGAAGATGATCGGCGTTGAAGCCGGCGGCCTGGGGGTCGCAAGCGGAAAACACGCTGCGCGTTTTTCTGGAGGTAAGCCAGGTGTGTTGCAAGGTACCATGACCTACTTGCTCCAAGATGACGATGGGCAAGTAAATCTGACACATTCGATTTCAGCCGGATTGGATTACGCGGCGGTCGGACCCGAGCACAGCTATTTGAGGGACCAAGGCCGGGCCGAATATACCTCGGTGACTGATGACGAAGCCATGACCGCCTTCGACCTATTGGCCAGAGAAGAGGGGATCATGCCGGCCCTCGAAAGCGCTCATGCCATTGCCCATACGATAAAAGTGGCGGCCAAGATGAAGAAGAGCCAGATTCTGGTCGTGAATCTGTCCGGTCGTGGAGATAAAGACGTTCAGCAGATTGCAAAGATGCGAGGGATTGCGCTGTGACTTTCAGGATTGATCGCACCTTTGCACGGCTTAGGCAGGCCGGTGAGAAGGCCCTCATTGCCTACGTGATGGCAGGTGACCCTTCGCTGAAAGAGACCGAAGAGCTTGTGGTGGAGTTAGAACGGGCAGGGGTCGATATCATTGAGCTGGGTGTCCCGTTTTCCGATCCCATCGCCGATGGTCCGGTGATCCAACAGGCGGCAGAACGGGCTTTGCGTAATGGGACATCGCTGCGAACGATCTTCCCCATGATCACACGTCTCAGGTCCACGACCCAAGTTCCACTGGTCTTAATGGCCTATTACAACAATGTCTATGCGTTTGGTCCCCAACGGTTTTGCCAAGAGGCGGTTCAGGCTGGTGTAGACGGGCTGATCGTACCTGACATGCCTTTGGATGAAGCAGGCCTGTTCAGAGGGCCTGCCGAGGCGGCTGGGCTTCAACTGATTTTTCTTCTTGCCCCTACCAGTACGGCGGAACGACGGACATTTGTGGCGCGCCAGTCACAGGGCTTCGTCTATTATGTGTCCCTCACCGGGATCACTGGAGCAAAACTGCGCAACGTGGCCGATGTAGGGAAGAACGTTGAGAAGATCAAAAAGATTACTCGTGTTCCAGTGGCGGTCGGTTTCGGGGTTGCGACGCCGGAGGATGCGGCCAATGTTGCAGCCATTGCCGATGGGGTGATTGTCGGCAGCGCGATCGTCAAACAGATCGCCGCACACCAACAGAAGCCAGAGATGGTGAAACAGGTAGGAGAGTTTGTCCGCTCATTGAAAACCGCCATGCGGGCGGCTCAGCCAAAGCTACGGTAACAGGCTGCGGAAAAACTCTGCGTGTGCGGTCTATCTGGTTTCTCTGGTTGATCTTGTTTGTTTTGTTGATTTGGTTAGTTTCGTCCAACCCAAAAACCAGACAAGCCAAATAGACCAAACAAACCAGATGAACCAAATAACAAGACTAGGCGGGGACTATGGTTTGGCTTGGGGAGGCATGGCCGCGATCATTTCAGCGGCCAGATCTTTCGCGACATCCTTTAAATAGGGCCGGTAGAACATATAGCTGCTGGACCGTTCATGGCGCGCCTTCCAGACGGTGGTGCCGGTGGTGGCATCGATCAGGCGAAGGCTTAGGCCCACACGACCGACATTATCGCCTTCCTTGCGCATGTATTCCCACGAGTTCACCCGCACGACCAAGAACGAGTCCACATTCAGCGCCTTGCCCAGCTTCACAGCGGAGTCCTTGTCGGACTGGCCTGTCATTTCCAGACGGGAGAAGTAAAATACCAGCGCATCGAACGCTTCTTTCGAACCCTGGAAGATATCCGTCACATTTTCCGGAGATACCACTCGTTCGATTGCGGTTGACTTGTTCAGAGCTCCTGACAAGACCTCTTGGATATCTTCGCGCGCGCTATCGTATTGGCTCGCCATGGGTGGGAGGACAGCGATCGCTTGGGGCCGGAATACCTTAGCCCCTGGCCCTTCCCACACTTCCTGCAACCCGCCGCAACCGGCGACTAGGAGAGGAAGAAGACAGATGGCGATTGCATGTCTGATGTGATGGAGCATGAACATCGGTTTAGTATACCATTAGAATGTCAAAGAGAGAGAGCCGGATACCAGTGCACCCTGTTCCCGGAAATCGTATCCGCCGCCGACGTCGGCGCGGAAAGCAAAAATCCGTAGGCCCAACCCTGCGGTTGGGGTGAAGGGGGTCCCGGCATCCTTCATATTCTTGAAGCCGCCGACGCGGAACGAGAGGAATTCAGAAAAGATGGTCTGCTCGGCTCCGAGACTCAAGATCTGGCTTTTGACGCCTGGAACAAAGGTCTTGTTGGAAGTTGCATCCACATCTGCCGTCAAGGTCAGCGAAGAATAGGGGTTGACCGCGACTCCGGCTCTGACCTGAGGGCTCAATTTCAGTTCTCCTCCTCCGACCGCATCGAAGGTCGGTTGGTTGAGGTCTTTCGCCACAGCGCCAAAGCGCAGCCAGGAGGAGGGGCGGTAGATGGCTCCAACGTCGATACCAAAGGCGGTCGAGATCGTCGGTTTCCCAAAGTTGTCAGTAATCGAAACTTCGGTTCCTTGGGTGAGGGTCGTGCTCCCACTGTAGGCGGCTCCCTGGAGAATTTTCCCCGTCACGCCGAACGAAAATGTCTTGTCGGCAAAGGCATAGGCATAGGAGAAGGCGATCTGTCTGGCCTCTAACGCCTGCAGGGCCATCGTGCCGGTAATGGTAGCACCCACGGGTTGAACAAGATTTCCTCTGGGGATGAATCCACCGCCTGTCACGACATCGGAGACGTTTACTCCAAATGCATGTTCCCCCAAGTGACCTTTGATATAGAGCCCGGCAGACCCATTGACCGATACCGTTGCACCGGGCTTATTGATCCGATTGGCGATGGTTTGAGCATTCGTTGCAGCATTTGGGTCATTGGGATCGAACTTTTCGAGATCATGAATGGCATCGGCAATGCCAAGACGATCGATCACCTGTCCGCTGCCTTGAATCCTGACGTCCACAGTTTGAGTCATTGCGAGCCCGGCAGGGTTCCAATAGGTGGCCAAGGCATCCGTCGTAACAGCCACGCCGGCGCCGCCCATGCCCATGGCTCGCGGTCCGACAGTGACAAATTCAAGGGCCATCGCCTGCGCCGGTATCATGAGGGCTGCTACGACCGTAATGGCAAGGATTAAACGGTGATAAGACATAACAGGACCACTCCGTGCGAATTGAAAGATGTTTCTGAGTTTATTGGATGAAATGGCTCTCGTCAAGGTTAGACGACGAGAACCCATGAATGTAAATGAGGGGTCGGTTGTCGTGTGAAATAGACAACAAGATGGCGGCGCATCGTCTTACACAATCTGACCATCCTGCATATGGATAATACGATCTGCCTGGGCGGACAGTTTGTCGTTGTGAGTGACGATGACGAAGGTCGTCCCGCGCGCCTTGTTCAGTTCTCGCATCATGGCGAAGAGCGCCTCGCCCGTATGGGTGTCTAAGTTTCCTGTCGGTTCGTCAGCCAAGACGAGATCCGGTTTCTGCAAGAGGGCTCGCGCGACCGCCACGCGCTGCTGCTCACCGCCCGATAACTCACCTGGCTTGTGATGAAGCCGCGCTCCCAACCCGACCTCCTGCAAGAGGGCGATCGCTTCCGGTTCTATGTCTACCGGACTCCGTCGCTGGATCAGAGCCGGCATACAGGCATTCTCGAGCGCTGTGAATTCCGGCAGGAGGTGATGGAACTGGAAGACAAATCCGATACGCCGATTTCGAAAGTCCGCCTGTTCTCCTTCCGACATCTGAAACATGTCCTGGCCATCGAAATGGACGGTCCCTGTCGTGGGACGATCGAGCGTCCCGATAATATGGAGCAGTGTGCTTTTCCCTGCGCCTGAAGCTCCGACAATCGCAATCAACTCCCCCCGCTGAATTTGTAGGTTGACGCCTTTCAGCACCGTGAGGGTTTGGCCGCCCATCGGGAACGATTTGTACAAAGAGGTGACAGTGATCATGAAATTCTCGGGTGATCGTCAAATGTCAATGGTCATTCGCATAGTGGAATCGGCTCGTACGGTTGACGGGTGACGATCATTCGTAACGCAGTGCCGCCACCGGTTCCAGCTTGGCTGCTTGGAAGGAGGGGTAGACCGTGGCGGCAAAGCTAATCACGATGGCGGAGCCAGCCACGAGGATGACATCCATGGCCTGTACATGGACAGGTATTCGAGAAATGTAATAGACCGAGGGGTCGAAGGTCCAGAAGGTCTGGATCAGCCAGAGAAACGCGTAGCCGAGCGGAATGCCGATGCCCGTCCCGGACAGGCCGATGATCAATCCATTCAGCATGAAGATACGTCTAATGCTTTTGCGCGTCGCGCCCATGGCCTTGAGGATCGCAATTTCCTTTTGCTTTTCCGTCACGATCATGGTGAGGGTGCTGACGATATTGAAGGAGGCCACGATCGTGATTAAGACGAGTAACAGAAACATCATCGTCTTTTCGAGCTTGAGCGCCGAGAAGAGATTGCGATTCATCTGCATCCAGTCGCGCGCCCCATAGGCGAAGCCGAGCGACTGTTCCACCGAGCGGGCTGTTTCCGCTGCGTGAAAGACGTCCGCGACTTTGATCTCGATGCCCGTGACGGTCTGACCCATGTTGAAAAACTTTTGTGCTTCTGCGAGGTCGATGTAAGCCAACGACGAATCGTATTCGTACATGCCGGATGAAAACAGGGCGACCAGCACGAAGGTCCTGATCTTGGGCACCATGCCGATGGCGCTGATCGGACCGACAGGGGAGACCACGTTGACCGTGTCGCCGATGAAGACACCGAGTCGTAAGGCCAATTCCTTGCCTAGGATAATGCCGGGTTTTTCTGTCTCCACCGCCGGGCCGGTTGGGTCGTCTGCAGGGGGTTGTGTGACTTTGACCGGACGGCTGAGGTCATCGAGCTGTCCGGTCGACAGATTCTTGGCGAGCTCTGTTACCAGGCCTTCTCGTTGCGGGTCGATGCCGCGGATCACAATGCCCTGCACAGCGGTTGGGGTTGTGAGTAAGACCTGCTTGAGCACAAAGGGAGTGGCCGCCAGGACTCCGGGCACGGTGGCGACTTGTTTGGCGAGGGGGTCGTACTCGCCCATGCTCTCCTTCATCCGATCCTGCACGATGATATGGGCCGTCGTGCCAAGAATCTTGGCCTGGATGTCCTCTTTGAACCCGGTCATGATGCCGACGGTTCCAATGAGGGCCGCCACGCCGAGTGTAATCCCGGCAATGGAGACGACCGTGTTCAATGAAATCGTCCGATTCCGGCGCTTTGCGCGTAGATACCGCAACCCGACAAAGATTTCGTAGGGGAGGGCCACCGTTATTTCTCAGGCCGCAGTTGTGGGAAGAGGACGACATCGCGGATCGAGGCTTGGTCGGTGAAGAGCATGATCAGACGGTCGATGCCGATGCCCTCGCCGGCGGTCGGCGGCATGCCGTACTCCAAGGCGCGCAGGAAGTCTTCATCCACCAGATGGGCTTCTTCGTCGCCGGCCGCTCTCTGCGCCGCTTGCCCTTCGAATCGTTTCCGTTGATCCAGCGGATCGTTCAACTCCGAAAAGGCGTTAGCGATTTCACGACCGGCAATGTAGAGCTCGAAGCGATCGGTCAAGGCCTGGTTCGAGTCCTTGCGCCGCGCGAGCGGGGAAATTTCAATCGGGTAATCGGTAATGAACGTCGGCTGAATCAGATTGGGCTCGACCGTTTCCTCGAAGATTTCGTTTACGATATTGAAGAGAGGCCATTTCGGGTCGACCGCGATGCCCAGTTGTTTGGCCGCAGCAACCGCCCTGTCCTGGTCCTCAAGGACGGAAGGATCGAGGTTGTTCACTTCCAGAATCGCCTGGTGATAGGACCACCGGCGCCAGGGAGGCGTGAGAGTGATTTCCTTGCCCTGATAGCCGATGACTGTTTTACCGAGGACTTGCTGGGCCAGGGAAGAGACGAGTTCTTCCGTGAGGACGATCAGATCCTGATAGTCGGCATAGGACACGTAGAACTCCAACATCGTGAATTCGGGATTGTGAATCGTCGAGATGCCTTCATTCCGGAAATTGCGATTGATTTCGAACACGCGGGGGAAACCGCCGACGATCAACCGTTTCAAATAGAGTTCCGGCGCGATACGGAGGTAGAGATCGACCCCCAGGGCATTATGATGGGTCACAAAAGGTTTCGCTGCCGCGCCTCCGGGAATCGGATGCATCATCGGAGTTTCGACCTCCAGGAAGCCTCGTTCGATTAAGAAGGAGCGGATGCCGGCGATGATTCTGCTGCGCATGGCAAAGATGCCATGGACTTCTGGATTGGCGATCAAGTCGACATAGCGCTGCCGATAGCGGGTTTCCACATCCGTCAATCCATGCCACTTTTCCGGAAGGGGTCTGAGGGCTTTGCTCAAGAAGGTCAGCTGGGTGACCTCGACGGTGAACTCATTCGTCTTTGTGCGAAAGAGGGTGCCGGTCACGCCGATCCAATCGCCCAAGTCGAGCAGCTCCGCGACACGATAGCCCTGCTCCGACAGGCGATCTTTTTTCAGATACACCTGAAGCCGGTCGGAGCCGTCTTGCAATACGGCAAAACCTGCCTTACCGAATCGCCGGAGGGCGACGATGCGTCCCGCAAAGGTGCAAGAGACCTTTTCCGTTTCCAGTACTTCTTTGGTTTTCTCGCCATGGAGTGCGATGACGGCGCCGGCTCGGTCCTTCACGTCGAATCGTGTGCCGTAGGGCGCCACACCGGCTTCTCGAAGAGCATCGAGCTTCTTAATGCGTTGTTGCTGCTGTTCGTTCAGCTCATCCATGTACAGTCCGCCCGCATGATATGTTCCCTTCGCTAGCTATCGAACTCATCCATTCCCGACTGCTGATAGCTGAGAGCAGTTGCCCCACGCTGCTTCATCTTCAGATAGGCCTCGATAAACCCGTCGAGATCTCCGTCCATGACGGCTGCTACCTGGCCCACTTCGTGGCCGGTCCGGTGATCTTTGACCATTTGATAGGGCTGAAATACATAGGAGCGAATTTGACTGCCCCAGGCGATGTCCTTTTTCTCTCCGACGATCGCATTGAACTCCGCTTCTTTTTTCTTCAACTCCAGCTCATAGAGGCGCGCCTTCAAAACCTTCATCGCACCATTGCGATTTTGGAGCTGCGACCGTTCATTCTGACATTGCACCACGATCCCGGTCGGCAGGTGCGTCATGCGGATGGCCGTCTCAACCTTGTTCACATTCTGGCCGCCGGCTCCGCCGGCTCGAAAGGTATCGATCTTCAGATCTTTGTCTTCGATCACGAGGTCGATATCCTCATCCACCTCAGGGTACACGAAGACTGAGGCAAAGGAGGTATGTCGCCGTTTGTTTGCATCGAAGGGTGAAATGCGCACCAGCCGGTGCACGCCGGCTTCTGCCTTGAGATAGCCATAGGCATAGGCCCCTGTTACCGATAGGGTCACACTCTTCACGCCCGCCTCTTCTCCTGGGAGCAGGTCCAACGTTTCGATCTTGAATTTCTTGCTTTCGGCCCAACGGACGTACATGCGCAAGAGCATCTGCGCCCAGTCCTGCGATTCGGTCCCACCGGCGCCAGGATGGATTGCCACAATCGCGTTGTTGGGGTCCAGTTCGCCTGAGAGCAGAAGCTCAAGCCTCAGGGCGGCGAGTTTCGGCTCAAACCGATCCAGTTCAGTGGTGAGCTCCTTCGCGAGTCCTGCGTCGCCGCTTTCTTCCGCCAATTCGAGTAGCGCGCCCAGGTCGTTCATTTTTTCGTCGATCTCGCGCCACTGCTGAAGGTCTCGCTCGATCGTGGACTTTTTCCGGCTGATTTTAGCGGCCTTCTGCGCGTGACTCCAAAAATCGGGCTGCGACGTCTGTTCTTCAAGATGTGCCAGCTCGGCTGTCATGCGAGCGAAGTCAAAGATGCCCCCGTAGTTCCGATACCAACTGTTCGACAGCCCGCACACGATTCTTTATCTCATCCAACATGGAGCGATCCTTTCTTAAGCACCTGCCCGACGTAGAACGGTCAATGTCGGACAGGCTCCTAGTTATATCGGCACTGCGTCCGGCTCGGATTCCTTGGTTCGGAACATGCCAAAGAGGAACAAAAGCGCGCAGATTATAGCACAGCCGTAAGCAAACACATCGCCGTGGCGACTGTAAAACGTATCCGGACGCCAGGCCTGGATTGTAGCCTTGACAGCCTGCTCCGTGAAGATCGGCGTCGCCTCGACGATGCGCCCGAAGGGGTCGATAAATCCTGAAATGCCGGTGTTGGCTGAACGAGCGAAGGCCACATGATTCTCGACCGAGCGGAATACCACCATCGAGAAATGTTGCGAGGCAGCCCCCGATGGGCCAAACCAGGCATCATTGGTTACGGTGACCATGAACTCCGCCCCATTCGCAGTGAATTGCCGCACCAGATTCGGAAAGATCACTTCGTAGCAGATCGCCACACCGAACTTTACCGACCGAGATGCAGAGCCTGTCGTGGCAGACTGGAGCTTTGGCGTCAAGGTCAAGGTTGTCGGGCCGGGTCCCGCTTCGAAATCACCGATCCCCTCGACCAATTTGTCGAGGAAAAATAACAGCGAAGATTTGAAAGGAATATATTCTCCGAACGGCACCAGATGCTGTTTGTCGTAACGTCCCAGCAATTGGCCGTCGGGGGAGAGGAGATAGGCGCTGTTCATCAGATAGGGCCGCCGATCGGGATAGAAACGGAGGGCGGGGCTTCCAAACAAGATGGGTGTCTGGACTCGATTGGCCAGCGCAATGAGTTGCAGCTGATAGACCGGCTCCCGCTCGAAGATGAACGGTGTTGCCGCTTCCGGCCAGATCACCAAGTCTGTCGTATGGCCGATCCGTTCCGTCAGCCGGTCGAAACGCGCGAGAGTCTCTTCTCGATAGGCATTATCCCATTTCACGGCCTGATCCACGTTCGGCTGCACAACTCCTACGTTGATAGAGGATCGGGGAATATCGGCAAAGGGCGCTCCGGATGACATCCCCAAGCCATATTCCCATGAGAGCGTTACCAGCATTGCCGCCATCGTCACAAGTTCCCAGGGAAGCTTTGCAGGACGGAATCCTCGAAGCAGCGGCATCAGCCAGGATATCAATTCAGCGAGGGCCACATTGACCAGCACGATGAGGAACGAGACTCCGTACACCCCCATGTGATCCGCAATCTGAATCATCTCGATCTGGCGATATTGCGAATAACCGAGGAGCCCCCAAGGCATTCCGCTTAGCGCATAGGTTCGGATCAGTTCGAGCGTGACCCACAAGCAGGGGACTGCAAAAAGGCCGTAGCGGGGAATCAGGGTCTGAAACCATACGGTTCCGGCAGAATAGAGGCCGACATAGAGGCCGAGGTAGGCCGTAAGCAGCAACATGAGTCCGTAGCTGATCACGAGCGGAACCTTGCCGTAGGTGTTCATGGCGGTCACGACCCAGGACATCATGCCGGTAAAGGCAATCGTGCCGGAGAGCCAACCGATCCAAAAGGCTTGCGACTTGCTCTTGCCGTCCAAGGCCCAGTGTAGCGGCACGATGGCGATCCAGGCTAACAACCCAAGATCGGATTTCGGGAAACTCAGTGGGAGAAAAAGCCCGCTCGCGCCGGCAAGGACGAGCGAACGCGCGAGGGAATGGGTCATGAGCCGCACCTTATCGAAAGCCGGAGATGGATGCAACTTCCAGCTCGAAAAGCATCCTGACACCGAGACCCTATCGAGGGTGAGTTGAGGGATCTTGGGTTGACGGTCACCTGCCGATGGCCTATAAGTGAAAGAAATAGTCTGGGACCTATAGCTCTGTGAAGAGCCCTGTGGGCGGATGGGCAGGTCAGTCAAGGCGAGGGGGAAGTCTAGCCTGATTCTGACGGAGTAACCGGACCAATGATACGGCAATAGGAGGCTATCGTTATGAATCGAAGAGCCATTAGCCTGAGTCTAATCCTTATGCTTCTGGTCGCAGGCTGTTCCGGTAAGCAAATCTCTTCCTCGTCAGGAGATCGAGCATTAAAGGCAGGTCAGAGCAAGAGCGAGGAAATCTTGCCGGATGCGATCAAGACGATACCGTTGGAACGTTCGTTCGACCGGCCTTCCGGCAGTGTACCGGCCAACCTCTCGCTCTCGCCGAACACGGTTTCCGGCAACAATACATTGAGCGATATATTCTTCGATTTCGACCAGTTTCAAATTCGAGCGGATGCAATGCCGGTGCTGGATGCCAATGCCGGATGGCTTCGCGCCAATGGGAGTAAGACCGCGCTGATCGAAGGCCATAGCGATGAGCGTGGCACCGTAGCCTATAATCTTGTCCTGGGTGAGAAGCGGGCGCGCTCGACCAAGAAATATCTGCAAGATTTGGGTGTTCCTGCCTCACAGCTCGAGACCACAAGCTATGGCGAAGCAAGACCTTCCTGCACGCAGCAGAGCGAAGGCTGTTATCAACGGAATCGGCGGGCACATTTCGTGACGCAATAGGCCATCGCAATTTCTTCAGGTGGAGCTCTACCCAACAGACAACCGGATCGCATCACGAAGGAGGAATACATGAGACGCATTGAAACTGCCGTAATCGGACTCCTCGGGATTGTCGTATTGGCAGTCGGCTGTGCCGGCAAGGGCGAGCGCATCGACTTGAAGGTTCCCATCGCCTATGGAGCCAATGAGAAGGTTGCTGCAATGGGTGCTGCGACTGTCGCGGTCCTGCCTTTTGAAGATAACCGCAACGATCGATCGCACCTTGGCACCAGATATCATCTATGGGGCGGAGAGAGTCACTTCGACCTCTCCAGCGGCACCCTCGGCAAGGTCACAGCACAGGCCTTTGTCGACTATCTCAAAGAGAGAGGCTGGAATGCGGCTGTCGCCAAAGAGAGTGGGGCAGCGGAAGCAGACGTGACGATCACAGGCCAGCTTGTTGAAATCGGCGTGGATGCCAAGAGCAGTATCGGGCAGACGGCCCTTACCGCGAAGAATCGGCTGGTTGTGTACGTGAAAAATCACGCGGACGGCAGCCAGGTACGCGAGGCCCTCACCAGTGCTGGAACCAACCAGGTCTTTTGGTTCGATCCAGAGGATGCTCAGGAATTGCTCAACGAACTGTACAACAAGAATTTCGAGAAGTTTATGACGGACACCTTACTCGACGGCAAGGTCCTCAAGCTTCGGTAATCAAACTACATGATGAGAGGAGCGTCAGATGCCCATTAAAGTAGGCGATCCTGTGCCGGCCGCTACATTCAAGCAACTCAGCGCCAACGGCATTGCAAATATCGATACTGCAACGCTGTTAAAAGGGAAGAAGGTCGTGCTCTTCGGCCTGCCGGGCGCCTATACACCGGTCTGTTCGGCCAACCATCTGCCAGGTTTCGTCGCCAAAGCCGATGATCTCAAGGCCAAGGGCGTCGATGACATCGTATGTGTCTCGGTCAACGATCCGTTTGTCATGCAGGCTTGGGGGAAACAGCATGGGGCCGATGGCAAGGTCACGATGCTGTCGGATGCGGATGGCGCGTTTACCCGTGCCATCGGTTTGAGCCTTGACTTGCCTGATTACGGGTTGAACGGGCGTTCTGAACGTTACTCCATGGTGGTTGAAGACGGGGTGGTGAAAACCATTAACGTCGAGAAGACCGTACTCGACCACGGTGTCAGCAGCGCCGCCAATTGCATGCTGCATACATGAAGAATGAGTATTCTGATGTCTCGGCCAGGTCAGTGCTACTCCCATCGTCATGGTGAGCCTGTCAACCTATGAGTAACGTGGATCGACGAACGCATCGGCGGGTTCCGTTACAGGTGCAGGGGTTTCTGCTCGGAAACTCCCATGAGGTTGAAGCGGTTACCCTGGATCTCTCAATCGGAGGCGCCAGGTTCGACTGTGACCTTGAGGTCTATCCAGGCAAGGTGATCCGTGTGCGGTTGGTGATTCCCGGAGCGGTGGAACCGGTTTCGATCGAAGCAGCGCGTGTGCAATGGGTCGAAGAAGATACATTCGGGGTCTCGTTTCAGAACGTTCGACCAGCCGAACTCGATGAACTTGAACAGCTCATCGATGAATATGAAGAGGCAGAAGGGACGGGGCATGCCTAGCGGTGTGCCCCATCCGCCCGTCCGGCGAGATTTTGCACGACTTCGCGCGATCTGGTTCGTTCCGTATCTCCTCTACGCGTTGTTCCCTCATTCTCAGAACGAGACGATAGAGTGGCGAACCGTTCTCCTTGTTCGCGGAACGCGTACTCTGAGAAGAATGAGGAAGTAGCCAGGTGCCCTTCTTGCTCGCAGAACGCGCACGGTGAAACGGTGCTCGTTCAATGCGCGCAGTAAAGGGCAGCCTCGGCCACTTCCCCAAAGTAAGGTGGAGAGAATCGGATGGGCCTCGTTCGACGGCCGCACATCGACCAACAGGGGTGCCCTTCCAAGAGAGGGAATACGCGCGAGCTTGGAGGGATCATTTAGATAGATGACGATTGTTCGATGCGCGCAGTAAAGAACAATCTGCTACTCCCTCTGGGAAAGTTATGGAATCAGGAGGTCCACCGTGGACGCGCGTACGACGGAATGGGCCAGATGCAGCCAAAAAGTACAATGTCCCTGTTTTCTGGTCGCCTCAGAGTTTGATGCTGCTGGTAACCCAGTGAAACGGATGGAAAGCCGCATGGGGGCATTGAGCCTCCGTTTATTCTTGAACCTAAAGAGGGGAAAGGACCGGGATCTCTACCAAAAGTACCGAGAGCTCCACGGCCTGATGAATTGCCGAAAGGATATTAGCCAATGACATATGCCGATTTACTCTCAACTATTCTGGCCTGAGTTTGTAGAGATTGATGGAATGGTGTTTTTGCAAGATACCATTGAGGACAGCGAAGACAGAAAACGATTGAACGAAGCATTGCTTCGTTACAGGGGCGACAAAACGAAGGCGGAGCAAGCATTTAATCTTGTCGAAATCCCCTCTTTGTTTGGGAAGTCCAGTTTGGAAACAACGGATCAAGAAGATGTCTTTCTTGCTGATCGTTTAATAGAAATGTGGCGTTGCAGACTTAAAATAGTTTTTCCGAATCGAGAATTCTTAATAAGAATGGTATCAGCAAAAGAAACTGGCGGTGAGCTAGCTGTTATGTTTCACACTATTCGAAGTGAGAATAAAGGCTAGCTCAGGGGAGAAAAATAGCGTGAGGAGAATCAGGGATATTCTGTATTTCTGTCGCTGTGCGGATGTAGATATGAGCCTTTGGTTCATTGGTCGGTCACGGACATATAACGACGTTGAATGTCCGCGTTTCTCCCTTGCCTGATGCCTAGGGGAGAGGTGTTTTTCTCTGTTTCCAGTTTCCTGCCCCAAGGCTGACCAGCGCTACCAACGCTGTGCCGAATAGGATCACCGCAGGTGGCAATGGCACAACTGCCACGGCTGTCACCGCTGTTATGATCCCTGAAACCGTTCTGTTAGCTCCAGCCCCAAATACCAGACGCCACAGATTGCGGTTAGTAAAAGAAGTGATACTCGGAGAAGATATTGGCAGTGTATCGCTGGCAAATAGACTGTTGGGACCGCGCAGTTGAATCTCAAATATCCTCGGAGCCAAGGAACTCACCGTCGGGCCATTAGGCGTATTCACTGTCACATTAAACTGATCGTTACCTGGTGGCCCGTTTCTAACTTCTATATTACCGGACGTTCCCATTGTCGCGGTATAGCCTTCAATGTTCAGGCTGAAGTTTGTGACTGTATAGCTACCGATATTGGCATTGAGAGGATTCGTGTCTGTCGTGTTCACGGTCATGAAGCCTGACATAGCTGATGAGATCGGGCTCGCACTGAATGTCGATGACAATCGGTGGGTCACTTGATTCACAGTTCCGGTAAAGGAATATTGAATCGTCATGGCTGTGGCAGGACTGATCGCGACGCCAGTCAAGAGAAGCAGGCTTACCGTGACAGCCAGCGCCAGAACACCAAGACGGATGCGGTGCGATGGTTTGGTAATAATGAGTGGCGACGATTGCGAGATCGCCTGAAACAGCACCCCCTTAATCGATAACTGGGATCGGGTTTTCATGCCAAAATCTCCTTTACGGGGACCCATACGGCCAGCCTGGTGGAGAGCAAGAGCGAGACCACCGAAGAATCATCCTATAGTGTTGTTATTTAATGAGAAAACTTCGATGGAGCAGTGGAATTGTCCAAAATTCTGCAAGGCCGTTCAGTAATGTAACAGATAGCAATGGCACAGAATGGGTACAAATTGGCATGACGTGGTGGTCATTAGATTGCGGTGCAATGGGGAGAAAAGTACGAGAGCCAGCGCCAGAGTGAGAGTCCGCTGCACTGGGGGAAGAAGAAATTGCAGGAACCATTCTCCTCCTGAATGAGAAAGGAGGGACAATGGTTTCTCCGAATGTTCAGAGGAGAAAAGGGGATCGGCTACTTAGAATTTCTGAATCTATGCGTACACACGCCGATAGCATTTCATTATCTCTGGCGGGGAGTTGAGCTTACGAATATTCTGTTGTGTGCCAATGCTTGACTGATTCGCATTGGAAGAATATCGTATCCGTGTGGGGGGAGCTTAACGCCCCGAGGGAATATGGTTCATCAGGGGATCGAGCGTTGGGATGGTGTGCAGGCCCAGCTTGACTGGGAAGCCTAAAGTCCCGCCGAGATCACCGCCGTACCTATGCTGTCCTCGGTAGGTGCGCGCTCCTCCCACCCTAATATCTTCTTTAAGGGAGACTGCAAAATAAAAGGGGGAGCCGGCCTTGGCCGACTCCCCCTTTTTACAACATGCACTGGCGTTAGTCGTTTAGTTGTCGGGCAATAGCAGATAGAACCCGATGATAATAATCGGCGCCGCCACATACATGGCCTTCTTACCGAACGCATCGTTGACACCGTAGATCAAAATCGCGGCCATGAAAATATAGTACAACATCCCGATTCCCCGATACCCTGCACTGTGTTCTTCTGCCAGGGCGAGCGCGGGTGATCCCAGGATCGATATGGCCGATAATGCTGCCAGTCGTTTCATCTCAGTCTCCCTCCCGATATGGATGAGTTAGGACCATAGTATACAGCTATAATTGATAGTATCGGGGCACCATGTTGCCCTATTTCATCGCCAGAAGTCAAACTGCGCTCATACACTAGGATCGATAGCTTGCGTTGATACGGACATAGTCAAATGAGAGATCGGTTGTCCATATATGGGCTCGGTGACGTCCTTGCCCCAGCCCCACGGTGATTGGAAATTCTTTCTGACGAAAGACCTCCCCAATTTTGCGTTCAGCAGGAAGGCCCAATCCAACTCCTCGCTGTACCATCGGAACCCCGCCAAACAACACAGATATTTTTGATGGAGTAATCGGGACTCCGGCTCGGCCGATCGCTGCCATCACACGGCCCCAATTGGCGTCTTCGCCGAACAGGGCGGTCTTTACCAGATTAGATGTTGCAATGGTGTAGGCCACTTGTTGGGCCTTGGCTACAGTGGCTGCTCCGGTGACTTCAATTTTTACGACCTTGGTCACGCCTTCGCCATCGCGGCAGATTGCCAGAGCAAGGGATTGGCAGGCTTCGGTCAGGAGTGACAAGAACCGGCGGAAGGCGGCTGTGCCCTCTTTGATCGTTGGGTTCTTGGCTCTGCCGTTGGCCAGACAAAGAACTGTATCGTTGGTGCTGGTATCTCCATCGATCGAGATGCAGTTAAACGATTCGTTCACCGCCAGGGTGAGGGCTTGCTGGAGTGCGTGAGCGGTAATCGAAACATCCGTGGTGAAATAGCCCAGCATCGTGGCCATATTGGGATGGATCATTCCTGAGCCCTTGGCCATCCCGCCGATGGTAATCAAGCGACCGCCGATGGTGTCCTGAAGGGCGATGGATTTCGGTCGCAGATCGGTGGTCATGATCGCACGCGCTGCATCGAGACCTCCACGGTCGCTCAGCCGAGCGAGTAATGGCGGTATTCCGGCAACGATTTTACTGACCGGCAGAACACGGCCGATGACGCCGGTGGATCCGATGAATACATGATGTCGGGGGACACCCATGCGTTGCGCGAGCAGTGTGGCGGTTTGTTGTGCGGCAGCCAATCCTTTGGCTCCGGTACAGGCGTTCGCATTGCCACTGTTGACGAGAATGGCTCGTCCAATGCCCTTGCGCAGATGCAGTCGATCGATGATCACCGGTGCTGCGACCACCTGATTGCGAGTGAATACGCCGGCAATCGGACCACTCTGCTCTGAGACGACAAGCGCAAGATCGAGGATGCCGGTCTTTTTGATACCGCAATGGATGCCTGCTGCAAGGAAACCCTGCGGTGCAGTGACCCCGCTGCGCAGAGATGTGGTTGGAGTTTTTTTGGTCATGATCGTGAAAGAGTCGATCTGTTCACTGAGGATTAGGGATAGGCGGCGGGAGCCGTCAAGCCTGTTTCCTCGGGGAAGCCGAGCATGAGGTTCATGGCCTGAATGGCTTGGCCTGCGGCGCCTTTGACAAGATTATCCAATGCGGCGACGGTGATGACCGATCCAGATCGGGCGTCGAGGTAGACACCGATGTCGCAATAGTTGGATCCTTTTATATAGCGTGGATTCGGCATGATATCTTCCTGGACCCGGACGAAGCGCTCGCCTTTGTAAAAGTCTCGATAGAGATTGCGCAGATCTGGCAACGCCATCGGACTTTTCAGTCGGCAGTAGGCGGTGCTCAAAATGCCACGGTTCATCGGTACAAGGTGCGGTGTGAAGGTGACGATCGGTTGTGCGGCAACTGGTTCCGTCGATTGAGACAGGCGTGCTTGTAATGCACTGAGTTCTTGTTCGATCTCAGGGGTGTGGCGGTGCTGCCCAACCTTATAGGCCTCTATGGATTCATGGGCCTCAGGGAAATGATAGGGAAGGGCCGGACTGCGCCCAGCACCGGACACGCCTGATTTTGCATCGATGACGACGCTCTGCAGCTGCACCAAGTCTTGGGCAAACAGCGGGGCCAATTGCAGAACGGCTGCGGTCGGATAGCAGCCAGGCGACGCAACTAACGTTGCCTTGGCGATGGCCGTGCGATGCACTTCCGGAAGTCCGTAGACCGCATCCTTCAGTAAGCCCGGATGAGTATGCGGTGTTCGATACCATTGTTCATATACGGACGGGTCCTTGAGTCGGTAATCGGCGCTGAGGTCTACTACCAGCCTTCCAGCTTGGATACAGGCTGCGACCGGCGTCAATGATTTGGTGTGGGGGAGGGCGAGAAAGACCGCATCTGCCTGTTCCGCCAAGGCATCGGGGGAGAGGGCCTGAAACGAGAGCGACACGAGGCCTGCCAGGCTAGGGAATACAGATGCCACAGGAGTCCCAGCAGATTTCTCCGATGTGACGGCGTAGAGTTCAAAGTAGGGATGGAGAGCTGCCAGTCGGACGAGTTCCGCTCCGGCATATCCACTGGCCCCTGCGATGGCGACTCGTGTTTTCTTCATCGTTGTACCGAGTAGACAAAAAAAGGGAAGGCCTGGAGCCTTCCCTTTTTCTCATTGTGGCTCCGCTGTCTATCGCTTTGAATACTGGAAGCGCTTTCTTGCACCTTTCTGTCCGTACTTTTTCCGTTCCTTGACGCGCGAATCGCGTGTCAGCAAGCCTTCCTTCTTCAGAGGTGTACGGAGGGGCTGATTGAGCTCCACTAATGCTCGTGCAATCGCATGACGCAAGGCGCCTGCCTGTCCGGTCGGTCCTCCGCCATGTACCGTGGCCTTGATAGAGTACTGCCCCATGACACCGCCGATTTCGAGCGGGAACTGGATAATCTGCCGCAAGGTCAGCCGTGGAAATGCCTTTTCAATCGGTTGTTCGTTGATGGTGATCTCGCCCGCCCGCCCAGTGACCCAGGCTCTGGCAATTGCGCATTTTCGTCGCCCGGTTGCATATTGAGTCGCTGCTGCCATGCTACGTTATCTCCTTGTTTCGCTCGCGGTGATGAATTAGAGAGTAATGGGTTCCGGTCCCTGAGCCTGATGTGGGTGCGTCGCCCCGACATAGACGCGAAGTTTTTTTGCCATATGGTTTCCTAATGGGTTCTTGGGAAGCATGCCTTCAATCGCTTTGGTTAAGAGCACGGTCGGATCCTTTCGAAAGACATGCTGCGCCGTTGCGGTCTTGAGCCCGCCTGGGAATCCGCTATGGTGGCGATAGAGCTTCGTGGCCATCTTGTTGCCGGTCAAATGGATCTTCTCCGCGTTTACGATGACAACATGGTCGCCCATATCCACATGGGGGGTAAAGGTCGGCCGGTGTTTGCCGCGTAATATTCCGGCGACGTGCGCCGCCAATCGTCCCAGGGTTTTGCCTTCCGCATTCACGAGGTACCACTTTTCCTGCACATCTAATGGCTTTTGCATGTAGGTCGACATCGTTCTATTCAGCTCCTTCACTTCGGTGAATCAAGTTTCCTGTACTTCCGGGGTCCCGATATGTTTTGACTCGAGTTTTGCCAGCCAGGCGTCAAGGTTTGTAGTGCTCCGTCGTTTCAACACGTCATGGGTAATGTAGATCGGGCAAGGAGCGCGAAGGGCCAGCGAGATGGCATCGCTGGGCCTGGCATCGATGGTTCGTTCCACCCCCTTGTTGGAGACGTATACGGTGGCGTAATAGGTGCTGTTCTTGACGTCCGCAATGACGACACGCTGAATCGTGATGTTCAGATGCTCGGCAAAACTCTTGATCAAATCATGGCTCATGGGCCGTGGCGTAATCATGGTATCGAGCGCTAATTTGATGGCGTTACCCTCTGGAGCGCCAACCCAAATCGGAAAGGTATCGAGGCTGTCTCCTTGTCGTGATAGGACGACGATCCTAGTGTCGGTAGTGGCTTCCTCAAGGAGGCGATCCACCCGGTATTCAACCAGGTCTTGCTCTTTTGGTAAATCGATATTGCTCATGTCGTGCGTTTTGCCGGATCAGGAGTCCAGCTTGCCGAAATCTTCCGGTTTGAGATTTTCCAGCCACTGTTGGAGTTCATCGGAACTCTGTTTGGTGATGACTGAATCATTCGCAAATACTGGTGCGTTGCTCCGCAGTGCTATGGCAAGAGCATCGCTGGGTCTTGCGTCGACGGTATATTCTGAATCTTCGTACATCAAATGGATTTTTGCAAAATACGTATGCTCCGATAGGTCTGTAATCACGACGCTGATGACTTTCGCGTCGTAGGCATCGAGAAGCGACTTCATAAAGTCGTGCGTCATCGGCCGTGGCGGTGTGACGTTTTCGAGGGCCATGCTGATCGCACCTGCTTCGGACTTGCCGACCCAAATAGGGAGCATGTCGGAATGTTCATCGTCGCGCAGCACCACGATATACGCATTATTGGAAGGGTCGAACATCAGTCCTTTTACCTGTAACTGTGTGAGCACGACGAAGGACCTTTTCCTCAAATCTGGAATGGTGTGGAAATGCTGATCATCTCGGTGGATGGACCTGGAGAGCAATGTAGCATTTCACGAATCGGCCTGTCAACGAAGCCTGCGAGATCGCTGAAGAAATTCGCGGGAGATTCTGGATATCACGATCTTTATCTGCCCGGCAGAGCTCGGGGTTTAGGCTGGTGGACGATAGTTCTGATCCAGTTTTCCTGTGTCGGTCTGTTCACCGAGCTTGAGAAAGGCCTTCATCTGTTTCTTCACGAGTTCTCTGCCGCTTTCTTCGCCCAGATTGACTTGATACTCGTTAATGACCATGACCCGCATGCCTTCCCATTTTTTCCAACATGGCTTGCAAACCTTGGCCTTGATCTCGGTTTCAAGTTTTCCCATGAAGAGGGTGTCTGTGATACTTTCTCCTGCTTGTCCGCACGTGACACACTGGACGTCCGCCATGGTGTGAGAGTCCTTCCGGATGGTTAGTGAATAGGAGTTATGAGGCGGGAATTGTAACACTCCCGATCATGCTAAGGATAGAGGGGAGCAGATTGACCGCCGCATGACTTCGTGCTATGAAGGTTCGCCGTGAATGGATATGCCCGGATGGCGGAACTGGCAGACGCGCCGGACTCAAAATCCGGTTCTCGCAAGAGAGTGGGAGTTCGACCCTCCCTCTGGGCACCATCGGTCCACATGTGCCGGAGGATGGAATGGCTTTTGATCAACTTGGAGTAGTCGGATTGTACGCGAACTCAAATCCTGCAAACGCTCATCTACCTGGTTGACATGTTGGAGAGGGTAGCCTATAGTCCCCAGTGTAACGTGATGAAGAATTTACAAATTATGATATCGGTTACATCATTCGTGGTCGGCATTTAACTTTCCTAACATACCGTTACATCTCACCGAGGAGGCAGCACATGCGTAAGGTGTTGGCACTAGGAGCGGCAATTATTTTTGTCGGTTCCGTAGGTGTGTCAATGGCTCAAGAGCGTTTGCAAACGAATCAATCTGGATTGGGGGTCGGTGAAGGGGTCGGCGATGTGTCTGGGTCGAGCACTCGCGTGACCACTTTCGATCGAACCAATTTCCTAGATCGATTATCGCAGCCGGAAACAGTCTATGGTCGGTTGTTTGCGATCGACCTGGCGCAAAACAGGCTCATGATTGAAACAGGTGGGGCAGGGAAGGTATTCGACGAAGGACAGGAGGGTAAGTCAGGGTACGGTGCCCGTACCATCATGACCCTGCACCTGACAGATCGTTCGAACATGCAGGCCATTAAAAATCTCAATATTGGCGACGACATCACGATTCAAGTGATGGAAGAAACCACTGCTCATCAACCCTATGGCACTGGAAGAAAGTTTGTGATTGAGACCTATGTGACCCATGTCGATGCCACAAAGCAGGGGTTTGGAGGTCTTGGTCAGCGTCCGGATCCCGAGAGTGAGCGTGCGATTGCGACAAATCGTGGGGGGATTACCGGCGGTATCGCCGGCTCTGTTCTTCCCGGTAAGATCGATTCCGGCATCACAAGCCCAATCGGCGAATATACCGGCGCAGCTCCTTGCTGGCAATGTGAACCGCAACCAGGATGGGGCAATGCGGTCGGAAATAAGTCCGATTACGGGGCGGACTATAACAAGCCAAATCTGGTCAAGGGTCAGAATTAAGTCGAGACAGGTTCCGTGAATGTGGAGAAGGGGCAGCGCTGGGCTGCCCCTTCTTTTTTGTACGCACTGCCCGGACCCATGACGAGTGCTTACAGGGCCACCGGTTCCTTCTTAAGATGTATTTCCACAGTCGAAAGGGACAGATGGGGTGACTGATCAACCGCACGCCGAGCTGGATTTACGGGGAGTAATTTGCCCCTATAACTTCGTCAAAACGAAGCTGAAATTGGAAGCGATGGAGCAGGGGCAGGTTCTTTCTGTGTTGTTGGATGATGGAGATCCCATTCGGAATGTCCCGCGTAGTGTGAGTAATGAGGGGCACACCGTTGTTTCACAGGATCGCATCGAAGGATCCTATCGAGTGCTCATCCGTCGCCGTGAAGATGAGTAGCAGGAAGAGTTTTTTCACTCATTGTCTTTCTATGCGATCCAGCCCGATAGCCTTCAATGACGACCGTGACCGCTGAGTCCATAGCCACTCGCCCGATTTGATCGAGCAACTCATCCGGTCTCCCGCGCCTAAGCGTTTCTTTATCCGTTGTGAGATCCATTACGATAACCGTTTGTCTTGTGGGGAGAGTCCGCGCGAGAGTTTTCAGTAACCCCCTGAGGGCTCGTGGCGCCACATAGAAGACAAGAGTTTTTTTCTCTTTGCGGAGGTGCGAAAGGTACCGCGCGAGCTGTTGATTGGTCGAGGGAAGGCGTCCTTCGAAGACGATGGCATCACCGGAAAATCCTGAGATTGCCGTTGCTGCTGTCAATGTTGAGGGACCGGGAATGGCCTTGACCGGAATTCCTGCATGATGGGCAGCAGTCACCAATAGATTGCCCGGGTCGTATATGATGGGGGTACCGTGATCTGAGACAAGGGCGATATCCTGCCCCTGCGTAAGTCGATGCAGAAGCAACGGTATTTTCTCGTGGCGATTGAACGGGCCGTAGCTTGTGACTGTTGCGGTGATGCCATGATGGGCCAGGAGGGCCTGAGTTATGCGCGGGTCTTCGGAGGCAACAATCGTGACATGTCCCAGTATGGCAAGGGCTCGCAGGGTGATATCATCTGGATGTCCAATCGGCGTACCGACGACATAGAGGGTGCCGGGAAGGCGAGGCGCAGTTGATCTGCCAGCTTTCCCCCGTTCGTTTGGTTGACTCCCATCTCGTGCCATCGATATAATTCCTTGTTTGATACCAGGCTGTTTGTCCTGAAAAGTCGAGGGGATGGACCTCTATGGCCGCAGTGTTTTTTGTCGTCACGATGGCCCTCTATTTTGCGGCCACTATTTCCTACCTAGCCTACTTGATTTGGCCTTCAGAAGTCCTGTCAAAAGTCTCACTGGGTATGACGGCGATTGGGTTTGTTTCGCACACGGTTGCGTTGGTCACAAGGATGACTGCAGCGACGGATGTCTCTCCACCGGGGTTCCAAGAGGCGCTATCGTTTTTTTCCTGGGTATTGATTTTGGTGTTTCTCGTAGTGGAGTTTCGCCACCGTGTGCATGTGATTGGCTCGTTTATCGTCCCTCTGGCATTGCTTTCGTTGGTTTCTGCCGCAGCGCTGCCGGAAACCACCCCTACCCTCACGCCGGTGTTTCGAACCCTCTGGGTCCATGTCACCCTGAGCATGCTCGGTACGGTGGGGTTCGCAGTCGCATTTGTATCCGGTCTCATGTATCTGATTCAGGATGGACTCCTGAAGTCCAAACGTTTCAATGTCCTCTACTCCAAGCTGCCGGCGTTGGACTTTCTCGACCACCTCAACCAACAGTCGATTGTGACGGGATTCCCGCTGCTTACGCTCGGTATCATTACCGGCGCACTTTCAGCTGAGTTCTCTCGAGGGTCGTATGTGAACTGGAATCCCGAGCAAACCTGGGCGTTAGTGACCTGGGTATTCTACTTCGTGGTATTAACGGGAAGACTGACGGTGGGTTGGAGAGCTAAGCGTGCGGCCTACCTCACGATTATCGGGTTTGCGGGAGTCATTCTGACCCTGATTGGCGTGGTCCTCAAGAGTCACGGTTCGGTGTCGTGATATGCACATTATCGTTGTCGGCTTAAGCCACAAGACCGCTCCGGTTGAAATTCGTGAGAAACTGGCGATCCCTGAGAGCCGGATGGGCGAAGCCTTGGCCCGTCTCTGTTCGTATCAGGGGGTGCGGGAAGGGATATTACTCTCGACATGCAATCGGGTTGAGGTCTATGCAGTTGTCGATGAGATCGAAGCAGGGTATGGACGTATCCAGGATTTCTTAGCCGATGCTCATCTGTCGCTCTCCTCCGAACAGCTGACTCCCCACCTCTACTGGCACCAGGGGGATCGAGCCATCAGCCATTTGTTTCGTGTGGCCTCCAGTCTTGACTCGATGATCGTGGGGGAGTCTCAGATTCTGGGCCAGATCAAGGAGGCCTTCGAGGTTGCGCTCGCGCACAAGGCGACCGGCATCATCCTGAACAAGGTCATGAAGAAGGCGATTTCTGTGGCCAAACGGGTGAGAACGGAGACGACGATTGCCGAGATGGCGGTGTCGGTCAGTTATGCCGCGGTCGAGTTAGCAAAAAAGATCTTCTCGGATTTAAGCGAGAAGACGGTGTTGTTGGTGGGGGCGGGGGAAATGGCCAAGTTGGCGGCGCGACATTTCATTGCCAGTGGTATCAGGCACGTGCAGGTGACGACCAGAAATCCACAGAGCGCATTGGAATTGGCAAACCGGTTTGGTGGGACTGCGGTCGCCTTTGAGGATTTTCGGAAGGAAATGGCTTCCGCCGATATCGTGTTGGTGTCGACCGGCGCCGCGCATTATCTTGTGAGTGAGGATGATGTGCAGCACTCGGTTAAGCAACGGATGAATCGACCGATGTTCTTGATCGACATCTCCGTCCCACGCAATATCGATCCGGCGGTGCGGCACGTAGACAATGCCTTTCTTTTCGACATCGATGACTTAAAGTCGCGGGTTGAGCAGAATCGCGGGAAGCGGCAGAACGAGGCTGAAAAGGCCGAGTTGATGATCGTGGATGAAGTCGGGGTCGTGCGCCAGTGGCTCCAGTCGTTGGAGGTCACTCCGACCATTGTGGCACTTCGTGCGCGTATCGATGAGATCAAACAGGCGGAGCTCAACAAGACCTTGGGGCGACTGTCGAATCTGTCCGAATCGGAGCGTGAATTGATCGAGGCGATGGCCTCGTCGATCGCAAATAAGCTCATCCACAATACGATGGTGACACTCAAGGCGGAAGTGAATTCTTCAGAAGGATCCGCTTTCGTCGAAGCGGCGCGACGGTTTTTTAGTCTTAGCGATCCCACGGTCTCCCCGGTCAGTGAGCGTACCCCCTCTTCGTCGGAGACCTGTTATTCGTCACAAGCAGATATCCAGGATATTGAAGAGGTGACTCCGAGAACTGGTTCAAAGAGGGCGGAACGTTGAGAGTGTTATTCGTAGATGGATCACCCGATAGATGATCGAAAGGATTCGGCCTATTTCAAGTGTTCCAGCGCAGAAGGGCTTGATGGGAACATACTTCGACGGTTTATGTTTCGTTTTCTGGGGTAAGTCGGCGAAAGGAAGTCATGCCAAAAGTCGGTTCTGAACGATCGACCGTCGTGCTGGGAACGCGCGGAAGTAAGCTGGCGGTGCAGCAGAGCGAGTGGGTGCAGGGGCAGTTGCAGGCGCTGGCCCCGCATGTCACGGTAACCTTACGAAGGATTCAAACATCAGGAGACAAGATCCTGGATGTCCCGCTGGCTCAAATCGGTGGAAAGGGACTGTTCGTAAAAGAGATCGAAGAGGCTCTCCTCAGCGGCGAGATCGATTTGGCCGTGCATAGTATGAAGGATGTGCCAACTGAACTGCCGGAGGGATTGGCGATTCTCTGTGTGCCGCCCCGCGAAGATCCTCGCGATGCTTTAATCAGTCGTGAGGGGCAATCGTTTGAGGACCTGCCCCATGGCGCCCGGGTCGGGACCAGCAGTCTTCGCCGTCAATCGCAGCTTCTATATGCGAGGACCGATCTCACGATTGCCATGTTGCGCGGGAACTTGGATACCAGGCTCAGGAAATTACGAGAAGGACAGTTCGACGCCATCGTGCTTGCTGCGGCAGGGCTGAGGCGATTGGCCTGGGCGCATGAAATTACAGAGTATCTTGCGCCACAGATTAGTTTGCCTGCTATTGGCCAGGGGGCCTTGGGCATCGAGGGCAGACGAGACGATCTCTTTATCCATTCCTTGGTGAGTGGCTTGGACCATGCGCCAAGTAAGACAGCCGTTCTTGCCGAGCGCGCGCTGCTCCATCGGCTCCAAGGAGGCTGTCAGGTTCCGATCGCAGCCCATGCGACTGTGGTTGGAACAATGGTAAGACTGGAGGGATTAGTAGCCAGCGTGGACGGGAGAGAGCTTATTCGCGATAGCGTCGAAGGGACTATTGAAGATCCGGAGTCCATCGGTGTCCACCTCGCGGAAAAATTGCTCGCACGCGGCGGAGATAGAATTCTTCAAGCGATCTACGGGAACACATGACGAAACCAGGAAGGCCGGGGAAGGTCTTTTTAGTTGGAGCGGGACCAGGCGATCCAGGACTTCTCACACTGAAGGGGAAAGAATGTCTGGAGCAGGCCGATGTCGTTCTGTACGATTATCTCGCCAATTCCGTCTTATTGGAACATGCTCCGGCTACGGCACAACGGATCTATGTCGGTCGGCGTGGACGTGGACAGTATCAAGACCAGGCCGATATCAATCGACTGCTCATTGAACGAGCTAAGGACGGAAATATTGTGGTTCGGCTCAAAGGAGGGGACCCCTTTGTCTTCGGACGTGGTGGTGAAGAGGCTGAGGCTGTGGCTGCTGCAGGGGTCGACTTCGACATTGTTCCAGGCGTGACGGCGGCGGTTGCGGTTCCTGCCTATGCCGGTATTCCGGTGACCCATCGAACGCTGGCTTCTACGGTCACATTTGTGGCCGGCCATGAAGACCCCACTAAGCCGGCGGCCTTGTTGGAATGGCCCAAACTAGCCAGCGCATCGGGGACGCTCGTGTTCATGATGGGTATGAAGAATCTTCCCGCGATCGTAGGCCGGTTACTGTCTGAAGGCCGGTCGCCAGATACCCCGGTCGCGGCAATCCGTTGGGGGACCAAAGCCGCTCAACAGACTATCGTGGGGACGTTAGTTGACATCGTTGCGAGGGCCGAAGCCGCGCATCTCGAACCGCCAACGGCGATCGTCGTCGGTGAGGTTGTGCGATTGCGGGGACAGTTGAATTGGTTTGAAACCAAGCCGCTCTTTGGGAAACGGATCGTACTCACACGCGCACAAGAACAGGCCAGAGAGTTCTCTCAGTTACTGGCGGCTTATGGCGCTGAGCCGGTTGAGGTTCCGACGATTCAGATTGTGCCTCCGCCCAGTTGGCAGGCTATCGATGATGCGGTGACTCGGCTCAATACCTATCAATGGCTGATCTTTACGAGCGTCAACGGGGTGAAGCCCTTCATGGAGCGCCTCCATGTGGCGAAGAAGGATGCACGAGCCTTGGCGAACCTTCGTCTCTGCGCAATTGGACCAAGAACTGCGCAGGAACTGGGAACCTATGGGCTGACTCCCGATGTCATTCCAGCCGAATATCAGGCTGAGGGAGTGATTGCCGCTTTGGCCGCTGTGGGAATAGGGGGGGGCCGGATATTGATCCCACGCGCCGAAGTCGCGCGCGAAATCTTACCAGAACAGTTGCGGGCGTTAGGGGCAACCGTTGACGTGATTCCTGTCTATCGCACGATCGTTCCGGCGGTGGATGTCGCGTCCTTGACGCAACAGCTTCACGACGGGCAAGTGGCGGTAGTGACATTCACGAGCTCCTCTACCGTACGGAACTTTGTCGAGGTTTTTGGAGGTCAGGATGCGGTAAAACCACTCCTTGCGCAGGTGCTTGTCGCTTGCATCGGACCCATTACCGCGCGTACGGCGGAAGAGCATGGGTTGACGGTCAGGATCATGCCGGCTGAGAATACGGTGCCGGCGCTGGCGGAAGCGATCGTGAGACATTTCAAGGAAGTGGCATGAGTGGCTGTTGTCATGACAGGTAGGTTGAAGCAGACATCCGGGTAGTGGGACGAATTAGCAAAAGGAGGACAGAAATATGGTTTCCGTCAAGTCGTTCATGATTCCGAGAGAGAAGTTCATTTCGGTTGAGCGAGATACGAATGCCCAGACGGCGGCACGTATCATGAGAGATCGCGGCATCGGTAGCCTGTTTGTGACGAACGGGAAGGAGATCATTGGCATCCTTACGGATACTGACATGGTTCGGCGGGTGGTCGCGGCAGGAATCGACTCCCAGAAGACAACGGTCGAACAGATTATGTCGGCTCCGATCTTGACGATCGATGAAAACAAGACCCTGCTCGATGCCAACGATCTGATGGCCAAGACGCATATCCGCCATCTCGGTGTCACTCAGGACGGCAACTTGGCCGGCATGATTTCCGTTCGTGACCTTGTGCTGTTCTTGACGAATCTTCCGAGGAAGTGATCCGATGAGCTTTCCCATACAGAGGCTCAGGCGGTTGCGGCAGCATGAGGCATTTCGTCGCATGGTTCGGGAGACCAGCCTGGCCCCTTCCGACTTGATCTATCCGCTCTTCGTCGTCGAAGGGCTGGATCGTCGGGAGGAGATCGCTTCGATGCCGGGCCAGTTCCGGCTCTCTGTCGATCTCTTGGTGAAAGAGGCCAGTGAGGTTGCAGCCTTGGGGATTCCCGCGATTATTCTGTTCGGGATTCCCGATAGGAAAGATGAGCGGGGGAGTTCCGGGTTCGATGCGAACGGCATCGTGCAGCGGGCTGTCAAAGCGGTGAAGGACCAAGTTCCGGGGCTGATGGTCGTGACCGATGTCTGTATCGACGAATATACGGATCACGGGCATTGTGGAATCGTCAAGGATGGACGCATTCTCAACGATGAAACGCTGGACTGTCTTCGTGTGATGGCCAGAACCCATGCACAGGCCGGAGCCGACATGGTGGCGCCCTCCGACATGATGGATGGACGGGTCGCGGCGATCAGGGCGGAACTGGACCAGGCCGGGTTTCCAGAGATACCGATCATGGCTTATGCTGCAAAATTCGCGTCGTGTTTTTATGCGCCGTTTCGGGATGCGGCGTTTTCGAGTCCGCAATTCGGGGACAGGCAATCCTATCAAATGGATCCGGCCAACTCTCGGGAAGCGCTTCGAGAGATCGCTCTGGATGTCGAAGAAGGGGCGGACATTATTATGGTGAAACCGGCATTGCCCTATCTGGATATCATTGCCGCGGCCAGGGGGCAGATGTTGTTGCCGGTGGCGGCCTATCAGGTGAGCGGAGAGTACAGCATGATCAAAGCGGCTGCGAAGGCCGGCTGGCTCGACGAATCGCGGGCTATGATGGAGTCGTTGCTCTCGATTAAACGGGCCGGCGCAGATCTCATCCTAACCTACTTTGCCAAAGACGCAGCACGGCTGCTCCGCTGACGATCATGCTGAAAGTGACGCGTGGGCTGTTCGACAACCGTCCACGTGCTTATCCGGTCGCCACCATCGGCAACTTCGACGGTCACCACCTGGGCCATCGAGCGTTGCTGCAGACAGTGGTCGAGACGGCCCGGAAAGCGCAGGGGACCTCGCTTGTGCTGACCTTCGAACCGCATCCGGTAAGAATCCTCGCACCCCATGTCGATCTTCGATTTCTTACGAGTCCGGAGGAAAAACTCGCGCACTTCGAAGCCTCGGGGATCGATGAAGTAGTCTTTCTAGGTTTTAGCCCCGCTTTCGCGGCCATGAGTCCTGATCGGTTTGCTGAGGAGATCTTGCATCAGTCGCTTGCCCTCTCGGAGCTGTTTGTAGGCGACCATTTTGCATTTGGCAAGGGCCGGGCGGGACGTATCGACGATCTTGAGCGCTTTGGCAGGCAGTTCGGCTTTCGCGTGCATGCTGTGACTCCCGTGAGGATTGAGGGAGACGTGGTGAGTTCAAGCAGGATTCGCCAACTGATTCAGACGGGGGATGTGGAACGAGCTGCCGAGTTGCTCGGACGGTTCTATGGAATTCGAGGCATTGTGATGCAGGGGATGCAGCAGGGACGGTCGATGGGTTGGCCCACGGCGAATTTGCGTATACCGGCTGATCGTATTGTGCCTCCGGATGGAGTCTATGCCGCGCGGACGGTCCACGGCACTCACGCCTACGATGCGATTGCTTACATTGGGACTAGACCAACCTTTGGAGCGGGGGAGCGGTTGATCGAAGTCAATCTGTTGGATCAGACCAGCGACCTGTATGGTCAAGAGATTTCCGTGCTGTTTGTCGGGCGGATCCGAGGCGATCATGCCTTTGCATCTGCCGATGAGTTGTCCAAGCAAATCGTCCGCGATGTGGAGCAGGCGCGCATCAGCCTGCGGCGAGTTCAGCAGGGAGTTCAATAGACATGGATGTTGGGGCGCCGGATCAGAGAAGGTCTTCTGGATCTGTCGCAAGACCGGCCTTGTTGACTCAGCTTGTTCGGACTGTGCGGCAGCAAACGCTGTTCGTTCCCGGGCAGCACCTACTGGTGGCGGTGTCGGGTGGCCCTGACTCGATCGCGCTGCTGTCTCTCCTCCATCGCCTGGCCAAGCCCTGGCGGCTTACGCTGACGGTTGTCCATTGTAACTATGGCTTACGCGGCGCAGAGTCCGACGGCGATGAAGCGTTTGTCGAATCCTTCTGTCGGGAACGACATCTGCCGTTTTTCGTTCATCAACCCAAGCTGGTCAAGCGACGGCAATACTCGTCGCTTCAAGCTCTCGCCCGCGACGCGCGATATGACTTCATGAAGCGCTTGGCCCATGTGGTAGGGGCGGACCGCATTGCAGTCGGCCATACCGCCGACGATCAGGCGGAAACGGTGCTTATGTGGCTGTTGCGAGGGGCCGGCACGACCGGGTTGGCCGGGATGCCCTACGTCCGTGAAGATGGAATCATTCGTCCGCTCTTGGCATCTACCCGCAAGGAGGTATTGGCCTATTTGGGTCACGAAGGGCTGACCTATCGTTATGATTCGAGTAATGATAAGCCGCTCTATCATCGCAATCGGATCAGGAAACAACTCCTTCCTGTCATCACGCAATTGACGCCGGCTGCCATCCGTGTCCTGCAGAGGCAGGCGGATCTATTGCGTGAGGATGAGCAATGTTTGGAAGCAACGACTGGTAAATTGTTGTGCGAGCTTGTAAGCCATGGTTTTGGAGGTGTGCAGCGATTGAACCGTCAGGCCCTTATGGAGTTGCCAGTCGCGCTTCAGCGGCGCCTCGTGCGGGCCGTTTTACGGACCTACCAGGAAGAGGGAAGAGCTAGCAGCATTGGAGTGGTGGAATCAGTGCGTCGTGTCCTTCTCAAGGGGAGGAGTGGTGCCCGGCTGTTCTTGAAACAGGCTATGGTGAGCCTGGATCACGGGACGGTACGATTTAGTCCCGCGAGAGAGAATGGCAAGGATGTGGCTTATTCAGGACGTGGGGAGAGCGAATGCCTGATCCCTTCATTGCCAGCAACGGTCTCTTGGGCTGGAACGGGTCAGCAAATTCATGTACAACAAATACATCGCCGTGATGCTGAAGAGAGCGGTTTGGTCCCGTCTGTGCGACGGGCTTTGTTCGATGCCGACCGCTATTCGGGGCCGCTTCTCGTTCGATCCTGGCGAGCAGGCGATCGATTTGTTCCTCAAGGGATGAAAGGGAGAAGTAAGAAGCTGCAGGATTTCTTCACCGACAGGAAGATTCCTTGCCATCAGCGTGAGGTCGTTCCATTATTGGTGGCGCCGGAAGGGGTTCTTTGGGTCGTGGGCATGCGGCAGGATGAACGGTTTGCTGTCAGTCGTGAGACAACCAACTGTCTGGTTGTCTCAGTGACCGACAGGGTATCGGGGGAGGAGTAGGGGAGTATGGAACGTATCTTCGGTCGGCCGATTGTGACGCAGGAAGAAATGCGTGCCAGGATTCGTGAACTGGGCAAACAGATCACGACTGATTATGCAGGGAAGGATTTCGTCCTGGTGGGGGTGTTAAAGGGAGCCTATGCCTTCTACGCCGATTTGGCCAGAGCTATTAGAATCCCTATGCGGGTGGACTTTCTGATGGTGACGAGTAATAGGACTCGATTAAAGACCTCCGGTAAGGTTAAGATGGTGACCGAGCTGACTGAAGACATCAAGGGTAAAGATGTTTTGTTGGTAGAGGACATCGTCGATTCGGGACTGACGGCGCAATATCTGGTGAAGACCTTGGCGAAGAAGAAGCCTCGGTCGATCAAAGTCTGCACCTTGCTGAGTAAGCCGGAGGGTCGGGCTATCAATATTGTCATCGACTATGTAGGGTTCAAAATTCCAAATAAATATGTAGTCGGGTATGGACTCGACTACCAACAGAAATACCGGAACCTTCCCTATCTGGCTGCCGTGGACATGGAAGAAGATCAGGAGTAGATCTTTGGGACACACGGTTGTCAGTTTGAATGAGCCTGTGGTAATATCACGCACGTGCATGGTCGTTCTGCCCCTGTGCGTGCCATCCACAAGGAGATCTGGATGAATTCCAGGACAAAGAATATACTTTTCTGGGTCGTTGTCGGCCTCTTCATGATCTTGTTGTTCAACCTGTTCAGCGTGCCCCATCATGAGCCTGAAGAAGAAGTGATTTTCAGCGAGTTCATGACCAAACTCGACAAGGGAGAAATCGAACGGGTTATCATCAAAGCCAGCCATATCAGTGCTATCCTGAAAGACAAGACCCATATTCGAACCTATTCGGTGGAATATCCTGAACTAGTGCAACTCTTGCGGGATAAGGGCGTGCAAATTGAGGCAAAGCCACCGGAAGAAAGCCCCTGGTATATCACCTTCCTTGTGACATGGGGGCCGTTCGTTCTGTTCCTGGGGCTGTGGTTCTTCTTGATGCGCCAAATGCAGATGGGGGGCAACAAGGCTCTCTCATTTGGGAAGAGCCGTGCTCGTTTGTTGACGGAAGAGCGCAAAAAGGTGCTGTTCTCCGATGTTGCAGGTATCGATGAAGCCAAGGATCGGCAAACACAACGAACAGGTTTTTCTTGGGCGAGAGCTCGGCAGCCAGCGCGACTTCAGCGAACATATAGCCAGAGAGATCGACGAGGAAGTCAAACGGCTTGTGACAGAGAACTATGAGCGAGCGAAGCGGTTGCTCACGGAAAATATGGCCACTCTGAAAAGATTGGCAGAAGCCCTTTTGGAGAAAGAAGTGCTCGACTCGTCTGATATCGACAATATACTCATACAGCCGACATCTCAGCCGGTTCCTGCCTAAATTCTGCATCGCTATTCCCGGGGCGCCATATCAGGGCATTGGCGCCTCGGGCCGTATATCTGAAATACGAATAGGGAGAAGGGGACCCTTCTTTCCCGTGGTGTGCTGAGCTGCTGCATACCCTTAGACCCTCCACAGTATGTGGAGGGTGTGGGCTGCTGGCGCTATACGGAGGCACCGTCGTTTGCTGTTACAGCCAAAAGTCTTAGCACGCCAGGCCAAAGATCGGCTGATCGACTGCTCAGCTCGACCTTTAATTATGGGTGTCGTCAATGTGACGCCTGATTCGTTTTACGACGGTGGCCGCTATTTTGATGCCGCTGCTGCCGTAGCCCATGCTCTCCAATTGGTAGAGGAAGGGGCTGATCTGCTGGATATCGGCGCTGAGTCGACCCGCCCTGGTGCCGATGCAGTGAGTGAGGCAGAAGAACGCCGTCGAGCGATTCCTGTCGTGAGCGCAGTTGCAAAAGCCGTCATGGTTCCGATCTCAATCGATACCTCAAAGGCTGTTGTCGCACAAGCGGCTCTCGACGCAGGGGCGGTTCTCGTGAACGATGTGACGGCGTTACGAGGCGACACTGCTATGGTGGATGTGGTCGCCCGCACGGGCGCCGGAATCGTCTTGATGCATATGAACGGTGCGCCTCGTACGATGCAGCAGGCTCCGCGCTATGACGATGTGGTCGGGGAAATCTCTGACTTTTTTGAAGAACGAATCCGTTTTGCAACGGCACATGACATTGCACGAAGACAAATCATTCTTGATCCAGGTATTGGTTTTGGTAAGCTGCTGCAACATAATCTGACGCTGATCGCTGAATTGCATCGCTTCATGCAGTATGAATGTCCGCTGCTCGTGGGTGTCTCGCAAAAATCATTCCTTGGGCAGCTTATAACCAGGCCGGTTCAGGACCGACAGTGGGCCACGGCTGCGGCGGTGGCGATGGCGGTGGATCGTGGAGCGGGAATCCTGCGCGTCCATGACGTGGGGAATATGAAGGATGTGGTCCAGGTGACAATGGCGATCAGCCAACTGACGATCAGATCGAGGGAAGCACAACATGCGTAAATTGTTCGGTACCGATGGGGTTCGAGGGGTTGCCAACCTCGATCCTATGACCAGTGAAATAGCGATGCAGCTGGGAAGAGCTGCGGCGCATTTATTTATGCGGCGGTCGGGGCGCCATCAGATTGTGATCGGCAAGGATACGCGTATTTCCGGTTATATGTTGGAGTCGGCATTGACATCCGGGATCTGCTCGATGGGGGTGGATGTGTTGCTGGTCGGTCCATTACCGACGCCTGCAATTGCATTCTTGACGAGAAGCCTCCGTGCCGATGCCGGAGTCATGATCTCGGCATCGCACAATCCCTATCAGGATAATGGCATCAAATTTTTCTCAAACGACGGGTTCAAGCTGCCCGATGAAATGGAGTCCCGCATTGAGAGCCTGATCGTTTCGAACGAGATCGCCCACCTCCGTCCGACGGCTGATGCGATTGGGAAGGCATACCGAATCGACGATGCTGAAGGGCGTTACATCGAATTCGTCAAACGGTCTCTTCCAAAAGAGCTTGATTTTCAGGGGATCAAGGTGGTGGTCGATTGTGCCAATGGCGCAGCATACAAGGTTGCGCCCACGGTGCTGCGGGAGCTCGGGGCGAAGGTCGAAGTGATTGGCAACAAGCCGGACGGGATGAATATCAATGCCGGTTGTGGCGCGGTACATCCTGAACTGCTGCAGAAAGTAGTTCGAGAGCAAGGCGCTCATATCGGATTGGCTCTGGACGGGGACGCAGATCGCGCCATCTTTGTGTGCGAACAAGGCCGTGTGGTGGACGGCGACCATGTTATGGCGATGCTGGCTCTCGATCTGCATCGCCAGGGGCAACTGGCGAAACAGACGGTGGTGGGAACAGTGATGAGCAATTTTGGATTGGAACTCGCCATGACCAAAGCTGGTATCGCCCTGGCACGGACTGCCGTTGGCGATAGATACTTGCTCGAACGGATGTCGGCTGATGGATATAACTTTGGAGGAGAGCAGTCCGGCCATTTCATCTTCCTGGATCATAATACAACCGGGGATGGCTTGATTTCAGCACTGCAAGTGTTGTCGTTGATGAAGCGTACGGAGAAACCCTTGTCTACGCTGGCCCAGGCCATGACGGCGGTGCCACAAATCCTACTCAATGTGAATGTGACGCAGAAGCCGAGTCTGGACAAGGTTCCTGAACTGCAACGTGCGATTTGTGAAAGTGAACAGCGTCTCAACGGTAGTGGCCGCGTATTGGTGCGGTACTCTGGAACTGAACCGCTTTTGAGGGTGATGGTTGAAGGGGAAAGTGAGGAGCAGATTCGTGAAGTAGCCAATCACCTTGTCCAGGTCGTCAGGACTCATTTGGGTTAAGGTCTCGCCTCTCATCGAGGGAGGCTCATGCTACCGCCCTTCTCTGTCGCATTTACTGCTGGCCTCCTTGCCGGATCGCAGATTTCTTATTTCCCCCTTTCTGTCTCGTTCTTGCTTCTCCTGTCTGCGGTGAGCGTCGTTACTCTCGAACGATTCAAGCGGCTTTCCACCATACAGACGACTTGTCTCTATGGAGCGCTCGTGGCGGGAGTCGTCTATTGGGCAGTGGTCGTCAATCTGGCAGGCCATGGCTCGCTGGCCGAGCATCCGTCCGATGCAGCAATCGAAGTGACCGGTCGTATCGTGGCGCCTGTACAGCAGGCGCCTGATCGACTGGTTATGATCGTCAGACCGGATAATCAAATTGGTGCGGTGGGATTAATCAGGCATATTCGCCTGACCTGGCGAACACCGGGAGGGATGTTCTTTCAAGGCGATCGGATCGGCTTCCGAGCGTCGTTGCGCAGCCCGAGCGGGTCGTTGAATCCTGGGGGATTCGACTATGCCCTGTATCTTGAGCGTCAAGGAATCGATGTGACTGCTACAGTAACCGGTTCGGATGCGGCGCAGTTGCTTGAGTCCGGGCGCGCACATGTTTGGTGGGCAATCTGGAATCAATTCGACCGGTGGAGAGCCAGTATCCGCTTCGCCGCGCTGCAAACCATTCCGCAGCCTTCGCTGGGACTCTATGTCGGGATTATTATCGGTGATCGAGGGTATTTGGATCCGGACCTGCGCGATCAGTTTATGGCAACCGGTACGGTCCATCTCCTTTCTATTTCAGGGAGCCACTTGGGCCTCGTCGCACTGATCATCTTTACCGTTGTCAGATGGACAATATTTCTGTTGCCTGAAGATTGGTTTCTTACGCTGTCTCGGAGAATCACGCCGACTCGTCTTGCCGCTGCCTGTACCATTCTCCCTGTCGCCGGCTATGCCTGCCTGGCCGGGGCAGAATTGGCTACGGTTCGGTCGTTGTTAATGGTAGCGGTGGGATTGCTTGCGGTCTGGCTCGGCCAAGAGAGGCGTCTTTTCCACGCCCTCTCTGCCGCTGCGATGGGAATTTTGCTGCACGATCCTCAGGCGTTGTTCGATATTTCATTCCAGCTCTCTTTTTTGTCCGTCTTCGCCATTGCCGGATGGCTGTCTTGGTCGACTGAGCGGGAAGCGAAGGAGCACCAAAACAACCAGTCGATTCTGAAATCCTGCACGCGTTGGGGAAGAGATGCCGTGGTGATGAGCGGGGTGGTCACGGTGGTGACGCTTCCTCTTGTTGCCTACTATTTCAATCAATTGCCGTGGCTCGGTCTTTTCACCAACGTGGTGGCTGTCCCGATAATGGGAATTGTACTGGTTCCGATTGGACTTGGCGCCGGGATTTGGCAGGTCGTGGTTGGGGGAACCCTCTTGCCCCTGGCTTCAATGAATCAGTGGCTTCTCGATCACTTTGTCGATGCAGTCCGTTTGGTATCGATGCTACCGGGAGGAGAATGGCATGTGGCAGCCCCGTCGATTCCTAGCATACTGCTGTTTTATGGCTGTCTTCTATTGCTCTGGAAGAGGGTGGGCAACAGGGTTTTCCGGTCTGTAGCATGCGCTGGAATACTATTACTCTTGTTGTGGTGGGCCTGGTCGCCTCGGATGTTCCTTGATGGAGATCGCTTCCGAGTCACGTTCCTGGATGTCGGGCAAGGCGATAGTGCGGTGGTTGAGTTGCCCGATGGACAGGTGGTGCTGATTGACGGAGGAGCGACATATGAACGATTCGACATGGGGCGCAGTGTGGTGGCGCCATTTCTCTGGAACCGTGGAATCCGCACCATCGATCAGGTAATCGGCACCCATCCTCAACTCGATCATATCGGGGGCCTTGCCTGGGTGATCCGTCACTTTACTGTGAAAAACTACTGGGGGTCCGGAGAGACCCGCGAAGAATTGTTTTACCGGCGGCTACAGAAGTCGCTGACAACTCAAGGGTTGCAAGAAGGGGTGGCCAGTGAAGGACAGGAGATTGTGTCTTCCGGTCCCTGTCGAATGTTGGTTCTCAATCCACCCGCGGGCGAGCAACATGATGCCTCGCTTCACGATAGTCATCGGGATGGGCATCGCTTGAATAATCGTTCGGTGGTAACGCGTCTGACTTGTGGCACCCATTCGATGCTCTTCGCAGCGGATGTTGAGCGAGATGGTTTGTCACGGATGATGGGCTCAACGGTACAAGGTCCGATCGATGTCCTCAAGGTGCCTCACCATGGCGCAGTCAGTTCTTTGAATCGTGAATGGCTGGCAGCGGTGCATCCTCACTATGCGGTATTTTCATCCGGTCGGCATAATTCCTATAGACATCCTGCCGCAGCTGTTTTGAAGGCCTATGGGTCGGAAGGTAGTACGTTGTTGCGAACCGACCATGACGGCGGGGTGTGGTTTACCGGAAGAGTGTTCGAGGTAGGATTACAGGCGCATCGAGCGAGAGATTTAGTCTGGCAGCCGACGAACAGAACCTCGTGCCTGTGGGCCTGCGAACAGGCAAACTGGTATCGGGTTTGGAAACAATGGCGCGACCGCTACTGATTACCGTCTTGATTCTAAATGTTGATGAAAAATCGGAGTACTGCCGCCAATTCCTAGGTCAGTTCAGCTTATGGGAAGTGCACATTTCATGTCGTGCGAGGACGAATTTCTGTCCTACCTGTACATCCAACGGAAGTTTCATAGCATAAGCACTTAACATTATTCATCTTTCATCACATGCTATCAAGGCATAGCATGTGCATCCTTTCGTGCTGGATCTGCATAGGTGTGTCTTTATCAAGGGAGCCAGGGTATGCCAAACCTCGTTCGCATTGTGATTCAGTTACCAGTCGATCTCAAAACCCAGCTGGATAACCTCAAACAGCAGGGATACACGGCCAGCGGCTTCATCAGGGCAATGCTGGAACGGGAATTTGCCAAGTCGGAGGAGAAGCCTACCACACCCTTTCCCGTTGGCAAACGAGTGAATAGCCGTTAGCAGATTGTGAAAAACCTGATCGTAAGCGAAGAGCTGGGGGGGCTGTGACGAGGTTAACAGATCTTATTCGAGAACAGTCGAGTCAAGGAGCCGGTAGTCCTGATGCCATAGGGCTCTCCAGTTCGACGGGGAAGACGAATCCATTTTTTCCATCCGTCATTCCGTCATCCTCTACTGCGGAGACCGATTGGTATCAATGGGCCTGTCATGAGCTTCAGGCCATTAAGCAGGCGGTTCAGACGAGGAAGCCGTGGCAGCTGGGTGAGTTGTCCAGGATTGCATCCGGTGTCGTGGCCTCTCTTGGAGCCAATGACAAGCTGGTTCAGACGGCGCTGCAACATGAGGGCGGAGACTATCTCATTAACAATTCCGTGAATGTCGCAATTGTGAGTGTGAAGATTGCGGAAGCGCTTCGATACGAGGCGACAAAGCTTGAACAGGTAGCATTAGCGGGACTCCTGCACGACCTTGGCATGTTCGGCATACCGGATTCGCTCGTGTACAAGTCTGGGCCGTTATCGGAAGAAGAACGTCAATCCTTGAAGGAGCATCCGCAGCAAGGAGCACGTTTATTCAAAGACATGTGTGAAGCCTATCCATGGGTGGGAAGAGTGATTCTTCAGGAACATGAGCGATTGGATGGGAGTGGCTATCCTAACCGGCTGACCGGCGATCGGATCGATGAGATGGCTCTTGTAATCGGACTGGCAGACGTCTTTGACGGCCTGACCGGTCCACGGCCCCATCGACGTGGTATGTCGCCGCATCGGGCCATCTGTACGCTCCTCGCAAACGGCAAGACAACGTTTCCATACCATATTTTGAAAGCCCTGGTTGATCAGCTCTCAGTCTATCCATTAGGCACGATCGTTCGACTAAACAGCGGCGAGACCGGGGTTGTATCTCAGTTGAACCGACAATACCCGCTGCGTCCGATCTTGCACGTCTCACAACAGACTGCCTCGTCTCATGTATCTGAGCCGAGGATGGTGGATATGCGAGCCGAGACCTCCCTGCATATTGTGGAAGTGGTTCCATCGGTCGATCGACGATAGAAGAAGTGGAGGAAATGCTGTGCGACGACTATTGCCTCGATGTCTCATAGGTGTTCTAGGTGCCGGTGTCTTTCTCACTATGGGATTACTTGGGTGCCACAATCCGGCTAGTTCGTCATTGCCGCCGTCGGCCATCAGCCCCCCTGGGGCAGCGATCCCCCCCCTGTCAAAGGGAGATGTCTATGCCGATGAAACTGTTCCGACTCCGGAAACGCCTATTGAAACAGGCGATACCCTTGAGGTGGTAATTCGCCGTGGCGCAGGCGAGGAGAAGTTTTCCAGTGTGGTGAGAGAAAATGGAAATGTTTCTGTCGGGTTTATGGAGGTGAAAGTTGGAGGAGCTACCGCTGCTGTGGCGGAAACCCGCCTTCAGGACGCCGCCGTACCCTATATGCGGGAACCGCGTGTGCAGGTTCTGCTGAAGAAGAAAGTATTGAAAGTTAAACGTGTCTTCGTATTTGGGGATGTCAAAAAACCCGGGATGGTCCCCATGCAGAGACACATGACGGTGCTGCAAGCCCTTGCTGCGGTCGACATGTATCAGGAAACTGCATTGATGGAGGAAGTCCGGGTGATTCGAGGCGGTAACCTTGCGAAGCCGCACATTCTGATGGCCGATCTCGCCCGCGCGTTTACCTATGGCGATATGTCGAGGAATCTTGCGCTGGAGGAGAACGATATCGTATTTGTGCCACGCGAACATCTGGGCGATGCCTCAGAGGCTGGGAAAATGATGATGCCGATCATTACGGCTGCGATCGCACCGCTCTATCCGGTGTTCCTTATTAACGCGGTGATGGGACGATAATAGACGTAATCGAAACGCGATAAGGACTCTGACCCTATGGCCCAGTACGAACTCAATGTCATCGATTATTGGCTGATTATCAAGAAGCGGAAGTATCTTATCCTGCTGGCGGCGGTGCTCGTGGTGTTGTTCACGTTTCTCTTCACAGAGATGTTCAAGCCGAGCCCATTGTATGAGGCCTCCGCCAGAGTGAAGTTCGACCGAACCAATACCGTGGCCCAACAGTTGATCGAGACGATGTCCTTCTCCAACGCCAACGACCTCAATTCTCAGACAGAGCTTATCCGGGGTTTCCCCGTCATGGAGCGGGTGGCGGTGGAGTTGGGTCGCGTACAGGCAAATGTGACGCAGGAGGAGAAACGATCGGCTATCTACCTCAATACGGTCTATAACCTCGGTCAGGAAATCAAGACACAACGGGAAGGCGATACGAACATCATCCGCATTACTGCCACCTCGGACCAGCCGGAGACGGCTGAAAAAACAGCCAATTCGGTTGCCAATGCCTATCGGCTGGAAAATATCATGACCAGGAATCGTCTCGTCATGGAGTCGCGACGGTTCGTCGAGGAACAGCTGGCTGGGCTTGAAAAGCAGTTGAACAATGCGGAAGAAGCGCTGAGGGTCTTTAGAGAACGGGAAGGACAGGTCTTTTTGACCGATGAAGCGCGGGCCGCGCTGGAGACATTTACTAAGCTGGAAGAGCAGCTTAATGAAGTCATGCGAAAGCGGGCAGAGGGGGAGCGGCAGATCGCAGTGCTCAATCGGACAGAAGCGGTGCTTGGGAATCAAACCGGTCGAATCTTCACTGAGGAACAGAGTGCGTTACTCACGATCCTGAATCAGCGCCTTCTCGATCTTATCCAGGAACGGAATAACCTTGAAATCAACTACACTGCGGATCATCCGCTCGTTCGAGAGCAGCAGAAGAAGATCGATAATGTCAGAGCGGAAATGGTTCTCGAGCTTCGGGCCAAGCTCAAGACCATGCAAGACCGGGAAGTAACACTTCTGGATCAGCGCGACCGCTATCGAAATCGATATTTACAATTCCCACGCGCGGCGATTCAGATGAGTCGGCTTGAGCGCGAGGTTAAAGTTAACGCAGACTTGTTGGCGACATTGAAGGGCAAGCATCAAGAACTGCAAATCAAAAGCGCGGAGCAGATCGAAGAGGTCACGATCGTGGCGCCAGCCATTGTGCCCAACGCACCGATGAATGCGCCGGCGACGGAAATGAATCTGATGGTCGGCGCTCTCATGGGAGTCTTTCTCGGGATCGTCTTAGCGTTTGCGCGCGAATCGTTCGACACATCGATCGGTACTATTGAAGGAGTCGAGGAGTTTCTTAAGGCGCCGGTTCTCGGCGTCATCCCGCAGTTTGACGTGAAAGAGATGGAAGAGGCAGCCCGTGCGGCACTCCCAACCCATACTCCTGCAGCGACCATCGAGAATTTCTCGAAGCTCATTTGCTTGATCGATCCGAAATCGCCTCTGTCCGAGAGCCTGCGATCGCTGCGGACGAATATTCAATTCGCCAGTATGGATCGGAAAGTCAAATCTATCCTCTTCACCAGCGCGGGTCTCGGGGAGGGCAAGAGCACCTGTGTCACCAATCTGGCAATCACCCTTGCCCAAGAAGGACAGAGAGTATTACTCGTCGACGCAGACCTTCGGAGGCCGATCGTACATCAGCGGTTGGGCCTCGAGCGGGTCCCTGGTCTGGCGGATGCGCTGGTGGGCAGCACTTCCTGGCGTCACCATGTGCGGTCTGCCACGGATCTGATGCTCGGCCCGATGGGGGCTGACCGGGTCATGGGCACGCCGGGGTTGGACAACCTGCATATTCTGACCAGCGGGTCCGCTGTAGGTAATCCGAACGAGTTTCTCAATATGAACAAGATCAAGACACTTGTGAGTGAAATGAATGAGGAATACGACCTCGTGCTCTTCGATACCCCTCCTATTCTTCCTGTCACGGATGCAGTGGCATTCAGCTCACGTGTCGATGGAACGATCGTGGTCTATCAAGTCGGGCGGATCGGTCGAAACGCTCTCAAGCGAGCGAAATTCCTCCTGGACCATGCGCAGGCCAATGTCATGGGCATCGTTTTGACAAACGTGAAATCGGAGGTCGCGTCCGACTCCGGTGTCTATCGCTACGAGTACCGCTGAGGCGTCAGTAGGAGCAGACATCCCATGCATGCCTCGATGGTGAAACCCCAAGATGCCGTTATCGTTTCGGTGTTAGCCGTTGTGCTTGCACTCGGCCTCACACTGACGACCCCGATGATCGGCATACAGGTCGTCCTCGGTTTTCTCATTGTGTTGGTGGCTTTTACTTCGGTGCCGGCTTCGCTCTTCCTGTTGATTGGTTCCATGCTGCTCTCTCCCGAAATCGCAGTCGGGAGGGGGGAGGGGAGAGGCGTCGGTGCGCGAGACCTCTCGTTACGTGTAGACGATCTCCTGCTTGTGATTATCGGATTCAGTTGGCTGGCTAAGACCATCATCTATCGCGATCTGGCCCTTATCCGCGACACCCCGATCAATCGCCCCATTGTCTATTACATGTTGGCCTGTGTGCTCGCGACACTGATTGGTGTCATTGCAGGTCGTGTCCGCCCGCTGACGGGATTCTTTTTCATCATGAAGTATTTTGAATACTTCTTCGTATTTTTTATGGTTGTCAATCATGTGTCGACCAAACGGCAAGTTGTTAGCCTGGTAACGGCGTTATTAGCGGTCTGTTTTGTGATCAGCATATATGCGATCGCTCAGATTCCAAGCGGACAACGGGCGAGTGCCCCGTTTGAAGGGGAGAGCGGCGAGCCCAATACCCTCGGCGGCTACCTGGTCTTTGTTATGGCGATCGTCATGGGACTTTTTCTCCACTTGAAGTCCGGCCCGATGCGGGTCGGACTCGCGCTCCTCATGGGATTCATGGGTTTGGCGCTTATGGCCACCCTCTCCCGTTCGTCCTATCTGGCAGCGGGTGTCTTGATGCTGGCTGTCGCCGCGACGCAATGGCGGCGACCCGGTGTGCTCGCAATTATCATCCTTGTTGCAGTCATGCTCCCGTTTGCCGCGCCGGATAATGTGAAGAATCGGGTCAACGAGACGTTTTTCGGACGCCAATACGGGGGTGAAATCACGGTGGGGCGAGTTGGGTTGGATCTTTCCACCACAGAGAGGTTGCGTTCCTGGCAGTACGTTTTGAATGATTGGCTCCACAGCCCTGTTTTTGGCCGCGGTGTCACGGGCTATGCCTGGGCGGATGCTCAATACGTCAAGATCCTCGGCGAGACGGGCCTCGCCGGCCTCGCTGCCTTTGCCTTCTTGATTTTTCGCTTGTGGCGGCGGGCGCGCGAGACCTTTCTGACCGAACAGGATCCATTCTGTAAGGGTTTGGCTCATGGACTGCTGCTCGGCATGGTAGCCATGCTCGCCCATGGCATCGGAGCCAATACCTTTATCATCATCCGGATCATGGAGCCCTTCTGGCTGTGCGCCGGGCTCGTCATGATCTTGCCGCGTTTGACGTCGGAGCAGAAGGACCTTACCCCTCAAAGAGCGCTCGTATGAGGTGGTTCCTCTTCTGTTATTGGTATGAACCGGATGCGCCATCCGACCCAGTAGGGCTTGTCCGCCTTTGGGCCTTGGCGCGCCAGCTTGTCGAGCGGGGTGACAGTGTAACAGTCCTTCCTCCACGGTATCGCTCCGCGCTGCTTCAGCGAGGATTTTCGACCGCGCCGATTCCACTGCTTCCTTGGCCGGTGCTACGTCCGGTTTCCTACGCGGTTCTATCCTGCCTTGTCGGGCTCGTGCGAGCCTGGCGATCGAAACCGGACGTCGTTTATTACCGATGGATGGATAGCCCGCATCCTTTATTGTTTGCGAGACTGGTCGGAGCGCAATGTGTTTGTGAAGTAAACGGAGAGCCGGTACCTGATTGGTCAGAGACTGATCGCACGATGAAGAGGAGATTGAAGCACTGGTTGGCCTCGTTTGCTCTCAGCCGATGTGATCGTGTGGTTGTTTTGACGGATGGACTACGCGAGCTTGTCGTTCGGCGCTATCGGGTTGCCGCTGAGCGAGTTTCCGTATTGCCGAGTGGAACGGATACGGGTTTGTTTGCTCCACAAGACGTCGCAACATGTCGTCGTCGAATCGGAGTGGATTTCGTGCACGATTATATCGGTTTTGTTGGAAGTTTCTACCGCTATCAGGGATTGCAGTGTTTGTTGGAAGCGATGGCCATTGTCAGGCGCACGATGCCATCCGTGCGCCTACTTCTGGTTGGCGATGGAGAAGCTGCATCGGAATTGAAGCAACAGGCACATCGTCTGGCTCTGACTCCCTACATCACTTGGGCCGGCCGGATTCCGTATCAAGAGGTTCCTGCGTGGATCGGCGCGATGACACTATGTGTCGCTCCGTTCCGTGGGGACCGTGGCGAGACGTCGCCGGTCAAAATTTTTGATTACCTTGCCTGCGGAAAGCCAGTGATTGCCAGCGCGATTCCCTCTGTCTCCGCCACTTTTTCTCAAGAGTCGGGAGTGACCTTGGTTCCGCCAGACGATCCGGTTTCGTTGGCTCAGGTTGTGCTCACGCTTTTGAAGGATCCAGACCGGCAGGCCCGTATGGGAGAAGACGGACGGAACTATGTTGAACAAGACTTTAGCTTACTAAACATCATCAATCACTTGAGAGAGTGGCTCGCCACCGAGAAGGCATCGATACACCATGCGCATCCTCGTGTTCTGTGATGAAGACCTGAGTATTGCAGCAGGTGGGGCCAGGCAGGTGCTTGAATTTGCCAAGGCTCTTTCGTTTCGCACCCATACCATCAGAATCGTGGCGCCTCGGCCAGCTCAAGGCCGTCAACTTGCGCAGGAGTTCGCTTCACTGTCGTTCAGGCCTGTGTCTGTCTTGCGGGTAACTGGTCTCCGGCCCTTCTCGTTTTTGATTGCCTCATGGAATGTCTTGCGGCAGGAGTTGGCTGTATGGCAGCCGGATGTGCTGCTCTGGTTCGATTCTCCAGGACAGATGGCTCCGTTGTTCGCTCTATCTAACCATGCCTGCGCAAGTGTGTTGTTCGTAAATGGTTTGCCGGAGGAAGAGGTGCAAGGAGTCTGGCGGCTCCCATTTGTACGGTGGGCGCTTCGCGTTGTGTTGAAGACAGCTGTGCGCCGGGTGCAGGCGGTGGTGAGTATCTGCCGCGAAATCGTGACACAGATGCAGGATTCATGGGGGATTTCAGAGAAGAATTGTCACGTGGTTCGCAATGGGGTTGATGGGGCTCGCTTCCATCCTCAATCTCATGAGACTGCCAGGAAAGAGTTAGGGCTTCCTGCCAAAGGCCCCTATATTGGATTTGTCGGTGGGTTTTTCCCCTGGCATGGTTTGGAAACATTGCTGGACGCCGTGCCGTTCGTTCGCGCTAAGGTTCCCACCGCCACGTTTTTACTGGTGGGAGAGGGGCAAACGAAACAAGCGCTCGAATTGCTCGTTCAACAGCGAGGATTGACGGATATCGTTCGCTTTGTCGGGCGTGCCGATTGGGGCCAGGTACCGACCTGGATCGCGGCCTGCGATGTCTGTGTTGTATTGCATCGGCAGACCCGATCATATCCCGGTGATTCCATGAAGTTGTGGGAATACCTGTCCTGTGGGCGCCCCGTCATCACGACAGCCGGGCCAGGGTATGGAGAGACGGTGGAGGCCATGGGTTGCGGGATTGCAGTGGAGCCAGATAATGCACAAGACTTGGCCAGGCAGTTGATTCGTCTTCTTGAAGATCCTGATGAGCGGATGAAGATGGGCGAGCGAGGCCGAAAAGCGGTGATCCAAGCTCATACCTGGGATGCACGAGCCCAGCAACTGGAACAGGTGTGCAGTGCGGCACTTGCCGCGTCGCGGTAAACAAGATGACAACCAGTCGTGACATGGTAATGACTGAACCCCAAGCCGAAGTGGAGAGGGTTGGGCCAGCCTCCTTTCGTTTTCGCCACCGGATTCTCCAGGCTGGTGGATGGGCCAGTGCGGGGTTTTTATTGGATAAGATGATCGCGGCCATCCAGCTTATGGTGGTGGCTCGCCTGTTGGTCCCGGCCGATTTCGGTGTGCTAGCTGCATCCGCCACTATTGTTCTAGCATTCATGACAGTCAGTGAGGTTGGTCTGGAAGCGGCCTTGATTGCCAAAGCTAAGGTTGATTATGAAGATTTGTCGGTCGCATGGACTATCGCGCTTGCGCGGGGAGCCGTCATGGCAGCTTGTCTCTGGACAGCGGCCGAGATGATTGGCCAAGCCATGCAGATGCCTCAACTGGCGTCGTTGTTGCGTGTACATGCTTGGTTGCTGGTGCTACAGGGGCTACAGAGTCCTGCGATGGCCATTGTTCTGAAGAATTTGGATCTGCGGCGTCGTGTCACTCTGGAGCTTGTTCGACGCGTGATTGAAGCCGGTTCGATCATCACTCTCGCGTTGTGGCTCTGCAACGTATGGGCGTTGTTGCTGGGGCAGATGTTAGGAATGTGTGTCGGCAGCCTGCTGTCATTCTGGGTAGCACCGTTCCGGCCACGCCTGTCGCTCAATCGCCCTGCGTGCAAGTATTTTATGCAGTATGGGAAACAAGTGAACCTCACGACACTCTGTATCTTTGGCGTCATGAGTGGGGGGGAACTGGTCATCGGTCGCATACTCGGGCAAGAGGCGTTGGGTTTCTATCAGATTGCCCTGGCCATTCCTCTCTTGTTGGGTGTGCGTGCTACGGTGTTGATTCATCAGATCAGTATGCCCACCTATGCGTTGCTTCAAGGAGATCGACTAGGTGTCGCCCGTGTGTTCGAATTGCAAATGGGCTTGGTTGGGCTGATCTTCATTCCGCTGTCGGCTAGCATTGCCGTACTCGCTCCAGTCATTGTGCCGTTGGCATTTGGCCCTCAATGGCTCGACATCGTCGATCCATTGAGATTGCTCTGTGTATATGCCGTCTGCGCGGGCTATTCAAGCGTGATGACTGCGTTGCACTATGGGGCGAATCGCCCCGATCTCCAAATGAAGAGTTGGGGAGCCCAGTTTGTCTTCTATGCCTTGGCCATTGTGCCGTTGACCATAGGTTACGGTCTCACCGGCGCCGCTATCGCGCTGGTTGCCAGTTACGTCTTCGGGCTGCTGTTGCAAAGTATAGGTACCAGGACCCTCATCGGATCGGCGGCGAAGACTGCATTTTGGTCCGTTGGGAGAGGGGCTCTCCTTGCAGGCCTGCTTGCCGGAATTATTCTGCTGCTGGCGGAATCATCTACAACGCCTCCGACATCCTGGGGATTAGTTTCCGCCTGCTTGGGAGGGCTTGGGATCTATGGCTGCTATCTCTGGCTGGTGGAGGTACCACGGTTGAAAGTTCTCTGGGAGCATCGTTGACGGATGACAACTACGATGATGCGCGGTGTAAAAGGTTGGTGGAATCAGCGTTATCCTGAATGGGTACCTGAGATTGCATTGCGTTATTTGCCGATAGTGGAATCGATTTGCGCCGAGCCTTCCCGAGGCTTGATCCTGGAGGTCGGAGTGAACCGCTCGGGCTTGACGACCTATCTTCGTCGACCAGTGATCGGAGTCGATTGTGTCATGGGCGCCGAGCGCGCTGCGCTTGTGACTCCCGTCCTTGCAAAGGGGCAGGCATTACCGTTTCAGTCTGGAGCGTTCGACTACACGGTTTGTATGGACACGCTGGAACATATCGAGTGTTCTGACCGGAACCGTTTTTTGAAGGAACTCATTCGAGTCACCCAGCGGCGGGTCTACATAGGGTGTCCAATGGGGCTTCAATCCGAACGGGAAGATCATGCCTTGCAACAATATTATCGGGCGCAGAAAGGCGAGCCCTTTCCATTTCTCGATGAGCACATTGCCAATGGTCTTCCCAGGCTGGAGGCTGTATTGGCCGAGATGGAGGGCATTGCCAAGGATAGCGGAAGACCCATTCGACTCTACTGCGAACCGAATCTGAATGTGTGGGTGCATCGGATGTTGCTTCGACTGTGGATACGGACGGACCGGGTCAGTTACATCTTGCATCGCTTGGCCATTGCGTTGATATATGTGCGGCGCTGGCTCAATGCCGGTCCCTGCTACCGGCAGATTATCGTGGCAGAGTTCGATGTGTAACAACGAGTGTTTATGACGCGGACTGACACACAATGTCCGATGTTTCCGACGTTCGATCTGTCGATCGCCATTGTGAGTTACAACACGAAAGAGGTGCTCCTGGACTGTCTTCGCTCTGTCCATGCGCACACGACCGCCATCGCCTATGAAGTGATCGTGGTCGACAACGATTCCCGGGATGGGACGTTGGCCGTGCTGAAGGATGCCTATCCTGCTATGAGAGTCATTGAGAATTCGGATAATCGGGGATTTGCCAAGGCAGTGAATCAGGCCCTGGCCGTAAGCCGTGGCCGGCACATACTGTTGCTAAACAGCGACACCATTATCAGGGATCAGGCGCTTGCGACGATGGTTGCATACTTAGACGATCAGCCAGACGTCGGCGCGGTGAGTTGTAAGCAATGGACGGAAGATGGACACCTGAACCAAACCTGTTTCCCTTTTCCCTCAATTCGCGATCACCTATTTTATTCGGCTCTGTTCCAACGAATAGCTCCTTCCATGCAGGCGGCGACAGCGGCGACGCAGGCCGTCGATTGCATGCAATCCCAAGATGTCGATTGGGCGAATGGGGCCTGTTTGATGGTCCGACGATCGTTGTTGCAAGAGTTGGGAGGATTGGACGAAGGATTCTTTATGTACTTTGAAGATGCCGATCTGTGTCGGCGTCTGCGCCTGCAGGGGTATCGTGTGCATCATCTGGCTGAGGTTGAAATCGTACACTTGATCGGGCGCAGTAGCGGGCGTGATCGTGATCGCCTGCAGCTCGTGTGGGAGTTTAGCCGTATCCATTACATCGAGAAACATTTTTCTCCTGTCAAGCGCCGGCTTATGAAAGGATGGATCGCAGCGGGCACTGGATGGCGATTGATGCAGTCGATGAAGTGCGCATCGGTGGAGCAACGTCGCCGACGGATACAGGGTTGTTTGACCACAATTCGCCGGTTGTGGCGTGGGCCTCAGTCGAGCGAGCAGGCGCTGGTTTATTCATCCGGTGGGCAAGGGTAGGGAGAAGAGCGATTTCATGGAACGCCGCGACGCATATCCTACCGACACACAACACATCGTGAACTTATCGGGATATGTGTGGGCAGCCAGGCAGGTCCCACAGCTTGACAGCCTGTCTGTGCTCGATCTTGCCTGTGGGACAGGTTATGGCTCCGATTATCTGAGCAGAAAAGCCGGTCGTGTCGTTGGGGTGGACTGCGCACCTCAGATCGTCGCCCGCAACCGTATGAGCTATGGACATTCAGGCGCATCGTTTTTGGCGATGGATGGTTGTGCGCTTGGTTTTCGCGACGAATCGTTCGACTGTATTCTGTCGCAAGATACGATCGAACATATCATGGATGATCGACGCTTCGTAGCCGAAGTCGCCCGTGTTTTGCGCAAGACCGGCACACTCGTTATCTTTACCCCTCATGGGAAGGGTGCGGCATACAAGCCGGAAGACCCCTATCATGTGCGGGAGTACAATCAGGAAGAGTTTCGAAGCATCCTGTCCCCACATTTCTCGACCATCCGCTGGTTCGGTCGTCGTCAAGGCGCGCGATTGAAAGCGGCAGAGCAGTCGATGGATGTTGTGCGGCGATTCGATCCCGGCGGTATTCGTAATCTCGTGCCGCGCCCGATTCGGCATTGGCTCGGTGGCCTGGTCAGTTTGCTTCAAGGTGGCCCCACGTTGAAGGCGATCACTCCAGAAGATATCGAGTATGAAGAAGGTGTGGCAGGCGATACAAACCTTATCGGGATTTGTATGAAATGACGCAGGTCAGCGACAAGAGTTTCGGCGGACAATGGTCTCCCACTGCGCTGTTGATGTTGGCCGGCGCGCTTGGGTTGCTGGCACGAGCCTGGACTATTTTTCACACGGCACGACAAGGATATGCCATTGATGACCTGTTCGATGCGTTAGCCTGGAATCTGGCGACAACTGGCTCTTTCAGTATAGATGGGACGACGCCATCGGCCCATGTCGGTCCTCTCTATCCAGCGATCCTGGCTGCATTCTATGCTGTGGTCGGCCACAGGCCTGAGTGGGTGCTGTACCTGCATGTCGGTTTTGATATCACCGCCAGCCTCTGCATCTATCTGGTGGGGGCGAGACTGTTTCATCCCTGGATCGGGGCGCTCGCGGCCGCAGCCCTGTTTCTCTACCCGGCTTATTGGACCTACGATCCTCGGATCAGAAGTGAGAGCCTTCTGACATGTCTGCTTAGTGCCTGGTTGTGGTCCATGGTTGTGTGCCATTCCTCGAGAAGGCTGTCATTTTTTGTGGGAGCCGGCTTGCTGGCCGGTCTCACCATTCTGTGCAAGCCGGTGGCAATCTTGCTCGCTGTAGCGCTGATCGGTCTTGCCTGTCTCAGCACAGATTCCATTTCTGTACGGGCGACTCGCGCGAGCCTGTATCTGCTTGCGTGCCTGCTCGTGGTTCTGCCCTGGACGATGCGTAACTATCGAGCGTTTGACCTGGTGATTCCTGTCTCTGCTGGAGTCGGCGCTGGACTTTGGATGGGTAGTGATCCTGTATCACGAGGGAGTTGGCCTATGTCTTATGAGACGGAGACGCAGATATGGGAGAGCGCAGGAATTACACCCTTGCCCTATCCCCATGCGATGTTCGACGTCTCGGCCGATCGGATTTTGCGCGCGAAGGGATGGGCGAGGATAACAGAAGAGCCGGTCCGGTACGTTTGGCTGACCCTGACCAGGATGTTTGATTTCTGGATAGGGAACTCGTTCTACCTGGTCAGTTCGGATCAGGGATTTATACAAGGACTTACCGGGGATGCTGCCGACCGAGGCTGGCCGGTGGCCATCTATAGCCTGACGAAACGACTGCTGCTGATTCCTAGTTTGGTCGTGCTGGCGCTATGGAGTGCCTGGTCCCATCGGTCTCGTTGGCGGGAGCTTCTACCGCTCTACATATTCCCGGTCGGCCTGATGCTCGGTTACATCCCATTCACGGTGGAAGCTGGCCGATATGCGCTTCCTGTGCTACCGTGCCTCATAGTCCTATCGGTGGCAGTGCTGGCGCAGAAGCATATTCCAACCCTGACTCTACGTCGTCGGCAATCTATTCCCCTGAGGCCGTGAATCGAATGGGTTTTGACCTCACCAGAAGCCAGTTCGACCGCTGGGTGCGAGCGTACGAGCCTTCTCAGTACGACACGTTTGGAGTGAATGACGCGCGTTTCACCACGCCGATGAATCACGCATTGAAATGTCGCGATCGTCTTCATGTTGCGCTCAGAAGCGGATTGCAGCGATTGCCCGATGGGCCACAGACAATCGTGGATTTCGGTCCCTTCCCAGGCAGCCTGTTGCGTCTTTTACGCAGGATAGAGCCGACGAGAGCGATGCGCCTGTTCGGCGCCGGTCTGATGACCAGTCCAGAATTCGTGCAGTTCATGAGACAGGATGCCGATGTGGAGATTCTCACCGTCAACCTCGATCCATCTGGACAACAATTTATGTCCAAAGGATACCAGGAGAAAGTCCCCCTGTCAGACCATTCGGCACAGCTTGTGTTTGCTTTGGAGATTGTCGAACACCTCACATCGCCATTTCATCTGATAGCGGAGGCCTACAGATTGTTGAAGTCAGGCGGCCATCTCGTGATCACGACTCCGAATGTCACTCGCATCGGCAACATCTTCAAGTTGTTGATCGGTCGATCGCCCAATGATCGGTTGGCTCCTCCCGGCTATGACGATCCGAACGATGAATGGCGACCGCACGCCCGTGAATACGCGATGCATGAGCTGGCAGACATGCTGCGCCATGTCGGGTTTGAGATCGCCCTCTCCCGATTTTTCTTGGGCGAGGACACGCAGGACTGCCAACAGGCCGCCCGCCAGAGCGCAATCGATTGGGCAAAGGTACCCTTCTATCTGATCCCCCATTTGCGCGGGAGCTTATTGATTATGGGGAGGAAGCCATGACTCCGGTCGTCCTCGCAGAATTGGCAGGATCGTCCGGCTACGGAGGCGGTGAACGGTATCTTGAACTGCTCTTTGAGCGTCTCGATCGTGCGCGGTATCGAGCACTGCTGATCTGTCCGGAGCCTGGTCCGTTCGTAGGTCGGATGAAGGAGCGGGGGGTGGATACACAGCTCGTCCACTTGGCACCGCTGTTCAACCCCATGGCCCTCTGGCGGTTGACGCGATTCCTTGCGCGGGAGCGGGTGATGATTCTTCAAACGCACGGAGCCAGAGCGAATTTTTATGGGCGAATTGCGGGGCGTTTGGCCGGTGTACCGGTCATCATCTCGACCGTACATAATTCGCTGAAAGACTATGAGGTCCGTTCGCTCAGACGAGGGCTCTATAGGTTCTTGTTGAGTCTGACGCTCCCCCTTGTCCATCGGATTATCTGCGTTTCCGATGCCAATCGTTTAGACCTGATCGATGAGTGCCCAGCAGCGGAGAAACGGATTCGGACGGTCTATAACGGCGTGGACCTTTCGGCGGTTCCGTCACAGCCAGTTCGCCATAAAGTTAGGAAGGAGTTGAAGATAATACAGGGACCAGTGTTGGTCACGATCGCGCGATTGACGGAACAGAAGGGGCATCGCTATCTGTTGCAGGCGCTTCCGTCCCTGCTTGAAACATGGCCACAGCTTTGTTGTCTGTTTGTGGGAGAAGGCGAGCTTCGTGACCAACTGCATCGTTTGGCAGTCGAACTTGCTGTCGAGCGGTCCTGCCGATTTATTGGAGTCCGTGAGGACATTGCCGATATTCTAGCTGCTGCGGATGTTGTCGTGTTGCCCTCTCTATCGGAAGGGTTTCCGTTTGTGTTGTTGGAAGCCTTGGCGATGGGTTGTCCGGTGGTTGCGTCGAAAGTCAACGGTGTCCCGGAATTGATTGAAGACCACAAGACAGGATTGCTTGTTCCTGCACGAGATTCTCAGGCGCTGGCGTCGGCTATTCGAGAAGTGCTCAATGATCCGACTGCTGCGTCGAAGATGGGGGCAGCTGGGCGAACTGTGGTACGGAGGCGCTTTACAGTGGACCAGATGGTCGCGAATACGACGGCCATCTTTGATGCGGCGATGGAGGACGCGGACGTGCGTGCACCTGTTCGGAAACAATTGGCAGCCTGAAGATGGTCACGATGTCACAGACCGAACAGATCGTCTGTCCTTGTGGCAGTCAAGCAATGCCGGTTGATGTGTTTCAGACTCCGACCAGACGCTATGTGCGTTGCCCTAGCTGTGAGCTGGTATTTCAGAATCCCCGTCCGCTGGGGACCATGGTCGAGGAATTTTACCGTGAAGAGTACGACGAGGCCTATGGTGAGGTCGAGGCATCGTCGGATCGCCAGCCGGTTTTTGAGAGTGTTGCGCACCGACTCAGCCTGTATCGGCAGCCTCCCGGACGACTGCTTGATGTCGGCTGCGGAGACGGGGCGTTCTTATCGATTTGCCAGTCGGTAGGGTGGACCTGTTATGGGTTGGAGTTGTCGAAGAAAGCAGTTGCCCGCGCCGCTCGCCGCAACCTGACGATTCTCTCTTCTGATTGCTTGGAACGGGCAGGCGAATGTGAACCGTTCGACGTGATCACCCTCGTGAACGTATTGGAAACAGTGACGGACCCTGGGAGTCTCTTGCGGCAGGTTGCAGGCGCACTGAAGCCATCGGGCCTTGTCGCAATCAGAGCAACCAATGGGGCATTTCATCTCCCAATGCGGACACCGGCTAGGTGGGTCGGGTCGCGTTATGATCAGGCGTTTCACCTCTTTCTTTACTCACCTCTGGCGCTTCGCTTGTTACTGAAAAGTGTGGGATTGCAGACCATTGCGATCCATAACTCGGTTCTGAGTCGAGGGCCTCTCACCCCGGCGAACCCCTGGATGAGCCGCCTCAAATGGCGGATTGGCGCGACGGCTTTCTGGTCCGGTGCGGAAATGCTCTATAAAGTGACAGGAGGCCGGATGGTCTGGGCTCCCTCGTTCGAGCTCATTGCCCAACGGGGGAAGGAATTGTCATGAGCAGCTCCCACTGGTTCAGGCACTGGAGGGGGCGTCGGTCAATCAGGTTTTTGGGTGTGGTTGTCGCTCTCTGTCTGCTTGCGGCATTGGCTACCTTTGGAGTGCGGTCCTTGATGACATCAGTGGGGTCTGCCAAACATATCCGATATGAGCCGGTCGACGTTCCGCCTCTCGATATCTCGCCCAGCCATCAACGGGAGCGGGACGAGTATGAGCGGCGAGAGCGAGTCGTGACAGAGAAGAGTCGGTAGCGCTTTCTTTTGGAGTCCTCCGTCCATGTGTGGAATTTGCGGAATTGTGGGGGGCAATGATGGATCTCTGCTTGAGCGGATGCTCGATCGGCTTGTCCATCGTGGGCCGGACGAGGCGGGGACGCATCGCGATGCAGGCGTGGCCCTTGGGGTGCGGCGATTACGGGTGATCGACCCGGCAGGCGGTCATCAACCGGTCCGAAACGAAACCGGCTCTGTCTGGGCAATCTTGAACGGTGAAATCTATAACTATCGCGACCTTCGTACAGAACTCATCCAAAAAGGCCACCGCTTTCAGTCCGATTGCGATACCGAAGTCCTGGTGCATCTCTATGAAGAGGAGGGAGCAGAGGGGGTCCACCGGTTGCGGGGCATGTTTGCCTACGCTATCTGGGACCGAGAACGAGACCTCGTGCTGCTGGTCCGCGACCGGCTGGGAATCAAACCCCTGTACTACTCCGTTCAGCCAGGGCAAGTGGGCGCCGAGCATCGTATATTGTTTTCGTCTGAACTGCCGTCCTTGCTGGAGGGGTTGCCGGATTGGACGATCCGTCCACAGGCTATCGCGGATTTCCTGTCGTTGCTGTACGTGCCAGGTCCCGATACGATTGTGGAGGGCGTCTATCAACTACGACCGGGAGAGGCTCTCAAGATTACACGAGGCCGATTGGAGTTCTGGCGCTATTACCGTCCGGAGGAAGAGGCCTTGTGCCAGCGCAATCTTCCCCGGGGTGATCAACAAGCACAATTTCTGAGTGTGCTTCGTGATTCCGTCCAAGCGCATCTGGTGAGTGACGTGCCGCTTGGTTTATTTCTCTCTGGTGGCTTGGACTCAGCGTCGATCCTGGCATGCATGCGCGAGGGGACTCCTGGATCGAGCAAAACGTTTTCCATTGGATACGACGCGCCGGAAGATCAATCCTATAATGAAATACAGGATGCCAGGTTCCTTGCGACTCACTTCGGGACAGACCATACAGAAGCCGTACTGCGCCCCGATGCTGCTTCTCTGCTTCCTCGTGTTGTGGCCGGGATGGGGGAACCATTTGCCGACTCGTCAGCTATTCCCACATATTTGGTCTCCGAGGTAGCCAGGCAGTCTGTGACGGTTGCATTGTCCGGTATTGGCGGCGACGAACTCTTTGGAGGTTATCCTCGCTACCTTGGACTACGTACAGCGGCTCGTTATGCCGCACTTCCTGCTGCGATACGTTCATGGATTGCATCCTATGCCTCCTCCCGTCTGCCGGATGGTTCAGGAGGTGGGGATGCTCGTGGCCGGATCAAACGATTTCTGCTGGATGGCTACCGTCCGTTGGATGAGCAGTACCTTCGCTGGACGACGTTTCGGCCTCTCGGCTGGGACGCGCCCCTATTTGCCGAGGGGCTCTGTTCTGCTGTGGCCGACAGCGGAGCGCTTCGCAATGTCCGTAGCCTCTTCAGCCAATGGCCCTCTCAGGAACCGGCCGACCGTGCAATGGGTGTTGATCTCCAAACCTACCTTCCGGACGATTTGTTACGAATGGGCGATCGAATGAGTATGGCTCATTCACTCGAACTTCGTGTTCCCTTCTGCGATCACCATCTTCTGGCTTTCGCCTGTTCATTGCCAGGCGTGATAAAGTTACAGGGGTGGCAATTAAAAGGATTCATGAGGTCTTCACTGGAAGGTATTGTGCCCACTAGAATCCTCAATGCCAAAAAACGTGGGTTCATGTTGCCGCTCACACGATGGCTACGGGAAGATCTCCGTGAGATGAGCCGGGACTTACTCTCCGACGAGATGATTCGTCGGCGAGGCTATGTCAATCCTGCCTATGTGCAGTGGTTACTTGCAGAACACCAGAGTGGCCGGAGAAATTTCACGGATCAACTCTATGCCCTCATGGTATTGGAGCTGTGGCATCGGCAGATGGTCCAGCCTGTATCCTGCTCTCGGGTGGAAGTAGGCGTGGTATGAACGTCGTCTTGTTCGCTGAAGTTACAGTAGAACAGGTGATCGGCGGCGCCGAGCGAGTCCTTCGAGAGCAGGCGCTGGGGCTCGCCAAGCTGGGCCATCGCGTGAGTGTGATCGCACGGGCTCCCTTCGAGTCTGCGGAGGCCACTCTGTCGATCGGAAACGTGACCGAGCAGCGGTATCCCGTGATACGAACCAGCGAGCCGGCATTTGTCTGGTCTTCGGCGCAGAATGCCCTTCGGGTATTCGATCGCACGCGGCAGACCTGCCCCATCGATATCGCCCTAATTCATCAATCCTTGGCCGGCCTCGGTCCGATCTTATTCCGTTATGGGATGGTCAGCCGTTGGCTCTATGTCTGTCATTCGCTGGCGCACGAGGAATATCTCACCAGAGCAGAGCGGGCGTCGACGACATTGGATCGGCTCAGGCGTCGATTGAGCGTGCGTGCTCGGCGTTGGATTGAGCGGATGGTGATTCGCCGCTGCCACCATGTGATCGTCTTGAGCGAATTCATGAAGCAACAGGTGATGGCCACGCACGGTATGACAGAGAAGCAGGTCACTGTGGTGCCAGGCGCAGCCGATCCGGCCAAGTTTTGTCCGGCACAGGATAGAAACGAGGTTAGACGGGAACTGAAGCTGCCGGAGAACCATACAATATTGTTTACGGTGCGCAATCTTGTTCCTCGTATGGGGTTGGAATCTCTTCTCGAAGCCATGACGATGCTCGGTGAAGAGCGGAAAAATCTGATGCTCCTGATCGGCGGGGAGGGTCGGCTTCGTTCGCAATTGGAGCAACAGATTCGAAGCAGGGGGTTAGAAGACTCAGTGCAGCTGCTTGGATTCGTGCCAGAGGATCAGCTGGCAAAATACTACCAGGCTTCCGACTTGGTCGTGATGCCGACATTGCAACTCGAGGGATTCGGGTTGGTGACGGTCGAGGCCTTGGCCTGCGGTACGCCGGTGATGGGCACACCGGTTGGAGCGATTCCTGAGGTGTTGAGTACCGTCGATCCGCTGTTGGTTACGGAAGGGACGGATGAAACGTCTCTCGCGAAGACATTACAATTCCTGCTGAAGCGGTTTCGTGAGCAAACGGGCGAGCGAGAGCGCTTGTCAAGGAAAGGTCGCGAGGTCGTTGAGCGGCGCTATAACTGGGTGGCTCATACCACCGATCTGGATCGCCTTTTTGTGAGTCTGTCGAAGGATAGACAAGTGACGCCGAGTCGGCCTGCCGGGAACCTGTCCAACAGGGACCATGCTATTGCCGCGAACAGTAATGCCGAACGAGCTCCTAAACCGCGGAAGGTGATCCATGTGATCACGCGCCTGGACTATGGTGGATCGGCGAGGAATACGATGTTGACCGCACTTAGCCATGATCGCACACAGTTCGAGCCGCTGGTGGTCGCAGGCTGTCCAGGGCGTTGGGATGCGCAGGGTGGGCAGGCAGCGACAGAAGAGAATTGTCGGCAACTTGAGAAGGCTGCAGTCCGCTGGATGTTGCTTCCCTCTCTGACTCGAGAGGTTCATCCGATCAAGGATGCGCGAGCACTTTGGCAACTGATTCGTCTGTTCCGGCAGGAGCAGCCGGCACTGGTCCATACCCATACATCCAAGGCCGGTGTGGTGGGGCGGGTGGCTGCTTGGTGGGCAGGTGTGCCGGTCATCGTCCATACGCCGCACGGTCATGTGTTCTACGGCCATTTTGGCCCATTACGATCCTGGCTGTTTCTCCAGGTCGAACGGGTGTTGAGTGCGATCACGCATCGACTGATTGCACTGACGGAAGCGGAACGGCAGGACCATCTCGATCGCTCTGTCGGTAATCCAGGCCGGTTTGCCGTGGTGCCGAGCGGCATCGATCGTGAGCGGTTTGGAAGGGCGAGGATTGATGGGAAACAACAGCCTGATTGGTTTGGCTGTCCATCGGATGCGCTGGTCGTTGGATCGGTCGGGTGGCTTACCGATATTAAGGGCCATGAATATTTGATCGCAGCGATCGCGAAGTTGAAGCAAGATTTTCCCTCTCTCCATCTCGTCATCATCGGGAGTGGAAATCGGCAGAATGCTTTGTTGCAACAAGCGGAGTCTGCCGGCCTTCGCGATGCCGTGCATCTCCTGGGCCACAGGGAGGATATTGCCGTCTGTCTCGCCGGGATGGACCTGTTCGTCTTGCCTTCGCTGAATGAAGGGATGGGGCGTGCGCTGATTGAAGCCATGGCAGCAGGACTGCCGGTGATTGCCTCCCGCGTCGGTGGTATTCCAGCCGTCATCAGCCATGAGCGGACCGGTTTGCTGGTGTCGCCTGGGGATGCCAGTGCGCTTGCGGAAGCACTACGCCGGTTCCTTGATCGACCGGAATGGGCCAAGCAGTTAGGTGTTGCCGCGAGCCGCAGTGTGGACAGCCGATATGGGTCAGCCTCAATGGTCCGGGCAATCGAATCGATCTTTACAGAGGCGCTCACAGTTCATGCGTAGGCGAGACTGGCAGATAGGAGAGGCGCGGCGCCTGATACTGGTATGGATAATGGTGTTGTCATGCCTGCCTGGCTCAATTGCACACTCGCAGGGGCCGGATGATCGTGAGCAACTGCTGGCCACAGTCCATGTCCATAGCACTGCCAGTACCGGTGAGTTGACCATTGAAGCATTGGCTCAGCGGGCCGAGCAGCTTGGTCTGGATGTGCTGATTTTGACCGATAACTTCTCGCTGCGTTATGAGTATGGACTCTGGCCCCTGCCCGGCCTCTTGAAACGGCAAGTTCGTTTTCCATCAGTGCTGGAGTATGGAATTGAACGGTACCTGGATGAAATCGCGGCAGCACAAAGCCGCCATCCGAAGCTGGTCATCCTCCCTGGCGTAGAAGTCGCTCCCTATTACTATTGGACCGGTTCGTTAGTCGAGCGCAACTTGACGATGCACAATGCCCAACGCAATCTACTGGTGCTCGGTCTGACCAAGCCGGAAGACTATCGTTCCCTTCCTGCTAACGGGAACCCTGGGTCCTATACATTCGATTGGCGCGGAGCGGTCAATGGGGCGCCTATCTTATTGGTGATTCCGGCCCTCTTGCTGTGGAGGCCACGCCGGTACGCCTCCGATCGACGATCGCTACGACGGTTTGCCTCCTGTGTCCTGATCGTGTTGGCGGTGGCGCTGGTGGCGAATGCCTGGCCTCTAAGCCGCCCGGCATTCAGCTCGTACGACGACCAGCTGGGGTATCGCCCCTACCAGGCCTTTATCGATGATGTGAAAGGGAAGGGTGGGCTTGTCTTTTGGTCGCTGTCGGAAGCGCGTGACTTTCATGAATTTGATGCAGGGCCGCTGGGAGCCGTTACAGTCAAGACGGAGCCGCACGCTGAGGCGTTGCTGATGACGACGGGGTATACAGGTTTCGGCGGGCTCTATCAGGATGGGCGAACAAGCATCAAGCCGGGTGAACTGTGGGACCGGTTGCTGCAATTGCCTGCAAGTGAGCAGCGACCGATTCCAGTGCTTATCGGAGAGTTGGCGTTTCATGGATTGAGCGATGAGGGTAAGGATCTGCACCGTCTTGTGATGGGGGTCCAGGTGAAAGTACGGACGGTTGCCGGGGTGCTAGAAGCGCTTCGGTCCGGTCATTCCTATGCAGTGGGCGAGGGCGATCATCATGTCCAGCTTCGGCTCGATGAGTTTCGAGTGGTCTGTCAAGGTGGAACCAAGTCGGCTTCGATTGGAGATAGGCTCGATCCAGGCGTGGCGCGCGATCTCACAATCCTCCTCTCTGTCACGGCACGCGACGACGGCCGCCATCCCGTGAAGGTGCGGGTGATTCGTTCCGGCGAGGTGCTGGCTCAGTTTTCAGGAGAGACACCCTTTCGTCTCAACTGGCCGGACACAACCGCTCCGACAGCGGAGCCGCTGACTTATCGGGTAGAGATCACAGGCAGCGGCGAACTGTTGAGTAATCCGATTTTTGTCGGGAAGGGGTGATAAGTGATGAGTAATGTGAGGCGACTGGGGCATCAGAAGAAATCTTCACAGACGAACACTCATGACGCATCACTCGTCACGGGTCACTGAATTTATGCGCGTCACGATTCATCAACCGCAGTTTCTGCCTTGGCTTGGGTATCTGGACAAGATCGATCAAGCGGATCTGTTCATCGCCTTGGATTCCGTGCAGTTCAAAAAGAACGAGTGGCAAAATCGCAATCGGATCAGAACCGCCGACGGTACCCAATGGATCACCGTGCCGGTCCTCCACCACTTTGGCCAACTGGTGAGTGATGTTCGGATCAATCGGACTGTGGCCTGGCGGGAGCAGCACCTGCGCGCCATCGAGATGCATTACACGCGGGCGCCGTTTCGCGATCGGTATCTGCCGGAGTTACGCAGCCTCTATGAAATACCCTGGGAACGGTTGCACGATCTGAACATGGCGGTGATTCGCTGGCTGCTCGGAGCGTTTGGCATTACGACTCCCGTTCGTTGTGCGTCCGAATGGCAGGCGCGGGAAGAGCCCACCGACAGGTTGATCGATCTTTGCCATGCCGCTGGCGCGACGGAATATCTTTCCGGTCCCGGTGGGGAGCGCTATCTGGACATCGCGCGATTTCAATCGTCCGGCCTGGTACTGGAGATGCAGCAGTTTCAGCATCCCTTGTATCGGCAGGCCTATGAACCATTTATGCCGGCGATGGCGGCAATCGATCTCTTGTTCTGCTGCGGCCCTGAGGCGCTGACTCGATTGCGCGAGGCCAGGGCGGGACAGAAAGTGGTCACGGCAGCGTAGCACTAAGGGGGGTCTATCTGGTCCATCTTGTCTATCTAGTCTGGCTGGTTCATCTGATAGACCAGATAGACCAAATGGACCAAATAGACAAGAGCGACGGGGGATTTTCAGCATCCTGCCGAGTGAGGGGGAAAAGATGGCGACTGAACGAAGAGTGCCGATGCGGATTTTGGCAATTGGTGCCCATCCGGACGATATTGAAGCCGGCTGCGGTGGGACCTTGCTCAAGTATGCGCAGAAGGGGCATCGCATTTTTCTGATGGTGATGACGGCTGGCGATAAAGGCGGCTCGGGCGGGGTTCGCAAGCGCGAACAGGAACAGTCTGCGAAACAAATGCGGGCCGAAAAGATTTTCTGGGGCGGGTATGAAGACACGGCGGTGCCGATGGGGCGCGAATTGATTCAGGAGATCGAGCAGGTGGTGAAGGAGGTGCAGCCGCACTTCATTTTTTCACACTTCCACGACGACACCCATCAGGACCATCGGCACCTGGCGATGAGTACGATCACGGCGACTCGTTATACTCAAAACGTGCTGTTCTATGAGGGACCGACGACTCAGAATTTCTCACCGACCGTCTTTGTGGATATCGACCAGGTGCTTGAAGAAAAGATCAAATCGATTGAGGCCCATGCATCGCAGGTGAGAAAAACCAACATTGAGGGTCTGAGTATTGTAGATGTCATTCGAGCTGGAGCCCATTTCCGTGGGATCCAGGGCCGGGTGAAAAATGCAGAAGGCTTTGTTCCGCTGCGATTGTTTATTAATATCGGCGTATGACGACTGTGGCATCCATGATTCCCCACTCACGGCCTTCGATCGGCGAAGAGGATCTGCGAGCGACAGCCGAAGTGCTTCGTTCCGGGCAGATTGCCCAAGGACCGCGGGTGGAGCGATTCGAGCATGATATGGCGGGGTTTCTCGATCTGCGGGGTGGGGTGGCGGTCAGTTCAGGGACGGCAGCGCTAGAGCTCTCGCTACGGGCGCTAAGGATTGGAGCTGGCGACGAAGTCATTATGCCGAGTTACGTCTGTCAGGCCCCATGGCTGGCGGCGCAACGGGTGGGGGCAGAGGCCAGGCTCGTCGACATCGATCTGCAGACGTTCAACATCGATCCGGTCGCAGCCGGCCGGGCGGTGACCAATAAGACTCGCGCGATCATTGTCCCCCATCTGTTCGGTTTGCCGGCTGACCTGACGGCGCTTGAGAAGCTGGGGGTTCCGCTCATCGAGGATTGTGCGCAGACATTAGGAGTGACGGAATCCGGCCGGCCTGTCGGCACGGTTGGACGACTCACTGTCTGTTCTTTCTATGCGACGAAGCTGCTCTGTGCCGGTGAAGGGGGTATGGTGCTTTCGAACGATGAAGAGTTACTCGATCGGGTCAGATCGTTGCGCGAATATGATGGCGCACCAACGCTGGATTCTTCCTCGTTCAACCTGAAGCTGACCGATTTGCAGGCAGCGCTCGGACTGTCTCAGTTGGAACGATTGCAGTCCTTTCAGGAACGGCGCTGTTTTCTCGCAGCAACCTATCGGGAGGCCCTGTCTTTCAAAGGTGTCTTCTTGCCGACGGCGTCTCCATATACGCAGCATGGGTACTATCGGTTCACCATCAGAATTCCGCACCTCCGAACCGATCCCGATGGCCTGCCGAGTCTTATCAGTAGGCTGGAGCAGCAGGGGATTCATTGCCGTAAGCCGGTTTTCCGACCGCTTCATCTCTATTTGGATCAGTCCGGTTTCCCCAAGAGCGATGAAGCGGACCGAACGGCGTTGTCGATTCCTTTCTATCCCGATCTCACGGACGACGAAGTGCGGCAGATCCATCAATCTTTGAGCAAGGTTCTTTCGTGAAAGCCATCGACATCGAAGTTTCACCATTTGCGTTACGGAGCAGCAGACGCTGGCTGACACCGGCTGCGCTGGGGGCCCTGCTCGGAGTGGTGGCTTTGGCGGTCCCAGCAACTCGTGAACTCTTCGTGTTCGAAGGTCTTCGTTGGCTCTATATTTTACTGTTCGCATTTCTCGGCGCCGGCGCGCTGACGCCGCTCATGGTACATCTCAGCCATCAGTGGGGGCTGGTTGATCACCCGTCGGAGCGTAAGATCCATGTGCAGCCGACTCCGAGACTCGGTGGCGTAGCCCTTTATCTTGGATTCCTCGGCTCAGTCTTGCTGAATTCGATTCTGCCGGACTGGATGATCGCGACGCTGGCTGCCGGATCCCTATTATTGATTGTCGGTGTCATCGATGATGTGTGGGAATTGCCAGCTGCCTCGAAGTTGGCTGCCCAACTTGTAGCTGCCGGGATCGTCATCGCAACCGGCAAGGTTCTGACGTTGTTCCCGAGCGGTCCTGTCGGCGATGTGGCGAACATCGTGCTGACATTGATTTGGATCGTCGGGATTACGAACGCGTTCAATTTTTTTGACGGCATGGATGGCCTGGCTACAGGGCTTGCGATTCTTATCGCTGGATTCATGGGTGTGGTGGCTTTCGAAACCAACCAGCCTGGGTTAGGGTGGCTGGCCATTGCCATCATTGGGGCAGGAATCGGTTTTCTTCCGTACAATTTCCGAGGTCGCAAGCCGGCGGTGATTTTTCTTGGAGATGGTGGGGCAACTTTCCTGGGGTTCACGCTCGCCTGCCTTGCCGTCAAAGGGAACTGGGCGGACCATAGTCCGATCGTGTCATTCAGCAATCCGGTCCTCATCTTCGGCGTGCTCATCTACGACATGGTCCACATCACTGTGGAGCGGGTGGCGACAGGGAAAGTGCGTTCCGTCAAGGAATGGCTGGACTATGTCGGTAAAGACCATCTCCATCATAGGCTGGAACGCGCGCTGGGGTCTCGCCAGGCGAGTGTCGCAATGATCTTTCTTATGACGATTTGCCTCGGACTGGCCGCCCTAGCCCTCCGTCATGCCGAAACATCCGAGGCGTTGCTACTGCTGGTGCAGGCTTGCCTAATCGTGGCCATGATCACGATCCTAGAGTGGAGCGGCCGCCAAAAACGCTAGAACTTATCTCAAATTGCCTCATCCTGTACCTCCCTTTTGTAAGGGGAGGCTAGGTGGGGTAGAGTCTCGACTGGCCGCCACGGCTTGTTCCGGCCGGACATGGCCATGGTAGCCGACCAGAGCTTCGACCTCCCCTTGCCTCTCCTTACGAAGGAGGGGTCCAGATAGAGTGCCGAGAAGTCGGAAGGATAATTGTGAGATAGGTTCTAACCTCCTCACCCCTCTTGCACTCCACCCCGGTTCCCGCTACAAGATGCCGCATGGTTCCCACCGTTCAATGGAAAGATGGCGCAGTACGGCTGCTCGACCAGAGCCGGCTTCCTGAGCTGGTCGAGTTTCTGGACTGCCGGGACTATCAGACCGTAGCCGAGGCCATTCGTAGCCTCAAAGTCAGGGGCGCTCCGGCCATCGGAGTGACGGCTGCGATGGGAGTCGCACTCGGCGCCCAGACCCTCACGGCATCCGACTACGACAGCTTCGCCAAATCGTTGCTCGTGATCTGCGACCACCTCGCTGCAACCAGGCCGACGGCGGTCAATCTGTTTTGGGCCATCGAACGAATGAAACGTCTGCTGGCCTCGTTGCGTACTCAGCCAATCGCTGCGATCAAAGCAGAGCTGTTGAAGGAGTCACAAGCTATCCTTGATGAAGATATCGCGCTTTGTAAGGCGATGGGACGGCATGGAGCGGAGCTCATCGCGAGCGGCCAAACGGTTCTGACCCATTGCAATGCCGGTGCCTTGGCCACTGCTGGTTACGGGACAGCATTGGGTGTGATTCGTGCTGCCTGGGAACAGGGAAAGAAGATTCAGGTGATCGCAGACGAAACCAGGCCGGTGCTGCAAGGAGCGCGGCTCACGGCCTGGGAGTTGATGCAGGATAAGATTCCTGTGACCCTCATCACAGACAATATGGCTGGTTCACTGATGCGGCAGGGAAAAATTCAGATCTGTATCGTGGGGGCCGATCGGATTGCCGCCAACGGAGATGTGGCCAACAAGATCGGGACTTACTCCGTCGCAGTCCTGGCCAAGGCCCACGGGATTCCCTTCTACGTGGCAGCCCCTTATTCCACGATCGATTTGAAGACTCAAACAGGCGCAGACATTCCGATCGAACAACGGAACCCCCTAGAAGTGACCACCATTCACGGCAGCCATCCGGTCGCACCAGTCGGCGTAGCCGTCTACAATCCGGCCTTCGATGTGACTCCGGCGGATTTGATCACCGGCATTATTACCGAGCGGGGCATCTTCAAGCCAGGTGAGGTCGCGGTAGAATTTAAACGGAACATGATTTAGGTAGTGTGAGCCGGCATTCTTGCCTTTTACTCTTTGAGGGTCTATACACACTCAAGAAGTTCCGTTGGGGTCGCGCGAGGAGAGCAATCGCCATGCTGGGGGTAGAGCAAGATCCTTTGTCGCTAGTCGAACAAAAATCCTTCGAAGTGGCTTGTACTCTTCTGGCATCTGAACCACGGGTAAAGATATTTCTCTTTGGTTCAAGAGCGACCGGGCGTGCAGGCTCTCGATCGGACATCGATCTAGGTATTGATCTCGGTCATGCCATTGCGCCGGAGGTGCTCGCGTCATTGCGCGATGCGTTCGATGAATTGCCGATCATGCAGAAGGTAGACATTGTTGATTTTTGCCTACTCGACGAGGCGTTTAGAGCAGTGGCCCTTCAGCAGATCGAGAATTTCTATGAGCGACAAACTGCATAATTTGCTGAGGCTACTAGGTCTTGCGCTGACGCGGCTAGATGGGGCGTTGGCTCAGCCTGTCAACGAATTCGTTCGTGATTCAGCCATCCAACGGTTTGAGTTTACCTTTGAATTGTTCTGGAAGAGCCTGAAGGCATATGCCGAGGAGTCAGGGGTAGAAGCCTATTCACCGAGAGACAGCGTCAGAACGGCATTTCAGCTTGGGGTGATCCAGGAACACCCTGATTGGTTTCGGATGTTGGAAGACCGCAACCTCACGAGCCATACTTATAACGAAGCCACTGCCGAATCGATCTATTCCCATCTCCCCGCCTATCTCCGCCTCATCCGCCAGGCGCATGCTGAGTTGTCGCAGAGGGTCAAGCGCTAGAGGTTTAGTAGCTGCTCGATTTGAAGTTTCGAGCGGTTAGAGGATCGATGGTGCAGACTCCCTGCATTGAGTCTTTGAAAAATCGTGCCTTGATCTTCTTGTTCCCACCCACGTAATGTCCTCCTTCAACAGATCCAAGGGGCCTGCTATGTCTGCCCAAATTCTCATCGTCGATGACGATCCTGACATTCTCTCTGGTTTGAAGCGACGGCTCGAGTGGCTGGGGTATGAGACCATTGTTGCCAAGGATGGAGCTGAAGCGCTGGCGGCAATTCAACAGGAGTCACCCACTCTCGTCCTTCTTGATCTTGAATTGCCTATCATGTCAGGGATTGATGTACTCAAGCGAGTAAATGGCATGGGAAAGGCCGATCAGCAAGCGAGCCCCGCACCTCTCGATGGCAGCCATGAAGCCAGTATCCCCATCATCATTCTGACGGCTTTCGGCACCATCAATCGGGCTGTTGAAGCCATGAAATTGGGAGCCTGTGATTTTCTCACCAAGCCCTTCGACCCCGACCATCTTGCGATTCTGATTCAGAATGTTTTGGAACGGCAGTCACTGAAACGGGAAGTCAAGCATTTGCGATCGGAGGTGGATGCCCGCTATGCCTTCATCGTTGCTGAAAGTTCAACGATGAAGGCGATCGTGACGAATTTGAAACGAGGAGCGGTTTCGGATGCGATCATCCTGCTCCAGGGAGAAACTGGAACGGGGAAAGAACTCTTGGCGCGATCGATTCATCGGTGGAGCGCAAGAAGAAACAAGCCGTTCATGGTGGTGAACTGCGCGGCTCTGCCGGAGAATTTGCTGGAGAACGAGTTGTTCGGGCATGAACGTGGGGCATTCACCGGCGCGACCCAGATGCAGGAAGGGAAGATCGAAGCGGCGGAAGGAGGCACGGTGTTCCTTGATGAAATCGGCGACCTGCCGCTCGCGCTGCAGAGCCGGTTTTTACGTCTGTTGCAGGACAGGGAATTTCACCGCGTCGGAGGAACCAGGCAGATTCGAGTAGATATTCGGTTCATTGCCGCGACGAATAAAGATCTGTCGCAAGCCATTAACCAAAGCCTGTTTCGCGCGGATCTATACTATCGGCTGAACGTATTTCCTGTGACGATCCCACCGCTGCGTGAACGGCGAGAGGATATTCCTCGACTTGCTGCTCATATTCTTGAACGAGCAATTGTCCAATGTGGGACAGAAAAGAAGCAGCTGAGTCCCGGTGCGGTCGAAGCCTTGCGCCACTATCATTGGCCGGGAAATATTCGTGAGTTAGAAAACGTGCTGGCCCGTGCGGTCATTCTCTCAGACCACCAAGATATACAATCGCAGCATCTTGGACTCCCTGTCGCTGTGGTGTCCCAAGGCGGCAAACAGGCCTCGGACGAAGCTGTGTTACCGTACTACGATTCGATGGAATCACACAGCCGATGGCTCATTACCGAGGCGCTTCAGCGAACAGGGTGGAACCAGACCAAAGCGGAACGTGTCAACGACTTTGAGACACTTGCCGTGGGAATTTAGTGTACAACCTCATCTGTCGGAGTCGTGATCGCGTGAGG
>NEWP02000010.1:144138-144658 GCA_002869895.2 Nitrospira sp. CG24E | reverse complement strand
CGCGTCGGTGTGGCCGACCTTCAAAAATTGCCGCCTGGTCATCAAGCTCTGGACCAGCGCCGCCGTTCCGACGGGGTTGGTTCGCAAGACCGAAGAGAGAACCTGCCCGCTGGGCGGAGATCAGTTGGCGCGAGTCATGGTTGAAACGTATCTCCAGTCATTCGAGGGGTTTACGCTGACGGCGAGCACGTTGCGCTGATGCTTTGCCTGCGACGAGCTAAGGGGTCAGGCATGAGTATTGACTTATCGTCAAACAGATCGCCGCACACCAACAGACGCCTGACATAGTGAAGCATGTTGCCGCATTTGTCCGCTCCATGAAAACTGCTATGAACGGGGTTCAGCCGAAATCACGCTAGTATGCGGCGACACGTCGGCACTTGTCAGGCGGCATGATTCAGATTCGAGGGCCAGGCAGTTGCTCGCAACACAGATTCCCGCCCCCTTTGATCTACGCATGGTTTCTGACACCTAGTTCTGTCCGCTGTCGCCTGACGTCCTTGCCGGTCCTGAAATAGGG
>NEWP02000010.1:141564-144038 GCA_002869895.2 Nitrospira sp. CG24E | reverse complement strand
TTGTAACCCGTTGGCTTTCTGACTATTTCTGTCTCTTCTCGGCCGGGCAGAAGAAGGACCAGAGTTCCATGAAAATAGAGTATTCCAAGGGTGAACGGGCCTCCAAAGAACTGATCCTCCTCCATCGACAGACTTCAGAAGCCGCGAGTGGCCGGAAGATGAAGGTCCTGCTCATCTACCCACCGGACTGGTATCCCTCTGAGCCCTATTTGAGCCTTCCTTCCCTCACCGCCGTCCTCCGTCAGGCAGGCCATACGGTTATCCAGAAAGACATTAACCTTGAAATGTGGGACTGGTATTTCAGCGAGGATTTTCTCAAGAAAGTCCTGCGCAAGGTGCCGCAGCAGCTGGACCGGCTCCGTAAGCTTTCGAACAGGCGTGATCTAAGTGCGGAAGAGATGGATCTGCAGATGGCCCTCTGCGACTTGTCCCGCAAGCGGATTGAGGAGTTAAGCAAGAACGCGGAGAAGGCAAAAGCAATTGTTCGCGGAGAAGCCTTTTATGAAATCGACAAGTTAGAGTGGGCACTTCATGTATTTCGAGAGGTCACATCGGTGATCTCAATGGTCTATGCCCCAGCCAGGATCTGTATGCCCCCGATGGAGACGGATCTGTCCTATAAGGTTTTTGTTTCGTCTGAAGTGATGGATGCGGTGAACGATACGCAAGTGAACATCTATCGCGACGTATTCGAGCATCTGGTGAAACCGGTCATCGAGCAAGAGCAGCCGGAGGTGGTCGGCATCTCAATCGTCTTGCAGCAGCAGATGTTCTCCTCCATGACCTTCTGTGCCCTCATCAAGCAGCATTTCCCTCACATTCACGTGACGATCGGCGGCAATACGGTCACTCGCCTGCGCGATGTGCTGCCTCAATCTTCTTTGTTTCGATACTTCGACAGTGCTGTGGTCTATGAAGGAGAAACGGCTTTCGTGCAGCTGGTCGGGGCGGTGGGTGCTGAGCGGAGCCTGGCCGATGTGCCCAACACCATCTATAAGGACGAGACCGGTGTCCATACCTCTGCGACGAGTTATGCGGAAGATATGGCCACGCTGCCGACGCCGGATTTCGACGGATTGCCGCTCCATAAGTATTTTGTCCCGATGAAGATCCTGCCCTATTTGGCGACGCGCGGCTGTTATTGGGGCCGCTGCGAGTTTTGCGACCATGGCGAAGGCTATACGGCCGGCTACCGGTCGAAGAAGATTCAGGATATTCTGGTTGACATCGCCTATCTGCGCGACAAATACGGCACCAAGCATTTTCACTTCACTGACGAATCCTATCCACCGGCTCTGTTCCGCAAACTGTCGCGAGGTTTGATCGAGCAGAAGATGGATATCGTCTGGACGACCCATATGAGGTTCGAGAAGAGTTTGTTGGATGAGAATGTTTGGCAGGATGCGAAGGAATCGGGCTGCCGCTATCTCCATTTCGGCTACGAGTCTGGCAATGAGCGGGTGCTGAAGTTGATGGACAAGGCGACGACGACGGAGATTATGACGAAGCACTTGCAGCTCACGGCTGACGCTGGTATTTGGAACCACTGCATGGGCTTCTTCGGTTTTCCCGGCGAGACGAGGGAGGAAGCCTGGTCCTCTGTGGAGTTCCTGGAAGCGAACAAAGACCATGTCCATTCGCTGGGTTTCGGCACGTTCGATCTCGGCCGGCATAATCCTGTGGCGAAGCATCCGGAGAAGTGGGGCGTGACGGCCTATAAGAATCCGGAATGGGATCTGGCGCTGGACTACTACTATACGGTGAAGAACGGGATGAGCATCGAAGAAGCCGAACGGGTGTTCGAAGAATTCGAACGAAACCACAATCCCGGTTGGGACCTGCGGCTCTTTATCCGCGAATATATCTTTCTCTACATCGCGCGGTTCGGGTTACAAAAATTACCGGATTTGCAATATCAGGCAGCAAAGATCGTTGGCCATACGCCGACCTTGGCGGGGAAAATGTAGGGGACAGGCTCCGGCGTTGCCGGTGCCTTGTCCCCGTCTTGAACCCTCATGAGGGTTAGGGGTAAGGGAGTAGGGGTGAAGGGTGGGAAGTGAACAGTGAGGGGTGAAGGGTGAGGAGACAGGGGTAAAGAGGGATAAGCAAGGGCAGAGGGATAGTGGGGTAACCGGGATAGAGAAAGACCATGAGTGAGCTGATTCAGATCAATGCGCTGGCTCCTGTGAGGGGGGAACGAAAGAAGAGCAAGGTCATGCTGCTCTTTCCGCCTGAGTGGGTGCCGACTGCTCCCTATCTGGCCTTGCCCTCGTTGACGGCTGTACTGCGCGAGGCGGGCCATCAGGTCGTGCAGCGCGACATCAATATCGGGATGTGGGATCACTTCTTCAGCATGGAGTTCCTGATCTGGGTGAAGGCCCGGTTGGGGATGGGGTCAGTTGATAGTCCCCAGGACGTCTTCGACATACAGCTGAAACGTTCCCCGTGCCGCATCCTCGACATAATGACGCAAG
>NEWP02000010.1:97372-141464 GCA_002869895.2 Nitrospira sp. CG24E | reverse complement strand
TGAATGCGCTTCAGAGCGCAGCCCAGGCCATTCGCATCTGGACAAACGACCCACATGGGGGAGCGCTTGTCACGATTCACAACGTTCCAGCCCCAGCCCAGGAAGTGGGGCTCTGTGTCACGGCAACGAATTGGGCAAGGAAGGAATCAGTCCCTGCACCGCCGACTCCGCCAACACCGTAGGCTGCGTGCAGGCAGGATGCTGAAAAAGTCCGCCAGCGTCGTTCTCGCATCGTTCAGACCCTCAACGTACCGCAAGGGTACGCCTCGGGCCTTCACTCGCTGCGGCCTTGCTGGACGGCCTTTTTGAGCATCTTCTCGAATTCTAACCGGAAGCGCTCGACTTCAAACTAGCGGCTAGTTGTTTATTGAGAGACGTTTCCAGTTTCTCACTTTCCCGTTCCGGATCGTTCCACCAGTCCGTTGACCATACCCGATGCAGCGTCCAGCCCAAGCCTTCCAGAACGAATTGACGCAGGCGATCCCGGTCACGTGCGGTGGGCAACGAGTGGTATGTCGCCCCGTCGCACTCGATGCCGAGAAGATATTTTCCCCGCTCCTGCGGATGAACAACGGCCATGTCGATCCGGTAGCCAGAACAACCGACCTGCGGATGTACGGTCCAACCTTTGCTACGCAAGGCGCGAATAACCTCGACTTCCAGTGGGCTCTCAGGCTCCAGGCCGGTCGGTAGGGCCTGCTCTACTATGGCGCGTGGACCTCTGATCGCGAATTCGAGATAATTTTTCAGATCAGTGACGCCTGCTGACCGGGTTTTCGATAGATCGATGTCATCGGGGTGGATGGAACTGTAGATCGTCACGCCGGTCCGTGCCCTGGTGATTGCCACGTTCAGCCGACGTTGTCCCCCTTCCTGGTTTATTGGGCCGAAATTCATAGCCATTTTCCCTGCTGCGTCTTTGCCATAAGCAATCGAGAATAGAATGAGATCGCGCTCATCACCCTGCACGTTTTCAAGGTTCTTGACGAACAGCCGTTCCGATCCATGCTCTGCGATGCGGTGTTCGATCTCAGGATGCTTGCGTAATTCCTCATCCAGCAGCGTTTCGATGAGTCGCTGCTGAGGCTGATTGAACGTCACCACCCCCATCGTCAGTTTGCGCCGCGACTCGTCTGAAAAATGCTCCACGATCTCTTTGACGATGGCATCAGCTTCGGTCCGGTTTGTACGGGTGGCGCCGCGATCGTAAATACCGCCCACCAGGTTCAATTTCACCGCTAGGTCGTTCGTAACGGGAGACGGAAAAGTGATCAATCTGCAATCATAGTACCGGTGGTTCGAAAACGTGATCAGGCTTTCGTAGCGACTGCGATAGTGCCATTCCAAGCGTATGGTCGGGAGTCCGGCTCCCAGACATTCATCCAGTATGCTTTCCAGGTCCTGAACTGGTGCGTCTTCTTCATTACCGAGAGCGGTATCTTCGGCATCGTCTGCCCGATTGAAAAAATTGGTAGGAGGAAGCTGCTTGGGATCGCCCACCACGATGAGCTGCTTGCCGCGCGCGATGGCACCAACCGCGTCCCAGACGGGAATCTGGGATGCTTCGTCGAACACCACGACGTCGAAGTTAGAATGCGCGGCATCCAAGTATTGCGCAACCGACAGCGGAGACATGAGCAGACACGGTTTGAGCTCGGGAAGTAAGTTGGGAATGCGGTGAACCAGTTGCCGCACCGGCAGGTGCGCCCGCTGCTTTGCAAGCTCGCGCAGCACAAGAGCCATTTCCTGGTCGGGTCTCTGCCCCGTCTGCTGCCTTGGCACCTTTCCCGCCAAGACGGCCACGATATATTTCTCAGTGAGCTTCTGGAAACGTTCGTCGGCCTGCCGGAACTCGAGGATTTTCCGATCGTGATCGGCGCTCGCGAAATTGCGCAGAGCAGGTTCACGGTCAATCACGGCCTTCAACCACCAGTTCTGGTAAGAATATTCGGCATAGGCATAGAAATCCTGGGCAGATATCTGTTCCTCTTCCAATGCGCGAACAACGGCCTCTAGTCCCCCAGACAGAGCCTGTCCACGCAACTGCCGCCACCGACACCACAACCTCAGCCAGCGCCGAGACGAGATCCATCCGCCCACGATCATGTTCACCCGGCTGGGCAGCCCGGCGAGGGTAGGTTCTCCGGTCAAGGCTTGCCCGGCACCTGAGAGTTCAGCGACAGCCGCGATCTGATTCCTGAATACAAGCCAGGCATCGCGAAACGCGATCAGCCTACCGCTGGCTGCACCAGTGGGAAGAAGCAGGCTGCGCTGCTCGCTGACTAGCTTGCGCAATTGCTCGGTCATAGCGGCCATGGCGGACTCGTCGTCGCCGTTCGCGAACCGTCCGATCGCTTCCTCGAAGTGCTTTCCCCATTGCTCGTAGCGCTGCACCGCCGCCCAATCTGTGTCCGTACCCTTGTATTCGGACTCTAGCAGTTCGAGACAATGGATCTCGGACACTTTCATCGCCCGATCTTCCGTGTTCAAACCGCTCAGGGCTTCAAGCAGGGCTGGCATTTCTTCCGTCTTGGGTCGCTTTTGATCGGTGGCATAGAGCGCCAAGCAACCCGTCACCGCTCGCTGCGAGAACCAACTCTTTGGCCACCAGGCGGCGGAGGCCGAACTCCAGTCCTGTGTCAACTGCTCGCCATTTACCGCTGAGATCTCCGGCTTGAATTTTCCGGCCAACTGCCGCCAATGAGCCTGCTGACGTTCTCCATGTTCGCGAATTACTTGCATGCGAGCGCGAACGGCTGCGTTCCCACCGTGAACGGCGAATCCCTTGGGCACTTGCGGCCCCTGCAGCAGAACATCTATCAGCCCGTCCACGGCGTCCAGCAGAACGGGAGAAGGAGCGTCTAGCTTGATGCCCAGTGCAGGAGCAATGGCGACTGCGGCTTCCTGAAGCCGGTAAACCGCTGCCTCCAGGACAGCCGCCTCCTTGAGCAGGCGTTCTTCCCAGGCGTTTGTCCACTCGGTGTGCTGCACAAGGGTTAACGGATGATTCTTGATCTTGCCTAGTTCCCCTGCGATCGACTGGATGATGCGAACCGTCTCCCGTAGCCGGTCCAGCCCCTCCTCATCATGGGTGTCGGGATCTGCCCATGGCATACGGGCGGGCATCCACTCGCGATACCGTATTGCGTTGTCGGTAGCTCCTCGCACGATCAATCCGTTGCGATGCCGCTTGTGCAGCGCACGCACGAAATCGTTCAGGTCGACGCGCAACCTACCGACGCGTTCAGCTTCTCGTTTCCAGCCAACTGCTGTCTGGCCGTGCGCGGCATCCATTGCCGCCCGCAGCTGAGCAAGAACCTCTGTCTTGCGCGCCTTAGCAGAATGCAGTTCCAGGCAGAACGGCCCCAGTCCGATCGCTTTCAGGCGGCGCTGGACCACGTCGAGCGCCGCCATTTTTTCCGAGACGAACAGAACGGACTTGCCGAGCCCCAGAAAGTGTGCGATCAGATTGGTGATGGTCTGAGACTTCCCAGTGCCTGGCGGCCCTTCCAGCGCAAAGTCATGCCCCGCACTGGCACGGCTGAGCGCATTCAGTTGTGAGGAATCGGCGAGCAGTGGGGCAAGCAGGCTCTCCGGGGCGTGGCGCTCGTCGAGGTCTTCGCGCTGGGACATGTCTTCACGGCCCCCCATCGGTTCCCGCGGCCGCTCGATCAGGTGATCAACCACCCGGTTCTCCTTGAGCTGCGCTGTGCGATCCTGCAAATCTTTCCACATCAGGTATTTCGTGAAGGAGAAGATGCCGAGGTAAACATCCTCTTTCACTTCCCAGCGCGAAACTTCTTTCACCGCAAGGCGGAAGATCTGCCAGATTTTCTTCACATCCACGCCATTTCCATCAGTCGACAGAGGGTCCAGACCTCTCAACGTCAACTGGAAATTCTCGCGCAGCAACTGGACCAGGGTCGGATTGACAATGGTTTCGTCGTCGTGCCGCTTGATGGCATAACCGGTCCGCACCGACTGGCGCGTGAGCGTGACCGGCACCAGCAGGATCGGGGCGAGATGAGTCTTCTCCGCCCGCTCGTCCTCAACCCAGTGCAGGAATCCCAGCGCCAGGTAGAGCGTGTTGGCGCCGCCTTCCTCTAACCCCAGACGTGCAGCGCTGTAGATTTCATAGAGTCGTGAATCGAGGGCTTTGGGGTCAACGGTGGCGAGTAGCTCCCTCTGCTCCATCGCCTGCTTTGCAGCGGTCTCCACGGGATCCTCGCCGGTGCGGCGCACGGCGACGGCGGCGACACGCGGATCGTCGCCCTGCATGATCTGATGCAGGGGACGGAATTTCCACTCCAATCCATCTGCGAGGGCATCTTCCAGATGCGCCGGGTCCGGCACGCGCAACGGCAGCATGATTTTCGTCGGCTTGAAATTGATCAGGCGATTCCGCAACGTGAGGTCGAGCAGCTTCGATTTCCAGCGGGCTAACCGCCCTTCCGGCGTCTCTTGGCGCATGTTTTCGTCGAGCAGGAACGCTTCGCCATCCAGCGGCGGCAATGCCGGCGGTAGTTCGACGCCCGTAGCGGCGCGCCCGGACTGCCGATCTTCCGAGGTAGTCGCCGTCTCAATCTTGCTCGGCAGTGGTCTCACCTGCTCAATGCGTGCACGCTTGACGTCGATCGCAAATAGGAATTCACTTTCCTGCTGCAGGTGTTCCAGCCCGAGTTCGCAGGCCACGCGCAACGACGGCCTTGGCCGGTGGGTCAACATTGTGGTTTCGAACGCAATCAGCTCACCGCTGGTGACTCGCTTGCGCACCGCCTGCCCGTCGTCGAAGGTGGCCGTCGGAAACGTCGTGTTAATCAGCCAGCAGCCGACCCATGCGTGCCCCTTCTTGATCAGCACGACTGGGTTGAGGCCGGCCTGTTCGAGGCAAGAAGCAAACAGCATGGCGAGGTCCATGCAAGTCGCGATGCCGCCAGAGAACACACGGTCCGGCGTGCGGATCTTCTGACCATCATTAGTGAACGAGGCCGGGGGCTCGCTGTAAAGCAGACCGGATGTTCCGATCGCGCTGTAGAGAGCGGAGATCTGCGTCCACACGTCCTCGCGGTTCTTCGACTGGTAGCCGTTCATTGAACGACCGCCGCCAGCACTGCCCAGCAGTTCACCGGCTTGGAAGATCATGCGGTCGACGGCAGGATTGTTCGGCAGAGAAAATGCTGCCAGTAATTCAGGCACTGCACGGGCACCGGCCCATTGATCGTAGGCCAGTACGTCCACCGGGTGATCGATACAGGCAAGCTCCACACCCGCGGAGCTGACTTGGACGATTACTCGGCCGCGCTCTGCCTCGTTCAGCTTCGCGAGATACTGATGCCTGAATTTCAGGTCCACCGCGTCGATACGCCGCGTTTCCCTAGGGTCCAGCCGCTCAAATTGCAAGCGCATCGCGTCTGCAAATTCCGGTTCACAGCGCACAGCGATCTCTACATCACGTAGCGGCTCGTCGGTGGCGTTGGTGATGCTCAGGCCGCGGAGAAGCGGGACATTGTTTTGGTAAGAGGCGTAGTTGACAGTCGGGTCGGCAAGGATCTGGACGACGACCGGGGCCTGTGTGGGCTCAGCTCCCGGTTGTTCCATTGTTCATATGCCTCCCTGCTATTTTCTTCTATTTCAAGTCCTTGTACAGATTCACATGCCGGCGCAGGCTACGTGACAGGAGAGATTCTGTCAATGAGCGAGGTGTGGGAATAGGCCTATTCCCGACGTCGACGCCTGCCTTGCTCGTCACGCCGAAAGCTCAAATAGTTCGTCAGCAAGGCCGCAGCCGATGAAAGCACCGGAGGCGTAGCCTCTGGGCTACGTTGATGACTATTTCTATTGGAATATGGAACTGGATGCAGACCCGGCAGACACGTAAGGTTCGACTTTCAACGTTGAATGGTACATTCTCGGTTTGGCTCCCGCAATTTTCTCTCCGCCCCTCTCATTCATTAATCATTCATCATTAAACGCTCAACCTTGTATTGCGTGGTGGCCTTCAGCATCGCCTGGTTCAACTCGGCCAGCTCATCTATCTCGATCCAGCGAACCACCAACTAGATGAACTAAACAAACCAAATCAACCGAATGTTAGGCTGCGCGGTTTACGCTGCAAAACCGGGTGTTGTATGATGCATTCCACGATCGAACGGGGAGGAACTGTTATGGCTGCAAATTCCGGCTTTCCATTGTCTCTGGATGTGAAGGGGTATCCGGTGCTGGTGCTTGGGGGAGACGAGGAGGCCGCAGAGAAAACTCAACGGTTGTTGGAGGCAGGGGCGAAAGTGACTGTCGTGGCGCCGACGTTGCACGACATACTAAAAGATTTGGCTGCTTCGGCAAAGGTCCTGCACCGTGGGCGCCATTTTCGGGATGCCGATTTAGAGAGTGCGATCCTCGTGCTGAATATGGTTCGGGGGGACCGAGATTTTTCTCGCGCACTCTTCGCGAAGGCGCGTGAGAAGAGGGTCTTATTGTGGTCGGTCGATCAGCCTGAGGCGTCGACTGTCATGATGCCGGCGGTGGTGGCAAGCGGTCACTTGCGTGTGGCTATCAGTACGAGCGGGGTCGCCCCGGCCTTGTCGGGGTTTATGAAGGAAGATATGGAGAAGATCTTCGGTGAGGAGTTTGCTGAGTTCGTAAACTGGCTCGGCCGACTTCGTGAACAAACCAAGGCGAATGAGCCGGAGTTCGAAAAGCGCCGGGCCCTGTTGCGTGAAGCGTTGGACGGGTTTCGCTTGTTAGGCAAGGTCCAGTATCCGAAGGTCTGGCTGGATGAGCGGGCCTCGGCGGCGTCAAGCGTGAAGCGTCAGGCGATAGGAGGAAAACAATGATATTGCTTGAATTCAGTATGTCGCCCTTAGGCAAGAGCGAGAGTGTCGGCAAATATGTGGCGCGCTCGCTCGACATTATCGATAAGAGCGGTGTGGACTATCGATTGAACCCGATGGGGACGGTGCTCGAAGGGGAGTGGGATGAGGTATTTGCCGTCGTCAAACAGTGTTATGAGCGGATGAAGAAAGATTGCGGTCGCATTTCCTGCACGATCAAGGTCGATTATCGGAAAGGCCACGAAGGGCGTTTACAGAGCAAGGTTGCAAGCGTCGAAAAGAAACTCAAGCGAACGATCAAGCACTAGCAGGCTTCGGAAAAGCTCTGTGCGCAGGCCTTTCCGAAGAAGGTTGAGGTCGAGGTTAAGGTTTAGTGAAGATCAGATCCCTCCCATCGCAGCCTCAACCTTAACTTTCCAGGGCGCGGGCGGACTTTTCAGTATCCTGCTAGGCTGGAAGGCTCGATCAGCCCATTCACTTTAGGTGATTCTCGTTTATTCTTCGCACAATCCACGCGCCATTCCACGCAGGCCTGCCAGCATTTGAAGCGGAGCCCCCCGTCTAACTCCTGATTCAAGCAGCTGAACTTGCAGGATTGTCCAGTCAATTGCAGGGCGCGAAATTAATATATTGATAAGTTATAGGAACTATGTGGGTAGTATTGACTAATGCTAGCCTACCTATGTATGCTTCGCGCCCTCATGGTTGATACCGGTGTTCCGTGGAGGTTTCAGTTGGATTGGTATTTTCAGGAATCGTAACCGTGGCTGACTCATTCATGGCATGTCACGAAACTTTGCGGAGCAATAACCATTGGGGGTGACTCATGCACAGTAGTATAGCGGACGAGACTGAGTCCAAGACCCAGTTCGACTATGAGCTCTTGCCGAAGGACCATACCATTCTTGAACGGGAGGTGATGGAATTTCGTCCCTTCGGGTTGGATGAGCGGGGCAACACGATTCGGGATCTGAGCGGGATGAGCATCAGGGCCATCGTCGTCTATCTCCACAGTTTACAGGCTCGCGTGAAGGGAGCTCCGGAGGGTAGTCAAGCGGTGGAGGAGCTGTGCCGGTTATTGAATCGGCGTATCAAAGATCCGGTCTATCATGTGACGCCTGAGGTCCTGAAAAATGCATGGAACAGCTACTCGTCTGAGTTCACGGCCTATCTGTATGAACTCTGCGAGCAAATGTCCGGCGATCCTCGCTTTCTGTATCAGGCCGGGATGGAGAAGGCGTCGTCGGTCATGCAGGTGCTTGCGAGGCCGTTCTCTCTCTCCCAGATCTACGGCATGTTCCCCTATTTCGGGAACAAGTTCGCGTCCGGTTCGATCGAATTTCGTGTGGTTGAGATCACGCCGACATCCGCGACCCTGGCCATGAGGTTTTCAGCTCGTACCCTGCGCCAATTCGGCCCCTATCGAAGACGGTGTGCGCATATGGTGTGTCAGTCAGCGCAAGGGATTTTGACGGCGGTACCGGTTCGCGTTCATGGTCTGCCACCGGCCACTTTGACAGAGCATTCTTGCATTGCGGATGACGAGGAATGGTGCCAATGGGTCATCCGATGGCAGGCGGGGGGACGGAACAGACGGTACTACAGGATCTGGCATATGGCGGTAGGACTGGGGAGAGAGGGGTCGCATCTATTGGATGAGACTGCTTCATCCAACGAGACGCTTGCCAATCGAGAAGAGGCGGTGCTGCCAGTCTCTCTGTCGGGCGGTACTCTTCCATCACGGTGGTATGTGCGGTGGTCGCTCTGCGGTGTAGCCGCAAGCCTGACTCTAGCCGTGGGGTTTCATCTTTTGAATCCCTCGGCCAGCTTGACCGAAGTGATCCTGCTCGGATTGCTGCCCTTACTTGGCGCAAGGATGCTGATCAATTGCCATCTTCGTCTGGAAAGCAGACAACGAGAGGCGCTGATTCAAGAGCAGATCAGGTCCATGGAGTCACGGCATGAAGAATTGCGAGAAGTGTATTTGGAACAGGAGCAGACGCGCGTCGAATTGCGTCGAAAAGTCGTCCAGCTGACGGCTCTCCATCGCGCCGGATTGCTGTTCAGCTCGACGCTGGATCGAGAGGCGCTGATGCAGAAGGTTTTGGAAACATTGACCAGCGATCTGCAATACGATCGCGCGATGATCTCATTCTACGATCCGGTCCGTCGTGTTGCCATGGATGCGCGGGTGCTTGGCGTGTCGCCTGATATCCAGGCATTTGCCCGCGCTCGTGAGATTCCCATCACAGATCCTATGAGCCTGGAGGGTGTCGTGCTGCTCCAGGGCCAGCCGTTGTTGGTTGGGGATGTGCAAGCGGTGTGGGATCGCATTCACCCGCTGAACCAGCAGCTTGCCCTATTGACGCAGACCAAGGCCTGGATCGCCGTCCCGTTGAAAATCAAAGACCGGATTCTTGGAAGTCTGATGGTTGATCGGATCCAGGCGCACAGTCTCACGCAGGATGACCTTGAGTTGATGATGACGGTCGCTCACCAAGTTGCGATCGCATTGGATAATGCCTCCGTCTACGAACAGATTGAAGCGCTGAATGTGGGGCTTGAAGTTAAGGTGCGTGAACGTACGGCGGAGTTGGAGCAGGCGGATGGTTTGCGGTCTCAATTCCTCTCGCATGTCTCGCACGAACTCAAGACGCCGCTGACATCTATCAAGGGATTTTTGCAAAACCTACTCGATGGATTGGCCGGGCCTCTCAATGAGAAGCAGCAACGGTATTTGTCGCGGATGATGGATAATTCAGACCGGTTGATCCGTATGATCGAGGCCTTGTTGGATCGGACGAAGATTCAGTCCGGGAGGTTGGATCTCGTTCCTGTCGAGATCGATCTGGGCGCCTGTGTGGCGGACGCAGTCGAGCAATTGCGTCTGTTGGCCCAGGCGAAACAACAGACATTGGAGGCGGTTGTTCCTTCTGTCCGCCTGACAGTCTGGGCGGATCATGATCGGCTGATCCAGATCGTCACGAACTTGATTCATAATGCCGTGAAGTTTACCCCGGAGGGGGGCCTCATCGTGGTGACGGTGAGGCGGGAGAATCAGACGTTCGCCGGGATCTCCGTGCAGGATACAGGCCCGGGCATTCCTGCAGAGTTTCTCGATCAGATATTCGATCCCTTCTTTCGCATTAAACAGGTGAGGAGCGGAACGAAAGGGCTGGGCTTGGGCCTGTCGATCGTGCGGACGTTGGTGGAGTTACAAGGCGGAATGATCACCGCGCGGAGCGAACCGGATCATGGCGCAGAGTTGCTTTTCACGATCCCATTACTTCCCACGGTAGCAGTCCCGCGCAACAGTGTATCGGCTGAAGGGCCTTGCATCATGGTGGTCGAGGATGATCCGGATATTCGTCAACTTTTACAAGATCGTTTCCGCGCCATGGGTTATCGTGCCCAGTCGGTCGTTGACGGAATCCGTGCAATAGAAGTGATGCGTACTGAAAGGTTCGAGGGCATGATTCTGGACATTGGCATTCCCTCCATGGATGGGATGGAGGTGCTGCGGCAAATTCGAAGATGGGATCAGCAGATCCCGATCGTGGTAGTCACGGCGTCTGGTTCCAAAGAGTCGGCTGTTCGCGCGATTGGGATGGGTGCACAGGCCTATATATTGAAGCCCTTCGATGTCGACGAACTGCAACGGGTTGCAGACTATTGGTTTGGGGCTATTGAGCGACCGTCTTCGGAGTCTGCGAGGGAATCGAGTGTTCCCTGTTAAGTGGGAGGATGTTGCGTAAGGCCATGAGCGTTTGAGGTAGGTGCCGGCCTATGACGGGATCGATTCTTCAAGTATGGAAACCCTCTATATGTACCATAGGGCTATGCTTGCTCTGTGTGCCGGGCATGGCTTCAGCACAGGTACCGCGCATCCAGGGGCAGGGAGCCGCCGCGTCCGCGATGGGCAATGCCTTTGCTGCGCAAGCCAACGACCCCTCGGCCTTGCACTACAATCCGGCCGGCATGACACAGTTACAGGGAGTCCAGTTCATGGCCGGCGCATTGATGGCCGGAGGCGCAACAGATTTCACCAGTTCGACAGGAGTAACGGCAAGGGGCGATCGAAATGGGACGGTGGCCTGGCCGCCTCCTACTCATGGATATATCACGGCGAACTTGAAAGATCTTGGGATGACGGCTCTGGGTGATCTAGCTATCGGAATTGGCGTGACGGTGCCGTTCGGCTCGCTGACTCGCTGGCCGAACGATGGACCGTTCAGGACAGCCACGACTTTCAGTGCGCTACCGCTTTTGGATATCAAACCGACCCTTGCCTATAAAGCAACAGAGAACGTTTCTCTGGGGCTGGGTGCCGATATCTACACATTCAGTGGACTCGCCGGTGAAGGTCATGTTGAGAGACAATCGGTTTGGCCTGGCGGGCTTGGGATTCCAGCCGGCTCAAAGATTGAACTATTCGGCAAGGACACGGCGGCTGGTTTCAATGCCAGCCTACTCTATACGGCTTTACGCAATGAGGCTGGGAAGCCGCTTGCGAATATTGGTCTCGTCTACCGGAGTCAAGCGACCCTCCACTTAAACGGCGCATTATTGGCCAATGGAGCCAGTGTGTCAGATGCCAGAGCGACCCTGGTCTTACCGCAAATCATGACAGGAGCGATTGCGATCTGGCCTGTTCGGACGAGTGAACAGGAATGGAAATTGGAATTGGATGTCGATTACGTCGGTTGGAAGTCCCTTCGAAATCTCGATGTCACCTTGGGGAACGGTACGACGATCCCGCAGCCGCAGAACTGGCGCAGCACCTATGCGGTGATGGTCGGAACCGAATATAAATGGTTGGCGCTTGAATCGCTCCCTCATTGGGTGGTGGCGCTGCGTGGCGGCTATACCAATCAACAGAACCAGGTGCCTGACGCAAGCTTTGATCCTGGGATTCCTTCTGCGGACCTGCACATCGTGGGGGGCGGTCTTGGGTTATTGTGCAGGGAGCAGGGATCGCTTCTTGGCCTGATCCGATGCGGAGACCTCGGTTTTGGTTCCGTGAAACCTGAAGCGATTGGAGTCGATCTTTCGTTTCAAGCCGCGCTCTACGAGGACCGCACCGTATCCGGCAATCGCAATCGGAACGTCGATGGAATCTATGAAAGCACGCTTTATAACGGCAGTGTGTCGATGCGAATGCTCTACTAGCGAGGGTGCGAGACGAGCGCGACTGGCGAGACTCGCGCGACGTGTAAGACTAGATGATGCAGGATTGCACAGATTGCTGCCTCGTCCCGCCTGTCGCGCCTTTCCCGCAGTCTCGCGCGTCTCGCCGGTCTCAGGCCGATTCGTACAGGCGTGGGACGCGGGAGCCGATCCCGCAGAGGACTTCATAGGGGATTGTGCCGATCCAACTTGCCACTTCATCAGCCCAGATCGATTCCTGTCCCTGCTGACCGATCAGCGTGGCGGTCTCACCTACTTGGACCGATGGGATGTCGGTGACATCGATCATGATCATATCCATACAGACCAGCCCGGCGATCGGGGCGCGGCGTCCCTGAATCAAGACCGATCCACGGTGGGAGAGTCGCCGGCTATAGCCATCGGCATAGCCGATCGGCAGCACCGCGAGACGTGTCGGTCGTGTTGCGACGAATGTCCCGTTGTAGCTCACAGCTCCTCCTGGCGGGATTGTCCGTAGCTGCACGACTGTCGTTCGAAGTGAAAGGACAGGTTTGAGATCTGGAGCAGGTATTGATGCCGGTAATGTGTGGTATCCGTAGAGCATGATGCCGGGGCGCACGAGAGAGAAATGCGTTTCGGGAAACCTGACGATGCCGGCGCTGTTTGCCGTATGTACTAATGGGATGGTGAGGCCGCGTTCTCGGATGTGTTCCAGCATGGCACGAAATAGGTTGAGTTGTCGTTCTGTAGAGGCATTGTCCGCTCCGTCTGCGTCGGCAAGATGGGTCATGATGCCTTCGACCTGGAGTGGATTTCGAATGATGGGGTCGTCGAGGAGGGAGAGCAGCTCTTCCGGAGAAAACCCCAGACGTCCCATCCCGGTTTCGACCTTGAGGTGAATCGGGTAGGGTGCCTGATGCGAACCAGCCTCCTTGGCCAAACTGGGAAGAATACGTCCATCGCTGACGACCGGGGTCAACCGGTGAGCGACCAGGTCGGATACCTGTTCTTCAAGGAGCGCTCCCAGAACGACGATGGATTCTGAGAGACCTGCTTGGCGGAGTGCGATCCCTTCGTCCAGCGAGGCCACGGCAAACCGCCCGATGCCCTGGCTGGCAAGCGCGTGAGCAATCTCTACCGCTCCATGCCCATAGGCATTGGCCTTGACGATCGCCATGATGTCGGTGCCGGGAGACAGGCACCGCTTGATGTGGGAAAGATTATGGGCGAGGGCCGCGAGATTGATGGTGGCGTAGGTGGGCAGCAAGGTCGAAATTGCAGTCACACTTCCATAATTTCTTGTTCTTTTTTCTTCACCACGTCATCGATCTTTTGAATGTATTGGTCGGTGAGCTTCTGTGTGTCGGCTTCAGCCTTTCGCAACTCGTCCTCGGTTAACTTGGCATCCTTTTGCAATTTCTTCAACTCTTCGTTTGCATCTCGACGAAACCCCCGCACCACCACCTTCGTGTCTTCACCGTGTTTTTTGCAGATCTTGCTCAGGTCTTTCCGTCGTTCTTCGGTGAGGGGAGGAAGGGGAATGCGAATGATTTTTCCATCGTTGGATGGAGTGACACCGAGGCCCGATCCCGACAAGGCTTTTTCGATTTCCTTGATCAGGCTCGGCTCCCACGGCTGGATCGTAATAAGGCGGGCTTCCGGGGTCGAAATATTGGCCACCTGCTTCAGCGGAGTCATCGTTCCGTAATAGTCCACCCGAACTCCATCTAAAATGGCGACTGACGCTCGCCCTGTGCGCAGGCCTGCTAAGTCTCGCTTGAGATGCTCCAGCGCGGACTCCATTTTCTCTGTGACCTTTTGACGTATGGCGGCAGGGTTGGACATAGGAGACTCCCCGGACAGTTAGCGGCGATCGGGGGTGACAATGGTGCCGATCGCTTCGCCGGTGGCAACGCGTTTGAAATTGCCTTGTTCCTTCAGGTTGAACACAATGAGTGGAAGGTTATTATCCATGCAGAGACTGATGGCGGTGGCATCCATGACTTTCAAGTTTTGATTCAAAATTGAGAGGAACGAGATGGTCTGATATTTGGTGGCCGAGGGATTCTTCATGGGATCTGCGTCATAGATGCCGTCGACCTTCGTCCCTTTCATAATCACTTGGGCTCCGATCTCCATGGCCCTGAGCGCCGCAGCGGTATCGGTTGAGAAATAGGGATTCCCGGTGCCTCCGGCGAAAATGACCACGCGTTTTTTCTCAAGATGGCGAATGGCTCGTCGGCGGATGTAGCCCTCTGCCAGCTGGCGCATTTCGATCGCGGACTGAACCCTGGTCATAATGCCGTTCCGCTCGAGCGCATTTTGCAGGGCCAAGGCATTGAGTACGGTTGCGAGCATCCCCATGTAGTCGGCGGAGGCCCGTTCCATGCCGGAGGCGCTGGCGGCAATACCGCGAAAGATATTGCCGCCGCCGATGACCACAGCGACTTCGATGTCGAGAGCTACGACCGAGGCGATTTCTGAGGCGAGACCCTCAAGGATGGAGGGTTGGATACCGTAGCCCTGCTCACCGGCCAACATCTCTCCGCTCACTTTGAGGAGGATGCGCCGATAGTTGGCAGAGCTCATGCTTCGCCTAATTGATACCGGGTAAAACGGCGGATGTTCATGTTCTCGCCGATCTTGGCGATCTTCGATGCAAGGAGGTCTTTAATCGTGACGGCCGGATCCTTGACGAACGACTGCTCGATCAGACAGCTCTCCTGGAAGAACTTCTCCACCTTGCCTTCGACGATCTTCGGCCAGGCAGCCTGGGGTTTGCCCATCTCCTTGGCCTGTCCTTCGTAAATCAACCGTTCCTTCTCGATGATCGAGGCGGGAATATCCTCCCGTTTGACGTAGGAGGGTTTCCCGGCAGCGACCTGCAGGGCCAGGTCGTTGACAAATATCTTGAATTCTTCATTCCGAGCCACGAAGTCTGTTTCACAGTTGACTTCGATGAGCACACCGATTTTCCCGCCCATGTGGATGTAGGCGTGCACGAGGCCTTGGTTGGTTTCGCGGCCCGATTTTTTAAGCGCGGCGGCCAAGCCCTTCTGGCGCAGGTAATCGATCGCCTTCTCGACGTCGTCTCCGTTTTCGGTGAGCGCCTTCTGGCAGTCGAGGATGCCGGCTCCGGTTTTTTCTCTCAGTTCTTTGACAAGCTGACTTGATCCAGCCATGCGTGAGGGTCCTTCTGGGTAATCGATACGTGTAGCGATTGATGTCTGTGCCGGTCGTTATGAAGCCGGCGCGCTCGCGAAGCTGATGCCTGCGACCTTGTCTCCTGCTGCCGGAACTGGTTTGAACTCCGCCTCTTCACGCTGTGTCCGCAAGTGGGCGCCTTCGATACAGGCGTCGGCGATGCGAGAGGTGATGAGCTTGATGGAGCGAATGGCGTCGTCATTTCCAGGGATTGGGTAGCCGATGTGGTCCGGGTTGCAGTTCGAGTCCAGGATAGCGATCACAGGGATCTCCAAGCGGCTCGCTTCCTGTACTGCGATATGCTCGATGCGGGTGTCGAGTACGAAGACCGCTCCTGGAACGCCACGCATATCCTTGATGCCGCTGAGATATTTTTGGAGCTTTACGATCTCCTTCTGCATCTTCATGATTTCTTTTTTCTTCAGCCCGTACTGGCTAGGGTCTGCCAGCTTAGCCTCCAGTTTCTTCATTTTATCGATGCTCTTCCGGATCGTCTGAAAGTTAGTCAGCATCCCGCCGAGCCAGCGTTGATTCACGAAGAACATGTTGGCGCGCAAAGCTTCTTCTTGAAGAATTTCAGCGGCTTGCCTCTTGGTCCCGACAAACAGGACCGACTGACCTGAGGCTACGGTGTCGCGGACGAAGGCATAGGCTTGTTCCATCCGAGCCAGTGTTTGCTGAAGATCGATGATGTAGATGCCGTTGCGTTCTCCAAAGAGGAACTTCTTCATCTTCGGATTCCACCGATTCGTCTGGTGCCCGAAATGGACACCTGCTTCTAACAATTCCTTGATCGAAACCACTCCCATGCCTTCACCTCCCCTCAAGACTTGCAGAGCACCTGCTCGGGCAGGCGAGGGGGGGCGACCCCCTTATTCTCAAGTCGAGCGACGTCCGTGACGTCGATATGAATTTGATACAATCCCTCCACGCACGAGATTGTGCGGGAAGGAGACGGTCTCTACCCGTGACAGCCTTGGCACGCTAGCATGGTGACGGCCAGTTTGGCAAGGCCAAGCCATCTCAGTTGGGGCGAGTCCGTTCTCTCTGCCTTGTTGATGGCGCCGGTTGTGGGTCGGCTGGTGTAGGAGGGCGTGACGGGGACTGGCGGCGGCGCCGGTATTATATCGGCCAATAGCCGCTTGGCTGGCTTGGTTATGGCCTGGCCATAGCGTTGGTCTATGAACGAGTATTCCGAGACCGAGCCGATCTATTCAAGCGCCGTTACCCGTTATGGGATGAACTATGTTGTGCTTTGACCAGCGAAGCGATGACCTTTGTGATTTGCTGGGCCTCCTTTGGCTGAGAGATGTCGAAGTCCACTCCAAACTCGGACTCCTTGACCCATTTCACGATGGCCTGATCGATCAGCAACGGCAGGGGGTCTCCCGGCACAAAAATTTGTAGACTAAGTACCATCCCAACGGAGACCGGAGCATTCCCGGTAATGTAGCTCCCACTCAAGGACAGGTCTTTGATGATGCCTTCACCGGCAATCCCGTCACGAAGGTATCGTACCGGCACCAATTTCTTGATCCGGCTATTCTTTCGCATGGCAAACCCAGCCATTCTGTATCCTTTCCGGGCAGATCCCTCCTGCCGTTCGGCTGCTGTTTTTATACCACTCTCCTGAAAGATTGGACAGCTAATTATCAAGTCTAGACGCATCATGGCCTTGCCAGCATTGGCGTAGCCTCCTGATTAATAGGAACGGAATCCGATTCTCTCTCGGTGGGGTGAGGGTTGTTCGGTTTTTGGGGACCGGGGGAATCGGCGAAAGGCTTGGCGATTCTTTCCAACGGTGAGAGGATGGGGGCGTTCAACGGGAGGGACAAGATGATTCTATCGACAACCCCGAGCATCGACGGAAAGAAAGCGGTCGAGTATCTGGGTTTGGTCTCCGGGAATGCCATTCTCGGCGCGAATATCTTCAGGGATTTTTTCGCGTCGATTCGCGATATTGTGGGCGGCCGATCGGCGGCATATGAAGCGGAGTTGCGCAAGGCCAAAGACATCGCGCTTAGTGAAATGCGCGAGCAGGCTCGTCAGCTCGGCGCCAATGCCATTGTCGGCATCGATCTCGATTATGAAACGATCGGCGCGAACAGCAGCATGTTGATGGTGAGCGCCAGCGGCACAGCGGTTGTCGTGGAGCCGGAGTAGAGCGATGCAGCGTCTGCCTCAGGCAGAGTATCTTGGGCTCGGTCGTCAGTTGGCACATTTGCTGGGTTCATGCCTTGAAGGAGCGTCGGGCAATCTGTTGCGCGAGCTGGCTCGAGCCTACGATCCTTCCGCTGACGAAGCGCGGATCAGCGCCGAGGTATTCCTTTTTCACAGGTATCTGCTCATGCAGTCCTGTGTCAGTGTGTTCCCCAAAGCGGAGGTCGACCACATCGTCGGAGGACTCTGTGCGGCGCTCAATGAACGGGCTAACGGGCTGGATTTCAGCCTCGATCGGCAGCAGGCGATGGAGCGAATGTGGCAGCTGCGGGCTGCGCAATTTGACCGGCCCTTCTCGCAGGACCGAGTCCAATTTCTCGACGAAGGCTCCGGTCCGCTCCATTGGCAGCAGACGATCGTTCGATTCTGTCAGAATGTGCGAGAGGTCGAAAACCCTCCCAACATTTGGGCCGGGGCCGATGGCCCTTCCCAAGCAGCGAGCCGCTCGGTCACCGCAGCCGTCGAACACCTGGTGGAGGCTCTCGACGAAATGAATCGACTCCATTTCAACGAGTCGGTCTAGGGGCCTGCCGGACGGTCGGCTATTTCGATGCAATCTTCACCAGCCCCACACTGCCCAAATACAACGCGAGCGAGCCGATCATCGTGGGCCAGAAACCGAAGCGAGGCACTCCCGCGATCATGGACACGACGTAGAGGATCCATGGGGGGACGAACCAGAGTAAGTTTTTTGCGTAACTCACGATCGCATCGTTGCCGCCGTTCAGATAAATCAGAATGAAGGTCGCGCCGGTGATCGCGGGAAAGGTGCTGGCAAAGGCGGCGAGAAACGATCTGCCTTGAGACCCGAGATAGGTGGAGACACTGACAATCGCTCCACCCAGAAGAAAATACAGTGCATACTTGCCGAGTTCACCCATCGTTGTGCTCCTTGCGAAGAGAGATCAATGTTTTCTACGAGGACAACGCGAATCGCACCGCGCTGTACATCACGAGAACTTCGACTGCATGGGCGGCGATCGTCAGGTAGAGATTGCCTGTGCGTAGCCGGATGATTCCCCAGATGAGACCGTCCCACAGGGCGATCCAATGGAGGTGCTGGAAAGTATTGACCATGAAGGGATCGAAAGCAAATACCAATGAGCCGGCGATGAGGGCGAGTGGCGAGAATCGTTGGGCGGAGCCGGATCTCCACAACCCCGATTCACATGCGGCCAGCCGTCCGAGGAGAAATCCGCGAAAGTTCAGTTCCACAAAAATGGCAATGCTACAGATGAACCAGGGGACCATGACCCAGAGGGGGAGTCGGCCATGGGGCGTGGTTTTGAGAAAGCCGATGTCATAGCCCAGATGTGGATAGGCCCAGAGAATCACGAGTGTATTCGCGCAGCCGAGAAGCAGCCCTGTCAGGAGACCCCAGCCTACTCCACTCCGCACCGTCCCTTTATGCAGTCCAAGCCGGGATAGGATGTCCCGGTTGTACAAAGCCCAAATGCCTAGGGTGAGATAGGCCATGATCTGGGGCGCGAACTGAATCAGCGTCTGTGCTTGGAGCGAGGCGGGAAGGACGTAGTAGCCGAGCGTTGCGGTGGCGGGGATCAGTGCGAGGGCCGCTCCCTGTTCTTTAGCCTGAGCCGGTGTCTCGTGCGAACCAGGCTCAAGCGTCATCATGGAGGTCAGCCCTCATTATTCATGAAGGTTCGTCGCGAAAGCGTGCAGACGCGAAGCGAGACGGGCACTTGGAGCGCAGGGGACTGGCTCTGCCGTCTGCGGCAGTGCCTGTCCCGCTGCTCAGACGGGGACAGGCGCCAAGAAGAAGGGCGCCAGCCCCCACCAGTATGTCGAAGGGCTGAACGGCGAGACTGCCCGGCACAGTCGCGTATCCACGCTTGCAGCAGAAGCTTCATGAACAATGCGGGCTAGTTCAATTGGAGATTATAACGGTCGAGTGTCGTGGCCTTGTGCCGCGCGAGGTTGGAGAGCGATTTGTTGTAGTCGACTGTGGCGCGCAACTCGTTTCCCTGGGCCGTTGCAAGATCGCGCTGGAAGTCGAGGACAAAACGAGTTGTGCTCAGTCCTACTTTCAGCCGCTCTTGCTCCGCTTGCAATTGTTTCTCAGCCATGATTCTGGCCGATCTCGTGGTTTCGATGCGCTTGAAATCCGTCTGGACGCGCCGGACCGCTTCGCGCACACCTACGATAATTTGCTGGCGCACGCTGATGAGCGACGCCTCTGCGTTCTTTGCTTCCAGCTGCCGCTTGCTATAGGTGCTCCAGGCTGAGCGGTTGCCGAGCGGGTAGCTGAGGACGAGGCCCGCCCCGTAATTATAGTAATCGCCGCTGAAGTTTCGGTTCACCGAGTCGCCATAATCTTTCCCCAGTCCCGCAAGCCCCATAGTTCCTTGAAACGAGAGAGTTGGGAGGAGTTGATTCTTGGCAAATTGTGTGGTGAGGTCGCTCGACTCCATGTTCTTCTTCGCTTGGACGATTTCCGGCCGTTGCTCGATGGCAATGTCGATAGCCTCCTGCAGGCTGATGGGTTCGAGGCTCACAGTGGGTTGGTCGAGCGGGGTTAAGCGCACGTCTTGACGCAGATCCTCTTCCCCGGGATTGAGCATTCGGCGGAGTTGATCTTCCTGGTCTCGGATTATTTTATCCGCAACCAGGACCTGCTCCACTCGGGATGCGACTGCCGCTTCGGCTTGCAAGACATCGACGAGGGACATGATGCCGGCCTTCGCCTTCGCGCGGTTGCTGGCCAAGAGTTCCTGCGCAGCCTTGAGAGCAGCCTCTGCGACTTTGAGGTTCTCATTGGCGAAGACGACTTCCCAATAGGTCTGTTCCATCGTCGCGAGGACTGTGAGGACTCGATCGCGAAAGACATGCTCTTCCACAATGGCATTATTCTGCGCGACACGGATGAAGGTCTTGGTGATGTCGATGCCGGCGTTGCGGAGCAGCGGCTGAGTGAAGGTGAGCGCGAGACCTCCTGTATAGGAAGGGTTGAACAGAAATCCTCCAGCCAGATTTTGGTTTACACTTGTTCGCGAGGGACTATAGTTTAGATCGACGTTGCCGCCGGTTAGTAGGTTTGTCGTCGCGTCCAACGTGACGGACTGGCTGCGCTGATCGAACGTGGTCAGTCCGGTCAAGTTGGAACCGGTTGCGCCTAATACAGGGCGATTGAGAGGGTTCACGGTTCGATTGAATTGGCCGTTCACACTTAGGGTCGGATCGAACTTGGCCTGTTCAACGGTGATGTCGGCCTGCCGGCTTTCCTTCGTGTGGCGGCTGACACTGATATCCAGGTTATGTTTCAGCGCTTGCAGTGCCGCATCGGCGAGAGAGATGGCTTCCCGTCGTTCCTCGGGCTGTGTTTTCCCGATCTCCAACCCCCAACTCAGTCCGGGCGAAAAAGCCAAGCCGATACAGACGGCATAGCCAACCGCGCGCCACCATTTATGTATTGCGCCACTCTGCTCCATATCGCCCCCTTTTGATCGACAAAAAATATCTGCCCATACTATAATCATTTCATGCCAACCTGTCATGGACTAACTGAGCGGCGGTTCTATGGCTCTTGGGGCAGACCATCCATCCTGTCGTCCTTGGCGCCTGCTGCGGGGTTGTCTGTGCTGGCTCTCCTCCTGTTCACGGCGCTGTCGCTGAACTCGCAGGCTTGGGCGCAATCGATCTCCAGTGTCCGTTCATTCGATGGAGGGGTCGCGCCACTATTTATAGGGCCTGGCCCAGGGAGTCTGTATCTCGACAATCAGGGCACCCAAGGATTTCTATATAATCCGGGTAATAATTTCCAATCGTTCAGTTTTCGGAATCCCACAACCGGTCAAGCATGGAGCGGGGCTGTGAACACGCTTGGACCGCAACTTTCGATCGGCCTAATCCAAGGCGCCAATCAGACCGGCTCAGCACGTATCCTTCCCGGTCCTCCCCGTCAGACCGCACCGCTGCCATCGATCCAATCGACCATTCTCGACGAGATTCCCTAGATGCCGGTTGCGGGGCAGGTGGATGGATTGAAGGCGGAAGGCTAAAGGGGGACTGGCTTCGCCGTCTGCCTGCCCCGCTCCTCAGACCGGCCTTCAGCCTACCTACCTGAGTAGCAACGGTGTTCATGAAGAATGCAGGCTAGTAGAAGTTGTACCGGAAGAGAATGCTGGCTAGAAAAGCTCCGTCACGGGACGTGTCGGTAAAGGCCCTGCCCGGTATGAAGTAGCCGAGGACAAACTTGGTCTGCAAGGCTGCTATTTCCTGATATCCAGCCACAAGATCCACTTCGCTGCCGACATATTTACTGAGTCCGGTCGTGTCAGTTGTGAGATCGGAGCCACGAATACTTGTCGAAGCATGGTCTTGCAAATAGTAGTGATAGACCAGGTCGAACGATGTCTTTTCGCCTGGTCTGATGCCTACCCCACCGGTGAAAATCATGAGGTTGGTCAGTCTGGGGTCCAGCACTTCGCCATAATATTTAAACCGCGCCACGCCGTTGAATTTATCCGAATTGCCCTGAAAACCGGTTTGGCGAAAGGAGGTATCGACATTGTCGTTGGGATTGCCGTCTCCGGTGCCATAGGCGTAGCCGACTGTAATGGAGGGTTCCAAAGCTCCGCCAAAGACTTGGGTCAGGCCCACATCGATCGCTTCCCCGCGAATGTGTCTGGAGCCATCCGTGCCGCGCACGATGGCTGTTTGAATCCAGTACTTCAAGTCCTTGAATATTTTACCGTCTGACTGGATGCCGAAAAAAATAGGATGTTTCCGATCTAACAGTTGCTCATCCTGATAGATGGCAAACAGGCCGACATGATTTTTCTTGCCGAACTTGTAATTGAGATAGGAATAATAATTGATGAACGTTTCCCCTGTGTCCTTCCGTTCCCGGTTCAATAAATCAGTCTGAAACAGAGAGAACCGGCTCGCCGAAAGCTCCAGGGATATGTTTTCATATTGGTAGGCCAGCCTGGCCGCGTCCATACTTTCGTTGAACAACCATCTCTTGGTATCGATGAAACGTTGCCTCCCTACCTGCAGCCTCACTCCATCGACGATATTCTTCAGCGTCAAAAAGGCCAGGTTCAATTTCACCGCCGGGGTCTGGGTATTATCTACGGTTTCTTCGAAGGCGACAGGTGTCTCGATGGTCGGGTTCGCGTAGATCTGGAGGTATCGGTTGGGGTCATAGGAGAAAGCAGGAGAAAGTTTCGGCGTAAAGATGCTGGTTGCATCGTCCGGCTGCGTATTGAGGCTGTAGCCCCGTTTCGTATCTGCCTGGAGTTCGACAAATCCGCCGAACGTCAAATTGGGGCCTATGGGTATCGTGGTTCTCGGCGGTGCATTGGGGTCGAAGGGCTCTTTAATGGGAACAGGGGATGTCGTGGGCATTAGCGGTGCATTCGGGTCAAAAGGCTCTTTGCCCGAAGCCGTGGATATCGTAGGTTTCGGCGGCGTATTTGGGTCAAGGGGTTCTACAGCCGGAGTATTTATCGACGAACCGTCGGAAGATGACGCAGCTGAGGGATTCGCAGCCCCAACAGTCAACTCAGGCGCCGCATGGGCGAAATCGGTGAGCCATAACGCAAAAGCTGCCGACAGAATTAATCGTGGTATGCAGGGCTTACGGTGCATGCTGCAAGGTGCCAAAACGCAGGAATGATGTCACGCAATTTGTGCAAATGGTTTTAGAGGCGAGCCGGCCCAATAGCGGACTACAAAAAGCTCCGTTCGAGCACATTAGCCGTCCATAGCCGTCGTCAGGTCGTACTCCCCGACCATCATCGACGTGGCATCAAGCTGGCCGGGTGGTTTCGCAAGGTTAAGGATGCTGTCTCATTTCCCCTTCAGAAGTAGACGGAACGGGCGAGCCGGTAGCGGCCTCTTGATCGCAGAGCTGTCGAGGCGCTTGTTGCTCATAGAGGTTCGCATAGAGACCCTGGCGGTTCAGCAATTGCTGGTGCGTTCCCTGCTCGACCAGGCGTCCCTGTTCCAAGACGAGGATTTGGTCGAACAGTTCCATTCCAACAAGGTGGTGCGTAATAACGATCGTGGTACGGTCTGCATGCACACCGGTGATGGCTTCTCGAACATAGGTGGCCGACTCCGGGTCCAGTGAGGCGGTCGGTTCGTCTAGAATTAAAATAGAGGGTTGTTTGACGAGGGCTCGCGCGAGACAGATCCGTTGCCTCTGTCCACCGGACAACGTGCCGCCTCGTTCTCCGACGACGGTCTCGTAGCCTTCGGAAAGCCTCATGATGAAATCATGGGAATTGGCTTCCCTGGCTGCATCCATGATCTGTTCACGCGTCGCGTCTTCCTTGCCGTAGGAAATATTTTCAGCGATGCTGGTTTGGAACAGGAGCGAATCTTGGAGCACCGTGCCGATTTCACGACGAAGCGAGTGACGCTCATAGTCTGTTAGGTCGATTCGATCAAGAATGATGTGTCCCTCTGATGGCTGATAGAGACGGAGAAGCAACCCAACCAACGAAGACTTGCCCGCTCCCGATGGGCCGACCAATGCGATGCGCTGGCCCGGCGCAATTTGGAAGGAGAGGTCATGCAGCACGCGGGATCCCTCCAGATATCCGAATGATACATGCTCGAATCGAATGTCTCCGCTGAGGTGTCCGGCTTTGACTGCGTCAGGCCGGTCCTGAATCTCCGGCTCGATCCCAAGCAGATCGGCAATACGCTGGGCGCCGACCATGGCTTGAGAGAATTGCGCCGACAACTTTGAAAGGTCCTTGATGGGCCCGTATAGATTCTTGACGTAGCCGACGAAGACCAACAGGTCGCCCGGTGTCATGCGTCCCTTGAGCACCTGCCAGGCGCCGAAGAACACGGTGGCCGCCGTGCTGGCTGCGCCGATCATCGAGACCACTCGCGTCAAGGCGGCGGTGGTTCTGGCCGTTCGGAGCCCGGTCTGCAGGTGTTTTACGCCTTCCTGCTCGAACCGATCCTGCTCAAACCGTTCCCGTCCGAAGGCCTGGACGACCGAGATAGAGGAGAGAACCTCGTTGAGTCGAGAGGCGACGTGACCTTCCTGGTTTCGCTGGTCGCGCGTGGTCGCGCGAATTTTTCGATTCAAGATAAAGAGAGCGGCGATAAGTACCGGCATCGTGGCCAAGATAATCAGGCTCAGCTCCCAATTGATGAAGAACATGACTGCAAACATGCCGAAACAGGTGAGTGTGTGGCCCGAGACGGTCAGCGGAATGTCGGTGAAGGCGCTTTTCAAGGTCTGGGTGTCGCCTGCCAACTTCGTCAGCAGTTCGCCTGAGTTGGTTCGCGAGTGGAAGGAGAGCGACAGCTGTTGCACATGAGAGAACAGACTTCGCCGGATCGCAAATACCAAATGATGACCGATCTTGCTGGTCACAAACGATTGTGCGTAGGACAAGGCCCCGCTAATCACGGCGATCACCGCTATCGAAGCGGCAAGGCCCACCAGAAGCATCAGTGGCCAGGTTTGGTACAGCCCGTCGAGGAAGGACAGCGACTGAGGCATCGGTTTCTGAAGGAGGACATGGTCTAAAATAATCTTGAGCGGCCATGGCGCCAAGAGTTGCATCACGGTCACACCCAGCAGGCAGCCAGCCGCCAGGCCGAGATGTTTCTTGGCAGACCGCAGGTGGGAAGCGATGATTTCTCGAAATCGAGCACGGCCTCGAAGACCGACAGCTGTCCTTGTCATCGTGACACCATCCATGCTTCCGCCGTGAGCGGGAGTAAGGTTTGGAACGTATGGAACCGTACAACCGGGACGCCAGAAAGCTCGCGGAGAAGCTGGTCTAGAAAATGAAATGCCGCTGCATCCATGACCTTATGGTGCAGCAGGAGACCTACTACAGGGAGCTCCTGCATTTGCGAAATCAGACCCTGGACGATCTCATGCGGCGCTTTCATGCGGGCGCCTGTTTTCCACGTATAGAGATCCAAGGTCGTGGAAATATTCTTGAACCGGTAGCCGGCGATCGGCTCTTTCCCCTGGTCCTTGGACAGGATGAGAAATCCTAGTTCGTCGAGGACCTGATAGGTGTCCTTGGTGCAACGATTCCAGGGGGGAGTGAAGGCGGGGTAGAACCGATCTTCGAATGCAGATTCCAGCAGGGCCTTTCCTCGAGCGATGTCTTCGGCTTGCTGCACCAGCGAGCGCGAAGGACCAAACTCGCATTTGCGTCCTTCGGTTTCATGGTTGGCGTGAATCCAGCCATGCTGGTTGAGACTCAACAGGGAGGAATCGGCCCTGAGGGTATTTTTCAGAACGGCGATCGCGGCAGCTGTGAGCCGGGCAGGAACAATCTCCAGATTCATCGGGACGCTACGCGCCAGTGCAATATCCAGCAGATGCCTGAGTGTCTCCTCGTCCTCATCGACGTCGTCGTCTCTGAGGAAGAGGTGCAGGTCTTGCCCCTGGGCTTGCTGCGATGTAAGAAATCGGCGCAGGTCTGAGAGCCAACCCTCTGCCTGATATGCAGAACTTGAAGCAGATCCCATATCTGTCGCGGAAGAACTGGCATACGCTTTGGGAACGAGTTTTTCGATGGCGTTGGCAGTTTGTTTGCCTCCGTCGACATTGATGGAATGATGATGATTCATCTGGGGGCCGACCAGCGACGCTTCTATCTTTGCAGCCAGCCGATCCGGAAGGAGATCGTCCGGTTCCAGCATGGTAAGCAACCCGCATCGCTCCAGTTTCTTCGCGCGAATCGTTTGCTCTTCATTCGCGTGACCGGTAAAGGGTAAGACCAGGGCTCGCGTGCCAGTCGTCAACAGGTTCATGCAGGTATTGTAGCCCGCCATCGAGATGGAGACTGTTGCACGTTTCATGAGCGACTGAAAATGGGGGGTGAAGCGGCGGATCTCAATGTGTTGCTGCTGGGCTGCAAGACGTTGAAGCTGCTCATACTGCTGATCTGGCATATAGGGTCCGGTGAAGACGAGCATCCGGTGTGGGCGCGTTGTTATCAGCAGCGAGGAGGCCTGAACCGCGCCATCGAGGAGCTCGTATCCCACGCGTCCGCCGCCGACACTCGCAAGGACAAGGGGAATTCCATCGGAGGCCGGCTCGCTTTCCACATCGGAAAGGCCGATCCGCTCGTCAGGTTCCTGCGTGACGAAGCCCGTGTACTGGACATCGCATCGGAGATCTTGGCACCGTGAGAATGTCTCATCCAGGGTCTGAAATGTCGGATCCGAATGAATCAGGAGGAGATCGAAGTATCGATTCATCAGACTCACGACCCAGTCCTCATGGCGGGCTTGATCCGACTTCGTGACCAGGATATCCCGCAGGCTGCAGACCACTTTCGTAGAGCCGCCCGACAGGCGAATGTGCGCCAGTAGCGGCAGCAATTCGAACGCGAATCGCTTTCTTCCGAACGGAAACAACTCGATGACCAGTACATGGGGGCGATGGCGATCGAAACAATCCAACAACTGTGCTTTGCGGGCCTGCTGAACTTCTTCGAGTGTGGCCTGTGCCGTTGAGACGTTCAATGATTGGAATTCCCCATCGGAAGTGATGGGGGGCATATTCACAACCGTCACCCAGGAAGGAATGTCGATTCCTGATAACGATTCGCCTCCGTTCACAAACAGGACGTCGCAATTCTTAAGCGCCCGCGCGATCGCCATGCTTCTGATGAGGTGCCCCATCCCGAGGATGTGCTGGCAATAGATGAGAACGCGCGGTCTTTCCACGCGGTCTCCTCTGTGGGCCGGCTCATGCAACATACAGCGAGTCTCCTGCGGCCAATCGGAAAATCTGCTCAACGGTCTGTTCGAAGTCTGGAGCAAATTGCAGGTAGCTCCGGTAGGCCTTATTAACAAACTGGAGGCGTGAATGCCAGGCTAACCGTTCGAGAGGCACGTTCCACTCCGCCTGCTTCCGATACGAGCGATAGAGTTCCCCCTCCATGAGCCGCACAAACTCCCGGTCTAAGTTGCGGAAATGAAGATCGACCATGAAATTGGCGAGATCCTGGACTGGGTCTCCGATAACGAGCTCATCAAGGTCGCAAAACACGAGTTTCCCCTTACAAGCAAGTAACTGATGAACATGAAAATCCCAATGGATGGGGCGAAATGGAATATCCGATGGATGGGGCGCGGTCTGTTCAAGGCGGTCAGCCATGGCTTCAAAGTCTATCGCCAAGCGCGGTATAGCGTCTGAGAGTTTTAGAAGTTTTTTGCGGACCTCGACGATATGGTCGGCAGGCGCATGGGTGGCCAAATCTGCGACGTTGCTGGTATGTAATGACGCCAACCCTTTCGAGACAGATGCGAGGTACTGTTCGTAATTTGACCTGTCGAGGGTCTGAAGGAGCGGCATGCCGGGGACTCCAAGTTGCCACACGGTGTTGACTGGTGCGGCATAACCGAGAGGTTGAGCCACGGCCATGGCGTTCGGGTCTGCGAGGGAGCGGTTCCAGAAGTACTCCAGCCGTTCGCTGAGCGCTTGCCCTTCTCCTGCGCGAAAAGTTTTACCAAACAGTTGGGAGGCACGATCATGGTGCGGATCGTAGAGGTCATACCGATTTGTACAGCGTATCTCGGGACGGTAGTTCACCACGTGGCTGGCCAATACCTGGGGTGTTCCGCTCATGCCAAGGTTCCTGAGACCTTCGGCGGGTAAGTGTTCGCGAACTGCGTGCAGATTCATGAGATGGCGTAGATGGGGCAGGCCCGGATCGTGGGGGAATCTCCACAGGATCATGTCGAGGTCCGGGACATGGGTTATCGCTTGTTGAAGCTCCGAGTCGGTCCATCCGCCGTCGGTAAGACGTTGAAAGGCTTCTTTACTGCGGCCGCCGAGAAACATCTTGGCGTACAGGATGCGTCGGGAAGATTCACCGGTTGCAGCCTCCCTGAGGGTGACTTGGTAACAGACGGACAATGTAGATTTGACCTTGCTCTCAGGTCTCAAGTAAGTTTTCAGCTTGGTATCGCCAATTGCGCACTCCCTTATCTCCCAAGATCTGTTGGAAAATTCGGGCAGGTAAGATCGAAGCATCTCTGATACAACTGCCGGGGTCGTGAAGCGTTGAAAGGCTTTGCTGGGGGTAATAGGGGCCGTGATCGTCATGGCGCTACACCGTGAGGTCTTTGCATCCCAGCCCGGCCCGTTGGCCAGTGAGAAGGTAGACTATGGTTGGGCGTGAAGGGGTATGGAAGTTCACGGCACAATGGTCCTCTCATGCCTGTCAGCCCCCCCGCCGACCGCCGAGTCCAATGAACGGGTTTTGGAAATCCTATCGGCGAGGTCGATGAGACTGTTCACCATTGCGAGCCGCCCCTCTTTCAGACGGGTTACGCACCGGGACGAGCGCTCGGTCACCAAGGCCACGGCGGTGAACCAGGCTACTACAGGCTCGTCAGTTTGCCATGGGACCAGCTGACTGTATTGGTGGATGAATGTCTGCGCGCAACTTGCTACCTGAGAAGGTGACGTCCCTTTTGCCAGAGCCCGTGTAAACAGTCCCGCCACAAAGCTGCCGATATCCTGACAGGGAGGACCTTCGCAAATGTTATCCAGGTCGATCAATGCCACCTTGTTCTGTGTCAGAAAGAGGTTCTTCAAATGTAGGTCGCCGTGGAGGGTCGCGGTAGGGTGAAGGGGAATCGTTTCGGCCTGAGCGATCAACCGGTTCACGAGAGGGACAAGGACCGGCTGGCAAGATGGCCGGCGCCGGATCAGCATTGCTGTGACGGATTTGAGCTTCGCGACCAGGTCCGGCAGGGTGACCGACCGGATGTGCGACAGGGGCATAGCATGTAATGCAGCAATGGCGCGGGCTGCCTCCATGAGGAGCGGGACAAATTCCTGGCTCTCGGTAGCGCAGTTCTCCAGCGTGGCGCCCTGAATACCCAGTTGCCACAGCGTCAGGAGGCGCGCGTCATACCACAGGGGTTGTGCTACGGCCAACCGTCCGCTCTGTCTGGCCTCACTGTCCCACAGTTGTCGCATCACGCGATCGGTCTCGGCTCCTTCCCCGTTGTAATAAGTCTTGCCGAAGATGGTCATTGTCCGGCGCTCGTTCATGGACCGGTGCACCAGATCTACCGATGTCCGCACCGTGCAAGTGTGCTCGCCGACATAGTGCACGACCCGGGGGATTGCGTTGATCACTTGCCACCCTGTGCCTAGATGCAAGGCGAGCCAGTCCGGGAGGAATTCAGGTGTGCTGTGAATTGGGTCGATTGCATCCGGCAACGTGTGCATCTTCCGGTCGTTGGGAAAACTCCAAAGGACCATCTCCAACTCTGGTAGATGGACGAGCGGATTTCCGAATCGTGGCTGAACAAGGGCCTGTGCTCCTGCCTTCTCCCACTGTGATTGCGAGCGGCCCTGTGGGTAGGCGCGACCGCACAAGATCTGTTCTCCTCTGTTCCCTGTCACCGCATCTTCAATCTCCAATCGGTAACTCACCATGCAGGAGGATTCCGGCTTGTAACGGATCTGGACGATCTCACAGAACCGGATGAGGAAGCGCTCTCGATCCCCGGTCGATGCAAACATACGTTCCTGCAGCTGCCCCTTCATGGCTGCGGAATTCAGAATTTCCGCAAGTTGCGGGAGCAATCCATCCCGGGGGATGTCGTTGATTGAGTCGGCCTCGGAAGGTCGAGATGGGGGGGGGCCGTTGATCACAGCATGATCCATCATGATTTAGACCTGATACTGAAACAGAAGGCGGTTGTGCTGGTCCGTTCGTGAGACGCGCAGGTGGCCGGTCGCGAGGGCCTCAGCCCCTCCGCCATCCGGGACGACCTGGCCGGTAAGCAGCAACTCGTCGTGAACCTGTCTTCCATCACGCACAATTGCGATCCTCGCCATTGCCGGTTCGGCAGATAGGAAGCCCTGCAGGCCTTCCTGGGATTCCGGCATGTCGATAGAGATCGTCGGCGTATCGTCTCTATATGGATACAGGACGGTCAAAAAGCACGCGCATAAGTTTCGTTGATTCAACCGAACGATCGGAGCTCGGTGTTTTTCGCCGTAGGAGAGGGACACAAATCCTTCCTCGATCGAAGGCTGCAGGTTCGGAACGAAGGGGTGCGCGAGAATGAGCTGTGGCGAGTGGATCGACAATGTGTCATGCGACGATCCGACCCAGATTCGACCCTGCGCTTGTGGGGACAGGTGGAACAGGAGATCGTACTCATGTGGCTCTTGCGCCTTCAGGAGATCGACGATCACCCAGTATTCACCGTTGACGAAGACCACCTTTCGTTCGTGGATGACCGGGTATTCGTGGCTTCTGGCGATTCCGTGCAGATAATCGAGACCTGGTTGACTGGCGAAGGCTGCAAGCTCCCGCTCCGGCTCAGGGCCGGAGATCCGGAAGCGACCCTTGCGCCACTCGTAGCTGGTTTGATTCCGCTTATCCACCAACACCGTATTATGGTAGGCGGTACCGCGAAACATGGCCCGCCAATTGACGGGGCCTGATTCGTCGTAGGTGTAACGACCGGGATCGACGATGAGCGGTTTGCCGTAAGCCGAGGCTTCGAAGCTGAGGAGGTCCAAGTGCCCATGATTGCCTGCGCCGAGGGGGCCGCAATCGAAGATCAAATGGCGTTCGTCCTCATACGATTCATCCCGGTCGCCCCAGCCGCTCCGGAGAATGTAGTAGCCTCCGGCATCGAAACCTTTTGAACGTTCGGCGGGCGGGTGCCCCTGCATGCCGCGCGACGCGACATACAAGAGGTCTTCTCCCCCGTAGAGTTCATAGCCCTGCTGCAATAGGTCCAGGAAACAGCGGCTATCTCCGTCGCTCAGGGAGGGGATTGCCCCGTCGGGCCTGTGGCTGTAGAGAGAAAACTCCAAGGCTTTCTTCACCAGTGCATCGAACTCTCCGGGCATCTCGATACGATTGAGGAGGGCGAGCTTCCTGATCCAGAGGTAATTCTTAAGGACCAGATGGTGATAGTCGGTGGACTGTTCACAGTGGATCCCGTCTGGCAGGAGATCGGATTGAATGTTTTTCACGAGTTCATCTCTGGACGATGTCAGCCACTCCGCTGCGTCAGCAAACTCCGGGAATACGACAGAAGCCAGGAAGATCGCGCAGAGTTCCAACGTCCGGTGATTCCTGGTCGGGGTCAGGTGGTCGCGCAAGTAGGATATCTGGTTGTGCAGCGATTCCAGGAAGGCAAGATAGAAGTCCGGCGTCACGCAGCTCGGCTGTCTGGTGCTCACGAAATAGTGCTGGGCGAAGATCCAGTTTTGAATCCGACGGCCGGCGACATCGCTCGGCAGAAAATCGTTCGGAACGGTTTGGAGCCATGATTTAGTGAGCTCAACCCATTTCTCGGCATAGTCAGATTCGTTCGTCTCGTGATAGGCCATTCCGAGCCCGACGGAGTAATAGAATTTGTGGAGCAGGATTAGCCATTCCCGATCCTGGCTGGGATTATCGAGCCACAGGATCGGAGAGGGCAGCCTGTGACATTCACCGTTGAACTCAAACTGGTTCTGCAACATGCCGTCGATCTTGGGACGTGCGGTCTCTACAGCATCCGGGACCGGAAAATATTGAATCGCAGTCCTGGTTTGGAAGTGCCGCAGCAAGGCTTCCTCCGTCAACTCGCAATAGGGGGCGGCGAAGATGCGGCGGCGGTCGGTGTCCTGAGCCGGCGCCGGCTGATTAACGGTGAGAAGCATGGATTTCCTTATGGTGGGCGGAGGGTCCGAAAAGTTCCGCCTGAAAGAGATCGAATAGTCGTTTGGTCGTGGTACTCGAATCGAAGATTTGGCCGATCGCCGCGCGCCCAGCTTCGGCTAGGCTATCGCGGAGTTGCGGATCGCGCAACAATTCTTCGATAGCTTTGGCAAGGCCTACAGGGTCTCGTTGGGCGACGAGGAGGCCGTTGCGCCGGTGTTCGACCAATTCTGGAATTCCTGAGATCGCGGTCGAGACCACCGGGATGCCGGACGCCATGGCCTCCGCAAGGACGTTGGGGATCCCGTCCCGATCCCCATTGTCCACAATGTGACAGGGCAGCACGAAGAGGGTGGCGGTTTGGTAGACGGCACGCAGTTCCTCCTGCGACACGCCGGGCTCGATCGCCACGTGCTTCTCAAGTCCATACCGGCTGATCAGGTTCTGCACCACTTCGGTCTGTTCATCCGGCTCGCCGAGGATCCGGCAGTGGAACGCTAGCCCATGTTCCTTGAGGATTCGACAGGCTTCCACCAAAAATGGGAACCCCTTCTTTTCCACAAAACGCCCCACGGAGAGAATCACGGGAACCGCGTGAGTCTGCCGCTGGACCGGAGTGAACCGAGCTGTGTCGACTCCATGATAAATCGTATGGATTGGCGAACCCTGTGGGCAGGCCTCTTCCAGGTATTGATGGTTGGCGCCGGTGCAGGTGACGACGAACTTCGCCCGGCGCAGCTTGATCTGCAACAGATCACCGGGATTGAGTTTCGGCAGATATATATCCTTCGCATGGGCGGTGAAACTGAAGGGGAGCCCGGTCAGCATGCTTGCAAACATCGCCATGGTGGTCGATCCATGACAGAAATGCGCGTGGAGGTGGCGGATGTTTCCCGCTTCGACCACGAATTCAGCGATAAATCCGGCGCGAAGGAAATCCTTGTAGAACACTTTCTTGGGCCACGAGAAGAATTCGGACCGACAGTGGATGCTGAGTCTCACTGCCTCGGACGCAGCGCGTAGATATCGGAGCGGAGACGTTCGTATCATTCGAACGTGGCTGGAAAGATAGCGGGGAAGGTTTGCAGTCAGCCAGGGGAGAAACCCGCTGCCTGTTTTCTCGTTGTCTTCAGGAAGATGGGTGAGCGGCGACAATAGGGCACGAGCCTGTGATCCTGCGCCTTCTGCCTCGCCTTGAAAGGCTGAGAATAGGTGGAGCCGAAGACCCATCTGTTCCAAGAGCGAGATCTCGTTGGTGATAAAGGCTTCCGACCTGCGAGGGAACCCCTTCAGAATATACCCGATCCGATGGTCTGCCGTTCCCGTTCCGTCATGAGACGACAGATCTGCGCTGCTATGGTCGGGGCAGCAGGCTGTCTCCGATTCATGAGAGGGGGTCTCAGCTCTTGCAGTGGGCGCTTCTTTGAGCAGCAGTTCCTTGAGGCGATGGCTGGTCTGGATCGAAGAGAATCGCTGCTCGATGGTCGCTCGTCCTGCCTGCCCGAGGTTTTGGCGTAGGCTCCGATTATCGATGAGGCGGGCGAGGGCCGACGCCAGGGATTCTGGATCTTGCGGGGGCACCAGGATACCGTTGTGGTTATGCTGAATCAGTTCCGGAATACCGGACACCTCCGTGGTGACGACCGGCAGGCGACAGGCCATGGCTTCCATCAACACATTGGGAATTCCGTCGCGATCGCCGTCCTGAGCGACCTGGCAGGGCAGGGTAAAGATATCGGATTCTTGGTAGAGAGCTACCACCTCTTCCAGAGTCTTTTTGCCGGCGAGCTGGACAATATCTTCGAGGTTCAGCTCTCGGATCAGGGACTCCATGTCGGCTTGCAATGGGCCGTACCCGACGATGCAGCAGCGGAACTGACAGCCACGGAGGGCCAGGAGGTGGCAGGCTCGGATGAGGGTGAGGAACCCCTTTTTTTCTTTGAATCGTCCCACGCTCATGATGGTGGGGATGGTCGAGCGCAGCACCCCGCGATTCGGCTTCATCGTATCGAATCGAACCAGGTTGAGACCATGGTAGAGGCAGGAAATCGGCGTACTGTCGCCTGCGAGACGTTGGAGATACTGCCGATTGTCTTCGGTGCAGGTGACCACGAATTCCGCATGGCGCATTTTCCGCTGAAGCGTGGAGGGGGTCGCAAGGAAGATATCCTTCGCATGGCAGGTCATGCTGTAAGGAACTCCGGCAAACCGATGGGCCAGCTCAGCGACGCTCGTGGGGGCATTGGCGAAGTGAGCGTGGAGGTGGCTGATGTTTGCGTCGAGGAGCGATGTGGTGAGGGAACCGGCCTGGAGAAACTTCGACAGCGAGGGCCGCTCCGGGGTTCGGAGCCAGAAGCGCACCGTCGACAGGTACCGCCGGGGCGATGTGATAAAGAGACGCAGGTGCGCCCAGAGGGGGTTTCGGCGGAGGGCAAAGGGCGACGCCGACAGATAGGTGACGGACGCACGGGCCTGACCGACCAGGCCGTGGGTGATGTCATCGGTGGGCCGTTGCAGGGAATAAATTTCAAGATCCAGCCCCAGGGCCTCTAAGTCGAGAATCTCTTGAAGGATGAACGTCTCCGAGACCTTCGGGAAGATCTTGATGAGGTAGCCGATTTTTTTAATCGATGGGCGAGTAGCCATGGTTTAGACCGTAGCCTCTGCTTCCACGAGCGCCGGTGCAGCGCCAAGAACCGAGGCTCTGCGGAATGGCACGGCGCGTGGCTCGACGGTTTGGCTTTCCAGATATAATTGCTTCAGCGCCCTGGACACATTGACCGCACCGTTAAGCCCCACCCCGATATCCTGTAGACGAATAGGACGCGGCTGCTGTAGTGAACGGTTGACTGCATGGAAAAGACTGTCAGGGTTCAACTCTGTCGGGTGAATCATGTCGATGAGGCCTTTGGCCGCAAGACGTTCAGCCCTGATACATTGCTCCAGGCGCGGATGAACGCGCGGCACAATGATTCCGCGTTGGTTGGCGGTCAATATTTCGACGACGGTGTTATATCCGCCCATCGAAACGACGAGATCGGCTGCGCTCAGATAATCGTACAGGTAGGGGGTAAAGTCGGTGACAGTCAGCCCCAAATCCGCACTCGCCGCCTGCTGCAGTCGCTGGCGTTTGCTCAGATCCATCAAAGGGCCGGTGACCATTAAGGTATCGAAATTCGGGCGGCTTGACGTGAATTGTTTCTGCAACATTCGAACGTAGGTTTCCAGGATGGTATATCCATCGTCCCCGCCGCCCGGCGTGACCAACACCAAACGATCGGTCTGCATCATCAATTCCCCTCGAATGGATTCTGTAGACCGTATTGGTTGATTTCTGCCTATATAGCCACAAGATACGAGCTTTTTTTCAATGGAGGGAGACAGCCCATATTCTTTGACCGGATCGTAGATAGAGCGCGCACCATAAAGGAAAATGGAGTGATACGTGTTTTCCAATAACGGCACCACGCCGGATTTGGCCCATTCTGCCTGGACATGGTCGGGATGATCTTCGATATCGCGCATGCCTAAGACGATCCTGGTCTTGGGCAATTTGGTCTTGAGGAAATGGAGGGCCGGCAATAGTTCTCCCAGTATTCCTGCCGGCGCCTTGTCAACCAGGAAGACGTCGGGTTTCAAATCGCGGATGCTTTCTAAAATGATCTTCTGCCGAAGTTTCAAGGTAATATCGATTGTGTGGGGGAGCAGCCGCGAACGATACTGTCCCCCGGCGTCTTTTGTCAGCGCCGGCAATTTTATGTACTCCATGCGTTCGGGCAGGGAGTAAGCGTGAGCCTGCATCGAGCCGGTCAGCATGACTAACGATGCATGGGGGATGCTCTCGGACAGGTGTTTCGCAATTTCAAGGCTGCGGCGAATATGGCCGAGGCCGTAACTATCATGTGAGTAGAGCATGATTAACATCTGTTCAACTCCGTTCTTCTTCGGTTCGTGACACCGCGTGGGCGAATGTGCTGTATGGATAAATCATGATTCGCTTTCTATAGTCGTTTGACGCTGGAACCGGCAATTTGTAAACGCTCTCGATTTTTTCTTCGGGAAGCAGAGTAATCCTGCCGGGAGTTCTTGGGGGTATCGGAAGGCACGGAGGATTGGTGAAGACGTGTAATCGTTGTTAGGAGGTCTTCGAATGGGAAGGGCTTTGACAGGTACGCATCAGCGCCGGCTTCCTCGCTTGCCCGTCTGGTCTCTAGGGAGCCCTCGGCCGTCATGACCAAGATGGGGGTTCGCACTGATTGCCGTCGAAGGGTCCGGCAGATGTCGAGCCCGTCATCCGAGCCTAAATAGATGTCCAAGATAATAAGGTCGTAGATGCGGGACTGAGTCAGGTCGAAGGTCTGGGCCTTTCCCGACGCGATATCCACGCCATATTCTTCTGCTTCAAGCCCGCGCTTCATAAAGCTGACAATCCGCTCATCGTCTTCCACAACCAGGATATGCACAGTTGTTCACCATATGGATGATTGAGGAGGTTGAGGGTCATTCCGCAACCTGGTCCGCTAGGGGGTCAGTGTAGACGGAAAATGTGAGAGTCGAATGAAAAGGAGATGAGAAATTGGTAAAAAGCGAAATGAAAACCGGATAAATAGGATCTCGATGAAGCAGGGTGGGAAGGCTAATTTGCGGAGATCTTGTATCCGATATCACGCACGGTTTGAAGGAGCTTCTTCTTGTGGCTGCCATCGACCTTTTTCCGGAGGTAACCGATATAGACATCGACGACGTTGGTGAGGGTGTCGTAATGGTATCCCCAAACCTGTTCGAGAATGGATACGCGGCTTAATGCTTTATCGGGATGGGACATCAAGAATGCGAGAAGATCAAACTCCTGCTTGGTCAATGCGATCGCCTGGGCTCCGCGGCACACTTCGCGGGTGTTCCGATCCAGGGTGAGATCGGCCACCTGCAGCAGGGTGGCAGCCTCATCGTAAGAGGGTTTGCGTCGAAGTAATGCCTTGATACGCGCCAGGAGTTCCTCGAAAGCGAATGGCTTGGTCAGATAATCGTCCGCCCCCTTATCGAAGCCGCTCAGTTTATCTTGGAGCGTGTCTTTCGCTGTGAGCATCAAGATCGGAGTCTTGACCTGCTCACGGCGCAGCTCCTGGCAGATCTCATGGCCGTTTTTCCCTGGAAGCAGCAGGTCGAGGACGATGATGTCATAGGGGTCCATGCCCTTCTGAACGCCTTCTTGGCCATCGTGAGCGATGTCGACCAGGTAGCCGTCTGCTTCCAGGCCCCGTTTGAGAAAACTTGAAATCCGCTCGTCGTCTTCAATCACCAGAACGCGCATAACGATCCTGTCGGCTGATCCCACCGACTGTATGGCTTGCTTGAGAATGGGTGCAAGCGGGACGGGCGCCCTTCTTGTTGGCGCCTGTCCCTCTATAATAGGATTGGACGAGAGAGCGGGGAAAAGGTAAACGGCAGATTGCAGGTGCTGAAAATAACAGTTACCCAGTTACGGGTTTCTGAGACACAGGATCTCTTTGTGGGGTCTCGCCTCAGTCTATGGGCGAGACTCAAGAGAACATGAACTTCAATCCGACAAAGTAGGCCTCATTGCCGTCGGGCCTATCGAACGGCAGTCTTCTGCTCCAGCGAACTTCCGCGAGGGTCGGGGTTTCTGTTTGCAAGATCGGTGTAGGGATGTGGACTTTTAAGACCTGCCCAACCTTCGGGGATTGGTCCATCAAGACCAGCATGCCTCCGCTGCTGATGTTCAGCGAGAGCACCTTCCCACTGCTAGCCGGTCGGGCTGGGATTTCGACGGATGTCGTCATCTCGTACAGGACCGGTCTCAACAACGAGGCCCGTTCACTATGACCATTCTGACCATCGGTTATCGGCCACGTCCACTCTGTCTGTTCCATGTCGGCCCCCACTTGCAGTGAAAAACGTCTGTCTGTTGGCTCGGTGGATGAGCGCGTCACTCAGTCCATCAGACTCTCTCAGGTTTAACGAGAGCTAGGCAATCCGTCATTCAGGCTCGTCATTGCGTCGGCAACCCCACTGGTTGTCGCTTCGTCGATTTTTGAATGGCCCCGGCAGGCTTTCTCCAGTGTGTTGAGAAGGTCATCGAAAGAGAAGGGCTTCGCAAAATACGCGCTGGCCCCGGCTTGCACACTGGCTTCACGCAGCTCCATGCTGTCCTTGGCCGTCATGGTCAGGATCGGAGATGTAATCGCGCGCTGCCGGAGGTTCCGGCAGAGCTCCAGGCCGTTGTCGTCTCCGAGATAGATGTCAAGAATGATGGCGTCGTAGCGATGGGATTCAGCCAGCTGGAGGGCCGGGGCTTTTGCCCAGGCGACGTCCAGCGTCATACCTTCGGCCTCAAGGCCTCGCCGCATGAAGTTGACGATGCGGACATCATCTTCAACCAGGAGAATTCGTTTGGGCCGGCTGTTCGAGAGGGGCTGTTCCACCGTTGTTTGTGTCATGGCGTTAGTTATGCCTCTCAAAATGGCTCTCGCCATCTTGGCCGAGTGAGGCAAAAACCATGATGGCGCCGATTGAGAGCGACAGGCAGACCCAGCTCAGAAGAAGTGATGTGACGAGATTAAAGTCCATGGTGAGATCCTCCTTGTTATCACGCTCCCCTGCGAATACGTGAGGCCCCCAGGCGCTGGACCGATTGAGATCGCCCGAATCTCATGGGTGCACTCTAGCAGCGCCAGATGAAAGGCAGATGAAAGAAGGATGAAAAAAAACGAAAATGTCGGGATTAGAAAGAGGAGAAGAGAAACCGGGGCTGACCTATCCCTACTTTAGTCTGGGTCTTTGATTTTATAGCCGAAATCCCTGACTGTATGAATGAGTTTGCGCTCTCGTCCTGTGTCGATTTTCTTGCGAAGAAATCCGATATAGACATCGACGCTGTTGGTGAGGGTGTCATGATGATAGCCCCACACCCGTTCGAGTATGGAGGTGCGGCTGACGGCCTTGTTGGCCTGGGCCATCAGAAATTCAAGGAGGAGGAATTCTTTGCGTGTCAGCGTGAGCTGTTCCTTTCCGCGATACACCTCTTGCGAGTCTCGATCCAGTGTGAGATCAGCCACTTGCAGTTTCTCGCTGGTCTTGAGGAGGGGCTGGCGACGGGATAGGGCCTTGAGGCGCACCAGCAATTCTTCGAACTCGAAGGGTTTGGTCAGGTAGTCGTCTGCGCCGCAGTCGAATCCGTGGATCTTGTCTTGGAGGGCGTCCTTTGCGGTGAGCATCAGGATCGGGGTCTTGATCCCTTCGCGCCGCAGGTCCTGGCAGACTTCGTCTCCATTCTTGTCCGGCAGTAGGAGGTCCAAAATGATCACATCGGCTGGATTCATGCCCTTGTCAAAACCTTCGTGGCCGTTCTGGGCGAGGTCGATCACGTGGCCTTCTGCTTCCAGGCCGCGCTTGATGAAGCTGGAGATTCGTTCGTCGTCTTCGATCAGGAGAATATTCATCGTCGGACCTCCTGTTGGTCGGGAGAGAAGACCTGATGTTCCTCATGTTCATCGTCAATAGGGTACGTCTCGGCCTCGCTGAGAGGCAGCCGAACGGTCACTGTGGTCCCTTGGTCCACGACACTGGTAATAGAGATCGTCCCTCCGTGAGCTTCCGTAATCCACTTGGCGATCGGCAAGCCCAATCCAGAACCTGGGTGGGTGGACCTGTGCTGCCGCTTCACCCGATAGAATCGTTCAAAAACATGAGGAAGATCTGCAGCAGGGATTCCCATCCCATTGTCGGCGACCATAACCGTCACATCCTTGTCTGATTTCGCGGCATGGATTTCAACGGTTCCGCCCTGCTTCAAATAGTTTACTGCATTGTCGACCAGGATCATGAACAATTGCTGTAAACGCTGGGGATCTCCTTCCACAATGAGGGGGTCGGTCGGAGCGGCCAGGTCCGCGACGGTGCCACGGTGGAGCGCGAGTATTTGGGCTTCCCGATGGACTTCCTGCAGGATCTCGATCAGCGGGGTAGGCTGTTTGCCGATCTCCAGGGAGTTCCCCTCTGACCGTGCCAGGAATAGTAAATCGCTCACGAGCTTATTGAGCTGGTTGGTGAGGATGACGATCCGGCCCAGTGCGGTTTTGTATTCGGTTAAGGGTTTGTCCTTGCCCCGCAGGGTCACTTCGGCTTCGCCGCGGATAACGGTCAAGGGCGTTCGAAGCTCATGGCTGATATCGGCAAAAAATTGCGATCGCAATCGGTCGAGCAGTTTCAGTTTCTGGTGGGCGTCCTGGATCGTCTTCTCCGCCTGTTTCAGATCGGTAATATCCTTCGCGACACAGGCGATTCCCTGAATTGTTCCGTCTTCGTTCCGCATGACGGCGGCAGAAAAGAGCATCGGGAAGGTTCGGCCATCTTTCGCCAGATAGTTCGTGGCGAGCTGATCGATTGGGCCCTGCGCCAGGAGGTCATGCTGCTGCGTTCCGCGCAACGGGTTCTCATTCGGCGGAAAAATGATCGATGCGTCTTGGTCCAGTAATTCTGCTTCCTCGTAGCCGAGGAGATCCAAAGCGGCGCGGTTGGCGCTGCGTATGGTGCCCTCCGGGTTGAAGACGATGAGGGTATCGTTCATGGAATGAATGACATTGTCCACGTAGTTCTTGGACACGGTGGTGTGGAATAGCTGCTCGGTCATGCTGTTGAAGCATTTTGCCAGTTCGCCCAACTCGTCGCTGCTCGATACGGGGACGGTCGTCTCCAAATCTCCCAGCGCGACCCTCTTGGTCGCAGCGGTGAGGGGGGCGACGACATGAAGGGATCGTCTGAGCAACAGGATGAAGAGGATGCCTCCGAACAGGGTCGTGAGGGCGCTGACCGACAGGGTTTGGACGATCAGTGAGTTGAGTCGCTGTTCAAGCGCCCTCCGATCCAGGAAGACCCTGATCCATCCGTCTTGTGGAATATCGGTCAGGCTGCTCTTCTTCGTTTGGTTCGACGAGTCGAGCACGGCGTTCCCGAACTCCGAAACGTTATGCCCTTTCTTGAGGACCGCATCCCTCTGCCACACATCGCCTATCCCTGGGAAACCCAGGTCCTCGGTGGTGAGTTCGATTCCGGCGAATTCGATCCACAGGTCTTTCGAGGGCCGATAGGCGAGGATGGCTACGACATCCTCGCCCTCACCAAGCGATTGGAGCAGCGAGGTCAAGCCCTCGACGTTCTGTTCCCGATAATAGGTTCGCGCTTCCGAAGCGATGGCCTTGGCGAGCGTCTGCCCCCGTATCTTGAATTCCTGGAACATCGCGTTGCGGCTGGATGTATAGGCGAAATAGGTCAAGCCGAAGACGGCACAGAAGAAGACGGCAAAGAAGAGGGCCATCAGCTTGTGGGGCAAAGAGTTTTTTATCAACAGTGGGATCAGCATCGTATTGTCTTTATGGCTTCTCGATGACCAGGATCACCTTCACGAGGCCGTCGTCGATCTGTTTGAGCCGTGACAGGCTGACATATCCGATGGCGCCCTCGATGCTGCCGACGAAGCGTACGACTGCCTCGTCCGACCGTTCGATCACGCTCTGCACGGGAATCGGTGTGCCCTGGCGATAAAATACCTGATCCGGTTTCGCATTCAGCACGTGCAGATAAAAGAGCTGTCTCGTTTCGGTCGAGAGGTCGCGATTGACCAGTTTAATTCTTTCTCCTCCCTGCCAATGGAGGGTCTCGCCTCGATACATGGCGGCGACGCTTGCTGCGCTCAGTTGGGTAGAGGAATTATTCTTGTTGACGATCACCGCAATGGAGTCTGGCTGGCCAAAGGCAGAGCAGACCCACAGGATGGACGCGATTGCCAGCGCCGCTGACCAGCGCATTCTTGTGCGGGATGGGAGGTTCATGGGATGCCCGTTAGAAAATCCACGCGACGGAGGTGAGAAACCCATCGGAAGACCCTGGGCCGAGTTGGCCCTGGTTGAATTGATATTCCACCTTGACCACGTAATCTTCGACCGGGCGATAGTTGAGTCCGATAATATACTGTTCGCTGATCAGGCTGCCCGTGGCGCTTGCTGTGGTATTGATCTTTGAATAGCCGTAGAGGCCGACGAGTGTGAACGTGGGGTTGTTGAAGTGGCGTCCGAGCACCGTCGAGTTCAAGAATGTAGGCCAGAAACGATAAGTCAGCTGGGTATAGTGGCCCCACAAGCTCGATGGCGCTGTCGAGCCATGGACGACAAAGCGGGCGAATTCGCTCCTCAGCACGAAATCCTCCAAGATGCTTACATTGCGAGGCCTGAATTCCGCATCGAAGGCCATGCCGACAATGGGGTCCCGGGAGCCGGCCTTATACTCTCCACGGTATCCGGAGAAACCGACTTCGTACTGGTCGTAGAACTTGAAGGTCCCACGGCCGACCACTGCCTTATCGCCGTTGTTGTCCGGTTTTAAGTCTGTTCGCGCGTCGCGCAGACCTATGCCTGGTGAAACGATTCCTCCCGTACTTGAACCTGCAGTTCCCTGAACCGCGGCCGTGAACGCGTCCGTCAGTCCGTTGATCACTTGAATGTCGTAGGTGGCCTTGATGTTGTCCGAAACCGGCAAGAAGCCGAAGGCGCCGACTCCCAAATCGGACCAGGTGGAGGGGGTCACAAGGCGCGCAACGGAGGGGGGACGCGAGAGGTCTCGACGAGGATCGAAGTGATCCAGGTTGAATTTGCCGAAGGGAGTCAGCAGCACACCGGCACGGACGTTGAACGCCTGAGTCAGCAGAAGGTCGACGTATGCCTGCTCTGCGCTTGCCGATCTTCCTGGGATACCCAGGTCGATTTCGTTATAGATCCTAATCCGATCGTGGATGTTACCGGAGATCAATAGCTCGAACCTGCCGTCATAGCTCGTTTTCCTGTCTTTGAAATTTTCGAACACGACAGCGCTGTAGGCGCCGACCTTGATGTGCTGGGCGAGCTCATCCGACAAGCCGCTCTGCCGTTTTTCCACTAATCCGAGGCGTTCTTTCAGATCTGCCAGTTCCTTCTGGTGCTGTTCTTCAATCTGTCGGAGTTGCTCCTTCAGTTGTTCGAACGTGTCTTCCTTGTGGATTCCCGCAGGCTGGTTTGCCGGTTGCGCGAACAGTGCGTTCGGAGCGAGCAGACAAACGAAGAGAGCCACTACCGCAATCGCCCGCCAGTCTGGCGCTGAGCGAGTTCCTGCCTGGGTGCTTCTGTAAGACCATGACCAAGGTCTTCTCATGAGCTAGTTTCCTACCGTAACGGGGTAATGATCCAATTGGTGGTCATTCCCTTTCCTCCGGGGAGGGTCGCGTAATGTCGCTGCTTGTTGCCAGGAATCAACTCCCATCGCGACGCTGGTTGCTGATACGGCTGTTGCTCTCCTTGGTACGAAGGTTTTCGCAGCTCGTCAACGATCAGATGCAATTCGTCCCCAAGTACGAAACTCAGGCCTTTCGTGAGCCGATCAGGCCTATCCTCATCGGCCACACTGAAAGCCGCCACTTCCTGCGGCAGTGCCTGCCCCAACGCCATCGACAATTCAGGCGCCAGCAATTCCGCCTGGCCCCTACTAAACACACGGCGCGGCTGTCCCTGTGAAAAGGGCAAGAGCGAGCCTTCACCATAATCGAGTGAGGCCAGTATTTCCAATACCACGTTAGATGGTACTCGGTAGGGGTGGTTATGGGGCTCGATCGAGGGGCGCCAGGACGGCATCTCACGGAGGACGACCGAGAGGGTATCCGATTGATGGATCACGAGATTTGGGCGGGTTACGCAGGATGGAGAGCTGCAAAGAGCAAGTAGCAGGGCGGCTATTACCCCGATTTTTGCGACGATCGAATTCATCGATCATTCGCCAGTTGCCAAGTAAGTGCAAAGACGTACCGAGCTACTGTGTGTAGAATTTCCGGATTGATTGTGTCGGCGGTGTCGGTGGGCTGATGAAAGTGCGGGTGGACCCCGCCGCTCACGATGGCGACGGTTGGAATTCCTGCCTCTTTGAACGGTACGTGGTCGCCGCCGGGGAAGAATCCGTAATAGTCAAGCTTGTTGACTAAATCCACTGCGTACCCTGCTTCCT
>NEWP02000010.1:92350-97272 GCA_002869895.2 Nitrospira sp. CG24E | reverse complement strand
AAAGCCCCGCCCGGCAGGGCGGGGTTCTTTACTTGTCCACTGTATTGGCGGCATCGACTTGCTGCTTCAGCAATCGCTCAAGTAGCGGAACCTTTCTGGCCTCCTTTTCAGCTTCTTCAAGGAATTGAACCAACTGTTGCCCGGTTTCTCGCTCCACTGCGAGTTCCATCTGTAAATCATCCATCTGTTTCAGTGCTGTACGGGCGGTGAGGAGCTCCTGCCGCAATTGCTTGGTTCGTTCCTGTTCCGTCTTCAGTAGAGATTCCGGCGTGTCGCTTTGTTCGGCCTGGACTAACGGTTGTAGAGGGCTATTCGTCTGCGCCTGGGACTCCGGGTGGTCTGCTGAGAAGAGCCGTGCCACAAATTTCTTCAGGGCGGAGCAAACAGTGCCAGACGAAGGCGATGAGGAAGGGGTTGAGGCAGGCAGTTCCGTTTTATGCGAATCAGGAGGCTGGGACAGAGTTCCCGTCGTGCCAAAGGAAACTCCCAAGAAGCTGTCAAGCATCTTGGGCGTCGATGTCAGCGATCGATGTTTTTTTATGATCATGCTGGAGAAATTTCGGATTATTATGTTCTTGATTCCGCAATGATCTCCTGGATGTCGATTCGGCACGCGCGCGGTATTCTCTCGTCAAATGCCGAGGGCGATTTGGTCGAGCGATCCACCCTGTTGTTCATTCCCTCTTGAGGGCGGACGCCGAACTATGCCCGAACAAGAAGATGGTCAATGAAAGCAGGTGCTTCGGTACGCATCGCTGCGAGAGTATCGAGAAATCGTTTCAATTTTACCCGGTCGGTTTGGCTCACTTGGATCACTTCCAACGCAATCCAGTGATTGTGAACTCGTCTGACTTCCGCCAGCCGGATGTCGACAAAGGCCTCCTCGCCCTCTAACCATAGTTGGACTTTGACAAAATCCCCTACGGCCATCTGATCGGGGGTGGTGGTCTTACACCCGTCTTCGGAAAATTCGAGTACACAGCCATCCGCTTCCATCTGCCTGCTCACGTTCGACAGGAGGCAATCGATCGTAAATTTGGGACTCGCCCAACAGCTCTGTTGTTTCGTTAAGGTCATCATGTTACGCAGGATAGTCTGGAAAGGATTGGCTGGCTATACCCCATGAGGTGGGGGAGGCTTACTCGAAATGGTAGTGGGCGGATCACTCTGCTAATATGCGGATTCGATGTGGTGGAATTGGTCTATTCGTTGGCTGAAGAGGATCAGCCGGATGGACCACGGAAACCACAGTAATAGGAAGAATCTGTTCGGCACGATAGTTCACGAAGAAGGAGGATACTATGGTAGGTCGGTCACCCGCTCAGAAGTTCCTGATGCTTGGGGCCATTCTTGCGGGATCCGGCGTTGCTGCCGGCGCCTTTGGCGCCCATGCCCTCAAGGAGATTCTGGATGCGCCGATGCTCCAGGTGTTCGAGACCGCAACGAGATATTTGATGTATCACGCCTTTGGGCTGTGCATCGTGTCTTGGGCAATCGATCGGTATCCAGGGCAAGGCCTGCAAAAGTCTGGTTGGCTCTTTATCGTGGGGATGTTCCTTTTCTCCGGCAGTCTGTACGGCGTATCCCTAGCGGGTATCCGATGGTTGGGGGCCGTGACTCCTGTTGGCGGGCTTGCATTCATCATTGGCTGGCTTCTGTTAGGCTGGGGAGTCTGGCGGAATACGTCTTCTCGCACCGCGAACCGAACGTCCGGCAGTGATGCGTGAAGTGAGGAAACCAGGTTTGTTGTTTGTTTATTTGGTCTGTTTGGTTTGTCTGGTTGAACGAGACTAACGAGACGAACAAAACAAACCAGATGAACCAGATCAACCCTTCGCGCGAGTCTCGCGTTTCCCGCGTCGTACTACGGCGTGCAGCCAGCCGTTCTCTTTCCGCTGACCGACCCCCAACCTCCTTGGGAATTGACGAACGTTCCTTCAAGACGGTGTCCTTCTTTGCTGAATTGCAGACTGTCTTCTTGGACAAGGCCAGCCATTTCCCACCGTAAGTAGACGTTCTCGCCCAGCACCACCGTTTCCATGAGCCCTGGGAGAGTGGCCTGCGTTGGTCTTGCCGGTGGAAAAGAAAGTGTCAGTTTCTGCTCTTGATGGTTTCGCTGATGGTTATGCACGATCCATTGCCAGGTTCCACAGAGCCGAGCCTGCCCGCGCAGTCCACGAACCTGATCCTTCCAGTTCCGTATCCGGTCCCATTCCTGATAGGCGGCCTGTAGGGCCTCTATTTCCAGGCGAGTGGCTTGTTCCAAAGCCGATATCAACAAAGTTGTTGCAGGTTCTCCCTGACTCTCCTTAGCCCATTCCGGGGAAGCAACAGCTTCGGAGAGTTGTTGCAACGATCCATGCCAGGGCGATTTTTCTTGTCGATCGAGCCATGCCTTGGCTTGCGGCGATCCGAATAATTGTTCCGTCATCAGCGCGACTGGCCGATCCTTTACAGCCTGTCTGACGGTGGAGGCGAAGCGCCAGGCAGCCAGGCTAGCCATCAACCGATGGACAGCCGCGGTCAGATCCGGGACCAAGAGCTCCTTCATGAGCTTGGCCGGTAAGGGATTGGCCCCCAAGGTTCTGGCTGCATCGCCCAACTGGATCGCGGGACCGATGGCCGATACAAATAGGCTGCCGGCTTCTTTGTCGGATTCTAATTTGGCGAGTTGGTCAGAGTGGGTACGGATGACCGATGGAAAGTCTGGTGTGGAACTTGGCAGGGCTTCGTCTGCCTTCGCATTGTGCCAGGCCAAGAATACAGAGACGGCCACCATCGCAAGGATGAGACCGATGCGCACAACGAAGATAGGGTGAACAATAATGGGGTTGCGCATCGCGAGACTATCGGCACAATGGAACGAGAAAACTGTTTAAATTCCCTGGAAGCAAGTTTTCAGAAATGCTGCGGTGGCTTCCCAGGCCTCACTCGCCGCGTCGGCACGATAACTTCCTGCGATTTGTTCATTGCAGAACGCATGGGGAGCATCCTGATAGGTCCGGACTTCCACCCGTTTCTTATGCTCTATTGCTGCTGCACGGAGCCTCTCGACATCTTGACCCGGTACCCACTGATCGAGACCGGCTTGGTGATAGAGTACCGGACAGTAGAGATCGTTGATCGCTGTTTCAGGCTGCATCCGCCCGTAATATACCACCGCTGCTCGAAGCCGCTTCCGTTGACAGGCGAATCGAAGCGCGTAGGTGCCGCCCATACCGAAACCGACCACGCCGTGGATATTTTGTTTAATGTGGTCGCGTGTATTCAAAAATTCGCAACAGGAATTGATGTCTTGCAGGACGAGTGATTCGTTCAGCTTGCCCATGAGCGCATCCGCGACCTCTGCATTGGCCGTCACCATGCCACCCAATCGCCCATACAAGTTCGGGATGATGACGCCGTAGCCCTCGCATGCCAGCCTGGCGCCGAGGTCCTTGATTTGAGCGGTTAATCCCCATGCTTCATGCAATAAGATGAGCCCTGGGTAGAGCCCTTTTTGCTGAGGCCAAAACTGAATACATTCCACTTGGACATGTTTCGATACGCGGGTCTGGATATAGGGATCGACGGCTGCATCCGTCAGCGTGGGAATGGCAATGCCGCTTGGAAAGCGCGCCGTGCCGGTACCGATTTGATCCAACGTGAAGGGAGCGATGGTCGATATCATTTCAGCAATCTCTTTTCCAGCAAGGCTTTGCAGGGTTCGGCGTTTGTTTTGATGGATGTGCTCTCACGTTCGCGTACTATAGGGACCAGTCCGTCGGACTGTCAATCTGACGAGTGAGGTCTGGTTTTGGTTGACCCCCTGTTCGATGGCGATTAGAGTTTGCTCACTTTCACCGGGCGATAGGAGAACTATGCCGCTCAGAATCGGTCTCATCGGCGCCGGCCGGCATGGCAGCCGGTATATTCGCCATCTCCTGCATGATTTGCCAGGGGTGAGCCTTGCCGCTCTCTGTCGGAAGCGGATCGATGAGGGACTACCGTCGCTCGGAACGGCAGAGATTCCTGTCTATGGGGACTATCGTGAGTTGATCGCCGATCCGATGGTGGAGGCAGTTGTTGTGGTGACTCCACCGTCACTGTGCCTCGAGATTTGCCTTGAAGCCGTCAAGGCGGGCAAGCCGCTCCTTGTCGAAAAGCCTCTTGCACCGACAGGCCATGAAGCACGAACGATGGTGGCGGCGGCGGCGGAAAAGGCAGGCCTGTTACTGATGACGGCGCAGACCATGCGTTTCGACTCGACGATTCTTTTTTTGAAAGATCGCTTGCCGGAGATCGGCCGGATCCGGTATGTCACTTTCACCAGCAGGATCGAAGCGAAAGCCAGCGCGCAGCCTCAGTCGCCGACGTCCGGTCAGCGCGGGGCGCTGTTGGAGTTTGGGGTTCATCTCTTGGATTTGGTACCCTATCTCACCGGTGAAGAAATAGTCTCTGTCTGCTGTGAGCTGGATCGGCTCCCGATTGAGGCACCGGAGACGATGGCAATCGTGCAGGCTCAGACTAAGAGCGGTCTACGATGCGTTCTGGACATTGCGCGAGTGGCAGCGGGCCGAGTGGGGAGGACAGAGTGGGTAGGAACCGAGGGACAGATCGCCGCTGATTGGTATCACCATCGGGTGACAGGCGTCATCGGTGACGAGGCTCCTCGTGCATGGGACGTGCGACCGCAGCAGACGATCCTTGCCACGCTTCGCGCCTTTGTCCATGCCATCGAGACGAATACCCCGCCGCCTATCACAGGGCGCGATGGATGTTGCGCCGTCGAGGTGGCCGATGCCTGTTACCGTTCGGCAGAACTTGGCGGATCCTCGGTTATCGTCTCGTCTTTCCGCTTATAGAATCGCCGCGCGGGACTGGCCGGACGGGTTGACCTGGTTTGTTTAGTTCAGCTAGGTGGTCTTGTTCAACCAAACAAA
>NEWP02000010.1:0-92250 GCA_002869895.2 Nitrospira sp. CG24E | reverse complement strand
GAAGGCGATTCCTTTGTTGTCAATGAGCGGTAGTTGTACCCCCGCTAAAGTCAATTCCCGTGCAACCCATTGTGCGGATCGCAGGTCATCGGCGGATCCGGTTTGCAGCCCGTTGAAAGCCGGGCTGCTTAACGTGCGCACGTCGGCGAGCATGCGTTCGCTCGACAGGCTGTCGAGGGCTTGAAGCCATGCACGCTGGTCATCCTCCGATTGGGCGAAGACTTGGGTTCCTATGGGGAGCAGAGCGAGGATAACTCCCAGAAGAATGACCACAACAAAGGAGGGAGAGCCGCAGCGCGTTGAGCAGTTCATGAAGTGAGCCTTTTAAGGGAGGACAGAATTATAGCATAGACTGACTCGTTAACATAGACTGACTCGTTGCAGACCGGCGCCTGTCACGGTACTATGCCGACTATGCGAATGGAGATGCGATGACAGATTCGACCACACAAGCGGATGGTGTTTCCAACCGGCTTGCCGGAGAAGCCAGTCCCTATCTTTTGCAGCATGCGAAGAATCCGGTGGATTGGTATCCCTGGGGCGAGGAAGCCTTGTCGCGGGCGAAAGCAGAAAACAAACCGATTCTGTTGTCGATCGGGTACTCGGCCTGCCATTGGTGCCATGTCATGGCGCATGAATGTTTCGAAAATATCGAAATTGCCGGGCTCATGAACCAGGACTTCATCAACGTGAAGGTCGACCGAGAAGAACGCCCGGACTTGGACGATATCTACCAAAAGTCTGCGCAGGTATTCTTGGGGCGAGGGGGCGGCTGGCCTCTGACAATTTTTCTGACCCCCGCACAAGAACCGTTCTACGGAGGGACCTATTTCCCGCCGGTCGCCCGCTACAACCTGCCGGGATTTCCCGAGGTCTTGCGCGGTGTCGTCGAGGCCTATCGGAATCATCGCGACGATGTGTGTAGGAATGTGCAGAAGGTGAAAGCCGGATTATTGCGGGTCGGAACGCCGCAGCCGTCGGATGATCCCTTGACCGATCGTTTGCTCGAAGAGGCGGCCAAGAATTTAGGGCAGTTTTTCGATCCGGTCCACGGCGGATTCGGTGAAGGGCCGAAATTTCCCACGGTCCCCCCGCTCAGCCTGATGCTCCGTCAGGCAGTGAGGACGAAAGACGTCTCCCATCAAGAACTTGTTTTGTTACAGCTGAGAACCATGGCGGCTGGAGGGATCTACGATCATCTCGGTGGCGGGTTCCACCGCTATTCGGTGGACGGTCAATGGTTGATTCCCCATTTTGAGAAGATGCTCTACGACAACGCGCAGTTGGTTCGGATCTATCTCGATGGATGGCGTCTCACCAAGGAGGATCGATTTCGCGAGATCGTGGAAGAGACCTTGGAATTTGTTCGTCGTGAACTCACCCATCCGGATGGCGCCTTCTATGCCGCCCAGGATGCCGACAGTGAAGGGCATGAGGGGGCCTATTTCCTCTGGGAGCCGGGAGAGATCGTCTCCGTGCTGGGCCCCGATGTGGCTGAGGAGTTCTGTCTGCACTACGGGGTGACGGAGAGCGGTAACTTCGAAGGCAAGAACGTATTGAATCGGCTGAGCGAGAAGCAGCTTCCGCCCGACGCGCTGGATGCATTGCGACCTGCGAAGGTAAAATTGCTTGCCGCGCGGGAACGGCGGATGAAACCTCAGCGGGATGACAACATTTTGACGAGCTGGAATGCGATGACGGTCTCTACCTACCTCGACGCCTACCAGACTTTCGGGCTGCCCGGATATTTGACGGCTGCGGAGCGGGCGCTCACATTCCTGTTGGACTATGCGGTCGAAAACGGGCGAGTCTATCGTACTGTCACGGCGGGGAAAGGGCGTTTAAACGGATATCTGGACGATGCAGCCTGTCTCGCCGCTTCGTTGCTGGATGCGTTTGAGGCGACCTCGCACCGGTGGTATCTGATACAGGCCCGCGAGGTGACGGACCATTTGCTGGAGCGATTTTGGGATGAGACAGCTGGGGGGGGTTTTTATACCAGCCGGGACCATGAAGCCCTCCTCCATCGCATGAAGTCCGGGACCGATAGTGCAATTCCATCCGGCAATGCCATTGTCGCTTCGGTTTTGTTGAAACTCTTCTCTTTCACAAGAGAGCAGAGGTATCATGATCGAGCGGAACAGCTGTTCAAGGTGTTCCGGAACGTGATGGAACACAACGCCTATGGCTCTTCGGCCATGCTCTGTTCGTTGGATTGGCACCTGGCGACACCGCACGAGATAGTTGTTGTCGGGACTCGCGGCGATGCGAAGACCGAAGCGTTGCTCTCAACCGTTCATCAACGCTATTTGCCGAATCGTACGGTGCTGGTGGCCGACGCCTCTCGTCGTGCCGGAAAATCAGACTTGCCGCTCGCCGTAGGAAAGACGAGTGTGAATGGACAGCCGACGGTCTATGTCTGCCACCGTCAGACCTGTTCGGCTCCGGCGACGGAGAGCCAGCAACTAGAGCGTTTATTGTAAGGAGGCTGTCGTGGGCGCAGGCGATTCAAACAAAGGGTTGTACGATCACCTCTACCGCCGATTCTTCGAGAATCGCGCATCGCATCAGGGCTATGATTTTCAGCATGCTCCAGGTGGAAGCGCTCCGGCACCGGTCGTCAGGTTTCGAGAACACCTTCGATGGTGGACCTGGGGGCGATGGAGACGCCGGAAGGTTCTCTTGGCTGCGCGAGACCGGTTTCAGCAGGACATTCTGGACATCAAGAAACGTTCGTAATTGCCCAGGTGGGAAGGCTGAAGATGGATGGGCTGAAGGGGCGGGCGGCGGCGCCTGTCCCGCTCCTCAGCCGCGGCCTTCAGTCTTCAGCCCTCAGCCTAAATACCTGGAGAGTTCCGAAATGGAACCATATTCCTGCCGCCTCCTGTTGTTTTGATTGCAACAATTCAACAGGGTTCCTATAATTCACCAGCCTCGCATTTTGAACCGGAATTTTGATGCTCGCCAAGGTTTTGAGCGCAGCTCTCGTCGGTATCGATGCGCATCTGATCGATGTGGAAGTCGATATTGCCGGAGGGCTTCCACAATTCTCGGTCGTCGGTCTCCCGGATGCTACAGTGAGGGAGAGCCGCGACCGTGTCCGTTCCGCGCTGAAGAATACGGGTTTTCATTTTCCTGCAAAGAAAATCACTGTGAATCTCGCTCCCGCAGGCATCAAGAAGGAAGGGTCCGGGCTCGACCTGGCCATTGCCATAGGGATCCTCGTTGCAGAAGAAGTCATTCCACCCCAGAATATACAAGGTCGTGTTTGCGTCGGTGAACTTTCGCTGGACGGGAACATTAAGCCGATTGCCGGCGCCCTCTCCATCGGGATCGCCTGCCGGCCGGACTACAGTCTGCTCTTGCCCGCTGAAAACAGCCAAGAAGCCTCTATGGTGGAGGGAGTGATTGCCTATCCGCTCCATACGCTTCCCGAGGCAGTGGCATTTCTCACCGGCAGGGTTTCGCTGAACCCGACTCAGGCTGATCGGGACCGGTTCTTCGCTACACGTCCGGCAGAGGACGACGATTATGGCGATGTGAGGGGGCAAGACCATGCGAAGCGGGCATTGGAGGTTGCCGCAGCTGGAGGCCACAATCTGTTGATGGTGGGACCTCCCGGATCTGGCAAGACGATGTTGGCCAAACGGCTCACGACGATTTTGCCCCTCATGGAGCCGGAAGAGGCGATCGAAACGACCCGTGTCCATAGCATAGCCGGACAATTGCCGGCCCACCATCCATTGCTGACGGTTCGTCCATTTCGCGCTCCCCATCATAGTATTTCCGATGCCGGACTCATTGGAGGCGGAACAATCCCACGGCCTGGAGAAGTCTCCCTGGCGCATAATGGCGTGTTGTTCCTGGACGAGTCCCCGGAGTTTCGCCGGCCCGTTCTGGATGGATTACGGCAGCCATTGGAGGATGGGTATGTGACCCTGACCAGGGTCAGTGGCTCGCTCCGCTACCCTGCGCGATTCATGTTGATCGCCGCGATGAATCCCTGTCCCTGCGGATATTATGGGGACCGTACGCGTGAATGCGTCTGTACCCCGCAGCAAATTCGCCGCTATCGAGCCAGGCTCTCGGGTCCGCTTCAAGACAGGCTCGACATGCACATCGACGTTCCGCCGGTCTCTGTGCGGGAGTTGCATGATCGTGGCCCTATGCCGGAATGTTCTGCTACGATTCGAGTACGCGTTCAGGGGGCGCGGGACCGGCAACTTTACCGGTACCGTCAAGACGGGATTCATACCAATGCCCAGTTGAAGCCGCGGCATCTGAAGCGGTACTGTGGTCTGGAGCTTCCGGCTCAGGAACTTCTGGGGCAGGCGCTGACTAAACTTGGGTTGTCTGCTCGGGCCCATGGGCGTATTGTACGTGTGGCGAGAACCATTGCCGATCTTGCCGGCTCTGATAAGATTGAGCCGCTGCACGTGGCGGAAGCGATTCAATACCGCAGCCTCGACCGGCGAATGGAGTTTTAAGGATATCTTGTGTGGCCAGCTATGAAAGTTTTTCTCTGGTGGTTTATTGTCGGTTCCACCATGGCGTTGGCCGTGATCATGCTGCAGGGGGGCATTCGTGAAGCGATGCAAACACAGGGGTCCGTCTGGGGACTCAAATTGGTCGAATTGCTCACGACCATCGTCGGAGGGGGACTGCTCGGTGGCTGCGTTGCATTGATCCTCGATCGTATCAAGAAGTCATAAGGGATATGTCACTTATCGTCGCGCTAAGAGGCTATACATGGACGTGGAAGTAGGTTCGAACCTGTACCGTAATACCGACGGCATGATTGAAATTGAAGGCGTTCCACAGATTCAACTGGCGCTGAAACCGACGACGGGCGACGTACTGGTAAACTTTGCACTATTCGATGCAGGTGGCAACGTGACGGCAAAACTTATCGATAGTACTCTGATGGTCAACGAACGACGTGCGTATGAAGTGGACAGGAGGTCGAAGAGTCTGCGGCTCACCCATTCGGCATCAGGAACCGTGATTTTACAGATGGACGTGAAGGGGCCTGACTTTGTGGCCTTTACGAAAGGAGAGTTTCACACGATCAAGGGCCATGTCATTCACGTGTCTCCCACAGAGTGGCACATCGACAAACTCCGTGCCAGCGGCACCACGCAGGATCTGAAGGGCGGGTCAGTCCTCCTCGGTTGAAGCGTCTTGTTCATGTGGTCTATTCGGTCTGTCTGGTCTGTCTTGTCACTCGTTGAGTACGATCGACTCTTAGCTAACCAGATAGACCAACCTTCCGCCTGTTAGCCCGCGACCGTCGGCACGATGACGATCTGCCGGTCTTTCAGATCCACAGTCGCCGTTTCTCCATCGCGTAATTCGCCTTTGACCAACTGGCGCGCCATCGGCGTTTCAACTTCCTGTTGAATCAATCGCTTCAAGGGCCTCGCTCCATAGGTCGGATCGTAGCCGCGCTCACCCAGATACTGTAACGCCGCCGGTGTCACCGAGAGAGAAATCCGTCGTTCCACCAAGCGCGTCCGCAACCGTTCGAGTTGAATCTCTACAATCTTGGTGAGCTGCTCTGTTCCCAGAGCATGGAATACCACCGTCTCATCGATGCGATTTAAGAATTCTGGACGGAAGTGTTCCCGTAGTTCCGCCATCACAAGGGCACAGACTTCATCGTAGGAAGCCTGCCGTTGTTGCGCCTCAAGAATCTGCGGGCTGCCGATGTTCGATGTCATGATCAACACGGTATTCTTGAAATCGACGGTCCGGCCCTGCGAGTCCGTCAGCCGTCCGTCGTCCAACACTTGGAGCAAGACATTGAAGACGTCGTGATGAGCTTTTTCGATCTCGTCGAACAGGATGACGGAAAAGGGGCGCCGGCGGACCGCTTCAGTCAGTTGCCCTCCTTCTTCGTACCCGATGTAGCCAGGCGGAGCTCCGATGAGACGGGCCACCGTGTGTTTCTCCATGTACTCGGACATATCGATCCGAATCAGGTTGGCCTCGTCGTCGAAGAGCGTTGCGGCAAGGGTTCTCGCCAACTCGGTCTTTCCGACTCCGGTCGGACCGAGGAACAGAAACGAGCCAATGGGTCTGTTCGGGTCTTTGATGCCTGAGCGTGCGCGGAGGACTGCATCGGCGACCGCCGCTACCGCTTCATTCTGGCCGACCACGCGCTGATGAAGCAGCTCGCCCAGTTTTAAGAGTTTCTCCGTTTCACCTTCGACCAGCCGGGCGACAGGAATTCCGGTCCAGCGGCTTACGATGGCCGCGATGTCGTCTTCATCGACCTCTTCTTTGAGTAACCGGCTTTTGCCCTGTTTTTCGCTGAGCTGTTCCTGTTCCAATGCGAGTTCCCGTTCCAGGCGAGGCAACTCTCCGTATCGCAGCTCCGCCACACGATTGAGATCGTAGGCCCGTTCGGCCCGCTCCATTTCCCGCTTCACCTCTTCCATCGCTTCACGAGTCTTGCGCAATTGCGCCACCGATGTTTTTTCAGAATCCCATCTGGTTGTAAGCGCTTGCAGGTCGCTTTGTCTCTCGCTCAGCTCGAGTTCGAGCGTGGTCAGCCTTGCCTGGCTGGCCTGATCCTGTTCTTTTCGTAGAGCCTCACGCTCGATCTCCAACTGCAGGACCTTACGGGAGACTTCGTCAAGCTCAGCCGGCAAACTATCGATTTCCGTTCGTAGGCGGGCGGCCGACTCATCGACCAGATCGATGGCTTTGTCCGGCAAAAATCGGTCGGCGATGTACCGGTTCGAGAGTTTCGCGGCTGCGACCAGCGCGGCGTCTTTGATGCGCACTCCGTGGTGTATTTCGTAACGTTCCTTGAGGCCGCGCAGAATCGAAATGGTATCCTCCACGGTCGGCTGATCGACTAGCACCGTTTGGAATCGCCGCTCCAACGCCGCATCCTTTTCAATATGTTTTCGATATTCATCCAGGGTCGTGGCGCCGATCAAATGCAATTCGCCGCGGGCCAGCATGGGCTTGAGCAGATTGGCCGCGTCCATGGCCCCTTCCGCCGCGCCGGCTCCCACGACCGTATGTAGCTCGTCGATAAACAATAAGACTTGTCCTTCTGCCGCCTGTACCTCTTTGAGAACCGCCTTCAATCGCTCCTCGAATTCGCCGCGAAACTTTGCGCCTGCTACTAATGATCCCATGTCGAGCGTAATGACGCGTTTCTTTTTCAGCCCTTCCGGCACGTCTCCCTTGATAATGCGAGAGGCCAGCCCTTCGACGATCGCGGTTTTTCCGACGCCCGGTTCGCCGATGAGCACAGGATTGTTCTTGGTTCTCCGGGAGAGAATCTGTACGACTCGGCGGATTTCTTCATCGCGTCCGATGACGGGATCGAGTTTTCCTTGCCCCGCAAATCTGGTGAGATCTCTGCCGTATTTTTCCAACGCCTGGTAGGTGCCTTCGGGGTCCTGGCTCGTGACACGTTGAGATCCCCGTACCTGTTGGAGTGCGCTCAGGAGCCGTTCTTTGGTCAACCCAAGCTTTTTGAAGACGCCCCCCTCTTGGACCATGGCGAGGACGACATGTTCGACACTCAGATAGTCGTCCTTCAATGTACGTTGTTCGTCTTCAGCTTTGGCCAAGACCTGGCTGAGCCGAGCGGCGATGTGGAGCTGTCCTGGACTTGTCCCGGCACCCTGCACTTGAGGCAACTTGGCGAGCGCCTGCTCCAGCGCCTGATGAACGGAAGACAAGGACAAGCCTGCCTGTTCGAGAAGAGAGGAGGCGAGCCCTCCCTCCTGTTCCACAAACGCCAGCAGAAGGTGCTCCACGTCGATCCCCTGATGACTGCGACGTGAGGCATGGGAGGATGCGGTTTGGAGCGCCTCTTGTAGTTTGATCGTCGTGCGGTTCATGTCCATTGGATCACTCCTCTCCGCTCATTCGAGTGTAGCGTTCCCATTCACATAATCATAGGATAGGTGAAGTCAACCTCTCCGGGGGGTTGTCGGCTTGACCGGGCAAGTTCCCGCGGACTATTGTCTGCTATGTCGCGCATTCTGACGGAAACGCTCCTACTCTATCGGAACGCTCTTCGTAAAACAGGACAGTCCCTCGCTCGCGGCTGGATGGCTATGCTGGCCGTGGTGGGATTCGGCGCCATCCTGATGCTGGCCAGTCAACTCGCGTCGTCGCTCGGTATGATCGGAGGATTTCTGCTTGGTGCGGTGAATGCGCTCTTGGTCGGCGCCACCCTGAGCCTGATCGAGCAAGCGCTCAGCCCTGCGAGGGCCCTTACCTTCCAGGACATCTATGGCAGCGTCGGTCACTATTTTTGGGCCGTCATCGGTGTTGGGTTTATTCTATGGCTGCCGCTCATGGCGCTCGATCTGACGATGCAGACGAATCCCTATGGCCAGCTCCTCTCGTATGCGGTGTTCCTGCTCATCTTTCTTTTACTGAACCCTGCACCGGAAATTATCTATCAGGTTCGGCATGACTCTCCGCTTGAAGTGTTGAAGACTTCGTATGAGTTCGTCCTTGAGAATTGGATTGAATGGTTTCTTCCCTTTGCCTTGATCCTCATCCCCCTTGTCCTCTCGCCCACGGGGTTTCGAGCGTTTTTCTCTCTCTCCAGTCGAGTGGGGAGGGGGGGCGGTTTGGATTTTTCTCAGCTCCTTGTGCTGCCGTTCACGATTCTCGGGGGGTGGTTGGACTATGCCGGTATTCCTTCCTCAATCAGTTGGTATCTCGGTTTGCTTTTGACTCCACCTCTTGCCGTGGCGATGTTGTTATTTCGTGGCCATCTCTTTGCATCGCTTCATGGGGTGTCACGACGCCAGCGCCGGTTTGTGTCGCCATTCAAGTAGGGGTCAGTAGGCAGCCTTTCGTATGCTCCAGGCCTATCCGCTCTCCGCAAGAGGGAATGATACAGACGAGATGGTGTTTGTCTGATTGCTTGAGTGACATGGGGAAATAGTGTATGGAATTACCTACGGCCTATACAGATATCGTGGATTTGCAAGGCTGAGAAAGAGCGTTTCTCGTGCGCTTATCGATCTTCTGGCGGATCGTTCTGACCTCCCTCGTCATCATTGTGGTGATGGCAGGGGTCAATCTCTATGCCCTGTTTCAACTACGCCAGTTGACTGCGTTGAGCGCCAACATGGCGACTCAACATTACCCGGCCATTGAGTCGGCCAAACGTCTGCTGACCGTGCTGTTTGCCCAACTCAATAGCGAAAAGAAGTACTTAGCTGTGCGTGACGCGACATTCTTGCAACATTTCGATGAAGAGGTCGACGAATTCCATCGCGGCCTCCAGAGCCTTGAATTACAAGAGCTTACTCCCCAAGGTGTTCAAATCCTTCAAGATGCCAAGCATCTGCAGCAAGAGCGGCTCATGATATTCCGCGCGGAATTGGAGCATGGAATTTCATCTCCACCCGCTCCGTCGGCGGGCTATGAAGGTCGGCGAGATGCCTTGATGGACCGCATCACAGCCACTCTCCAACAGTTTATCAGTCTGCACGAGACTGGCATCAGTGTCGGAGTCAGCCGGTCGCGGGAGAGCTCGGCGCAGGCCGAAGCGGTGACAGAGCAACTGGTTCTGCTGGCCCTTGTCTTCGGCATTGCTCTCGCAGGTTTTGCCAGCTACTCAGTCCTGCGCCCACTTCGCCAATTGCAGAACCATATCAAACAGATAGGTCAGGGAAATTTCCGTACGTCGCTGAATATCCGCGCTCCTAGCGAGTTGCGCGACCTCGTCGACTCCGTCAACTGGATGGGCGCAAAACTCCAAGAGCTGGATGATATGAAGGGGGAGTTTCTCGCTCACGTTTCCCATGAATTACGTACGCCCATGGCCTCGATCCAAGAGGGCACCCATCTACTATTGGATGAAATTCCAGGCCCCCTGTCGCAAGAACAGCGCACGACCTTGCGTATCATGGCGGACAGCAGTCGCAGGCTGATCACCCTCATCTCCACCATTCTGGATCTCTCCAAAATGGATGCTGGGATGATGGAGTATCGAATTGTTCCGACGGATCTGAAGCGCGTCACAGATATGTCGGTCAATAAGGTCCAGCTCCTTGCCGATGCCAAGCATGTACAGCTCTTGCTGGAATCGCCCTCACCGCGTGTGTGGGTCAAGGCCGATGCGCTTCGAATTGAACAAGTACTCGATAATTTGCTCTCAAACGCCTTAAAATTCAGCTCGGAAGGGGGCATCGTCAAATTGCTCATGAAGCCGGATCCGAAAGCGGGAGTTCTTGAGGTGAGCGTGACCGATGGGGGGCCCGGTATCCAGGCCGAAGATCTGCCGTATATCTTCGAACGGTTCTATCAGGGACGGACGAAGGCCAAACATGCTACACCAGGCAGTGGCCTTGGGCTGGCCCTGGCAAAAAAAGTGGTCGAAGCACATGGAGGACGGATTTGGATCGAAAGCGAGGCCAAGAAGGGAACGACGGTACGGTTTGTTTTACCCCTCACGAAACAAGGGGAAACGGCATGAAGGCTCTTCATCAAGGCTTGGTTTCTGGAGTCTTGTCCTGTCTAGTTCTCTCTGGATGCGCTGCCTGGTCTCCGGCGCCGCAATTTTCGCAGCCCTACTTCAAAGTGGATGCAGGAGACGCGAAATCCATCCTTGCGTTGGCAAAAAAACAGGAGCTGCTCATCCCGAAGTGTGCCGAGCATAATTCCTGCGACCATGTTTACTTTACGCGTGCCCTGCTGGGGCTCTATGAAAGTCGCGATAGCGCGTCGAAGTATTTCGAAAAAGTAATCGCCGTCTCCCCCAAGAGCCAGATGGCCTCCTCCAGTAAACTCTGGCTGCAGCTGCTCGAGTACCATGCCTCTCCGGTTGAGCAAACCTGGCTACAATCTGTCATAGCGGCTCCCGCCATATCGGAGAGTCAGACGATTCTGGCTCAGGCTTCCGATCGTCTGGTGCGGGACTTGCTTGACAGAGAGCTGACGATTCAACAATTGCGGGTAATCAAGGATGTCGATGCTCAATCCCTGGAAAGTCTCCAGCGGGATTTGGCCGAGCGTGATCGGAAGATGGATACGACCGGCGGCAAGCGAGATATTCCGCGGGGTCCCACCGATACGGGCTTCGTGTTGTCCCTGCAGAGGCAATTGAACGATCGAGATAGGAAAATCGATGAGTTGACGAGCCAGTTGGAGGCATTGAAGCGGATTGATCAGGAAATGAGGGATAAGGTCCGCCCTATCCGTCCCCCATCAACGATCGCGCCGTCTCCGACTCTGCCGGATCCGGTAACACCGTAGTAAGGAGTTTCATGGAAAAAGAACATATTCTCGTAGTCGACGATGAAGAAGGGCTGCTGCATCTTGTGAAGATGCGGTTGACCGCCATGGGCTTTGCCGTCACAGGCTGCACCACCGGGCGCGATGCGATTGCTGCAGCCAAGAAAGACCGGTACGATCTTGTGGTCGCGGACCTCCGGCTGGGCAGCGAAGATGGATTGGACGTGACGGAAGAACTGCTGCGGATTCATCCGGGCCTTCCGGTTATCATCCTCACGGCCCACGGCAGTATTCCCAATGCCGTAGAAGCCATGGAGCGGGGAGCCTTCGGATATCTCACCAAACCCTTCGATGACAAAGAGCTCAAGGCCAAGATCGAAGAAGGGCTTTCTCCGCAACGGATGAGAGGGGAGATTCAGCGGCTCAAGTCTCTCGTCAACGAACTGTATGGCATGGAAAACGTCGTCGCGAGGAGTCCGGCGATGCAGCGCATTCTCCAGCAGGTCGTGCAGGTAGCGGATTCGGACGCGACGATTCTGCTCTTCGGGGAAACCGGGACCGGCAAAGAAGTGTTGGCACGGGTCATCCATTCGAACAGCCGGCGGAGTAAAGGGCCGTTTGTCGCTCTGAATTGCGCGGCCATTCCCGAAACGCTCTTCGAGTCCGAGCTCTTCGGACATGTGCGCGGCGCTTTTACCAGCGCCCATGGCGCGAAGCGAGGCCTGTTTCAAAGCGCCAACGGTGGCACGCTCTTTCTCGACGAGATCGGCGAAATACCGCTCTCGATGCAGGTCAAACTGTTGCGGGCCGTCCAGGAACGGGAAGTCCGCGAAGTAGGATCTGAAGTCTCGACGAAGATCGATGTGCGGATTATCGCCGCAACCAATAAAGACCTGGGCGAAGCGGTCAAGAACGGCTCATTCCGGAACGACCTGTACTATCGCATCTCCGTCGTCCCGTTGTTTATTCCACCGCTTCGCGACCGCCGGGAAGACATTCCCTTGATGGCGCAACACTTTTTGACCGCGAGCGCAAAACGGGCGAACAAATCGCTGCGGGGATTTACACCGGCCGCCCTCAATCGGCTGATCACCCATCCCTGGCCCGGCAACGTCCGCGAATTGGAAAATGTCGTCGAGAAGGCCGCCGTCATGACGCGCCAAGACATGATTACGCCTGACCTGCTGCCCTCCATGGGCACATCGCCGGATGCGCCGCTCAAGCCGCTGACTGAAGCGAAGGAAGAATTTGAGAAAACCTATCTCAAGAATGTCCTGCAACTCACCGGCGGCAATATCTCGCGCGCGGCCCAATTTGCCGGACGCTATCGCGCGGACTTCTACAAGATGCTCAAGAAGTACGGTCTGCACCCCTCAACCCTCAAGGCCAAAGCAGAGGCCGATATGGAGGAGATGGAGGAGCAGGGGGATCTCACGGAAGCTGAACGTTAGCAGGTTGTTGAAACACTACTTTCCATCCCATATCTTCTTTCAAGGGTAGCCTGGTCGGTCCTCGAGTGCGCGCGTCGATTCTTAATTCTGGTCTCCATGTCGATACCCAGTCACGCGAGGGCCCGAGGAGCTTTTGACTGCGGCCGTCGAGCGAGGCCCTCCTATACTTCAACTTCTTCAGAGGGGACAGACAGACAGGCCGTCCTTCACTGCGCGCATCGAGCGACCACTGGTTCATCGTGGGGGCTCTGCGAGCAAGAAGGATGGCCTGTCTGCCCCCTCGCATCTCCTTCGCTTGCCGCTCCATTCAAGCAGGTGCTAAGATCGGTTGCTATTGGAGGGGACCGGTGCCGAACATTTTGCTCTTAGTGTCGCCAAGCTGTGGGGCCTGCCCCTCCGCAAAGAGTCTGTGGAAACAGTTGCGAGTGAAATATAGCTTCAGCTATCGCGAGGTGGACATCACGACAGAGGATGGACGGAGCCTTGCCGATCGGCATTCGGTTCGGGCGGTACCGGCGACTATTATCGATGGACGCCTCACGTTCGTCGGTGTGCCGAGTCGTGAGAGCGCCGAGAAGGCCCTGTTGCTCAAAATGAAACCCCGCGAGTAGAAGAAGGACTGGTCCATGGTCGAAGACGACGATTTTGAACTGCCTGAGCTTCCAGTCCTCGCCAAAGGACCTCCACCGGATTGCCCCATGTGCGGCGATCCGATGGGATTTGTCGATGGCGATTGGTGCTGTGTGGATTGTAACGGCGAGTTGTTAGGGCCGGAAACCGGCTAGAATTTGGAATGATGAATGATGAATTATGAATGTCGAATGGAGAATGGTTTATCATTCCACATTCAACATTTTGCATTCAACATTCGATACTAGATGCTTCGCATCGTCACCGGGCCTTTTCATCCAGTCCTTGAAGGTGCGCTGGTTGAGGACCTTCGGTCCTGCAAGACAGACGATCCCTTTGCTTCGCTTGCCGTTATTGTTCCCTCGGTCTCCTTGGTCGAGCATCTGAAACGAGTCCTCGCTCGCCACGAACCCCGCGGGTTTCTCAATATCCACTTTCTCACATTCCATCAGCTGGCTCTCCGCCTGCGCGATGACCTCATGCCGGTTTCTGAGGCAAGTCCGGAACAGTCCCGGGTGTTGGTCGACGATTTTTTCTTCGAGCAATTGGTGCGGCAGGTGGTTCGGCGCAAGCTTCCAGGGGTCGAACCGCTCACTCGATTGCCTGCCTCACCGGGAACCTGGAAAGGCCTGTGGGCGACGGTGTGCGATTTGAGAGACGCAGTCGTCGAACCGGCGGCGGGGCTGAAGGCCCTTGCGGAAGGGGTGTTCGAGGAAGAGGATCGAACCTGGCTTCGTTCGTTGTTTATTCTGCATGCGGCCATCATGGAAGCCAGCCGGTCTCTCCAGATCGGCTCTCCGGATGACCTGGCTGCGACGCTCGGGAGAGATCTCTCCGGTTCCCCTTTTCTCATCGGACTGCACCGCCTGTTCTACTATGGTTTTTACGACCTCTCGCAGGTCCAGCTTTCGTTTTTTGAATCGGTCGCCCGAGTTGCGCCGACCTCATTGTATTTTCCGTTACAGAACCGTCCAGCCTTTCTCTTTGCCCGCCGATTTTTTGAGCGACATCTTCTCCCGCTGGCAGACAGTCATGAGGATAAGAATAAAGAGAGAGATCGAACCGCGTTAACGGAGTCGGTCGAACTCTCCGTGACGAACGTCATCGGGGTTGAAGAGGAGTTGGCGAGCGTCTGCCGTGAAATTCTGACCCTGGTCGAGGTGAATCACTATCGTTTCGACGAGATTGGAGTGGTGGCCCGCACATTGGAGCCCTATCAAGCTCGACTGCGATCGGTGTTCGATCGTCATCTGGTGCCGTTCACTTCGACAGCCGGGAAATCGCTGTCGCGTGAACCCTTGGTCAAAACCCTCCTGCGTCTCGCCTCGCTCCCACTGAATGACTTTGACCGTGTCGCCATGCTGGATGTCGTGACATCGCCCTTCTACGGCGCGCCGAGCGCCGGCTCTGTCGGCAACAAGCTTCGCCCTGATCTCTGGCGCTCCCTCGTCTATACCTTGGGTATTACAAAAGGGGAAACGGAATGGAGGCGACTGGCAGAGCCGACGAGTCCCTCGATTCTTCGCGATGCAGAGACGGCGCTTGGCGAAGATGGCCAGCCAACGGTTGGAACGAGTGAACCCTCTCAGCTGAGATATCTGTGGGAGCTCGTTGCACCGCTGATTCGCGATTGCCTGGCTCTCCCCATGCAAGGGTCGATTGGAACCTTGACCGATGCATTTCTCTCATTGGTGAAATCCCATCTTCATGTCTCCAGTCTGTTCGACCTATCTTTGGACGAATCGCCGGAATCTGCCGACCTCACCAGGGTCGGCCTACTGATCCGATCTTCACTGGCCCGTCTCCAAGAGCTGGATCCGTTGGGAGAGAACTTCTCGTGGGAAGAATGGGTCGAGTTGCTCCATCGTGTATTGGACGAGACCGATATTCCCATTGAAGAGGAGCGGCACCAGGGTGTTCAGGTGCTGGATGCCATGACGGCCCGCGGCAGGACAGTTCAGGCCTTGTTTGTCCTTGGTATGAACGAAAAGCTCTTTCCGCGGTACGTGCGTGAAGATCCCTTTCTTCGCGATCGTCACCGTGTCGTATTGGAATCGACCCTGGGGTACAAGATCGATGAGAAATTAGCCGGACACGAAGAGGAGTTGCTTCTTTTTGAACTGCTGAGCCGCTCGGCCACTCATCGGCTGTATCTGTCCTACCAGCGTACCGACGAGGCAGGACGAGTCATGTCGCCGTCCAGCTTCATCGCCATGGCGGTACGAGATCCTCGATTCGTCGGAAAGCCGGAAAAGACCGTTCCTCGGCGGCTGACTCAGCGGATCAGCGAACAGCCGTCGATTCAGGGGCTGCTGCCGGTCGAGGAATTGGCTGTAGGTTGTCTGTTGCAAGGCCATGATGCGCTGCCGGTGCTCGATGTGATGGGACGCGATCGGATCCGATTTGAACAGTGCCTCGCCACCCTGAACATGCTTGAACGTGAATCTCCCGAACTTGGCCCGTTCGACGGCATGGTCGGCGTGCAAGCACCGAGAGAACAGGTCCTGACGGAACGGAGCTTCTCGCCGACGGCCTTAGAGAAGTATGCGACCTGTCCCTTTCAGTATTTTGCGGAAAAGGTTCTTCGATTGGAGCCTCCGAAACGGCTCCAGCACGATCACCTGCCTCCCTTAACGCTTGGGACCCTTGTGCATGAATCGCTTCGCGTGAGTTATGAACGGTTGGTGATGCAACAGTGGCCGGAGGAATCGCTGACCGAAGCCGCAGTCCGATCCACGGTAGGTTCCGCAGTAACCGATACGTTTGCCGTCCATGCTGCAAGCCAGGGAACTGGGCATGCCCTGCTCTGGATCTTGGCTCGCGAACAGGTGACAGAGTTGGTTGCAGCTGCCGTCGCTTTCGATTGGGAGGAGTATCTGGCAACCGGATTCCGCCCGGTTGCGTTTGAAGCTGCCGCGCAAGGAGTCGTTCCCTTAGGATCCGATGCGACTTCGATTGCCCTGAAGGTTCATGGCACCCTGGATCGCGTCGATCACCGAGCAGATCCCCCAGCCCTCCGTATCGTGGACTATAAGTTTAAGCAGGGGAGCGAGATCACTGCCGTGGATCGCAACCTTGCCCTGTCGGCCCTGCGCGGATTTCGACTGCAACCACCGCTCTATGCCCGCATGGCGCTGCCGTCTTTCCCCGTACCGACCGATGTCCAATTGCTCTTCCTGGCTCCACAGTGGAAACAGACTATTTCTCGCTCGACATTTGACGCGGGTCTCTGGACAGGCCAGACCGGCGACATGATTCGGCAGACGCTCGCGACATTGATTCAAGGCATCGCGCAGAGGGAGTTTTTTATTCTCCCGGATGGCTATTGCGACTACTGTGAATTTTCAGGCGCCTGCCGACGCCACGATGCCGCTGCCTGGTGGCGCTCGTACCGATCGCCTCAGGCTCGAGCCTTACGCCGTCTGAGAAAGCAGAAAGTACGCGATGAGTGAGGTGCTGACATTCCAGGACTCTCAGGATCGCTTCCTCGCTGAGACAACCTGGGACCGCAATGTTGTGGTGGTCGCAGGCGCCGGCACCGGCAAGACCACGATTCTCGTCAATCGCATTCTCAACCTCCTCATGCGAGAGCCGAACCCCTTGGCCATTACAGAAATCGTGGCACTCACCTTTACTAACAAAGCTGCCACTGAAATGAGGCAACGACTCCGTGCTCAGCTCCTGGGTTTAGCGGAGCAGGCCGGTGACATGATCGCCATCTTCAGGACCCGGTACCACCTCTCGGCTGAACAAATAGGCGAACGGGCCAAGATGGCGCTTGAACAATTGGATAAATCCCAGATTGGGACGTTGCATAGCTTCTCTGCGCATCTCCTTCGTCTCCATCCGATCGAGTCAGAAACTGACCCATTATTTCAAGAAGATGATGGGTTATACTTCAAGGAATTATTCATCTCATGCTGGGACCGCTGGTTGGATAGTGAGCTCGGATCGACTGGGCCACAGCATGGCCGATGGCGACGAGTTCTGGCTGGAGCCAGCCTCGACGATCTGCGGCAGATTACCTCCGTCCTTGCAGGGGATTTTGTGGACCTGGATGAGCTGGAGCAGCAGACTCGGTCCCTTGTGTTAGAGGGTGAGTTACAGCGCTGGATTAGGGCCTCGCATGACCGTGGAGCTGCTCTTCTTGTCGCCCAGGATCGACCCAAACGGCGCAAGGCGGAAAGTATGCTGGCTGCTGCAGTGCAGTTGCTGGCGCTCTTGTTGGAACAGGGGGCCGCTGGGCTCGCCCAGCTACCTCAAGATGAACGAACCACCCTGGAAAAGGATCTGGGAAAGGCTCCTGCCGGATGGGATGAGGTGGCGTTCCGGGAGGCGATCTCCATTATCGGGCTGGCCCAACAGCTCCTTACGGTCGACCAGAGTTACTTTCAAGATGTGGTGACGCTCGTACGACCCTTCATCGATCACGTTCGTCAGAAGTTTCACACCTCTGGATGGATCGCATTCGATGGATTACTGGCCAAGGCAAAAACACTCCTACGCGATCATCCTGCTGTCCGCGCCAGGATCAAACAGACCTATCGGGCGATCCTCGTGGATGAGTTTCAGGACACAGATCCAGTGCAGTACGAGATGATCCTCTACCTCGGTGAACGGGCCGGCAGTCATCGGACTGCATGGCATGAGGTGGAATTGGAGCCTGGAAAACTGTTTATCGTGGGAGATCCGAAACAGTCCATCTATGCCTTTCGCCGTGCCGATATCGAAGCCTTCGAGCGAGTCGTGGAGAAGATTCGTGCTGGCGGGGGGGTCTGTTATTCGCTGGTCACGAATTTTCGTAGTAACGGGGCGGTGCTTGACGTCGTGAATAATGTTTTCGACCGGCTCTTCCAACCGACGGCGCATGTTCAGCCGCCCAACGAACGGTTAGCAGCCAGGCCGCAACGCAAACCGGAAGTCTCAGTCTCCGGAGTGCAATGTCGGATTGTCACGCCTGGTGAGGAGGACGAAGATGTTGACGTACAGGCTGCGACCAGGGCGGAGGCGGAAGCGTTGGCGCGCTGGCTTAAGGAGGAACTCCTTGCCGGCACGACGGTCACCGATCGTGATCGCCGCCAAGGTCCACTTCGGCCAGGCCACATTGCACTGATATTTAGGAAGCTGACCCAGGCCCAGGTTTATCTCGATGCCCTGCGACGGTATGACATCGCTTATATCACCGATGGGGAAAAGCACTTTTATCGGCGGCAGGAAATCGTCGATTTCGTCAATCTCCTCCGCGTGATCGACAGCCCGCACGACACAGTCGCGCTGGCCGGAATCCTCCGTTCACCCCTCGGCAGCATGACGGACCGGGATCTATTGGCCCTTCAGCAGAGAGGGGGGTTGGATTACCGGCAACGAGCATGGCTGTCCGATTGGAATCATCCACAGGCTGAAATGGTGCGGGGGCTCTACGAACCTCTGGCGGAGCTACAGCAGCTCGCTCCCTTGCGACCTGTGCCTGACGCTATCGATCTGATCTTTGAACGATTGCCGATTTTAGAATTGGCGGCGGCATCGCTCCATGGCGAGCAAGCTGTGGCGAATCTGCGGAAAATTCGGGATATGGCCGAGACACTTGCCGATCGGCCCCACCTGACCTTGAGCGGCTTCGTTGACTTGATGATGACCAGATTGTCGGAACAGCCTGATGAGGCCGAAAGCACTTTGGCTGAAGAATCGCCTGATGCAATCCGTGTATTGACCATCCACAAGGCGAAAGGATTGGAGTTCCCCGTGGTCGTGCTTCCCGGCCTGCACCAGGGATCCAAGAGTCCGCGCAAGGGGCCGTCCCTCCATCATGATTGGTCGAGCCGATGCTATAGCCTCCAGATGGGAGGCCGCTCGAATCTTGGAGCCCTGCTCGTGGACAAGAAGATGGCGGAGCGGGAAGAGGCGGAGCAGCACCGGCTTCTCTATGTCGGGATGACGAGAGCGCGCGATCTGCTGGTTCTATCAGGCGGGCAGACTACGAAACCGGGCCATGACAGCGTTCTTTCTCTGCTGAGAGAGGTGATGGAGGGCGAGGGAACCCTTTCGTCTGCTGAAGAGATCTGTATAGGGACCAGCCGACTTACGCGCATCCTCACTCCAGTCACGGTCGTCGCGAGACGGCATAGGCAGACTTCCCTGTCCACAATGAGTCCCGGACCGGCCCTTGGTCCCCTTCTCATGCGCCGCCAGGCAAGGTTAGTTGAATGGGAACATCGTCGAACAACCGCGCGACGACTGACTCCTTCGAGCCTCGCAGAGCACAGATCCGGCGTCGGATTTCCTCGTGCCGTAACAGATCGCGATGCCGAATTGCCTCGACTGGTTGGAGTCTGCGCCCATGCGGTACTCGAACAGTGGGACTTTGCCAGGCCTCGTTCTGAAATCAATAGGAGTATCGAGCAGACTATTCGTCGATACGTGGCTCAGGACCATCCTCGCTTGATAACCGATGTCACCGAGGATCTTGAAGTCCTCTTCGATCATTTTCTTTCTTCCGAGCCCTACAGCAAATTGCAACGTGCGACCCTGCTAGGGCGAGAAGTTCCATTTGTCATGCCTCTAGGAGAGGACCAGAGAATGGAAGGGGTGATCGACCTGATTTACCGGCTTGACGACCGGATCTGGATTGCCGACTATAAGACGGATCGCGTGGAAGCTGAGGACGTTCTGGCAAGGGTGGAGAGTTACCGGTTTCAAGCGGAGAGTTATTCAAAAGCTGTCGCGAGTTCGTTGGGGTTGTCGTCTCTCTCGTTTCAGTTTATCTTTTTGAGGCCAGGTATTGCCGTCGATGTCTAGCAGGCCGTTAGTTGGTTTGTTTGGTTTGTCTCGTTTGTTTGGTTGAACGAATCTAATCTGATGAACCAAATCAACCAAATAAACCAGATACACGTCCAATGACTGTCTCGCCGGAAGAGTTCGAGGCCTGGATTCACCAGGCACTCGCCGGGCTGCCGGCTCGCTTTGCGGCGCTCGCCAATGACGTCTCGATTGTGGTCGAAGAGGAACCTTCAGCTGAGGTCTTGCGGGACCTTGAGTTGGAATCGGAAGACGACCTGTTGGGCCTGTATCAAGGTGTTCCCACCGACGAAACGTCTTTCTTCCAGCCTGCCGGTCAATTGCCGGCCCGAATCTCCATCTATCGAGGTCCCATCCTGCGTCTCTGCCGGACGAAGGCCGAAGTCATGCAGGAGGTGCGCGATACGGTTGTCCATGAACTCGGACACCATGTCGGGTTAGATGACGAGGAGATGCCGTATTAACAGGATGCTGAAAAAGTCTGCCAGCTTCGTTCTCGGCTCATCGAAATCCTCAACGTACCCCAGAGGGTACGCCTCCGGTCTTCACTCGCTGCGGCCTTGCTGGACGGCCTTTTTGAACAGCCTGCAGGCCATTCAGCATACTGAGGAATAACCACGCTCGTATCGTTGGCGGAGGGGGCGAGATTTGAACTCGCGGACCCCTTGCGAGGTCTCCAGTTTTCAAGACTGGCACGTTCGGCCACTCCGTCACCCCTCCACTAAATCTTATCAATGACTTATGCGGTATTCCCCATAGCCTGTTTTTCCGGTGTTGTGAAAAGCGTTGTGAAATGTTTCACCAGTCCTTCCACGGCTTCGGCCTTCCGAGTGGGGGCAACATGGGCATAGCGCTGGATCAATGACAAGGTAGCCCAGCCACCCAACTCCTGCACGGTTCTGAGATCCACGCCATTCTCCACCAGTCTCGTTGCGAAAGTATGCCGAGTTGTGTGCACCGTGACACCCTTGAGACCGACTCGTTGGCATGCTTCCCGAAACCCTCGGACGGCATGATACGGTTTTCCGTTGGGTTTGGTAAAGACAAATTCACTGCGTCTGGGCAGTTGGCTCAATGTCGTCACCACGGTTGAATTCATCGGGACAGTCCGACTGCTGCCGGCCTTGGCATAGGCGGCACTGACGGTGAGCCTTTTCCTTGGGAGATCGATATCAACCCACCGCAGGGTTAGCGCCTCACTCTTGAGCCGTAAGCCGCAGTTGGTCCCCATCAGCACCAGAGACCGTAAGGGCTCCGCACACTGGGCCAACAATCGGGCCTCCTCCTCCGGTTCGAGAAACCGGAGACGTTGGCGCGGCTCTTTGGTCAACTTCACCGCTGTCACCGGATTGGTGCCTTCAAACAGCTTCCACTCCAGACACAGGTTGAACAGCCGCTTCAATGTTGCCAACTCACGATTGGCTCGGACTCGCGCATTGGCCTTGATGCGGAGCTGCTTATGTGCTTCAACATGAAACGCAGAAATCTGACTCAACCGTTTGCCGCTGAATGATTCCGCAAGCCGCCGTAAACATTCCTTATAGGCCCGTGCAGTCCCTGGCTTCTTGTTCGCATCGGCCCATGCCTCAAACTTCTTGCGGCCCTCATCGAAGGTCACATCCTTTCTCTTTCTGATGCCTAATTCCCCTTTGAGAAACGCCGCCCTTTTCACGCTGGCTAATTCACCAGCCGCCGATCGTGAAATGCCCTTGCCTAACCGGACCACATGCCGAGTGCCGTTGATCCGACAATCCAGCCACCAGGTTCCATGCTTCCCACCCCGTTGATACAGTCCCTCACCTTTTCGCATGTCGTCCTCCCTTCTTGGCTGTCGGTTTCTTTCTGCCTTTCACAGTCGGCTTGCTGGGTTTGACTGGCGGTGTCTTGGGGTGGTCTATCTTCCATTGCATGGCCTGGCATACAGCGGAGCAATATGTTTTGTCTGACCGGCCAGCGAGATACATGGTCTTGCAGTACCGGCATTGCCCCAGGCGTGGCCCAAATTCGGCGACAAGGTTGATCATTTGGTAGGTGAACGCCGCATCATAATGCGGCACGGTCGCCGCCAGTCCAGGAGTCCCTTTCCGCACCGTGAAATTCATGGGTAGGGCTCCGGTGCCAAGTGCGCCGCCAGCCACATAGTGTTTCAAGCCCGCGAGCGATGAGCTTTTCAGGCTCGACATCCAGAACCGAGCTGCCGCATTAGGAGCGAGTGCAATATTGGTATAAAGCCCCTCGGCTCGACCTGTGATGCTGGTTAAGTTGCACAGGCGAAGTTCTTCAGGTGGCAGACCACCGTCTCCACAAAACTTCAGCACCTCCCACCAGCGAAGCGTCCAATCACCCATACTGTATTTTGTGTGGTCATCCTGAAGGAAGGCAACCAGCCATGCCAGAGCAGCGGGACGGGCTCCACCATATTGCCCGGCTTGATTTTGAATCCGTACCCCCGCCTTCTGAAGCTCAAGCTCTTCGGCTAACGTCATAGTTCCTCAGTTTGGGTTAAGTGGCGACTTCTGCCTTTATCGCAAGTTTGCTGTAGAAATATGGTTTGTCATATTTACATATATCGCAAACCCATTGTATAGGTACACCAAGTACAGTGTCAACTGGAACCAAGCGGAGGGGACTATATGGCTAGACCACGACGGGATAACCGGTTTGTTTTCCTGCTCACCAAGGCTGAGAAACAGCAGCTCAAGAACTACGCTGTTGAGCAAGACTTGACCGTCTCGCAAATCTTACGTCGGGGGATGCGGGACATCCTGGCCACCATCCAATCCCAAAAGGCGAATCCGTAAGTCATGCCTACCATCTCCCGCACGGGGCCGCCCAAGAAAAAGTGTGGTCAAGGAGTTGGCCCGCGCAGAATCAACGGCTGTGCGATGGATGTGAAAACCACAGCAGAATTTTTAGGCACCAGCGAAAAGGCGATCCGTGGAATGGTGACAAGACACTTGATTCCATTTCGGCGGCTTGGTGGACGCATTGTGTTCTTGCGAACGGACCTAGAGCGCTGGTTGCAGGGGCTTGAGGGCTGCACGATTGAGGAAGCTCGAAACAATGTACGGATTCGGCAGGGGGTAGAAGTATGACAACCACGCTCTCCGCTGCAGATCAGTTTCGGCAGGCTATCGAAGCGGCAGGCCTCACCCCCCCTGAGACCATCATTGCCGGGGGAATTCAACGCTTTGCCACCAATAGTGATCCAGGGGACATGGCGGGATGGTACATCTTTTTTGAGGATGGTCTGGCTGCTGGAAAGTTCGGTGATTTTCGTACAGGGATCGAGCACACATGGAAGGATAGGTCATCCGACACACCACTCACAACATCCGAGCGGAGGGCGGCACAACAGCGAATGGCTGAGCTGCAGCGACTCCACCGAGAGGCCGAAGCCCGACTTCATGCGGAGGCAGCAGAACGGGCCGGTCAGATCTGGAATGCCGCTGCTCCCGCACCAGTTGACCATCCATATCTCCAACTGAAACAGGTCCAGTCCCATGGGCTGGGTGTGGATCAGCACGACCAGCTTATCGTGCCCATCTATATCAATGACACGCTGGCCTCACTGCAATTCATCCCCCCGGATGGCCAAGACAAACGGTATCTGTTCGGCGGTGAAAAGAAGGGCGGCTCATTTGCCATCGGTGATCTCACGCAACCCACTACCATCCTGATTGCTGAAGGCTACGCCACGGCATCTAGCCTGCATCAAGCTACCGGCTTTCCTGTCGCGATTGCCTTCGATGCGGGGAATTTGAAACTTGTGGCCCAACACTACCGGCAACAATTCCCCTCAGCAGTGATCGTGGTCTGTGCCGATAATGATGTCCGGACCGATGGAACGATCAATACCGGCGTGGAGAAGGGGAGAGAGGCAGCACAGGCTATCAATGGGGTCATTGCCATTCCAGAACTTGACGGCGCGAAAGTCGATTTCAATGATCTGCTGGTGCAGCGTGGTCCCTGTGCGGTGCGGGAAGTGATTCAGGCTGCCCTGGATCAGCAGGGATCGATCCTGGATGAGGTGTATGACTTCCTGGGTCGGTTTGTGAGCTATCCCAGTGAGGCTGCCCATGTGGCGCATACCCTCTGGATTTGCCACACACACTTGATGGACCAATGGGAATCGACGCCCAGGATCGCGTTTTTATCACCGGAGCCTGGATCAGGAAAAACCAGGGCATTGGAAATAACCGAAACGCTGGTCCCTCGACCAATGCAAAGTATTAATGCCACAGCTGCGGCATTATTCCGAAAGATCTCTGATCCGAAGGGCACACCCACCATTCTGTATGATGAAATCGATACCATCTTCGGACCGAAAGCGAAAGAACATGAAGACATCCGAGCCATGATCAATGCAGGGCATCGGCGTGGAGCGGTTGCCTACCGCTGTGCATTGAAGGGGAAGGCGGTGGAACTGGAGGAGTTCCCGGCGTATTGTGCTGTGGCCCTGGCTGGTCTTGGCAACTTACCAGACACCATCCTCACCCGATCCATCGTGATCAAAATGCGTCGAAGGGCACCCACGGAACAAGTTGAGCCGTATCGTCGTAAAACAAATGGTCCCGAAGGCCATCGGCTCCGTGAACGATTAGCAGCCTGGGCTACCCACGTTGCACCAACCCTCAATCTGTCACCGGAAATGCCACCTGGCATCACAGACCGAAATGCCGATATCTGGGAAGCACTCTTAACGATCGCAGATGCGGTCGGTGGCGACTGGCCTGCCCGTGCCCGTGTAACCGCTGTAACCCTTGTAACCGGTACCATGGGAGACAAAGGCAGCCTTGGGGTCAAGCTCCTCACCGACCTGCAAACCATTTTCAAAGATCGAGATGTAATGGCAACGACCGAGATTCTTGAGGAATTGATCAGTCTTGAAGAAAGCCCGTGGGGCGATTTACGAGGGAAACCGCTTGATGGGCGGCGGCTCTCCAAACTGTTGAAACCTTACGGTATTGCACCCAAACCAGTACGCCGTGGTGAGTCAGTCTTTAAAGGGTATGAACAAACAGACCTCCAAGATGCCTGGAGTCGATATGTGCCATCGGAGAGTACCAACACTCCTTTAGGTGTGTCTCCCTTACCTCTCTCTCCCATAGTACCGGTTACACCAGTTACAACAGTTACGGATGAGAACACAACATCCGCCACATCCGCTACCGACATGAGCAGTTTAAGCAGTGAGGAGACTATCGACCTATGTTGATCGAAAGCCTAGTTCTCCTGCGTGTCAAGTTGCCCTCTGGGGAAGTCTTATTGAGGCCGGGATGCCCCGTGCAGTTTTCCCAGGATGAGGGGCGGAGACTCCTGGATAAGGCTCCAGGGAAAGTGCGTGTGGCTGAGCCTTCCCCCATTGTTCTGGAACCAGCCAGTGCCACTGCTCGCCCCATTTATTGGGAACGGTCTGGCTCAATTATTGGACCGGCAATTACTGAGTTTTTGGCCAAGGCGGGTGAGGGACCAACGACAACCTTCTGGGTTGTGGCCCTGCATGAAGGCGCACCCACCTGGATCAACGCAGTGATGCTGCGATCCAAGAAGCAATTTGAAAATCAGAGAACACTGAAGTCTACCGAACTGATCAGGGATCTCACATGACGCCGAATGTGGTGGAGTGTGGGGGGGGTAACCCAGGGGTGGAGGTTTTACAACGAAGCCTCATAGGTTTGCGTTGGGATTTGGGGGGGGCGTTTGCGGGTGGTCAGTCCCCCACACGTCATAGTTCATCGCCCCCTTGCTTGGTGGTGGACCCCGGACCCAGGACCACCAAAAACTTCCTGGCTCTAGCGATTTTGTGCGTGCCAGCCACCCCGCATGTTTTCACCCCAGGGAGGACCCGTGACCGTTCGGGTGGGGACGGCCGTAGTTTTCGAGAAGTGGTGGCGCGTGACAATCCGTCAACGATTTTTAGAAGGAATGGCAACGACAGAGTTCCCTTAACAAATAGGAGGCACCATGGAACCGACACATAGCAGGAAAGAGATCGCTGAATTCTGTGACAGGTTCGAGGCAGCGGTGCAGCGCGAACTGGAACTTGCTCGGCAAGAACAGCATTGGCTTTATGAGCTTGGACTGGCGCACAACGAGGAAGTATCCCTATCGAGCCAGCTGCGAAACGGGAGGGAGAGCCTGCACGCGGCCTCTCCAGGTATGGATGAACTGTTGGGCGTGGTTACTACACGAAGACAATCCCTCGATCATCAACAGACGATGGTCGGCATACTTGCAGCTACCCTCGATCGCACACGAACCAACAAGAAGCAAGCTGCTAGTGAAGTGGCTGATCACTATCGCTCGCTCATGAAACACGCGCACGCCACACTCAAAGAACGGTATGGCAAGATCCCGTCACGCTTTTCTTTATGGCGGGATACCGATGAGGCCGAGCTGAGTTGGTGCATCGTCACGCTCAATCAGCTGCTAAGCCAGGTGCAGAATCGTATTCCGGGTTCCCTCGCGGCGCTTCGGCACTTATTGAGCGGAGAGCCTTTTCGCCTTCGCGTGATGCGAGGGTTTTTTGTGCGGGTGGATCAGGCAATGAAGGAGATATGTCCTACTGACGAAGGCGTTGCGTATCAAGTTCCTCAGGACCTTCCTAAACGTGATGCGTTCGAGGCCATACTTACAGGACGTGCTGAGCTCTGCTGAGCTCGTGGCCTATGCATGATAGATGTTTCTAGATAATCTGAGGTTTCTTGGTGGGGTTTTATCCAACCTTCCGGATGGCATGTCGTATGGGCATAACCAGGAAGGCGGTTTTAATTACGTTAAGTGCCTCTATGGATGACTTGCTCCCCTAAGGCGCTCAATGGAGTCGACTAATTTCTGGAACTCAGATTGGGGATTGCGAAACCAGTCTGTAGACCATATCCGATAGATTTTCCAATTTAATTTCTCGAGGATCTCCTGACGTAACCGATCACGATCGCGAACCGAACGAGCAGAATGATAAGTTGCGCCGTCACATTCGACTCCAAGGATGAAACTTCCAGAACGATTCGGGTGACACACCGCAAGATCTATAAAGTAACCAGCCACTCCAAGCTGCGGAACGACTTCATATCCTTTTTCACGTAGCAATTGAATGACCCAGCGTTCAAAGTCGCTGTCTGGCTCTCGCCCTGTTGTCCTAGCAAATTCAAGATGTCCTTCTCTGGCAAACTGCAGGTAGTTTTTAAAGACGCGTGCGCCCCAACGCATATCCTCTGGTGGACCCCACGGCAACGAAGCATCTATTGACGTGAATAGACGAATCTGTTGCTTGGAGCGAGTAAACAGGACGTTCAAGCGACGGTGTCCATAAGTTCCGTTAATCGGCCCAAAGCGCCGATGAAAAGCACCAGAAGGGTCTTTCCCATAAACCGTGGAGATATAGATCACATCACGTTCATCGCCTTGGACATTCTCCAGGTTCTTCACAAAGAAAGGCTCCAGTGTTTTCTCCCAACGAGTTCGGTAGGCTGCCGCTTCAGGATCCACAGGAAACACATTCTCATCCATCATGGTATTGATCAATTCGCGTTGTGGCTGGTTCATCGCCACGATCCCCAGAGAACGATCGGGGTGCTGGTGCATGAATTTCTGAGCGGCATCAACCACAGCTTCTGCCTCAATTCTGTTCTGGCTGGCTTCATAAACACCGTCAACCTCTACCACCCCAACGCCGAAGTTTGCATCATTGCCTTTTGGTGACGGAAATACGATTAGAGAATCGTTATAGAATTCGTGATTCGAGAAGGCGATTAGCTTTTCGTGTTGCGATCTATAATGCCACCGAAGCTGACGCACGGGTTGATAAACACTCCTAGCCATGTCCAATATGGATTCCTGCCCCGTCAAGTCCTGAGAATTTTCATCCTCATCATCCAATGCTCCATCCGAGTCTACTCTTTGAAAGAAGCTAGTGGGCGGCAACTGCAAGGGGTCGCCTACGATCACTAGTTGTGAGCCACGGCCAATCGCGCCAATTGCATCTTCCGGCCTGATTTGAGAAGCCTCATCCATGACTACAAGATCGAACTGCAACGACCCGGGTTCCAGGAACTGCGCGACAGACATGGGACTCATCAAGAAACACGGCTTTAAACTCTGAATGGCTTTCCCTGCCCTCTTGAAAAGTCCACGAAGGGGCATGTGTCGCCTTTGCAGTGTCATTTGATGCATAAGTAAAGCTAATCCGGTTCGATCAGAAGCTCTCCCTCTGGAAACACCCGGATCGACTTCCCGTGTCCTTAGCTTGCTCGCAATTTCCTGGCGCTGAAGCTTTAGGATTTCTCGATCGTACTGCTGAAAACGATTCCGCAATTGTTCGTGGGTGGACCCAGAATGTGAGTTTAGTTGTGGGTCTTCATGCAGAAGCGTTTCTGCAACTGACCGATAAAAGACGAACTCGAAAACCTCTTCTAGCCTAATATAGTCAGATTCGGCATCAGTAAAGGCCTTCAGGATCGGAGCTAGCAGACTGGATTTTGCCTGATTCTCTACCCGAAGGAAATCAAGATATGTGGGCAGCGCATCGATGTGTTCTGCGGCAAGGGCAGCTCGCCTTTGCAACTTGTCGAACGAGGTGTCAGAAAAATTCTTAGATCCAGTCCACAGATAGCTATCGAGACGTCCAAGAGACCACGCTAGACCTTGATGAGTTAATGCTGCCCCCAGCCGATCTGAGATGATTCCTGCATGTTCATTTAATTTGGATAATCCATGAGCTATATCGCCGTTGACAAGCACCTGCCAAGCAGGCTCCTGAACCCCAGCCTCAATCAATTTCCTCGCGAACTCCAGTGTATACTGTAGTCTAGGTAGCTCTTTGATCCAGTAGAGTTCATCGCCCGTTATGAAAGAACCGATGTCGCACCCCAAAAGCCTGTTCTTTACATCCTCGATTCTTCCAACAGCTTCAGGAAGGTGATCTAGATCAGCCACGGAATTTAGCAAACCGACTCCGATGGTTGTTAGATTTTGAAGAAGTGTGGTCAACGCGGATTCCCGCTGTCGCTCCCTTGAAGCTGCGGTTTGGAAGGAGGAGGCAGAGCTTCCCTCGAGCAATTGTAATGCATTGCGGAATCGGTCCCATTCGGAGGTTTCAGCAAATGCAAGGACATCTTCAAGTCGAGAAATATCTGCTGATAGCAGATGATTCCGAACATGATGGGCCCAATCGCTAAGTTGTGATGGTAGTGCTTGGCGAACCTTCTGTGCCCACCGAGTGATGGTTACTAGCTCTTTCCAGGGCGTGTTCTTGCCTCGATAAAATGAACCCGCCACAATGCTGAACCTAGCATCCGACTCAAACGTTTGTATCTGCTCAAGAACGTTCGCCAAATCTGTCAAGATACGTCCAGCTTCGAATCCGTTTACCCTTCTTCCATCCTTAGCAAGGCTATAATACAGTTGACGTGCGCGGCGGTACTCACGACTAAATAGTCTCCTGAAAAATCCTGCGGACTTTAATTCACGTGCCGCCGATTTAATTTCTTCCAGAGAGGGAAGCAGGGAGGTTTCGATCGTTTCGCTCAGTCGGGTTTTTTCTTGGAGTAGCTGTTCTCTTTGACGTACTGCCTCCTCAAGGGTGGGGAGGTTATCCTCATTGATCACCTCCGGAACTCGAAAGCGAAGTGTACTCCTCGGTAGTTCCTGCAGTAATGACACCCCAGTAGCCATGATAGATAGCGCTGGCGGACTGTTTTCTGTTGCAGCGAACAGAGCACTGAGTTTCTCTCCAATTGAGTGCGCTTCTTCCCATGCCACCGCTTGCTGTCTCGCGTCCTCGGTTGCTCTTTTGATGTCAGGCACCCGTACCTCTCTCAATCCCAATTCCCTAGCCTCTTTGACTACCTCTCTCAAGAAACTACTCCCCGCTCTTAGCAGAAGGTCCCTGTTCATCCCCAAACGGTCGATTTCTGAACAAAGTTCGGCAATCTCTTGTATGCCTGCTACTAATTTCTCCAGTCTGGTGCAGTCACTAGGCGACTTCATTTTCCGAAACACATCTTCGGCGAACTCATCAGGTAGTCCAGAAATGCTTCGAGCTGCCTCTAGGAATGGTATTAGGTCTCGCCTGCAGTAGCCGGTCGGCCATCCCGTCTGTGCTACAGCTTGAGAGATGGCTTCTTGAATAGCCTGAAGTGACTGTGACCAATCGCGCAAGATCGTAGTCAGCTCGTCGAAACGGAAGAGATCAAGTTGATCATTTTGCAGACCCCGCCAGGGGTGATGACTTTGGCTTCCCCAATTGGTAATTGCTGCGCTTTTTTCCTGAAGCCCCGAAGCGAGCTGTTTCAGTTCCCTACGGGAAAACTCACCCATTTGGTGAGACTTTTCTATTCGCACTTGTCTCAGTTCTCGCGGAAAGTCTCGAGTTGAGGATACAAAGGTACAGTTTTTGAGAAGAACCTCCTGCACTGTCAGGCCGGTTTCTCCCACCGACTCCTTCATTCGCTCAACATAATGCATTAGCGCGCTTTTGGCTTCCTCGCAAGCTTGTCTTAGCTGACGGAGCTGTGTGGCATTGTGCCGTGGGCCTGAAAAGTCTGATCTTTCTTTTAGGGATTGAAGCACATTGCTCTTTCGGGTTTTGCTGGAATGCAATTCGAGGCAGAAATGGCCAAGGCCGAAATTGTCGAGCCTTTTTTTGACCACCTCCAGAGCCGCCATCTTTTCGGCCACAAAGAGGACGTTTTTGCCTTCGCCTAAGGCTGCTGCGATGAAATTGGTAATCGTTTGGGACTTCCCAGTTCCCGGAGGACCTTGGACGACAAGATTTTTTCCCTTCAATACATCGATCACCACACTATGCTGGGACGAGTCAGCATCAGTCACTAGGGAAGGAGTCGTTTGAGTGACAGGCTGGGAGTCAATAGGATACTCCGGAGCAAGCGCCGATTCAGTAACCGACTCACTGCCCATCAGTAAATCTTGAAGAATTGGATGGCCGGTGAGAGCCCTATCCCCTGACCAATTCTTTGAATCCAAATCCCGATACATAGCCAGTTTCGAGAATGTGAAGAGTCCCACTGTTGCCCATCTTCTTAGCTTCCACCTCCGTTCTCGTGAAATTACTTTTATAACCTTTAGGAAGTATTCTGACAGTTCCTGCTCTTCAGATTCCCATTCGGGAAGTTCAAGACCGAATTGCCTTCTTAGAAGTTCACCAAGCGTAGTGTTGGGCTCAATATCGCCATCCCTAGAATCAAGGACATACGTGTATCGACCACCTTGGAGCTTTTGTGCAATCTCGACAGGATAAAATAGTAGCGGCGCATATAGGGCAGTCTCCGACTCAGGAGTTTCGTACCACTCTACAAAGCCGAAAGCACAGTGCAGAGCATTGATGCCAGCATCTTGCAGCAATGTTCGGTCTCCATCACGTATCGCGGCAAGTTTTGTTTCCATTTGTTCACGATAGTGCAAGGTCTGGACTTTCATGTCCGTGTGCCGTCTTGGAAGAGTTCCATTCGGTTCCGGCAGGTCATAGCTTGGATTGATCCCCAGCTCCCTAGCCCGATCCGCCACGGTTCTCTCAATTCGGGCAGCCATCCCTAGTTTCGTTCTAAGCCGGTCTCGTAGTGCTCGTTCGATCCGAGCTAACTGGCGGTCTGAGGGACGCCGCCCTAAGGCTTGTTTCTGTTCTATATATAGTGCCTCGCTTTCCTTCGCCTGCCTCAGCGCAGCACGGAACTCAAACGTTTGTTCATCCGCAAGCTCAGACTCCGGTTCTTCGATCCATGCGAATGTGAGCTGCCGGCCCTGGTCCAATTTGTCGATCAGGATTTCCGGCACTTCATCAATAATTCGCACATGAGTTCGAGATTTGTCCGAATGTTTATAGTTTAGAAGTCGGTTGCCAAGGGACAGATCGAGTAGACGCGATCTCAATCTCTCAATGCCATCGTGCACTATGCGAGAGAAGTCAGGCTGGTTTGCTTCCCGGGGGGTAGGCTCAGACATAAGGCTTCCCGCCGAGTGAGGGGGCAGTCAAAGACTGATTCCAAGTAGAAGCGATTCCGGTTTGTCGGCCATTGTTGTAATTGACGAGGAGCTGCGCAGTGAAACGATGATGCGGACGACTTAGGGAAGGCATAGGTGCCTCGCAGGGATGCGTATTCTAGGCAGGTACTGAGGAAACTGCAAGGTGAGGCGCAGGGAATGGCTGAAGAATCGAATAGCTACCGACTCCATGGTCTTGTGGAGAGGAAATGGGTCCGTCCCACTAGGGACGCGGGGACTCATCAGAGAGTAGCGGGTCTGTGAGATGGGTTGTCTGCTGCCAGGCCATGTCCCATTGTTTCACACAACAGTCGATCACCACATCCCACCAGTTGCAGCCAAAGCGCTCCGCCAGGTGCAGCAGGTCTGCCTTGAGTTCGGCGTCGTAGGTGTCCCAGTGACGCAGGATCACGGCTGCAAGCCCCACGGCCTGATCGGTACCAGCCGGTTCGTGTAGGTTTTCAGTGGACCACATCATTCGATTCAGAACTTCGGCGATTCTCAAATTCAGTGCGAAGTATTTTCTCTGCCGTATCCGGCCAAATCAGGACAATGTCCTCATCCCTACAGAGTTCCTCCCACGAAGTATCGGAAGGATGCTTCTCTATCCCAATAACAGCCGTAACCGGTTCATATCCGGCTGCGGTGAGCTTTTGCCTGTACCTGATCACCTGCCCAATGGCCATTCGCATCTGCCGCTCCTCGTTCGCCACAGAAAGGCTTTTGACTTCGCAAACGAACAAACCACTTTCTGTTTGCCAGGCCAGGTCATATTCCGGCTCGTTCGCTGCTGGTGACCGCGGGTTCCATCCAAGGGTTCTCACAACCTCCGCGATTGTGTTCTGTGTTCGGTTGTGGGCCGCTAGCCCAAGACCTATACGGTCTGGATCGTCGGTGTCTGCTACCTGCCTTTCATGGACTGCCGGAACCTCGTTCGCGTCTCGGTATGCCGTTCCAAATTCCGCCGGTGCTTTCACTCGGTAATCTTTGACAACGAGTCCAACTTCTTTTGCCCCACGGACTTGGGGTGCCCACCAGTACGTCCCAGTATGGCGCCCGAGGAGGGGAGCATCTTCCGTGAAGGTCTTGAAATGCCCTCGGCAGATATGGAGTGCGTGTCGAAGATCGCTTGGCGAACCCGATCTATATTGGTCGAGCAGCTTACGTAACGGTTGTATGTCTAGTACATGGTAACGAGTCAATTTATGGCCATATTTCTTTTCATGACTTAATGAAAGCTTCTCCGGTGGCACGCAATCGCGCACTGTCACGCTCTTGCAATGCATGAAGGAGATCGTTAGCAGGGCAGGAAATATCAACAGAGCGACATTATCCACCAGGGTACTGCTGAGCTCCAACGGGATTGGGGTGCTACCCTTATATTGGATTGATTGGCCCTCGGACCAATGAAGTCCATTTGAGTGCCTGAACCAAGTCCCATCCTCGGCTAATCCGATAAAATGCCTAGAGACAGGTCCAAACGGTTTACCTTTTTCTCTTTCCATAAATGTTTGGAATTCCAGTATCCATCGCGGTGTGTCGTGATCATCCTTGCACCGGCGATACGCTTCCGAATAATTATGGGCCAAAACAAACACTCCCCATGCATACAGGTTCGCCTTGTTCGGCACTCCCTGAAATTCAATAAAAAAGTTATCGAAAGGAGGTGCCATACTCGCGACAACATCAGGCATTGTTGTACCCAATGGAAGTGACTCTTGATAAATTGCGACATCGTCTGCGGCAAAAATTGGAGTATTGACGAAAGTTGATGGATCAAACCTGACAGTCGCTACTGTTTGCATCTGAAGATATTTCGCTCGTTCACTTTGGAAGAGCTTCTCGAGTTGTTGGGAAGAGGAGGGACCGGTCAGGTCACGGGATATCTTGTCTCGCAACCAAGAGTCCAACTCATTGGGCCAGAGATGGTATGGTCGGCAGGGCTCGCAGCCGTCCAACATTCGGTCAGCTAGACGTGCCATCAGTTGCTTCCTTCGGAGCTCTGACCTTCTCCTGAGCGGCCATTATGCTGTAAACAGATCGCTCGCAGAATATTTCGCTCAACTCGGCTTGAGTATAGCTTTTCAATTCTGCGATATCTGGCGCGTTCGCCATAAGTTCAAGAAGCCGCTCTTTCGGTGTGTTCATATAACTTCTGTGAAGGAAGTCAAAAAGGTCAAGTGGTGTGCCCGCATTTTTCCCCTGTTGAGAGTGGATACCAAAGAAGGTGTCGGGGGAAATACTATAATCATCTAACTCAGCCTGAGACATAGGCGCTTTCGAGATCCATGCCCTGTCGGTTCGAGAGTCATGGAATGCGAGAATCATTTCACGTTTGCTTATACTTACAGTTGCGGTGGTTAGCTGTGCTGGCACCTCGATTCCATCGGGACCAGGTATCATATAGGTCTGACCGATAAACATGCGAGGGACTTCTCCAACCGAGAATGCTGACGACGGCAGTTCCCCATCGAATGTCTGTGGAATGTGGGCGTGCTTTTCCATGGACCGCATCAATGCAATAATTCCGGGATGCCGCTCTCTCGCCCTCACTGAGTCTCTGAGACTCCGGTTCCTGAATATCCCTTGAAAGTCAGGGATTTTGTAACCATAGAAGGATGCAAATACATTTGCTTGTAGATTCTCCAAGAAATAATGGTCAGAAATATTCGTGACGCAAATATAGGCCGGGGGAGCTGGCTGGTTTTTGATCTTGATGACCTCACACTTCTTGAGGAGATATTCAGCACGATCACCAATTCTTCTCGCCTGCTCCTCGGACATGATGGGTTGATTTAAATCCAGAAACACGAGCCTCGTATGGGTTGCATTCTTTTCAAGTGCCAACCGTAACTGACGACCGACGTTAAGACGCTTTGGGCCTTGGTTGTCCTTACCAGGCTGGCGAGATTTTGCCTCGACCGAAAACTTCGTGTTCAAGGGAGGGTGCGTTGCTGTGAATTCACAGTGCGACGTTGATCCATCAGATTCATTCTCAAATTCAAGCTCAAACCCAGCTTTGATCAACCAGGCTGCTACCTGAGTTTCAAAGAAGGCGCCGGAGAACTGATCACGGTTTCTCAAACGTGACAGTAGTGTTGTTTGAATATCAGCCCCATTATGGGCGATGAGATAGAGGTTGTAGGCGAGTCTGTAATAGGCGGATGCAGCGCCATTCATTGGCCCAGAAGAAACCTGACCAGGAATGATTATGTGCTTGCGTTGGAGTTCACAGAGATGGTGATACCATATTAATACTGGATGCCGCTCCTCAAGGGGCTTTCGAAGTTCAGCATTTCCCCAATCTGCGCTCAGAGTTCCTGACATGTAATGGCCAAGAAAATCGGGGAAAGTCTTCCAGTTACCATAGTGAATTTTATTGCCAACTGCCACGAACCGGTAGCCTCGATGTTCCGTTGAAATAATTGGTCGTCCAAGGCCCTGCTGAGCCTGACGTTGAATCTCTTTCCCCCGTTGTAATTCGAGGAGGCGTGTGCCCTCTTCTTTAATGTGTTTTTCGTTGCGATCTTGATGAATGAGATATGGAAGTTCACTGCGAATATTATCGTGGCATTTCTTGAATTTCTTCCCGCTACCACAGGGGCAAGGATCGTTTCTTCCAATCTTCATTGCAGGTCCTCAAGAGCCATCAGACCTATCGGGCCAGATCTCTCCTAGAAAGCTCACTAGCAAGGCTCGCCAGCTGCCGATCTCTGTTAGAAGTGTCGCTAATATGACCACTCCGAGCCGTTCGAGATACGCACCGCTAATCCCAAGAAAATCTATCGTAAAAAGTGTTGTGAAAAGCGTTGTGAAATGAGTGGGGAAAACGAGGGAAAGCTGAGGAAAGTTGGAGAAAGGCCAAAGTTAATTTCCCCCAGTGTTCATACGGTGTTACGTGGTTTGTGAGGGACTTACAAAATGGGGCAAATTTGGTTTTCAAGACTGGCACGTTCGGCCGCTCCGTCACCCCTCCGGACGTCAAATACTCGTAAATCGTCAAGCGTCACTCGTCTGTGAAGATAAAGCGTCATTCGTGACTCGTCAAGCGTCAGTCCTTCTTGCTGGGGGAACAGAATATCTTTCCATCTTCCATGATCGACGGTTGACTAATAACGAAGGACATTCTCACGTCCTGCTGATCCGTTCCATCCCTCCCATGTAAGGGCGCAAGACCTCCGGTATCATGACGCTCCCATCCGGTTGCTGGTAGTTTTCGAGGATGGCGACAACGGTGCGGCCCACGGCAAGTCCGGATCCGTTGAGGGTATGGACAAACTCTGATTTCGTATCCTTCTTTCCACTTGTGCCCTTGTATCGAATATTGGCCCGCCTGGCTTGAAATCCTTCAAAGTTGCTACAGGAAGAGATCTCTCGATAGTGGTTCTGGGACGGAAGCCAGACTTCGATGTCGTATGTCTTTGCCGCCGAAAATCCCATATCGCCGGTGCAGAGCGTCACGACTCGATAGGGAAGCCCTAAGCCTTGCAAGATCGCCTCGGCATGGCCGGTTAACCGCTCCAGCTCCTCATACGACTGCTCAGCTTTGGCAAAGGTTACTAATTCCACTTTATTGAATTGATGGAGCCGAATAAGCCCTTTGGTGTCTTTCCCATAGGATCCTGCCTCGCGGCGAAAACAAGGAGTATAGGCTGTATACCTGATCGGCAGGGCACTCTCGGCGAGTGTCTCGTCGCGGTGGAGATTGGTGACCGGTACTTCTGCCGTGGGGATCAAGAAGTAGTCTTCATCTCGCAGGCGAAAGAGATCTTCTTCAAACTTGGGCAGCTGGCCGGTTGCGGTCATGCTCGACCGATTGACAAGGAGTGGGGGGAGGACCTCACGATAACCGTGCTGTGTCGTGTGAAGGTCGAGCATATAGTTGATGAGAGCTCGTTCGAGCCGTGCGCCGGCTCCGGTCAGAACCGCGAATCGCGCCCCCGCGATCTTCGCGGCTCGGTCGAAGTCGAGAATGCCGAGGGCTTCACCGATTTCCCAGTGAGTTTTGGGCTTAAATGAAAACTGTTGCGGCTCTCCCCACCGTCGATCTTCTTTATTGCCGCTGGAATCGCTTCCGACAGGAACAGAGCTATGGGGAAGATTCGGGATGCGGAGCGCGATGTTGCTGACCTGCTGTTCGAAAGCGCGTAATCGTTCTTCCTGAGCCCCAATTTCTGGGACCATCGTCCGCATGCCCTGAGCTTCCTGCAACTTCTCCGCATCTTGCGCTTTCTTCTCGCGCATGAGGCGGCCGATTTCATCGGAGAACTTTTTGATCTCATGGCGGGTCTGCTCGATCTTTATTGTGAGGTTGCGACGATCCTCAAGAAATTTCCGAAGCTCATCCCATGCAACGTCGGCTCCGCGGGGACCGAGTTGGGTCCGCAGGGTGTCTAAATGGTCGCGTAAATAGCGTAGATCGTACATAGTCCTGTGAGTTCAGAAAGCGGCTGGAATCTAACATCGGGGTAGGGCGTAGTCAATCAAAGGGCCGTGATAGCTCGTCTTGACAGGAGCAGGCGGATCGAAGACCATAATCCACATGCGTACGGCGATGAATCCACCCAATCCATTTGAATCACAGCACCGAGATCTCTTAGAGCCTGCTCCCCATGTGCAGGTACAGATGTTCGACGATGCGACCCGTGAGATTCTCAGTCGGAACGAGAGTCCTGACCTGCCCTTTCGATGGAGTCTCAATCCCTATCGCGGCTGTTTTCATGCCTGCGCCTATTGCTATGCCAGGCCAACCCATGAGTACTGGGGGTTCGGCGCAGGAACTGACTTCGAGTCCAAGATCGTCGTGAAGCGGGACGCCTCGGCTTTACTCCGTCGGACATTCGAAAAGCCTTCATGGAAAGGCGAATTGATTCTGTTTTCGGGGAACACGGATTGTTACCAGCCGCTGGAAGCGTCGCTCGAGTTGACGCGAGCCTGCCTGGAGGTCTGTGCGGAGTATCGGAATCCTGTCGGGATCATTACGAAAGGGCTGTTGGTGCTGCGAGACCTTGACGTCTTGTGTCAGTTGCAGCAGGAGGCGTCGGTTCTGGTGTATTTCAGCATACCGTTCTCGGACGATGAGGTGGCGCGCAAGGTCGAGCCCCATGTACCGTCGAGCCGGAAGCGCTTTGAGGCGATGGCGACCGTAGCGCATGCGGGGATTCCCACCGGAATCTCACTGTCGCCGATCATTCCTGGCCTCAACGATGAGGATGTGCCAGATTTATTGGCCCGGGCGAAAGAAGCCGGAGCCGTTGCAGCGACGGCGACGCTGTTGCGTCTGTCCGGCTCTGTGGAGCCGGTGTTTATGGAGCGTATGGAGGCGGCATTTCCTGATCGAATCGCCAAGATTACGAATCGGATTCGAGCGGTGCGAGGCGGCGCAATCAGTGACGGGGCCTTTTTTGAACGTCATCGTGGCGCAGGTCCCTATTGGTCCATGATCGAGCAGTTGTTCGAAGTGTCCAGGCGAAAGGTCGGATTATCGGCATTCTGTAATGAGACGATTCCTGCCACCTTTCGTAGGCCTGGGGTCGAACAGCAGGTCTTATTTTAAACCGGACGAGTAAGGGAGTGACGATGAAGCATAATCCTGGGTTTCTCAAGTTGGTGGATGCGGCACGAGCCAGGGTCAAAGAATGTACAGTCGTAGAGGCTAAAGTCAGGCTCGATCGTGGTGAGGTGCGGCATTTTCTCGATGTGCGCGAGGAGAGCGAATTTGCAAAGGATCATGCGAAAGGCGCCCGTCATCTGGGAAAAGGGATTATTGAGCGCGATGTCGAGACCTGTATCCCCGATAAAGAGGAGGCCATTCTGTTGTATTGCGGAGGCGGTTATCGATCCGTACTGGCGGCAGATGCACTTCAGCAAATGGGCTATACAAATGTCTTGTCGATGGATGGGGGAATCAAAGCCTGGAGGGATGCAGGCTATCCGATGGAGTGTTGATGGAACCTCAGGGGGCCGAGGTCCCATCCATGTTGGATTACAATATCAGACGAATAGGCTCGGAACCGTTACTTGCTGCTGGCTCGATCGAACTCCTTGATCACCTGCTCGGTCAAATCGATGGTGTCTTTATTGTAGATGACGATCTTGACCGTTTGTTCGCTGCCTTTGTCGACGACAAGAGAAAATCCGCCTTTTTCAGCTACGATCTTCGTGGCTGACGCAATTTTCTTCATGTATTCATCGACCAATTCCTTCTGCTTTCCCTGCAAGTCCTGATTAAATTCCTGCGCGCGTTTCTGGTAGTCCTGAACCTTTGTTCGAAACTGATTCTCTTTTTCCTTTTTTTCCGTGTCGCTTAGCTTTGCTGCCTGCTCCTTGAGCGTTTTTTCCGTATTACGCAGCTCCTCTTCATCTCCGGACAGCAACTTCTGACGGGTGGTGACGTATTCTTTGAGCCCATCCAAGGCTTTCTTGCCCGCCTTCGATTTTTCCAGGACGGCCTGAGGATCTACGACACCCATCTTGAAAGCGTCGGCAGCCTGTGCAGCAGGAAGGGATCCGAGCATCAGCATGCCGGCTGCAATCACGGGGATAGCCACACGCCTCAAGAGAATTTCCGTCATATGCATAACACGCGCTCCTTGTTGGAAAATAAAGCGAACGGCATGACCGCCGGAGAATAGCTGGGGGACCATGCTCTGTCAAGAGAGTCGATCGCAGCGCGGGTAGTATTGTGCTAACAGGATGCTCACAAAGACCGTCAGCAAGGCCGAAGCAAGTGACCAAAGATAGCTCTTCCAAGCTCGCTCATTTATTACCCTACTGATAGCCCGGTTGAGTCCCCAACTGCGCGCGTTCAACGAGGGTCTTCCGAGACCGCGCGTTGCGCGAGCACAGGGGATTCACCGGGCTATCACTCACCCTGCTAAACGAAGTATCGGCTGGTGTCAAACTTATACTCGGTGTTGTCGATCAGACGGATAATGGTATGACGGAAATCTCCGATCTCGCTTTTCTCTGTCAGGTCCAGTTCACGCCCGTTCTCGATCGAATTTCCCTCCGGATCGGTGATGACTCTCACGAATGGTCGTTCGGCATTCACCTTGTCCGTAGCCGGCTTGAGCACGACAGCGAGTTCGTTCGTTTCCAGCATGACCAGGCTGCCGATTGGGATGATGCCGACACAGTTTACGAACAGCTTGAGGAGCACCGGGTCGAAGGCCTTCCCGGACTTTGAGAACATCATGTTCAACACTTTCGATGGCGACATGGGTTCTCGACGGTAGACACGGGAAGATGTCATGGCGTCGTAACAGTCTGCGATTGTCAGGATACGGCCGGTTAGTGAAAGCGTCCAAGGCACAGCCAGCTTCGGATAGCCGGAGAAGTCCTGGTTCATATGGTGTTCGAAGGAGGCCGCCGCCATGCGTCCTGGTAGATTCGTAATACCTCTCATGTTCGAGAGGATCAGCACTCCTTCCGTAGGGTGACTGCGCATAAGCGTCCAGTCATCATCGGTGAACTCTCCCGGTTTGTTCAGGACCTCCAGAGGAATGGTGGACTTGCCCATGTCGTGAAATAGGGCTGCGAGGCCTAGGTCCGCGAGCTCCACTTTGGGGTAGCCGACACGATTAGCCAGCGCTAGGGAGAGCAGAGATACATTGACCGAATGGTTATGCGTATATTCATCGTGGCAACGAAGGGTTGTCAGACCGAGGACCGTAGATTCATCGTCCTGCATGAGATCGATAATGTTTTGGATCGCGCGCTTGGCCTGCTTAAAACTGACCGTTCCTCCTTCACGAGCTGCTTGCGTTAACGATCCGACTGCTCCTGCCACTTTGGTATAGCCATTCTTGGCGTTCATCTTTCGTTGTGCTTTTTGGTCGGGGCTTTCTGTGCCAGCTCCTGCTCCGGCGCCGCCTGCCGCGTCGGTTCCTTGCCGGATTTGAAGTTCCCGTTGTTCTTCTAACTCAATGCCGGCGATCTGCCGTGTCGTGATTTCTCTCTGGAGGTCTTCGATGGTGTTTTTTGCAGGATCAAGGCTGACGAAAAGAGCGGCGAATTCACGCAGATCCTTCGATTCAACAGCCAACGAGAACGTGACTCCGCCGATCTTCCAATGGTTCAAGACGTCGATGATACTGGTGGCCACAGCCATCTGCTGCGCATTCACTTTCAAGTGGCTATCCCCGAGAAACAAGAAATCGTTCTGGAGGCGAAGCGTGAGCGGCTGATCTTGCGCCATGGTTTTGATCAAGGTCAGCATCGTTTCAACCGGTTTGTCCAGCGCTGTGTTGGTGCGCTCATAAATGCGGGAGGTCTTAATCAATACGTTCAACTGTGTGACCAGCTGAATGCCCAGTATGACCATTTGCTGGTCAAGAATGTCTCTGGCCTCAGATCCCTGGGCGATTTTTTTCGATAGAGACCTTTCATGGGTCAGGATCGGTTGAGCTTGTCCCTCCTCGACCGGAGTCTCTTTGATTTTCAAGTTACTCACTGTACATGCTCCGAATCATGATGCAGCCTGCTTGAGATGCTGCTGCCGTTGAGCCTGTATGAGCGCCGTAGCGCAGGCTTGCTTCACGGCGGCACTGGCTTTTTTCTGTCCCAGCGCAAGGACGGCGAAAGCGGCAGGGGTGCCGAGTTTTCCCAATGCTTCAGCGGCGAGTGCCGCGAGTTCGTCCTTTTTTTTCCGGTTGGTCCAGGACCATTCTGTGATCAAACCTTCGAAAAATGGAACTGCCTCGTCGCCACTGGTCGCGCGCATGGCTTGAAACACCGCGCGTTTTTCGCCGAGCGATCGTTCCATGAATGTGTCCGCCGATACGAGGGGCGCCCAGAGAGGGTATGGAGCGGTATATTGACCGGTCGTGAGCAGTTTGAGCGCCGCAAACCGAATCGACTCTTCGCTATCAGTCAAGAATGCCAAGAGTTTCGCCCCATTTCCATTGGGCCGAAATATCCCGATGGCCCGCACGACTTCCTTCCGCACCTGACTGTCCGGATAGCGGACCAGCTTTTCGATGGACTCAGCAAAACGGGGATTGTTCCATTTGAGTAGAATGGCAAGTAAGTTTTTGACATAGCGGGGACGGCGATCTGCTAAGCCCCGGAGCAGGTAATCCGGTTGATCCTTTGCGAGTGTCTCAAGCGCTTCAGCGACGACAGCCTGATGGGCCGGCGCTTCGAGATTAGCCAGGAGAGCGCATAGAGCAGGAACGGCTGTCGGCGCCATCGACAACAAAACCGTGGGCAATCCGTCTGTGGTTGCATTGAGAGTTCTGTTTAAATAGGCCTCGATCATCTTTATTCGTTCAGGTCGACCGAGGGAGTCGAGCAGGGATGCCAGCTGTTCTTTGTGATCGTCGCCCAGATCCGGTCTCATTTCAGCTGTGGTTTGCAATAGTCCCAGCACACTGTCTAACACAGTCCATTTGCCTTGAGCCGTCAATGAGTCCAGGACCTGTCCCCAAAGGGCGAGTAACTTGGTCAGGATCGCGGGTGATTTTTCCGAGGCCAGAATCGCGGTCAGCATATCCAATATGTACGTCGTATTGTCTCTGGCACTCTCGGACGCAATTTCCTTCGCCAGTTTGGCAAATTCTTCGTCGGAGACTTCGTAGCCTACTTGGCCGGACTTAAATCGGCTCGCTTGTCTGCCGACGCCCCCTCCGGCTTTCTCTCCGGCTGATATCCCGCCATCACTGGTTCCAGCGCCAGGGCCGTCCTCAAGTCCTGTTCCTGCCCCCTTGTTGATGCGCGTCTGCTCTCGATCCAGAAGGTCCCTGAGGGTCGACTCCGGCGCTTCCATCATTCCGCCTGTAGCCAGCGAAAAGATGTCGGCGGTTGTTGAAGATTTTGCGATTTCTTCGGCGGTCACGATTGTGATGGTGGAGAGATTCTTGGACCATAGACGAGTCACAATATCGTCGTCATCTTCATCCGAGTCCAGACTGTCCCAGAGCGAATCGAGCAAGAAGGTGAGATCTTCCTCAGAAAGGCCCTCGATGAATGTGAGTTCCCGAATGCCATCTGAATAGAGCTTGAAGGCGACGCTTTCATTGCTTGAATCCTGCTCGGATCGGTAGACAACTTCCCCGTTGAAGTAGAGTTCAGAGCGTTGAATGAGAAATGCCAGTTTGACGTAGGTTGTGAGATGAGCCGTGAGTCCCTCGAACAATTGTTGGAAGAACTTCTGGGCCACGGGATTTGCTGCCCCGTATGTCCGACGGGATTTCGCGGTTTTGTCCAACAGCGCGAGAACTCGCTTGACGGAAGCTAACTCAGGGTTGGCAGGCTCTTTCGAAGGCGCGGACAGCTGTGCACCGCCCTCTGTCTTTGCCTCATCCATGGTCATTAGTCGTACCGTGGAGGTGCCGAATCGTCAAGAAAATAGCCGCTCTTTACCTTTCGCATAGGGAGAAATTGTCAGTGTGCCATTCACTCCTCCCACCGTTGGACTATGGCATTGTGAACCCATTGGCCAAGCCGGTAGAATCTACCGAATCGATGATGACGACGAGCCACATTGTGTGTTTTGGAGACAGTCTCACGGCGGGGTTTCAGGCAGCTACTGAGGATAATCCGCAAGGCGCCGCGACGCCCTACGGGCGGTATCTGCAAGAACTGACCGGGCCTGCCGTGCGTGTGTCTGTGAGCGGTGTCTGCGGTGAATTGACCGGTGAAATGGCGATGCGCTTTCGGTCGACTGTACTCGCGCAGCAACCGACTCATGTGGTGATTCTGGGCGGAACGAATGACCTCGGGTGGAATGCGCTGACTGCAGATATTATGCGTAATCTCCTCAAGATGTATGAACTGGCTACGGCGTCTGGAATCACGCCGGTGCCGGTAACCGTTCCCTCGATCAGAGTGGGTGACGATCTTCGCAGTGAGGAGGGGCGTCAGTGGTACGCAGAACATCTCAATCGCCGGCAGGAGCTCAACGAGTTGATTTTACGCTATGCCGAGTCGAATGAACTGGCAGCATTCGATCTTTTTTCCGCAACGGTAGAGCCAGAAACACAGCAGCTTGCTGCTCGGTATTCCAATGACGGGTTGCATCTGAGCACGTCCGGATATCGACTGTTTGCTGACCGGTTGTACCAGGAGGTCTTTGCTCCATTGCGCTCAAGTGGATTATGAGATAAGGAGCTCATGATGCATGACGTGACCGATCGGGATTTCGACCAGGTTGTCAAACAGCCAGGGATTCCGGTGCTGGTGGAGTTCTGGAAACCGGGATGCGGAAGTTGCCGCGCACTGATGGCCGAGATCGAGAAACTGGAGCCCAATGTGGCGGGAAAGGTACTGATCCTGAAAATGAACGTCGAGGAAAATTTTCAGATTCCGGCGGAGCTGGAGATCCGGTCATTGCCGGTCTTGGCGCTCTATCACCGGGGAGAGTTCGAGCGATTTATCGGTGGTCTCGGAACGAGAGGGGAAATTCTCAAACAGCTTGAATCGATACTAAATCTTTCTCTATAACGTCCGCCAGGTCCGTCCATCATTTTCAATGAGGCGATTGGCCTCGATTGGCCCAGAGGTTCCTGCCTGGTATTCAGGCAGCCACCGCAACCCTTGCCGGTGCCATCCTTCCAGAATCTTGGTGACCCAGGCCCAGGAGGCTTCAACGGCGTCGCGCCGCATGAAGCGTGAGGCATCGCCGGCCATCACATCCAAGAGCAATCGTTCATAGGCTTCCGGTGAGGGACGGCCGAAGACGTCGCTATATTGAAAATCCATCTCCACCGGATGCGTTTGGGCGCGAGTTCCGGGCACGCGTGAGACGATACGGAGGGAAAGCCCTTCCTCCGGCTGGATGCGTAATGCCAACACGTTCGGCGGCTGCGGTTGTTGCGCATTGGAATTGAATAGGATCTGCGGGATGTCCTTGAATTGCACCGAGATTTCACTGGCGCGATGCGGGAGGGCTTTCCCGGTTCGCAGATAGAATGGGACGCCGGCCCAACGCCAGTTTTCCACGAAACATTTAAGGGCGACGTAGGTTTCCGTTGTGGAATCGGGATGAATTCCTGGCTCGCGCCGATAGCCCGGGATGGCCGTGCCCTGGGCTGTGCCTGCGCTGTATTGGGCGCGAACGGTGACCTGCTCGATATCCTGATCGGTGATGGGCCTGAGGCAGCGAAGGACTTCCATTTTTGCGTTGCGCACGACATCCGGATCGAGCGAGTAGGGAGGTTCCATCGCGACCAAACAGAGCAGCTGCAGCATATGGTTCTGCACCATGTCGCGCAATGCGCCGGCCTCCTCGTAGTAACTGGCCCTGGTTCCGACGCCTTCCGCTTCGCTGACCGTGATCTGCACATGATCGATATATTTGTGGTTCCAAAGCGGCTCGAAGATGCTGTTGGCGAATCGGACGACCATCAAATTCTGAACGGTTTCTTTTCCGAGATAATGATCGATGCGGAAGATCTGGGACTCGTCGAACACACGTCCCGTCACGCGGTTGATGGCTTGGGCGGAGGCCAAATCTCGGCCGACCGGTTTCTCAACGATGATGCGGGCGTAAGGGGTTACAGTCTCCGGCTTGGCCGCCAATCCTGCTTGCTCCAGTCCCTCGCATACTGACGTAAACGAACTGGGTGGGATACTGAGATAAAAAATTCTGTTGCCGGGTAATTGAAACTTTCGTTCAATCTCTTCTGCGCGGGACTTGAGTCTGGCATAGGTATCTGGATCGTCATTTCCCCCTGACACATAGAACAGATGTGGCGCAAAGTCCTTCCATCTGTCCTCCGCCAAGGCTTGCCGGGAATGTGAGACGACGCCGTCGCGAACCGTGGCACGGAACTCTTCGTCGGTCATCAATTTGCGACCCAACCCAATCACCGCATAGTGCGGCGGAAGGAGTCCGTCGAGAAGCAAATTGTAGAGGGCGGGAATGAGACGCCGGCGAGCCAAATCGCCGGAACCGCCGAAGATGACGAGCGTGCAGGGGGCGACCGGAGGGATCGTTTCCTGCGACGGGCTGATATCGATACGTGGACTATTCGGTGGCATAGAGATCCGATGTTACCGGCGGACCGAATGTCCGCCGAAGGCATTGCGTAACGCAGCCAGCATTTTTTCCGCAAAGGATTCGCTTTGCCGCGAGCGGAATCGAGTGAACAACGCAGTCGCGAGGGTCGGGACCGGGACATCTTTCTCGATCGCATCGGCGATCATCCAACGCCCCTCGCCGGAATCTTGCACGTAACCTTTCAACTGTTCCAGCTTTGGATCTTCTTTCAGAGCCCCGGCCGCCAACTCCAAGAGCCAGGAGCGGACCACGCTGCCGTGCATCCAGAGGTCTGCAATCTTTGCCAGGTTGAGCCGGTAGTCGCTTTTTGCCATGAGCTCGAACCCTTCTGCATATCCCTGCATCATGCTGTACTCGATGCCGTTATGGACCATTTTTACATAATGTCCGGCGCCCACTCCGCCAACGTGGGCCCAGCCCTGTTCCGGCGCCAAGGTGGTAAAGATCGGTGCGAGGTGTTTGACCTGCGCCTCGTCGCCGCCGACCATCAGGCAGTAACCGATTTTCAGCCCCCAAATGCCGCCGCTGGTGCCGGCATCGACATAGTGAATCTGTTGTTTCTTGAGCTCTGCCGCCCGTCGAACATCGTCGTGGAATCTGGTGTTGCCTCCGTCGATCACCGTGTCGCCTGCTTGGAGGAGTGCCGCAACGGCTTGAATGGTTTCCTCCGTCGGCGCGCCGGATGGGACCATGATCCAGACCGCGCGTGGGGCCTTGAGCTGGCCGACAAGGTCGGCCAAGGACGTGGCGCCGATACAGCCGACTGCTTCCGCTTGCTTGATCAGATCTGCCGATCGATCGTAGACCACCACCCGGTGTCGGTCGCGTTGCAACCGGGTGACCATGTTCATCCCCATTTTCCCTAGGCCGATAAAACCGATTTCCATAGTGGCTCCTTCTGGTACGGTCATGACTGGACTGGACCGATGGATCAGGCTCTCTGTGAAGGGCCTGATGGCTGTTCAGACCTGGATCGAGTGCTCACTGATATGTCTAGGCGACAGCAGTCTGCCGATCAACTTCCAAGTCCTGTCAGTCGATTCTGGCAGGATTCGGTACGTCCTTAAATAGAATATCGGCGAGGTCGCGGCCAAAGTTGAGCCGTTCCGGCAAGGTGCCTGCAGTGAGGAAGCGCCCGGCCAGGTCGCCCAGCTCCGCATCGCGCGAGGCCATGAACTTGGGCGCCTCCGCCGGCGCAGTCAGCCAAAAGCCCCGTAGCCGGAAGAATGCGCTCACGACGTCATCGAAGAAAATGGAGAGCAGGTATTGGGCAGTCGCCGGTTTGTCCGCCAGATCCCGGGCCTTTCCCAGCCAATGGAAACACTCTGCTTTCATCCGAATCTGCTCATTGATGCTGACAGGGGGCGGCCCCTGTCTGAACCGATGGTTGGCCCGTTCGATCAGCTTCGCGCCGATGCTCTCGTGGTCGAACAGGATGCGGGCTTTCCGCAGGAGAGAGGGGAGACGAGGGGAGTAGGGGAGGTCCTCCTCGAATTCTTGATGTCCGCGATAGCGGATATCGGCCAGACGATCGGCGACACGGACGATTTCGTGACCGTCGGCCTGTCCTTTGACAAGGGCAATGAGATCGATATCGCTATGAGAGGTGATGGCGCGTCTGACGCTGGATCCCACCAGGATGACACTGACGAGATCGCCTCCACGACGGCCACGGACATGGCGCACAGCAATCGCGACAAGATCCTCAAATCCCGGCTCGTCGATCGGGTCCGGCTGCTCCGGCGGCTCGGGCATCGCCAAGAGTTCTGCCTTCAATTCTTCTGACGTGGGAACAGGCTGAGCGACGGGGCTATCCATTGTTAGGCTTTCTGTATGAGCTGAATGTGTTTCGGGAGCGATTGTAACCAGTCCTCGAACGGTTGATCCGCATCGACGACAATTTCCAATTTTCCGTTGGTCAATCGCCTGACCACTCCTGGGCTTTCCGGGGACAAGGGGATTTCGACCCATTCCCGGTTGAGCCCAAGCGAGTCGGTGACTCCAAGGATCTGGCCGATCTGTTTGAACGACACAACGTCTAGCGGCATGGATGCTCCATCACGCGGCATTCTAGATTTCAGTGGGGGATGTGTCAATGAGCAGATGCCTGATTCACGCGAGACGAGCGAGACTGGCGGGAAAAGCGCGACAGGCGAGATTCGGGTAGATGAGACTTCCGACCCGTCCCACTTTTCTCGCGAGTCTCGAATGCATAACGATTCACACTTCACGAGGAACGCGTTTTCAGGCTAGACCGCCAACACACGGGTAAAGATCGCACAGGCCTCGTCGGCCATAGAATTGGAGATATCCAGATGAGTGACGGCGCGAAAACTTTCTCCACCGATCGCATTGATCAAGACCCCCTCTTTCTTCAAGGCGGCAACGATTGCCGGAGGAGCCAAACGGTGACCGATGACATCGAAGATGACGATATTCGTGTCGACGTCGTGAGGGCTGATTCGAACCGTCGAAATCTGTTGTAGTCGTCGTGCCAGCTGCTTGGCGTGGTCGTGGTCTTCTTGCAATCGTTCGATATGGTGTTCGAGGGCATAGATGCCGGCGGCGGCGAGAATGCCGGCTTGCCGCATTGCGCCGCCATACATACGCCGTACCCGCTTGGCTTTCTCAAGAAGTGTCAGATCGTTCATCATGAGAACCGAGCCGACCGGCGCTCCAAGTCCTTTCGAAAGGCAGACTGAGAGGCTGTCGAAATGTTGGGCATAGGATGCAGGAGGGAGTGAGGTTGCGGCGATGGCATTGAACAGGCGTGCCCCATCTAAATGCATCGGGATGCCATGGGTTGTTGCCACTGCACGAATCCGTTCAATCGTTGCCAGCGGATAAATGGTCCCGCCCCCGCTGTTATGGGTGTTTTCGATGCAGATCAGCCCTGTTTGAATCGTATGGGGCTCCTTAGGGCGGATCGCCGCTTCCACCTGCTCGGCTGAGATGAGGCCCCGATCTCCCACGATCCAATGGAGTTGGACGCCTGCCAGCGCTCCTGCTGCGCCCTGCTCATACCGGACAATATGCGCCTTGCTCTCGACGATGACTTCCTGGCCCGGCTGTGTATGGAGGCGTATGGCCAGTTGATTGGCCATCGTGCCGGACGGCACCAAGAGCGCGGTTTTTTTCCCAAACATGGCGGCCATCATTTCTTGGAGACGATTGACGGTGGGATCTTCGCCATAGACATCGTCTCCCACGTCCGCTCGGGCCATTGCCGCTCGCATGGCTTCTGTGGGCTTGGTGACCGTATCGCTCCGCAGGTCGATCATATGAGGTCCTACAGGTTGACAAGAGTGAGTCGTCGCATTCTAGCAGGCTGTTTAGAAAGTCCGCCAGCATCGTTCTCGACACCCGTGAAGCGTGAAGCGTATATCGTTATTCGTGCGGGACAGGCGAAGGTTCTGAGTTCATTGTTCCCCACTTCGTCTTCAAAGGGAGTCGCCGGACTGTCCTTCACTGCGCGAAACATTCTCACCCACCTTTTAGAGATGGGGGCTGTGGATCTTCTACTGCGCGCGTCCAACGAGGGCCTTCTGAGGCCGCGCGTTGCGCGAGCACGGAAGATCCTCAGGCCCCATCCCCCCTGCTTTACCTGTGAAAAAACCGCGTGGTATAGTCGCCGATATTTTTTGAGCCCTAGCCCGCATTATTCATGAAGGGTTCATGGTAACGAGGAAACAATGGCTGAAGTTCCAGCTAAGATTTATATCGATAAGCTATTGAAAGAATGCAGGGAAGTCGTGCGGACTGTCTCGCTTCTACCGGGCCCTATTAAAAACAAAACGCTCTATGCGATGGCGGATCGATTGGCTGCCGACGAGAAAAAGATCCTCGCGGCGAACGAAAAAGATGTGGATGCGGTCGGGAAGTCCTTTGAAGCCGATGTCATGAAAGATCGCATGAAAGCTGCTGTGGCTCGTGTGCGTCTGACGGCGGACCATATTAAGGAGATGGCTGATCGCCTGCGCATGATTGCGGAGCTGCCTGATCCGGTCGGCGCCGTCACTTCAAGGTGGGAACAGCCGAATGGATTGCAAGTCAGCCGTGTTCGCGTCCCGATCGGGGTGATCGGGGTTGTGTCGGAACTGAGTCCGCTCGTCACTGTGGAATCGATCGGGCTGTGCTTCAAGTCCGGCAACCTCTGTGTGTTTCGCGGCGCCCCTGAATGGAGCCTGACCCAGCAGGCTATCGGGGTCTGCTTGAGCGACGCAGCGGAACAGAATGGAGTGCCGGTCGGCGCATGGATCATCGTCGAACGGCCTGACAAAGAAGTGGCAGTCGAACTCATCAGGTCCGGCAGGAGTCTCGATGCCATTATTCCGCGTGGAGGCGCCGGTCTCCGCAAAGCGGTCATCGAGCAGGCGAAGATGCCGGTACTCTGCTTCGACGGAGGGCTCACTCAGATGTATGTGGATGCCGACACCGATATGCCGCTGGCTCAAAACGTGGCGATCAATTCCAAAGTGCAGATGGCTGCCGCGTCGAACTCGCTCGACACCTTGCTCGTGCAACAGGTCATAGGGCGGCAGTTCTTACCTCCTCTGATCAACCGTATGCTCGAAGAGTTTAAGATCGAGGTGCGGGCTTGTCCCAAGACGATGGCCCTGATGGGCCAAATGGCCATGACCGGGCATACCTCGATCGTCCCGGCAAAAGAGGAGGATTGGCGCACACAATTTCAGGGGCCGGTGCTGGCCGTCAAAATGGTCGCCAACTTGGATGAGGCGCTGGAGCATATTGTGGCGCAAGGGCTCTGCCTGACGGCCGTCATCGCAACCACGAGCTATCAGGCGGCCATGCGGTTCACGCGTGAAGTGGATGCCAGCGCAGTGCTCGTCAATGCATCGTCACGGCTGAATGCGGGCGATAGTTACGGGATGGGCGGGGATATCGGGCTTAGTAGCTCACGTCTCCATGCCAAGGGTCCGATCGGCCTTGCGCAATTGACTTGCGAGAAGTATGTCGCCTTTGGGTCAGGCCAACTCCGTTACCCGCATCCTGTGCCGGAGACCTATTTTGATGCGATCATGCTCAAACGACCGTAGTGCCTGCTGAAAACGCTCTCCAGTTTCGTTCTCAGTCGTCCGAAACACTCAACGTACCCTCACCGTGTACGCCTCGTGGTTCGTGCTCCTTGCGGCCTCGCTGGAAAACGTTTTGAGCAGGCGCGCTGAGGCTGGCTCAATGAGCAACGACGCACTATTACACTTGCTGCATTCGCACCTGGCTTGGTGGGGGCTCCGGCAGTTCGCCTCCGATGAAGCCTATTTTCAGTGGCAGCGGCAGGTTCTCTCTCTTGCGGAGCTCACCACCTTGCATCGGCTGATGGAGCAGAAACGCCGTGGATCCACTGCCGACGAGATCTCGTTCTACGATGCCACTGCACAGCCAAGAATCTTGCCGGTTCTGTATAGCCAACAGTACGACTATTATCTGGCCATTGGTGCACGGGTGGCGGATCGCATCGGTGAAGCCCAGTCCATACTCGATGTTGGCTGCGGGGTCGGTATTCTCACAACATTCTACGCCAGGCAGTTTCCCAACAAGACTATTGTGGGAGTGGATCGCTCACCAGCTTCGATTGCACGAGCCCGGGAACAAACCAGAGCGCTCGGCCTGACGAATGTACGGTTCGAATGTCTCGATTGTACGGATCTAGCTGCTGCTCACTCCGCCGATTTGATCCTTGCCACACATGCCCTCGTGCAGGCTGAACAGGATCCCGGCATTCCCAGTCACAGCTGGAAGACCTTCGAGCGCGCCGCAGAAAATCAGCATCAAGCGGATTTTGAGCGGCGGACAGGGATCGGCCCCAAGCTCGACTGCCTGAACGATCTGCTCGCTGCACACGGGCGCATGGTCGTCTGTGAAAAAACCCGACAGTTGTCACGACGAATTCCGTTCCAGCGGGCCTTGGCTGCACGGGATCTTGGCTTGATCGAGCAGCCGGAATTGATCCGGTACAATCTTGTCGAAGAAATCGTCGACGATGGGCCATTCTTTGTACTGGGGAAGGGAGCGTTTCGCAGCATTCAATGGAATGAATTGCCTGACCCAGACGAGGGTCGTCCCTTCGATCCTACGGAGCTGGTGACTGGATTAGCCCATCCTGACATGCCGCTCTATGAGAGCCATTGTCCTTCCGCGCAGCAGGCGTGGGAGCAGTTGCACAAGAGGCATATCTTCAAAGAGACTACCAGAAAAGAAGCAGATGGTCGTCAATTGCATGTCGAAATTGGGCAGTCAGAGGAAGGAGTCTATCTCTATTGCGCCAACAGCCTGGATCAACGTCAGTTGGTGATTGTCGAACCAGCCAGGAAGCAGATCTTGGAGTCCTATTATCATGAGATTGAGCGAGGAGAATAAACCGAAGCCGTTCAAGAGAGAGGGCCATCCATGTATGGGCTGTTCTTGCTGGCAAGTATGAGGATCTCCTGACCCCGTATCGTATAGATCACACGAGCGTCGCCCTCACGAATTCGATAGAGATGGTCCATCCCATCGATTGTTTCGACACCTGGGGGACGAGGGTTGGTACGGAGTGCCTGGAACTGTTTCAGGAGAATTTTTCGGCGGGGCTCGGCGACTGCATGGAGTTGTTGCTCGGCAGGAGGAGCCAAGAAAATTGTGAAGCTAGACTGGTGCAATCAGACACCCAGCTCTTTCAAGATGGCATCGAGCGACTGGGCGCCCTTTTTGTTTGCCTGGGCTAAGGCCGCGCGGGCATCGACGAGATCGATGCGATCTTCCAACGCTTGCAAGAGCCGTAAGTCACTGAGCGGCACCACGGCGGCAACTGCCCGGCCACGACGGCGCAACAGCACACGCTCGTTGCCGAATGCCGCGCGATTGATTGCATCGGCGAACCCTTCCCGTTCCTTATGGCCCTCTGGATTTCCCATGCTGTACCTCCGTTGCAACTTCCGTCTGACAAAACAGATTGTCCGAACGGTGCAAGCTGTACAGTGGGGAAGAAGCGAAGTCAATCGAGAGCGAAACGTCGGATGCCCTATTCCATTTTTCCGGTGATTGGGGTATGAAGTGGGGGCGGCGAGTGCGTCGCAGGTCACTATCACTCAACCACACAAGTAGAGGAGAGACGCAATGGCTAAAGGGATGACGCAGAAGAAGGCGACGAAGAAAAAGCCGGCCAAAACGGCGAAGGAAAAGCGAGCCGATAAGGTTGCCAAGCAGCGGGGGTAATACGCCTGCCCATCGATGTGCATCAGCGGCTTGTCGAACATGTCGAAGGACATGTTCCAAGCCGCTCTTCATTCCGTACGACTCATCTGGATGCCTTTTTCTACTGTAAGAATCGAACCAACCGGTTAGACCATCTTGCTTTGGAGAGGCCTCCTTTGAGGACAGACGTAAGAATGGTTGCTCCTGCTGGTGATGTTGCGGGCCTGATGAGGTAACGTCCGTCAGCTATAACCGGCTTACGGCGATGTTGTCTTCACCATGATCCCGGTTTTGGTGACCATGACAGCTGACGCTCCAGCATTCCTTAATTTGTCCCCCAAGCTGGATGACACAAGAACTTCCTGGAGGCTTTCGGTCGTCTGATCGAGGAGGAAATCGAGTCCGATGACTGCGTAGTGGAGGGGATGGCCGTGAGGTCCATCGACACGGAAGATCTGGGCCCGACGGGTTCCATCTTGAGAATCGGTGATGAGGTGTTTGGGGAATTGCTGGCGCAGGTAGAGGCGAACCACGTCAAACTTGGCTAGATTGCTCACGGCAGCCAGTATACGCCTTCCACCTTCCTGAAGTCATGATGTCAGCTCAGTTCTCAACAGCGTGAAACGGACCTTGTTAGTTGCGCGTACCTATCCAATCGACAAGCAAAGCCGGAAGGGCGGTCTTCGACCGCAGACTATTTCTTCCTGTATACGTTCAGTCCCACTTTCTCCGTTCGATCTGGAATGGTCACATTTCCTTCAGTCGAGGCAATGATGATCGTTTTTCCCGAGGCGGACGGCCCGAACTCTTTGGACAGATCTACCTTGATGGTCAATAAAGTCCCTTCGACGGTCATCTCCACGTTCTTCATGATGGTTGCCTCTCAGTGGTGGATATAGGCTGCGCAAGCCCTGTTTGAATCACGATACAACCTGTACCCTGGGTAGAGGAAGAAGTCAATCGACGGACACGCAAGACAGGCGAGACATGCGGGAAAGGCGCGACGTGCACACCTAGCGCGACAAGCGCGATCCGAAGTTCGACGTTCGGATTTCGAAGTTCCGAAAATCTCGAACTCTCGCCAGTCCCGCATGTCTCGCTCGTCCCGCCTGTCATCCTCCAGCACGCACAGGACGAAAACCGGCGTTGGTCAGAATGCGAGCGACTGTCTCGTACTGGTCGCCTTGAATTTCGATTCGCCCCTCTTTTACCGTCCCCCCGGCGCCGCAGCCCTTCTGCATCTCCTTCGCGAGTTTCTCTTTTTCGGCTAGACCGATGCCAGTGAAACCAGTGATCACCGTCACGGTCTTACCACCGCGATGGGCAGTCTGGCGAATGATGTCCACCCGTCCTCGATTCTTTTTTGCTGTGGTGGACACCACGTCGCATGGGGCAGCCGTAGGTTGCATCGCTGGAGTCGGAGTCAGGCCCAGGCTCTTGAAGGCTGCGAAGGGATTCATCCATGCATCCGGCGGACCACTTGTAGAAATGCGTTTCTTCTTATTCAACGCGGACTCTTCTCCCTCAGCACGGCAGGCAGGGTAGCGTTATTGCGCAAGTCGACCGGAAGCGCTTTTTAAGACCGTCAATGCAAGGTGCACGCTGTTCTCTCCACCAGCCATCCAAATCTGTCCCTCTTGAATGGTGCATTGCAGTTGCATGCTGGGCTGTGCGAGTGAGGCGAGGGCCTGGCTGCCGTCCAGGGGTAGATTCATGACGGCCAGATTCTCCAGACGGCTAAGTGTAGTCATCTGTTTCTCCCACCACTGGTCGGCGCCACGACCTCCATAGGTATAGACGCAGACCTCTTTCGCACGTCCACAGGCGCGGCGAATGGTTTTCTCTTCAGGCTGGCCGACCTCGATCCACTGTTGAATGGCCCCGGTCAAATCTTTCTGCCAAAGAGCAGGCTCTTCTTCGGCACTAAGTCCGCGTCCGAACGACAGGGCTTCGTGCGCGTGCAGCGCAAACGCCAGCAGACGCACCATCATACGCTCGTCGGTTTCAGAGGGATGGCGAGCCAGAGTGAGAATATGGTCCTCGTAATACTGGCGGTCCATATCGGAGATGTGCAGGGTCGCTTTGAAAATAGTGGCGTTTGAAGCCATCGGGTCGTGATTTCCTATTCCAGAACGATTCGAATGTATAGAGCCGAGGTCTCGCTCACATGTCTTTATACGCGATGTACCACCCCTCGACCCGCTCGCGCGCCCAGGGCGTTTTCCGAAGAAATGTGAGGCTGGATTTTACACTGGGGTCGTAGAGAAAACAGCGGATTGGGACGCGCCGGCCCATCTCCGACCATCCGTACCGCTCGACAAGTTCCTTGACGATAGTCTCCAGTGTGATCCCGTGCAATGGATCGCGGGGATGAGACGTAGTCATGAGCGTATGGCGAATGGCATGGACCAATGGCCGAAGGTGAATGGCTACTAGCCTATAGCATATGGCAGGAGCCAAGAGCCACTTGAGAAATCTACCCAACCGACAAGCCAAAGGACAACTAGCGGTTGCGTTTGAGTTGGTCCGCGAGACGGGCGAAGGGCGAGAAGGTCGAAGGTTGATCCTGCTCCCGGCTCGGCAGCGTCTCGCCGGACGGATGGTCCCCCTGGGTCCGCTGATGCTCATTGTCGTGACAATAAAGACAGAGCAGCTCCCAGTTGCTGCCGTCCGGCGGATTATTGTCGTGGTTATGGTCTTTGTGATGAACGGTGAGTTGGCTCAGCTTCTTGCCGTCGAATTCGCGACCGCAATGCGCACAGATCCATGGAAACAGTTTGAGCGCTTGCTCCCGATAGCCCTGCTGCAACTGAGCCTGGGTGCGTCGTGCCATGCAAGCCTCGGAAGGGGCGGCAATTTGGTACAGAGACTCTGCAACCAGCCGGATGCATGAACCAAGCCGCTATACCGTGAGCTGCGTGCAAGGCCAGGAGAATACCCGGATGGTTGGTTTGTCCCATCCTGCTTTCAGCGCCTCTGCGCGCCAGTCATTCACCGCGGCAGCAACCTTGTCACGTTGAGCCGATTCGAGCGAGGCGAGGATCACGCTGTTTCCCCCCGCGTGGAACGAGATCCCTTCCGTCGATCCGGATTGCCCCATTCCAATCGTTTCCGGAATTTCAGTGTAGGCATTGACCCCGCTTATCCGCAATAACTCATGCACACGCTCTTTCAGTGACGTACGAAACACGAGCATCAACATGTCCATGTGGAAACCTCAAAAAATGAGCGCTTACTATACAGGGTCTTCATCGATCTTGAAAGATGTGGGAAGAGCAACGGTTTCAGATGGTCTAGCCTCCGGCACTAGCCCATCGCAGCCCAGATTTTTTGCGCATTTTCGCCGGTGAATGTCATGTCATCCTGTGCCGTGGAACTCCGCTCAAAATAGAGATGTAGCAGGCCCCCTCCGAAGTGAGCTTCTCGGACGAGGTCGAGATTGATTGCCACTTCGCCGGCACGTTCTTCATCCTTCACCTTGACAAATCGCATAATGCTTGCCTCCTTACGTAGATGTGACTATCATCCATTCGTATCAGACGAACAGCCCGTATTTTTCTGCAAACAGCCGCTCAGCCTTTTTAACGTATGCGTCTAGGCAGAATGAGTCAAGGGCTAGGGTACAGTCATTGATCCGGAGCACGCTGCGTGGCCATCTTACTTGTCGATGATTCCTTGGATGATTGCCTGCTCATCGGGGCCTACCTGAAGTCGGCAGGATATGTCGTTGTCCCCACCGGCTCGGGGAAAGAAGCGATACATTACTTAGCGCGGTTATCATCGGGTGAGTCTCTGGCCGCCATCGATTTAATTTTGCTGGATATCAAGATGCCGGGGTTCGATGGGCTCGATGTCTGTACGCGGATTAAATCCATGCAGCAATTTGAAGCGGTTCCGATCTTAATGGTCTCTGGCGATACGACTCAGGGGACGATCCTCTTGGCCTTTCGACGAGGCGCTGTCGACTATATTCGAAAGCCAGTCATCAAGGTGGAGCTCTTGGCCAAGGTATCCATGATACTCAGGGCCCAGCAAGACGCCAAACTTCGCCTGGAGTCAGAGAAGACGGCCCGCCAGAAGGCGAATATCCACCCCGCCCCGACGATCGACGTCTTAACGGGACTGATGCACTGGTGGAGTTTCGACGAGCTCTTCGAGCAAGAGTGGGGACGCGCGGCACAAGAACAGCTTCCTCTTTCGCTTCTCCTTGTTACCTTCGAGAATTTTAAGAATTTTAATGACAGCTATGGGTACCTCACGGGCGATGAGTGTTTACAGAAAATCGCTCAGATTGTCCAAGAGACGTTTGCCAAACCTGGTCAGGTCGTGGCACGGGCTCGGGGTGCGGAGTTTGTGGTCTTGCTATTCGGCACAGGAGCCGAGGATGCGAAACTCATGGCAGAGCATCTGCACGACAGCATAGAGGCGTTGGATCTGGGCCCTCTCGTTGCCGTAGGAGCGGCGACGACGAATCCAACAGAAGAGACCTCCCGTTCGGCCCTTCTCGCCTCGGCCAGGAATGCAGTTCTCGATCGGAAGTAGAAGACACTCAACCTGCTCTTTACCACTGCTCGCAGTGATCCTGCTCTGAGATGGCCCACGTCTCGAAAAGGAATCCAGACCCCTCCTCTTGCCCATACGGACCCCATTCTACGCTATCCATCTTCTTGCGCGAAGTGTTTGCGCTCGGAGCAAGCTCAAGCGGATCAGGCTCACGCGTGCCGATTTCCACAAGTATCGTGACATCATCGAGTTAAATAGTTACGTTAGCGATGTCTTGGGTGGAGTTCCGGCGCCCGGCAAATAGCTGGTGAAGTCCTAAGGCCGATGCATGCAAGGGATTTTACTCGATGGTGGGTTTACACCCTTGCCAAGAGAGTTAGGATGAAGGTGCTGTGAGTGAAGTCTTCGTTTTCCTATAGGTGAGCAAAATGATGCAACGACGCTGTGTGGTCGGGATCGTCTTAGCCTGCATGTTGGGGCTGGTGTCGGTGGGTCAGGCCCAGGTGGGGAGCGGCCCAGGCGCGGGCGGCGGGATAGGAGGCGGCGTGGGGCAGATTCCGGGGACTGCCTTCGGCGGCGCCACTGATCCGGGTGCGGGGCCCCTGGCCGAAGGGTTTCGCCTGATTCCCTCGATTTTGGTGGGGCAGCGGTACGACAGCAATGTGCTCTTTATGGCCAAGGGGCGGAGTACGCCTGGACTGAGCAAGGAAGATTGGGTCACGACCGCGATTCCGCAGGTGCGGGGGCTGTATACCGGCAGCCTTGCCACGGTGGAGGCGCAGGCCAGTGCAGTCGGGGAATACTACGCCAAGAATACGGGGCTCAGTTATGTGGGGACGCGGGTGGGCGGGCTGCTGGATGTGAGCCGGTTGGTGAGTCGGGTGTGGGAGGGGACGCGCCTGCGTCTCTCGAATACCTATAGCTACACCCCGCAACCGCCGGCCTTCCTGACGGGCGACTTATCGGGGGAAGGGGCCAATCCGTTTGTACGTGGGTTTCAAGTGGGGCGAGTCAATACGCAGACCAATGTGTTCAACGTCAATCTGACGGCGCCGCTCACGCAGGTGCTCAACGTGACCGGCGCCTACACGAATGGGTTTATTAAGTTTGGGGCCTCCCAGGCACAACAACCGGGCCAGCTGCTGGATACACATTACCAGACGTACACGACCGGGCTGGCGCTGGACCTGTCGCGGCAGGATACGGTGAGTGTGAACTTCGTGGGGGCGGACTATTCCTATGGGACGCGGGGGACCTTCACCACGCATGGGGGGACGGTCGGATGGATCCGTCGGTTTACGCCGAATGTCACGCTGAACTCGACGGCCGGGGCGCTCGTGGTGGAGCCGAGTCTCACGACAGGGGCGTCGTCGGCGTCCACGGTGGCGCCTGTAGGGAATGTGGCGTTGCTTTGGAATGGCCGGACGACGGCCCTGACAGCGGCCTATAACATCGGGGTCACGCCCTCGTATCAATTTCAGAGTGCCACGTTACGCACGCAAGTGGTGACATTGACCCTGGTGCAACAGACCGTAATTCCGGAGCTCATCGGGGTAGTCGGGGTGAACTACGGGCGCGGGGATCAGATCGGGGCGGGGACGACGGGATTCTCCTATACCGCATGGGGCGGCACCGGAGGCCTGAACTATCGGTTGACCCCGGAGACCTATCTGGGAGCAACGTACAGTTATTCGCATAACAATCAGTCGTTCGGAGGGCAGGAGTTCCTGATCGAACGCCACATGGTGCAGCTGAGCCTCGCCCAGGCCTTTTAGCTCATCAGTCCGCTTTTCTTGATTCACTCCTTCTGCAGATGCCCTACCTGCCAGGTGATGACCCACAGCCTCCTTGTTTCGCAAGAGCGAGATTATTGCAGATTACATCTATGCCATTGAAGCTTCAGGGTAAAGCATTGATTCAGTCTGGCAAATGCGCAGAATTCTGCAAGACCGTTCAGTAATATTACAGACAGCAATGGCACGAAACCCGCACGAACCAGTATGGCATGAAGACCACCGGTATACGGTGGAAGAGGGAGGAAGATAAAAAAGCCAATACGAGGGTGCTGGATTTTAGAATGAGCACTCTATCCTGATACTATCCGACGGCTTGTGAAGAATAGAAGACAGGAAAGAGCCCCGCTTTTCCGGGCGGGGGAGGAATGGCAGCTCTTCGTGATGGTGTGGGCAAGGCCGGGTTTTAGTAAATAGCGAGCGACTCACAGTTTCTATAGTGTGACACTCGACACTGTCGCGCAAGTCGCTGGATTGCCGCAATCTGTGGGGAAGTGAGCTGTGTAGCTATTGCATCTCGCCGTTGCTCCGTCTCCATATTCTTCCCGCCTTGTCGGAGGTATTCCTGGACCGCGAGATCGGACCACAGATAGGCGCGCACATGATCCTGAGGAACTGCCTTGAAATACATCGCTCCCCAAAAGGCCTGTGCCTCTGCGTTGCCCTGCCCCGCCGTCTTGCGATACCACTTCACGGCTTCCTGATCGCTCTGCTGGACGCCCTGGCCCTTCTCATATAGCCAGCCAAGTTTGATCTGTGCCTGTAGATCGCCCTGCTCAGCGAGCGGACGGAAGAGTTGCGCCGCTAGAGTGGAATCTCCACGCTGAAGAGCAGAGACTGCGTCCTCGAATGAATCTGCTGCCGCGCTTGCACATAGGTTAGGAACAAGATCACTGCGAAGAGACCACACCGCATGATGCACCTACCTTTCGATAGTCCCAACAGCGCCGGGAACTGAAGCGTCACGGTCACACATACAATATAGCCCTTTGTATTTCTCCTCCGCCATTCCCACGGATAGGGGGCGCCTGTGGTTCATCCAAGGCTGTCCAGGGCCGCCTGTTCGAGTTGTCGGAGGAGATGGTGCACTCGATTCTGGGACTGCCTGTTAATCACCAAGGTTTCTAGGCGGTGCTCCTTGTCCAGGACCCAGCGAACGATACATCAGCCACAAAGAGGCTAATCTGGTTCAGCAAGGGGAGAAAGGTTAGGCCTGGGCGTTTAGAAAGGTGAAATGAACCCTGGGAGATCGGGTTCTTTCAGCACCAACAGGCATGTCTCCTTTCGAACGGCGGAGACAAGGTTTTTCGCACCCTAATAACATCTACCCATTCGGATGGAACGGTGCAAGTTGTACGTGCTTGGAAAGGTTGGAGCTGGCGAGAGGAATTGAACCTCCAACCTGCGGTTTACAAAACCGCTGCTCTGCCATTGAGCTACGCCAGCCAGAATCAGATGGGGACTTCCCGCAGTTTCGCTGAACCTAACAACTGAATATGAAGCTGTCAAGCGGAACACTTTTGAGACCGACAGGTAGTGCTGGTGTAGTTCGAGGTTACGCGTCGATCAGACTCTTGCTCTCTCGGCTTCTAGCGCAAGCTTTCAAGCGACCCTGCCACTTCTGCGATTCTGCTGTTAGGTTGTTGGAGGAGGGGGGATAGGGCAATCGACAGGAACTCGGTTGTGAGTTTCAATGGTTTCGTCAAGGACTCTGAGCGATTCATTGAGCAGGTCGGCCGCACAGCTCAGGGTCACATGGATTTGTTGTAGTGCCTCCTCTACTCGTCCCTCCTGGTGGAGGGACTGAAAGCGTCGATGATGTTCATCCATGATCGCTTGTTTTGCGTCCAGCATGAGACTATCGACAGCGGTCATAGGCGCCTCGTCATCAATTAGTAATTGAAGGGGCACAGTAGCAGAGTCCATAGTCGTTGAACAATTATACGAATGGGTAGGTAATGTAATTATTGATGCAAGTGCCATAACATATTGAAACGCAAGATTTCTAAAGCGATGCCTCACTCGCCTCTGACTAGTCGGCGCTTTTGCGTGACTTTCTGCCCGGCATAGTCCCTTCTCCTCAAACGACAATTTACACATTGTTTACTGGAAGTTCACAGGACTGGAATGTGCTCCAGTTAGGCTAGGTCCAGGTAACGCAGGGAATTGGGTGAAATATCTGGAGCGAGTTTTGGGGGCAGTACAAGCGATGACCCAAACTACAATGGAACCGATTCTGCCACCTAGTCGGCCTAAGCGATTCATCATGCGGCTTATTGCCTATGACATCGCACGTGTCTGGGAAGCGGGCACGAGACTCATCCTGAGCTTCCTCACCTTGACGATTCTCCTTGGTCTGGCGGGCGGCGTAGTGAAAACGTTTCTCGACCTGCGGCTGCTTTTGTCCACGGACGTGGAAGTGGCGCTCAGGCAAGTCTTGGTGGATACCCTGACTCTACTGGCGGTCGTCGAAGTGTTAAAAACTACCCTCGCATACTGTTCCGATGGCCGCGTCCGGGTCACCTTTATTATCGATACAGTCCTTGTCGTCATGTTGACGGAAGTAATTTCACGATGGTTCACGAGCGGTGAATGGCATCAGTTCGCGATACTTGGAAGCATCATACTCACATTGGGAGTCATGCGTGTCGTGGCCATTCGGTATAGCCCGGCACAGTCGATTCTCGCGCAGCAGGCCGATCGACGGGAATACTCAGTCCCCTAAACACATCGGGAGAAGTCCATGCCTACAAGTTCCCTTCTTGAGTCGGATCCGGATATTCATGGGTTAGAATGGGAGAGACCCCAGAGCGATGTTCTCACGGCCTCTATCCTCGATCATCTCAATGAACAGGCTGTCATCAGCATGGACACGCTTGTTTGCCTGATGCCCCAATATACCTGGAATCAGATTTTCTACCGGATAGACCGACTTTCCCGGTGCAAGAAAATCGTCCTCCGCCGATATCGATTTGAATACATGATTTTCTCAGCATATTTCGTGGAGTAGTAGAAGTACGCTGACCCACGACATCGCATTACTCTCACTTCGGCTGTTAGAGGTCACGAGGAATCGAGGCTACGGGAGGAGCCGGAAAGATCTTAACGTCCGGTGTCAGTGGATACTGGTGATTTGGTTGGTGTTTCGCTCTGGGGTTGGAGCACAAGTTGTCGTGAGCGGATAATCAGTTCCCGCTTATCAGTCTGTAGAATATTCATCCATAGGCTTGAAGGCTTGGGTTCCAAGGCCGCACTAGGCTCGAAATCAAGTTGTGCCTGTTGCGGCGCCAGGGGCTGCATGGGTGTGAGTCGGTCGTCTAGAGTGGAGGCCGAACCGGTGTCGGCAGTGAAACGGCTGTTCGATCTGTAATTGCTCAGGATGAAGTGCAGGTTCTCTCCAACTAGGAAAACTCCTCCGGATGTGACTTCCTGCGCAACTCCAGATAGCGGCCGTGATTGGTAGAACGTGACGAGTTCTTCGGAAGTGGCCTTGTGTAAAGCCTGACTCAGCAATGGAGCCAAGAGTATGACGGATTGTTCGTCAAACGCACGGTGTCGACGGGGAACACTAAGATCGTTGTAGAGCGGCAATCGAATCAGCGGCTCTTGAACAATGATGCCTCTGAGGGCTGCCATCATTTGTTCAGTGGAAATATTGGCTGGATGGCTATATTCAGTATGTTGTCAGATCGTGCGATCGGTTTCGAGGCGCACGAAGGCGTGCGGCGAATCATAGATGGTCAGGGTAGGGAATTGCCCTGAGGCACATCCGGCAAGTACGGTGAATCCCAGGGAGAGCCATGCCAGCTGCCGCGGGAATGTGAATAATCGACTCATCGGCGCAGTATTACTATACTTCTTGAGATCCTGGCGGGATGGTGTGGCGAATGATCTTGCCTTCCACGAGATAGACGACCAGCTCGGCGATGTTGGTGGCATGGTCGGCGATCCGTTCAAGATATTTGGCGACGAAGCTGAGGCGAATGGCCCTGGTAATCGTGCGGGTATCCTCGATCATGAAGGAGAGCAGTTCGCGAAATATCTGCTCCATCAGATCGTCGACAAAATCGTCGTTCGTCAGCACCTTCCTGGCAACCGCGGCATCGTCTTTGACAAAGGCATCGATGCTCTCCTTCACCATCGCGCGAGCCATCTTACCCATCATCGGGATATCGATGTAGGGTTTGAGCTGCGGTTCTTCGTTCAGCTCAATGGCCCGTTCGGAGATATTCTCCGCCAGGTCGCTGATTCGTTCGAGCTCGGTGGAGATCTTCATCGCCGTCGTTACCAGCCGCAAATCACGCGCAGCAGGCTGGTGGAGAGCCAACAACCGGATACATTCTTCGTCGATCTCTACGTCCAAGGTATTGACCGCGCGATCCCGTTCGATGACCTCACGGGCCAGTGTCGAGTCCCGCGTCATCAGGGCGGTGAGGGCCTTGTCGATCTGCTCTTCTGCCAGCCCGGCCATGCGCAGGAGTTTTGTTTTCAGATCTTCGAGCTCTTCATCAAAATGGCGGTGTGGCATGTGGTCTATCCAAATCGTCCGGTGATGTAGTCGTCAGTCTGTTTTTTGGATGGATTGGTAAAGATCTGCTTGGTGAGGCCGAACTCCACCATTTCACCGAGGTACATAAAGGCCGTCCAATCGGACACCCGCGCGGCCTGCTGCATGTTGTGAGTCACAATAATCACGGTTAACTCTTCTTTCAAGGAAAAGAGTAATTCTTCGATTCTCGCGGTGGCGACCGGGTCCAGAGCCGAGCAGGGTTCGTCCATCAACAAGACATCCGGTTTGACCGCAAGGGCGCGGGCGATACAGAGTCGTTGTTGTTGCCCTCCGGAGAGTCCGAAGGCGCTTGCGTGCAGGCGGTCTTTCACTTCTTCCCACAGCCCTGCGCCTTTGAGCCCCTCTTCGACAATCTGATCCAACTGAGCGCGGTTTCGGATGCCATGAAGACGCGGTCCATAGGCCACGTTTTCGTAGATCGATTTCGGGAAGGGGTTCGATTTTTGAAAGACCATGCCGACGCGTTTTCGAAGATCGGTGATGTCCACATCGGGGCCATTGATATCCACGCCGTCAAGCAGCATGGCTCCCTCGATCCGGGCGCCTTCAATCAAGTCGTTCAGCCGATTGAGGCATCGAAGCAGAGTAGATTTCCCGCAACCGGATGGCCCGATAAACGACGTGACCTGATTCTTCATGATCTCGATATTGATCTTGAAGAGAGCCTGGCTGGCTCCGTAAAAAAAGTTGACCTGTTGTAAGGCAAGTTTCACGGCCTGACCGCTGGACCGATTGTCAGACGAGTGGAGTTGAGCGTCTGGCACGTCAAGCCTTTGCGAGCTGAGCGGCTGTGATTGAGACGGCTGTTGCGTCACAGGTGGAGATGGATACATCACATCCTCTATAACACTGAGCCTGCATACTTCTTGCGCAAATGATTACGGAGGACGATCGCAGTGCAATTTAACAGCACAACGACGGTGATCAAGACCAGGGTGGTGATATAGACCATCGGTTTCGCTGCTTCCACATTCGGGGACTGAAAGCCTACGTCGTATATATGAAATCCCAGGTGCATGAACTTTCGATCGAAGTGAAAAAACGGCCACGAACCGTCGACGGGGAGCGAAGGAGCCAGCTTCACCACCCCTGTCAGCATGAGAGGCGCCACCTCGCCGGCCGCTCTGGCCATTGCCAAAATCAACCCGGTCAGAATGCCGGGCAGGGCAGAGGGTATCACGACTTTGAGCATGGTTTCCAACTTCGTTGCGCCAAGAGCCAATGATCCCTCGCGAAACTCTCTGGGCACGGCAGCCAGCCCCTCTTCCGTTGAAACAATGACCACCGGCACCGTCAGTAGGGCCAGCGTGAGTGACGCCCATAAGATGCCACCGGTGCCGAACGTCGGTGTCGGAAGTCGTTCAGGAAAGAAAAGTGTATCGAGGGTTCCGCCTATCGCATAGATAAAAAATCCCAATCCGAATACCCCGAACACAATTGAGGGAACGCCGGCAAGATTGTTGACGGCGATTCTCACGAGACGCACCATGACGCCTTGTCTGGCATATTCTCGCAGATAGAGGGCGGCCAGCACACCGAAGGGGACGACGATCAGGCTCATGATGATGACCATCATCACGGTCCCGAATATGGCCGGAAAAATTCCACCCTCCGTGTTGGCTTCTCGCGGCTCGTTGCTGAGGACAGACCACACATTTGCGAGATAGATCCAGCTTTTGTGAAACAAACCCATCTCGTTAGGACGCAGGGCGCGGATGATTTGCCCTACCGGAATCTGCTTTTCCCGCCCGTTCGCATCCACCATGACGACAGAGTACTCATCGAATTGAGTGCGAAGCGCCTCCAATTCAGCGGTTTTTTCCTGGTAACGGGATTCAGCAGCAACAACCTGGGCTTTGAGATCATCGATGTGTCCTCTCCCCCTCGTATCGGGTGCAGAAGGATTGCCAATCTCGAATGCGCGGATTTTCAACCTGGCCTGTTCGATGTCTGCGTTAATAGAACCGATTTCAACTTTTTCAATCCTGGTGATCTGTCGATGAAGATCACTGGCTGCGTCGATTAGTGGCGCCAAGGCAATCCATCCAGCTTCATTTCCTTCAGCCTGAACAGCCTCTCCTCTATTGAGAGTCTTAATCCTGGCATACATGTTGCCCCATTCACGGCGTTCCAAGAGCACAACATCCGCGGGATAGACTTCCGACACTATTTGGTCGTCGTTGACCCATTTAAAATCGAGCCCGTATATATCGCGGTTTCCGATCTTTACCCGCAGGCGCCCCTTGCCTTCGGGGCGATCCGGAGTAATAGAGCGAGGGATAATCTCGCGTCCGGCCAGTTGCCCCATCACATGCTGTTTATCCTTCAAAGTGAGTTCGACGATGTCAGAAATCCAAAAGTAGGTCAGACCGTTGATCATGATCAACAACAACAGCCCGAAAACCATGAGCAGTGAAATCGATACGCCGGCGGCGCATCCCCAGATGAAGACATTGCCGGAGGCGAGGAACTTCTTAAAAGAGGTGAGCATTAATATTGACTGTACTTTGTCCGCAGCCGCTGTCGGACGACTTCCGCCACGGTGTTGATTAAAAATGTAAACACAAATAAGAGCATCGCCGCCAAAAATAAGATACGATAGAGCGTGCCTCCATGAGGAGCCTCTGGAATTTCCACGGCGATATTGGCCGATAACGTCCGAAAGCCATTGAACAGGCTCCAATCCATAATGGGGGTATTGCCTGTGGCCATGAGAACGATCATGGTTTCTCCGATGGCCCGTCCAAAACCGATCATCGATGCGGAGAAAATCCCAGGGCTTGCCGAGATGAGCACGAGTTTGACCAGGGTCTGCCAGCGGGTGGCTCCCAGCGCCAGAGACCCGGCAATCAAATGTCGCGGGACGTTAGAGAGCGCTTCCTCGGAGATACTGAAAATAATCGGAACGATGGCAAAGCCCATCGCAAATCCCACGACAAGGGCATTTCGTTGGTCGTACCTCAGTCCCCAATGGGTGGCAAACCAGCTTTTATAGTCGGCTCCGAACAGGAATGATTCGATCTGTTGATTCAATCCCAGACAGGCCCAGACGGCGCAGATGATGACAGGAACCAAGACAAAAGATTCCATCCCGGGGCGAAGGCGGCGAACGGTTGCCGCTGGAAGATACTGCCAAAGAACCGTCGCGATTACGACGCTCGCGGGAACGGCCACAATCATGGCGACTATCGCGGGGAACATCCGTTCGAGCATAGGCGCCAGCCACAAACCAGCCAGGAACCCTAGAATGACGGTCGGGAGTGCCGCCATGATCTCGATGGTCGGTTTGATCTTGGCTCGAATATTTGGGTGCATGAACATCGACGTATAGATGGCGCCTAACAGAGCCAGAGGCACGGCGACCAGCATGGCGTATAGCGTCCCTTTCAGCGTGCCGAAGATCAGCGGAATGAGGCCGAACTTCGCCTCAAAATCATCGGCGCCACTGGAGGATTGCCATACATGTTCCGGCTTCTCATAGCCTTCATACCAGACGGGCTTGAACAAGGCTGCGAATGTAACCTCAGGGTGTGGGTTGTGGATCGTGTAGGTGAGCAATTCTCCCCGATCGGTGAGAGCCACGGCTCCATCGGCCTTGGGAGAGAAAGTCAGGGTGCGAATCGCCTGCTGGTTTCCCTGAAGCTTCAACAAGGTCTGAGAGGAAGTGGAGTAATGGACAAAAAGATTGCCTTGGGTATCGCCGGTGATGAATCCTTTGTCGCGAAGCGAGGGAGAGATGGCGGTGACGGAAGAGGGATGCGCGTCGAACCGATGAATCAATCGAAAGCGAGTCGTCGAACTTTCTTGAGCCTGGCGCACGGGCATCCAGACTGAGACATCGCCGGCGCTGCTGCCGATGGCCAGCGAACGGTCTCCAATCAAGTAGGAGAGGGCGGTGACTGAGGCGCCAGGAACCACGGATGCGGTTTCGACCAGGCTCGGAGGGGATCCCTCCCGCACCTCATAGTGATAGAGGCTCCCAGCAGCCGTTCCAATCGACAGGGTTTCGCCTCGGCTGTCGAAGATTACGGCCGTCACGGATTCAGAGCCATGACCGGTCAGAGCAATCGGAGTATCGTCGGATGGCAAGGCGGCATACCACAGGCGTCCATGATCCGTCAGGGCTGCGGTGAATGTGCCTCGCTCCGTCGGTTGATAGGCCAGCCGAATAATCGGTTCTTTAGCGGGCGTCAATTGTATCGGAATGCCAAGGGTGACTGCGGGAACGATGAGGCGCACCCCCGCTTCGTAACCGGCGGTGAAATCGATTGTCACTGGAACGATACGGCCATCGTCCGTGCCGAAGGCAAATCGATTGCCGACTCCTACCGCGCGAGCAATGGCAGTAACGTGAACGGTAGCTAATTCTGGAGGAAGGTCAAGGATGATGGGCGCACCGGATTGCACATTGAAGAAGCGAATCTGACGATCGGATCCCGCCGTGAGTTGATAGATGATCTCTTGATATTCATCCATTCCAATAAGGCTGGATTGCGGGAATGCTGCCGATGGAGGAGCGCCGGCCACGTGACCGACTTGCGTCCCATGCGGGGGGAAAAACACAGGAATCACTTCTTTCACCAGGAAAATAAAAATACAGACGATGCTCAGGATGACGGCAATCCCACCCATGGTGATGACGGCTTGAGCTAGCCGATCGAAGATGCGGCGTCGCGCCACGCTGATTGAATGGTGTGCTCTCGTGTGCAAGGGCGTAGAACTATACGCCCCTGTGGCAGTATGGGAGGGGGCCAGAGCAGGAGAACTGTCGTTAGACTGTCTATCAGACAACTTTCACCTTCAGTCCGTGACTCCTTTCTATGTATCCAGCGCCAACGCATTCACGGTTACGAGTGGAAACGAAGCGGGATCGGATCGTCGCTTCTTGGTATCTCGGCACACCAGAAATTCACAACTCACAATGTCCTGATTTCCTCATTCTCTCCATGCTTATTGAAGGATCTGATAAATCATGGGAGGGACATGCGTCCACCCCGATTTGCACAGTAAACGCCTACAGCACATATCGCTTCAGTTACTTCAACATGCTGCGATGTTGGTTCGCCAACAGGTTGGCGTCCTCAGTTGCCTTCGTAAATATGGCCGTACTTCAATATGCTGCGATGTTCGTTGGCCAAATGGTCGGTTTCTTCAGCTGCCTTCATATACCATCCGGCAAGGGCCTCGTAGTGCTGGACAAGATCGGTTTTGCGGGCACTCTTGGCATTATCGCCCTTGGCGCCGTTGCTTAGTTTTTTTCGATAGGCGTCTGCCATTACCATCTCGTCTTTGGCACTTTGCCGAAGAAGCGCCGCTTCCTGTTCATACCAGCTTGCCAATTTAGAGTGATCATCCGAGGAAATCTGATCTACGTGAGGATGCTCAAGCATTGCGCACGCAGTGGTTCCGCCCAACATTACGCCGCACAGCACACCGCGCTGAACCCATTGTCTCCACATTGTCATAATCTCCTCCTCTTAGGGTGTGCCGATCCTGTCCGATGGTCAAACGGTATGATCGTGAAACCGATTTGCATTGATCAAGACCCACACGTGCGTTCTATTTCGCCGTCCTTAGTCTATGAGTCCTCTCGCATTCCCGAATGGCTTTCCTATCATTCGACTTATAACTGCCTTATGATTGCGCCTGCTCGAACACGGTTGAGAAAACGTCTTCTAATTATGTTTTTTAAGTTCCTTCTCGATGATCTCGGCGCTCAGCGGGAAGAATCCGTCCTTGACCACGACTTGCTGTCCCTCTTTGCTGTAGATAAACTTGATGAATTCTCCGATGATCGGATCCAGCGGTTTGTTGGGCGCCTTGTTGACATAGAGATAAAGATGACGCCAGAGCGGATAGGACCCATTATCCGCATTTTGTTGGCTAGGTTCCTTAAACGGCATGCCGTCTTTCTCCGCGAGCGGAATGGGGCGCACGTTTGACGTGACGTACCCGATGCCGCTGTAGCCGATGCCGGATTGATCTTCGCTTACGCTTTGGACTACAGAGGCTGATCCAGGTTGTTCTTTGACTTCGTCTTTAAAATCTCCGTTCTTGAGCGCGTGGTCCTTGAAAAATCCATAGGTGCCGGAGGCCGAATTCCGTCCATAGATACTGATGGGATCGTTGCCCTGGTCTCCGTCCACGCCGACCTGTTTCCACAACTGAATGGTCTCATTGTGGCCCCAGCGCCGGCTCTTTGAGAAAATCGCATCGACTTGCGCCATCGTGAGTCCTTTGACTGGGTTGTCCTTGTTGACGTAGACGGCGAGTGCATCGATGGCGACCGGAATCGCAGTGGGTTTATATTTGAATTTTCTTTCGAAGGTATCGATCTCGGTATTTTTCATCGGGCGGGACATCGGTCCAAGCTGCGCCGTGCCTTCGATCAAGGCTGGAGGAGCGGTGCTCGATCCCTTGCCCTCGATCTGGATCTTGACGTTGGGATATTGCTTGCGAAATCCTTCAGCCCAGAGCGTCATGAGATTGTTGAGCGTATCCGAGCCAATACTGTTGACATTGCCGGATACCCCGCTGACTTTGGCGTAGGCTTTCAAGGCTGGGTCGAGCTTGATCGCCTCATCGGCATAGGCCAATGGCATACCGGCTACAAGAGTCCCAAGGAGGGCGACGCACCACAGACTGGATTTAGCAGCTAATCGTTTCATCAACACTCCTTTCGTCATCAATCACATGGTTAAGAATGGTCGCGGCCTGTTACCAGGGCATTACATGACTGTTACAACGGTGTTAACTCCCGCAATGTAAGAATAATGCCCTGTCGGGAGTGGTGTCGCGTCCAGGCTGTATGCCACTCTCGCATTAGAATGAGATGTCATATTGAAGCCTGATGCGATCTTCTGGTGTGACTCCACCCGCTTGGGATAGATGTGAAGCGTCAAGCGTGAGTTTGTTGCGATGACCGGCGAAGAACCAATTGAGCGCAACAGTTTGCTCTCTCAGTACATCATTACGGACCGTGTCGTTGGGATCGACAAAGGCGTAGCGAAAGGCGACTTCGAGCGGTTGAGGAATGAAGTCGATCATGTAGTGTGGGAAGTACCCGGCTTGTACATACGCCCCTAAAAGGTTCGTTTTCGCCTGAGTGTTTTTATTGGTGACCTCTTTGACGTGAAATTCCTGCTGGAGGGAAAATCCTCTGTATTTAAAGGCGAGTTCCTCCACGGCCTGATTGATTGCAAATTGACCATCGACCACACCAGCTGCTCGTGAGGTTGTGGGAAAGGTGAAGCGGTCAGCTCGGTTATGTGCCCCGGCCACTGCAAGGCTGCCCGTAGGATTCTCTGTATACTCTACGTCGGATTGAGAGAATGGAAGATCGCGTCCGAGAAAGTTCCATTGCAGTCTGGCTACATAGAGCATGCGTTTGTCGTCATTGAAGGATTGGTTGAGTCCTGTGCCGGTAAAAACTCCGGCGTGGTAAATGATATACGCAGGCGTGCTTTCGAAGAACGCGCCGGACAACATAACCCCAGTTTGTCGATCAAGGTTAAACGGCGAATTGACAATCGACCGGTCGGCAAACTGCTGCGCACCGGACGAATCCACCCGTTCTCTATTGTAATTGACCTTCCATTGGCCTACGCGGAGTGTCGCCCACTTGAATTTGGCCAGATCCACCCGCCAATCGAGCAAGGTATTGCTCGGAACATCATATTCGAAGTAGTACTTCAGCCAAGGTTGGAAGGCATGCCCTCCCATTTTCAGCCGGGCGCGGCGAATACGGAAAGAGCTCACGTCTTTGTCGTCGAGAGTCAACTGGTTGGCTGCGTTCAGGGAATCGCCTTCTTGCGGGTAGGAATAGCGGAGTTGAAATCGAAGTCCCAGCTCCATCGAAAAGTTTCCATCGTTGCTTTTGAATACGAGCCCCTTTTTTTGATCATATGATCCTTTAATGAAGAATTTTTGGTCTAACGCTTTGTCTTGCTCGGCAGCGCTTTTTTCGTTGTCAGCTTTGGCTTTGATCCATTCTTCTTTTGTCAACTGGCCTTTGTCATAGAGGATATCCTCAAGATTGGCTCGAGCCAAGTCGGCCTGGACGATCAATCCAAGGCCGATCGTGCAGGCGAGGGTCGCGCGCCACAGTCGTTTCATTCCCATACCTCCATCTTTCAAGTTGAGAACTCTCGATTGCCTCTCTGTTTTGAAGGATAGGGCTAATCGATTAAGATGAGATGACGGCTGTGTTACGGAATGGTTAATTCTGCTTGGAGGTTCAAAAAAGCTTTAGGCAGGTGGGCTGGGTGAAAGGCCCTGCGAGACATGCGAGATTGGAGGCAGGGAGAGAGGTTGAGTTGGTAAGGTTCAAGGTCCAGGTTGCAAGGTTCATGTCTGAAGCTCAGATCTTATAACTCAGAACCCAGCACTCAGCACTCAGAACTTCCGCGCGTCGCGCGCTTCAGAGGACACGGTAATACAATACCGAGCTTGTTCCGTTGTTTGGATCGCGGCGGAGCACTACGGTTGCGTTTCTAGTCACTTCGTTCACACTCACCGTCAGACGGGCCAAGAAAAAATCGCTCTTGACGTCATAGAGAGGTCGAATTTGCTGTCCAATTTCCTGAAAGCTGTTTACACGGTCCAAATCCACCTTGGTTTTGAATGGGCGACCCTGGACGATCGCCGCTGCCATGCTTTGCGTAATACGATTATCGAGAGTCTGAATGACGAGTGGGTCCGCAGTATTCAGATTCACCAGGGCTTTGCCCTCTTGCGGATAGACCGTGACAAGCTTTGATAGTTTTTCAATGATTTCCGGTGTCATCCCCTTAATTAGGCGCAGTTCCAAGAGAGTCTGCAGCGGACCATTGGCGGCCTTGTAGGAAGGAGTCAGCGTTTGATAATAGAGACTCTCTGCGCCGGATGGTTCCTGGTCCTCGTCCTTATCCACCCAATCGACAATGGCATCGACCAGATCCGGATTGATCTGCAAGAGCTCGAACAATCGCTTGAACTGTTGGATCTTTTTACCCTTGGCAACGGTATCTCCACTGGCCGCTAGTTCATTTAGGTCATTCAGGTTCAACTTCCCCAATTCATCTTCGATTTTGGCATTCAGAAGGCCATCACCAATCACATAATTCGTGATGGGGAGGGCCCAGATGTCGGTGGGGGCGTCGAAGGACTGGCCGGCCTGCTTGTCCTTCAGCAGATCCTGCTGCAACACGCCGCGGGCGGCCTGTACCGATGCGCGAGCGAGCACCGTGGCTTTGAAATTATCGCGGAAGGCAGCAGCGTCACGGTATTCCCGCCTTGCCTCTGCATCGAACTCCAGGATCAGCGCAACCAGGATCGTCAGAACCAGGAGGGTGAGCAGGAGGGCAATGCCACGCTCGTCAGGCCTTCGCATAGGTCACGATTCTCAGAGTGGCGTCAAGGTTGACCGGATTATCGTATTTCGGCTTCATCTGCAGATGGTGGACCTGCACGTCATAGGGGGCCTGTTCAATGGCAACCAACAATGCCAAGAGCTGGGGTAACGTCACCCCGTCCAGCCGAAGATCGACCGAGGTCTCCTCATAGCCCTGGACGACAATGGGGGCCTGGGGCTGCATGCCGACAATACGATCCCGGATCTGCGCCGTCGTTGTCGCTTCTTCCATAAAGGCCAACAGTGAAAACTGGGCCGGAGGAACCGGCATGCGCTGATCGAGCTTGGTAATGCGAGCCTGCTTGACGACATATTCCTGCGCGACAAGAGCCAGCTCCTGGCTGTCCTTCGCTTTTCGTTTCGCTTGACGATCGAGCTTGTCGATCGTCGCCATGAGCGGATCGATGAGCAGCAGAAACACCAGCGCCGCAGCGACGAGGGCTCCGCCTGCAGCCACGATGAGCCGCTCACGTTGTGAGAATTGCTGCCAACGCTCTTTCAGCATCTGCATCATGGCCGTTGCACCCTGTAGGTGAGGCGGAAGACGACTTGGTTCGGCACCGCTCCGACACGGGTATCGCTGATGGACACATCTTGGAACGTCTCATTCGCCACGAACGCCTGTTTGATCTTCTCGACCGCATCGAAGGTGCTGGTTTCTCCTTCCAGGTGGACGCTGGTTCCGTCGATGGTCAGCTCTCGTATTTTCAATGGGACGCCCTGCGGCGCCTGCTTCGCCAATTCCTCCAGGCCGGCAAGGACGTCATAGCGTGTGCCATCCACCGCAGCGAGACTCTTCTCCACCTGCGACACGCGATACCGGGCCTGGTCCAGTTCATCGCCTGGGTTGGCTCCAGGCCCGAATGTTTGCTCATATTGCGCCTGGATTTCTTGCTTCAGATTTTTGACCGTCGAGTCTTTCAGCATCACGCGCAGGCCGAGGTCTGTCAGCGCTAGAAGCGCCAGAATAATCCCTCCCCACAAGGCCAAGCGGCGATCCTGTTTCGTGACCTGTCCCGAGCCCGCTACTGCCTCGATGCCGGTTTTGAAGTCCAGGGCGAGACTGCCCCCGGCCAGCCGCGACTTCCAGCGGGGTCGAACGATATTCGGATGGATGGCCAACCCGAATGCAATCGAAAAGGCTCGCGGGCAGTTCGATCCGAATCCTTGCCGCGAGTTCACCGGGAGCAGGCCCAGTTGATGGGCGATATGTCCGCTCAGATCCCTCAGCTTCGAGCCACCGCCTGAGACCCAACAGTGAGTCAATCGCTGATGGACCGTGCCTTCATAGGAATGGAGGGAGACGCGTAACTCCCTGAGGACCGGCTCAAGCAGGGAATCGATATCCTGCACCGATACGGTTCGCTTCCGCCGTTCCGCTTCAGCGAAGTTGCAGGTATAGCGCACGGCGAGTGCATGGGTGAGGTGATTGCCGCCCCAGACCACCGTCCGTAGCAGCACAGGACGACCTTCATGCACGAGGCAGAGGGTTGTCTTCGAGGCTCCGACATCGATAATCGCCATGTTGCCGGGAACCTGGGCCCCTTCCTCTTTCAAGAATTGGCTGACCGAAAAGAGCGCCATGCCGTCAATCGTGATTGCGGAGGGGCTCAATTCAGCGGAGGCCATAAACCGCAGATGTTCAGCAATTTTTTCTTTGGGTGCTGCCGAGACCAGAACTTCGGAGCCATTGATTTTTGCGGCCCCTTCTTGGGATTCTCGCGCCGGCAAAAGCAGACTTCCGACCGTGACGTCTTCCAAAGGCATGGGAATGAGGTTTTCCAGTTCGAAGGGGACGATCTGACTTAGCTTGGAGGCATCGCGAAAGGGAAAGGAGAGGGTTCTGACGAAGACGTCCTGGCAGGGGAGTGCCGTGACAATGTCCCCACTCCCGTATAAGCCCGACTTCCAAAGGAACTCTCTGAGCAGAGCTGCTTGCTGGGCCGGCTCCGTCCGTTCCCGTCGCGCATAGGAAACAGGTTGGTGGAAATATTCCACCGACTCGCGCCCGGTCAGACGCCGGCGAAACCGCACGGCCTTCATAGCCGTCTGCCCGATATCGAGCCCGACACATTCAGCGGTTATGGACAACTTCCGGCTCCTCGTTTATCTGGTTGGTTTGGTTTATTTGGTTTGTTTAGTTCATGTAGTTGGTCTTGTTCAACCAAACCAACCAGACAAACCAAATAAACAAAACAAACCAGTTTAGAGCGCCACTCTTGCATTCATCATCGGACCCACCAGCTTGAAGGTCATGGGAGTTCCTGGCTGAAACGGAGGCAACGAGAGGCTTGCCGCTTTTTGGGTAAATCCGGCGCCAGGCACCACAGTGACCGTGAGGTCCAGAAGGCTTTGCTGCAGCGGCTGGCGTAACAACATGCGCCCCTGCGCCGTAAACGATCCATCTTCGCCGTCGCCCTTCAACTCCGTTACATCGCAGACTGCCTCGCGGCAGGCGAGTACAGCTTGAATGCGGCCGAACGTGAGGGAGAGCATGGAGGAGGCGCCGGTAGGAATCCGTTCGACGGCGAGGTCCTTGATGTCGAACTTCACGGTTCCTTCTCCCTTGAGGACAGCATTGTCGCCTTGCGCGCTGTCCCATCGATGCATAAAGTCTCCCTGAATTTTCCCTCTCGTCACATAGGGTTTCAGGATTGACGCCAGATCCATCTGTTGGAGATGGCCTTTGATGGCCACCGGACCCCGTAACGACCACGAATCCGAACTCACAGATCCAGTCGCCCGTCCATCTCCGGCTTTGGTTTCCCCCGGAAGTTGGAGGGCATAGTCTAACAACAGTTGTCCTCCAAATGCCTGGAAGACTCCAACCGCAGTCCGTACCGCCTCAAGTGGAATCGCCCCCATTGTCGTCGGTCCGGTCATCACGACATCGTGCCATTCGATGGCGACAGGAAAACCCACCGACCAATCGGCAGCCCGAACCTCCCAGCCGCTCGCCCGCTTGAGTTCAGTCAGCAAGCGGTTCTGGAGTGGACCATAGGGAAAAGTCAGGAATAGAAATACAATAAAGCAGGCCAAGGAAGCCAGCCCCCAACCGAGGGGGGCCTTCATCTTCAATGTCTCAGGCAGGATAATCGGCCAGGTGATCATGAGGCTCCCACGGCCACCCATTGCCGAATGGTCTGAAGTTCGGCATTTTCTTGCTGCAACGTCAACTCAATCAAGATCGCTTTCGGAGGGGTTTTCTTACTCCCACGGCCATCCCACTCGTCCACCCAGAGATTGCCCTGGCCGTCGTAATACCGCAGGTTGAAGCCCTTCACTTTATTGGCCAGCTCGACTCGTTCGACAGATCCATCTGTCAGACCGTAGAGATTCTTTCGCACAAATCGAAGGAGAAGTTCGCCCTCTCTGGTATAGACGATACGAACCAGCTCGGTGTCTTTGGCCGACTCCGCTCCTCGAAACTGGCCCATCGTGAGAAAGGCGATCGAGTCGGCAGGTTGACCGTCCTGTTGGCCATTAATGCCCATCCAAGGGCCGACGGTAGAGCTCTTGGCGACTGATAATTCGTCGATCATGACACGCAGAGTGTTGCGGACGATCTGCTCATTGGCAGAGTTCGCGCGTGCCCGATCGATTGCGCTCGTTGTGACATAGAGAGAGCCAAAGACCAAGGCAGCCATCAGGGCGACCAGGGAGACCGCCAGCAGGACTTCGATTAAAGTGAACCCGCCCTCAGAGTGCAGGCTGAGGTTGAGGTCAAGGTTGAGCGGGGAGGCTCTGAGTGCGGAGTTCTGGGTTCTGAGTTTTAAGATCGCAACCTCCTCACCCCCTTGCGCCATTCCTTCGGAGGCCGCTCGTTGTCTTTCCAGGGATGGGGGCTGATTGATCTTCCATTGCGCGCGTCCAACGAGGGGAGTCTTCGACCGCGCGTTGCGCGAGCACAGAAGATCATCAGGCTCCATCCCTTCCCTCTGCTAGTTCGTGGCGAAGACATAGGTACTGACCTCCACCATTTCTTCCGTCGCGCCCCGCGGCCACAAGACCTGAATCTTCACTTCCCGCACGATCGGCAAGGGCGTGGGAGTGACAATGCGCTTCCATCGATAATTCGACGGCCGATTGGTGATCGCTGGGGTCGCTTGCGACCCTAGGGGAGTTGGCAGAAACTCTCCACCCGTTTCTCCGAGAGGCAAGGCTGCCCCCAGCTCCGTTTCGATCAACTTTTCCTGCGCGAGGATCGTGGCGGCCGTGAGTTCTTTGGCTCTCGCATGGAGGTCTAGGTCAAAATTTCGGAGCCCCAATAAAATCGGCAAGGCCAACGCAAGAATACCGAGCGCGATCAAGACTTCCAATAATGTGAAACCCCGTTCACTTTCCATAGAAGCCCACTCTGCAATCGCAGAGCATTATGCTGGTTGCGTGGTTATGCGCCGATTTTTAGCAACGATCGGATACGATCGGGAATGATGAGTGGTCTGGGGGGCTCGATCCGCTCATCGCTCATGCGGATCGCGCCTGTGACCGGCTCAATGGCAATGGCCAGAATGTTGTTGCTCGTATTCATCAAATGCATCGTCGCCGTATCGACCCTTCCGGTGGGATAAAAAAACAGATCCACTCGACCAGATTCTTTTTTCCCCTGACTCACCAGGATATCTGAAAAACGAATCGTCTCCGGGAGTTTTACGGGTGTGACCCAGGCTGCATCGGCCGGCGCCTTTTCCTGGTTGCCATCCACAATCATGGGCCAATAGATTCCCCGATCGATATCGACGTAGAGGTGGACTGTCTTTTGGGTCGACATCGCCAGACTTTGAAGGGATCGCACGTTTCCGACGATGCGCCGGCCGACAGAGCCAAGAGTTTCCTCCAGCGAAATCCGAGGCAGGATGATTCCCAGCAATCCAGCAAGCAAAAAAAGGACAAGGATGATCTCGATGATGGTGAAACCGCCCGAAGACCGTAAGTAGCAAGTAGCAAGTGGTAAGTTGAGAGGCGGAACCGACGGGTGCGTTTTCCGCGCCACTTGCCACTTGCCACTTACCACTTGCCGCATCGTTTAGTCCTTATCCAGATTCCAGTTGGTGATATCGGCGTTGACTCCTTCGCCGCCGACTTCTCCGTCGGTCCCCATGGAAAGCAGTTCGTATTCACCGACCGGGGCGCCGGCTTGGGTACGGCTTTGGCTGGGACTCATGTACTTGTAGGGGTTTTGCCAGGGATCTTCAGGAAGTTTCGGCAGGTATCCGCCGATCTTCCACTTCTTTGGAATCACCCCGACGGATGGTTTTTCGACCAAGGCTTTCAACCCCTGCTCGGTCGAGGGATAGACACCGTTGTCCAGTTTGTAGAGTTGTAAGGCCCCTTCGATATTTCGAATTTGAACCTTTGCTGCAGTACGTTTGGCATCGTCGGTTCGCCCCATGATGCGAGGAATGACCAAAGCAGCGAGAATCGCGAGAATCGCCACCACGACCATGATCTCGATGAAGGTAAAGCCACGAGCATTGCGCAAGTGGTAAGTGGTGAGTGGTGAGTGGTGGGAATTCAGAAACCTGCGCTCCTTTCCCCAATGCAAGCGCACATTCTCTGCCAGTTCTCTATCGCTCATCGAACACCTCCCGTTAGCATAAGGTTAAGGTTGAGGCTGAGGTCAAGGTGGTTTGAGGCTGGATTAGAAATCAGGAGCCTCTTCTTCCTTAACATTTCAGCTCTCAACACTCGACCCTCCAATACTCTTCCCCTTAACCTCAACCTAAGCCTCAACCTTCCCTATCGCACCATCTGTCCCATCTCAAAGATGGGTAAGAGGATGGCCACGACGATAAAGAATACCATCACACCCATGACTAAAATCATGATGGGCTCCAGGAGGGACGTGAAGCGGGTAATGACCCGCTCCACTTCTCCATCGTAGATCTGTCCGATTCGACGGAGCATCTCTTCCATCTCACCGCTCCGTTCACCGACCGCAATCATATGCGTGACCAGCGCGGGAAATTCTCCGCTCCGTTTCAGCGGTTCGGCGATCGTTTCACCTTCGCGGATATTTTGCCTGGCCCCCTCAACCGCATGTTCCAGTACACGATTATTCATCACGCGCTTTGCAACATCCATTGCATCCAGCAACTGGACACCGCTCGCCAGCATGGTAGCAAGCGTGCTCGTGAGACGTGAAATGGCAACCATGCGACCGACTTCGCCGATGAGTGGAACCTTTAACAGCCATCGATCGGCGGTGAGCTGTCCCGCTTCCGTCTTCATGGCCCGGCGGATAGCCCAGAGGCTCAGCCCAACCACACCGAGAATAACCATCCAATAGTCTGCGAGAAAATGGCTGACGCTCATGAGCACGACGGTCGGCCAGGGGAGGGCCTGCTTCAAACTCGTAAAGACCGCGGTGATTTTTGGCACGACGAAGGTCATGAGAAAAAAGAGGACCGAGATTCCGACAACCATCATCAGGGCAGGATAGAGAATGGCGTTCGTCACTTTATGTTTGAGCGCCAACTGTTTTTCCAAAAACTCCGCCAGGCGGAAGAGGATCTGATCCAGGGCTCCGCTGGCTTCACCGGCACGGACCATATGCACGTAGATCTGTGAGAACTCGCGCGGATAGGTCTCCAGCACCGAGCTGTAGGATCCTCCGCCTCGGATTTTTTCCCGGATATCGGCCATGAGGCTCTTCACGGCTTTCTTCTCGGTTTGCTCCACCATCACCCCAAGCGCTTCGACCAGCGGTAGTCCTGCGACCAGTAAGGTGGCCAACTGTCTCGTCATCATCGCCACATCGGTTGTACTGAGGGCAGGGGAGCGGCCGATTCCAACGGTGGATCTGCCGGAAACTCCCGTCGTCGAGCCGGTCGTGGCAGAGCCCTGTTCCACCATATCGGTGGGGAACACGCCGACCTTGCGCAATTTAACGCGGGCGACCTTCGGACTCTCGGCATCGATGATGCCGGTCGCGGCCCCGCCGTCGTTCTTATACCCCTTATAATGGTAAACGGGCATACTGTTGGTTCGTCTGGTCTATCTAGTTTGTCTGGTTAATCGGACTGAGAATTCATTCCAAAATTGCACTTTCAAGTGTCTCCAGCTGATCCTCGACTGCGCGCATCGAACGATATAAATGTTTTCTCCAAGCTTGCTCGGTATCTCTCAGGGATGGGGCCTGATTGATCTCCCACTGCGCGCGTCCAACGAGGGCTTTCGGAAGCCGCGCGTTGCGCGAGCACAGGAGATCATCAGGCTCCATCCCCTCGCTGTTCCGTGAGCACAGGGGCCAACCAGGCCACCCCCGCTTCCTCTACTTGTTTTGTCGATCGAACTCCTTCACCACCTGGTCGGTCAAATCCAGCGTCGGCTGATGATAGATCACAATCTTCATCGCAGCCTCAATTCCCTTGTCGACGATCGCGGCATATCCGTTCTTTTCCCCCACGGCCTGCGCAGCCGCTTGGATTTTCTTCGAATATTCCGTCACCATTTCGCGCTGCTTCTGTTGAATCTCGCGCTGAAAGTCGGCCAGACGACGTTGATAGGCCTCCACCTTGACTTGAAGCTGACCTTGCTTCTCCTGTTTTTCGCTGTCAGTCAACTTTCCATCTTGCATCGCCTGCTGTAGCTCCTTCAGTTCCTGCTCATCGGCACTGATGATCTTTTGCCTGGCCGTGGAATAGGCCTTAAGTTCCTCGATAGCCCGTTTGCCGGCCTTCGAAGACTCGATGACCTTTTGTTGGTCCATCACCGCTACGCTGAAACTATCAGACGATAGCCCAGGCGACACCATCGCCAACCACAATGCGACTGTGCCGATGAAACTTGTCATTTTCGTCCGTTGCATCAAATCCTCCTCCGTTTATCTGGTTTGTTTGGTTTGTCGTGTTTATTTGGTTTGTTTTGTTCAACCAAAAACCAAATCAACCAAACAAACTAAACGAACCATATCAACCAGTCTCGGTTACGGATATTCGCGATTAAATTCATCGATGACCTGTGCGGTAATATCGATTCCTGCCTCGCTAAAGAGGGTCGGGCCGCCTTTCCCCTTCTCCATGATGACCTGCAAGCCCAAACGCTTCGACACTTTTCCTACGATGAGTTCCACCTTGTCTCGAAACCCCTCCAGTACGTCTTTCTGTTTTTCCTGAACCTCGCGGTTCATTTCGCCCGCTTTCTGCTGATACTCCGCCACCCGACGTCGAAACTGCTCTTCACGCTCCCGTTTCGCAGTCGGACTCAACACACTGGCCTGCCTCCCAAAATCTTCTTCCATGCGACGGAGCTCTTTCTCATCCATCTCAATGACCGCCTGACGATTCTTGGAGAATGCGCTCAAAGAATCCTTGGCCTTCTTGCCCATGTTCGTCTCGTTGAGGACACGGCCCGTGTCGACGACTCCCATCTTCCCCTCGACCTTGGCCCCACCCGTCGCACAGCCGGACAGCATACAGACCGCCATCAACAGCCCTCCAGCGAAGAAGAACCTTCGCATGACAACGCTAGCCTGAATCACAGCTCTACCTCCCCCTCATGGTCAACGAGCAGGTACTGCAAAACATTCCTGCTGAACGAGCACCCTCTTAGAACAACGTACCGATCGTAAACTCAAAGACCCCTTTACGTTCTCCTGGATTGGGGTCCAGATTAATCCCATACGCAGCGCGCAACGGGCCAAATGGTGAAATCCATCGTCCTTCCAACCCGGCCGTTTTCCGCAACTTCGTCGAAAGCGGTTCGTCGTCGTCAAAGCCTTTCCCATAGTCGAAGAAAATCACTCCGTTCAATTTGGCCTCGGACGAGATCGTAAAGATAAAATCGTTATTGAAGATCAACTGCTTGGATGCGCCAAGCAGGGAGTTGCTGGAGGTCACAGGTCCCGCGCGTCCGAACACAAACCCGCGCATCGTGTTGATACCGCCGACAAAGAATCGTTCGGTCAGGGGAACCGGTTGTCCGTCGATCCCGACCGTGGCCCCGTAACGAGCGCGAATCGCGAACCTGGTATCGAACGGCAACGGTGTATAGTTCACCACATCGATGTAATATTTATAGAAGTTGTTCGTCCCTCCCAGGTAGGGCGTTCCAACGTCGAAACCCACAGAAGCCCGCCACCCGGTTCGGGGATCCATAAAGTAGTCTCTGGTGTCGCGGGCCAAGGTGGTGCGGAACCCGGTCGTCGTCTGAGTTCCAAGTTGTCCGCACACAAGAGGAAATCGATCAGGACAAATCCCCGCCTGTGGGTTCTTAAAGTTCAACTCCTCCGCAAACAGACTCACGCTGCCGGTCGTATATTCGGAAAGCCACCGGCCTAATGTCACACTGGCGCCTGATTTCGTTTCAAAATAGGTGATGAAGTTCGTTTGAGTGCGGTAGACATCCAACTGCAGTGAGGTCAAGGAGTCATTCACATAGGGATTACGAAAGGTAATTTGCCCTATCGTCCGCCGCTGGCCCAATTGACCACGGATTCGCCCCATCCAGCCGTTCCCGCCAAGGTTTCCTTCCGTCACATCGGCGATCGCGACAATCTGGTCCAGCGTGCTGAATCCACCGCCGATGCTAAACTGGCCCGTCGGCTTCTCCTTCACCTTCACATTCAGATCGACCTTATCCACCGCCACCTGCGCGGGAAGGATTTCCACTGTCTCGAAAAAGTTCAAGTTGTTGAGCCGCTGAAAACTCCGCTTCAACGAAGGGGTATCGATGACATCCTGTTCATCGACACGGATTTCACGACGAATCACATTGTCTTTGGTCTTCTCGTTCCCATGGATGTTGATCTGACGGATCCGCATCATCTCCCCTTCCTTGACGGTCAGAATGACGGCTGCGGTCCGATCTGCGGCATTGGGAATCACATTGGGCGAAATATCGGCAAACGAATAACCCCTGCTCCCATAGAGATCGTTGAGCCTCGTAATCTCATCGCGGAGCTTCTGCCGTTGAAATATTTCCCCCACCTTCATCTTCAACCCCTCGCGGAGTTCCGGATCCTCAAACACCGTATTCCCGCGAAACCCGATCTCGCCGATGGTAAAGGGCTCCCCTTCCGTCACCGGGTAGGTCACGACAAACCTTTTTTTCTCGTCGATGAGCTCCACAGTCGGCATCCCGACCCGGGCGTTTAAATACCCTTTGTTGAGCAAGATCTCTTTGATCCGCTCCACGTCGTTATTCATTTCTTCCCGCTTCAAGACGCCGGCATCCGAGACGAACGACGGCAACCTCAGTTGAGTGAACAGTCCGTACCAGGGGACTGATTCCCTGGTCGCCATCACCTTGAACATCTCGTCTTTCGTCGCCGCGTGCAGTCCGTCGAAATTGACCGTTCTGACACGGGCCTTCTCCCCTTCTTTCACAAAAAACGTCAGGCGCTTCCGATCCTCATCCAAGGTCTGCACGATCGGAATCACCTCACAGCTGAAATACCCGTCCCCCTGGTAGGCCAGACGAATCTTTTCCGCACTCCCTTTAGCTTGTGGCTGATCGAGAAAGGCCTGGTTCTTGATCGTGATCTTTTCCTTGAGCTTGTCGTCGCTGAGCGCCTGATTCCCATCGAACACAATCTCGGTGATAAACGGTTTCTCGCGGACAATAAATGCCAGCGCTACCCCGTCCGTTCCCGACTCTGTCTCGACCTGCACGTCTTCAAAGTACCCGGCTTCATAGAGAATTTTGATCTGTCCACGGACATTCTCAGGAGTGTAGGGATCGCCCGCTTTTAAGGTCAATCGGCCGGCGATCGCCGGCACCTCGATCCGTTTGTTCCCTCGAATCTCGATCGCCGTCACTTTGACCTCGGCCTGCTCCGCAGCAACCGCAAGCACCGGTGGAAGACCGCAGGCCAGGGTAACGAGCAACAGGCCGAAGAGCCACCGAGACCAAACTGAAAAGCAAGCCTCTTTCACTGGTTCTGCATTCTATATAACGCAGCAAACGCTAATCTCGGCATGATGGGTAACCCTGACTATGGCTGTGACACTGCATCTCTAACTCGCACACATGCCGCATCTGAAGCGCGTTCGATAATGACGGTAGAGGAGGCTGCAGACGTGAGAGTCGCCGGTGGCCAGCGCAAACCTATTCTTCACGGCTACATGCGTGCAAAACTTCTGAATTATATTGGGCAAGTATTTGAATGTAAAGCTGACAATGCGCATAATTCTCGAAGATCGGATGAAACTCGCAGCTCAAGTTGTTTCTCTCGTTCATTTGGTCTGTTTGGTTTGTTTAGTTGAACCCTACCAACCAGATAAACAAAACAAACCAGATGAACCAGATCAACTCGTTGCGCGCCGCTTGCAAGCTCCTGCTTTCCTTGACATCGCCTACCCCATCACATAGTATCGAATCATGTCACGCTTCGACGTTCGCAAGGCTGTGATCCCCGCCGCAGGTCTCGGTACTCGCTTCCTACCAGCGACGAAAGCCTCTCCCAAGGAGATGTTGCCGCTCGTCGACAAGCCGCTGATTCAATATGCCGTGGAAGAAGCGGTCGCCTCCGGAATCGAGGATATTATTATCATCACCGGGCGGGGCAAACGCGCAATCGAAGACCATTTCGATCGCTCCGTCGAGTTGGAAGAGAATCTCAAGGGCAGCGGCAAGGCTCAACTGCTGAGCCAGATGCGTCATATCTCAACCCTCGCGAATTTCTGCTATGTCCGTCAGACGGAAGCCCTTGGACTCGGGCACGCCGTCCTCTGCGCCCAACGGCTGATCGGGGATGAGCCTTTCGCGGTGATACTCGGCGACGAGATCATCGATGCGCCTGTTCCCGGCCTCGCCCAACTTATCCATGCGTACAAAAAGCGACATGGCGCGATCCTCGGTGTGCAGGAAGTGCCCCACCATGAAGTGAACCGCTATGGAATTGTGTCGCCTAAGACCATTGACTCAGGACTGCATCGAGTCGAAGGTCTCATTGAGAAGCCGACGCCGGATGAGGCCCCGTCCAATCTGGCAGTCATCGGTCGGTACGTCTTACCGCCGGATATTTTCTCCATCTTGCGAAAAACCAGGCCGGGCAAAAACGGTGAGATCCAACTCACCGATGCGCTTCGAGAGTTGGCAAAAAAGTCTCCCATGTATGCGCTGGAAATACAGGGGCAGCGATATGACGCCGGAGACAAATTGGGATTTCTCATTGCGACCGTTGAATTCGCGCTCAAGAACCCCTCTCTGGGACCCGACTTCGACGAATATCTGCAGAATCGGATGCGGCCTTCAGGAGCCGGACGCCGCACCACACGATCACGAAAAGCCTAACAGGCCGGCAGGTTGATTTGGTTTATCTGGTTTGTTTCGTTCATTTGGTAGGTGTAGTTCAACCAAACAAACCAAATAGACCAAAGAAACAAAAGAAACTACTTACACCACCCTGAGACCACTTCGATGAACGACCCGACAGAACAGGACTTACAGCTACCCCAGAACGTCGAAATTCCAGACCAGCTCCCGCTGTTGCCGGTCCGAGACATCGTCGTCTTCCCCTACATGGTGCTTCCCTTGTTTGTCGGGCGGGAGATGTCGATCAAGGCGATTGAAGCAGCGGTGGCCGGCAATCGCATGATCTTTCTGTCGACGCAAAAGGCGTTGGACGTCGAGAATCCCTCACCGGAAGACATCCATTCCATCGGCACGGTCGGCATCATCATGCGGATGCTGAAGTTGCCCGATGAACGCATCAAAATTCTCGTGCAGGGGCTTTCCAAAGCCAAGATTACCGGTTATGTGCAATCGGACCCCTACTACTCCGTCCGCATCGACAAACTCATCGAGCACAAGCCGGCAAGTACTGCGCTTGAAACCGAAGCCGCCATGCGGACGGTCAAGGAACAGATCGAACGGATCGTGAGTCTCGGCAAGGTCTTGATCCCCGATGTGATGATCGTCATTGAGAATCTCGAAGATCCAGGGCGATTGGCAGACATGGTGGCGTCCAATTTGGGGCTCAAGGTCGAAGCCACCCAGGCAGTCCTGGAAATCGTCGATCCGGTCAAACGGCTCCGGCATGTCAGCGAGATCCTCGGCAAAGAAATCGAAGTCCTCTCCATGCAACAAAAGATTCAAGCGCAAGCCAAGGGGGAAATGGACAAGACCCAACGCGAATACTTCCTGCGCGAGCAGCTCAAAGCGATTCAAAAAGAACTGGGCGAGCTCGACGAACGCGCGGAAGAAATCACCGAGTTTCGAAAGCGGATCGCAGAACTCAAGATGCCGGAGAAGGTGCTGAAAGAAACCGAAAAGCAGCTCAAACGCCTCGAGAAAATGCATCCGGATACTGCCGAGTCTGCGACCGTCAGGACCTACATTGAGTGGATCGTGGAACTGCCCTGGTCCAAGAGATCCAAGGACAACCTCGACCTCAAGGCTGCCGCCAAAGTGCTCAACGAAGACCACTACGATCTGGAGAAGGTGAAGGAACGGATCCTCGAATATCTTGCCGTGCGGAAGCTCAAAGATAAGATGAAGGGTCCTATTCTCTGCTTCGTCGGCCCCCCTGGCGTCGGGAAAACCTCGCTCGGCAAGTCGATCGCCCGCGCGCTCGGCCGCGAGTTCGTCCGCATCAGTCTCGGTGGTGTCCGCGATGAAGCCGAGATCCGCGGCCATCGGCGCACCTACGTCGGCGCGCTCCCCGGCCGCATCATTCAAGGCATGAAACAAGCCGGCACCAACAACCCTATCTTCATGCTGGATGAAGTCGACAAGGTCGGGATGGATTTTCGCGGCGATCCCTCCGCAGCCTTGCTCGAGGTGCTCGACCCGGAACAGAACAACTCGTTCACAGACCACTACCTGGGCGTGCCCTTCGACCTGACCGAAGTGATGTTCATTACCACGGCAAACCTGATCGATCCCATCCTGCCCGCCTTACGCGACCGAATGGAAGTGATCGGAATCCCGGGCTACACCGAAGAAGAGAAATTGGGGATCGCCCAGAAATACCTGATCCCCCGGCAGCTCACAGAACACGGCATCACCGAGAAACACGTCCACATTGCCGAATCGGCGGTACGTCTGATCATTTCCAACTATACGAGAGAGGCCGGCGTCCGAAACCTTGAACGCGAGATCGCAAACGTCATGCGCAAGGTAGCTAAAAAAGTAGCAGAAGGAAAAGGCGTCGGGTTCCCCGTGGATCCCGCTAATCTACAAAAGTATCTCGGCGTCCCCAAGTTCGTGCCCGAGGAAGAATTGAAAGCGGATGAGATCGGCGTGGCCACCGGCTTAGCCTGGACGGAATCCGGCGGCGATGTCCTCTACATTGAAGCCACGGCAATGAAGGGCAAGGGACAATTGACCCTGACCGGCCAGTTGGGCGACGTCATGAAGGAGTCTGCCCAAGCCGCCTTGAGCTACGTCCGATCGCGCGAACGGACCCTTGGCATTAACCCCGATGTGTTTACCACTCAGGATCTCCATATCCATGTTCCGGCCGGGGCGATACCCAAGGATGGGCCGTCGGCAGGCATTACCATGGCTATCGCCATTGCCTCGACCCTGTCCCAAATCCCGGTACGCCGTGACCTAGCCATGACAGGCGAGATCACGCTTCGAGGCAGAGTGCTCCCAATCGGAGGGTTGAAAGAAAAACTCTTGGCGGCCAAACGGGCCAAACTGACCACCGTGATCCTTCCGAAACGAAACAAAAAGGATCTCGACGAAATCCCCAAACACATCTTGAAGGGGATCCACCTCGTCTTTGCCGACACCATGGACGATGTCATGAAAGTGGCGCTCAGGCGAGGCTCGAAATCTATACGCCCAACTGGCAAGCCCAACCAGCCTGAGCCACCGGCAAGAAAACAGGCCACGCGGGCAAAAGCAGGGCGAGTGGCTCGCTCACTGCCTCTGCATGCAAGCAGCACAGCGACGCCTCCCCTCCAACTCCACTAGCAAGGTGCTGGACTAGTCCGCAGAGCAAGAAGATTGTTATTTGGTTTATTTGGTTTGTCTCGTTTGTTTAGTTGAACAAGACCAACTAAATGAACCAAATAGACGAGATGAACCAGATCAACCAGCCCAGCATGACCTCTAGGGTCCGCACGAAGGCGCGCCACCAGATTCACGAATTCGATCTCATTCGTGCCCTCCACAAACGCCATAGCCGACAGAGCCCCTCGGTGATTCAAGGGATCGGCGACGATGCTGCGGTCATCACGTCACCGGCCGGCCAATGGACGGTGCTGACCACCGATCTCCTAACAGAGGGAATCCATTTTGACCTCCGAACCGCCACGATGGCCGATATCGGATTCCGCGCCGCAGCGGCGAATCTCAGCGACATCGCGGCGATGGGAGGATCGCCGAAACATCTGCTCGTCGCCTTGGCCATTCCCCGCACCGGCACCAGCCGTCAGATTCATCAGTTGTACCAGGGGATGATGGATGCCTGCCGCCCGCACCGCGTCGGACTCATCGGCGGAGATACCTCGGGTTCGAGCAGCGGATGGTTTCTCAGCCTGACGCTGATCGGGACGGCCTCTCCACGGAAGGCCCTGTTTCGGAGCGGCGCACGGAGTGGAGATTTCCTCTATGTGACCGGCACCATCGGCGATTCACTGGCCGGCTTGAAACTCTCGAATGAACAGCCATCTCGCACAAAAACGCAGCTGCGCAACACCGCTGCGCTCTCAACTAAGCATAGGCAATTTCTGATCGGACGGCACCTGCGTCCCACTGCACGTATCGCAGAAGGCCAATGGCTTAGTGCCCATCGCTTAGCGACCTCCGCAATCGATATTTCAGACGGCCTCTCCGGCGACCTCCGCCATATATGCGAGGAAAGCCATGTCGGAGCTGAAATCCACCTGAGCGCTCTTCCGCTCTCGCCGGCCTGTCGCGCCTATGCAGCCTCTCGGAAACTCGATCCGGTGAACCTCGCACTAAGCGGAGGCGAGGATTATGAGTTGCTCTTTACCGTTCCATCGCGACAACGTTCACAACTCGAGCGGACAGCCCTTACGCAAGGATTCTCCTTCACCTGCATCGGAGCGATTCACCCCCTGCGCTTTGGGATACAGGCCCTCTCCCCTCACGGACGACGGCACCGTTTGGCAAATACCAGTTACCGCCATTTCACGTAACCAGCTTCCCTCACGGCAGCCATGGCCAAGATCCCCTCATTTCGATCCCTACTGAAACAGGTCCTCCATCTGCAAGAGTCTCCGCAGCGAACGGCGCTGGCCTTCGCCCTTGGGGTCTTCATCGGTTTTTCTCCGGCATATGGACTCCATACCGTCATGGTGATCGTCTGCGCCTGGGCATTGAGACTCAACCTTCTCGCGCTCATGGCAGGCGCCTTTCTCAACAATCCCTGGACTGTGGTTCCAATCCTCGGCGCCACCTACTGGGTCGGAGCCCTCTTACTCGGACGATCGGAAGACAGCCCCTCCTTCGACTGGCACGATGTCAGCTTCAGCGCGATCTATGAACAGGTCATACCCTACGCCGTGCCATTTTTTCTTGGCGGATGTGTGTTGAGTCTCCTCGGTGCGGCAGTCGCCTACCCACTTGCCTACTTCTTTGTCGCCAAATATCGACAGTCGCATCCAGCACACCAAACGGAGCCATTGCCGCCTCCGCAAGATGTACGCTAAGATGATTGCTCGCCATGTCTGAATCCCGTCATCAATCCACCGCTCCCTACGACGGATCTGCGCTGATCGCCGATCCGATCCACCAATACGTCTCTTTCACCGTGCCCTTCTCCTCTGCCGATCCGCATGAACGGACGGAAAAGGACCTGATCGACTCTCCCTGGGTCCAACGACTCCGGTACATCTATCAACTCCAAAGCGCCCGTTGGGTCTACCCCTCGGCGGAACATACCCGCTTCGTCCACTCGATCGGCACGATGCACGTGGCAGGCCGCTTTGCGCAGCACCTCTATCCCTTTCTCAAGAAAACCATGAAGGAGCTTCCGTCCGCAAATTATGTCGAAGAATTTCTTCGAGTCACGGCCCTCGTGCACGACATCGGCCATGGTCCCTTCTGCCATTTCTTCGACGACAACTATTTGCACGATTTCCATGCCAGCCACGAAAAACTTGGACAGATTATCATCCGCGACCATCTGGGACCGATCATCCGAAAGATCAGACGCAGCCCGTCCGGCCCCTTCGCCAAAGGCGAGGAACTCAATCCCGACCAGATCGCCCATGTGATTCTCAAAGAAAAGGGCAAAGACAACTCCCGCATCCCCCGCTGGCTCAATATGCTCCAACCGGTCATTTCCGGCAGCTACACCGCCGACAACCTCGACTATGTCCTGCGGGATTCCTACATGTGCGGCGTGGCGGTCGGCCCAGTCGATCTCTCCAGACTCATTCACTACACGATCGTTACGGACAAGGGATTCACGATTCATAAGACAGGCCTTCCTGCCCTGCAGATGTTCCTGAATACCCGCATGTATCTCTATTCCAACGTCTACTATCACCGGACCACGCGCGCGATCGACATCCACCTGCGCGACATCTTCGGCGACACCATGAAGCTCCTGTTTCCCCACGATCCTCGCAAGAAGATGGAGGACTACCTGACTCTGACCGACTGGTCTCTCCTTGAACAGGTACGGGGCTGGAAGACTTCGCGCCACGCTGCCGAGCGGCGGCTCGGTGCAGAATGGCAGCGGATCCTCGTTCGCGACGTCAAATGGAAGATGGCCTACAGTGCCGTGCTCAAAGAGAAAGGCCAGGAACGAGGCATGGACTTTCCCAGCCACGAGCAGTTCGAAGAACAGATCAAAAAAGAACTGCCGGGGCGGCTTCAGAAACTAGAGTTCCGCGTCGACATGGCCCCGCTCGACCCACGGCCGGATCCGAAAGACCGGCGCGGCAATCCCCTCTATGTCTACGACCCCAGCACCAAAACCATCTCGACAGAACCACTGGAAGAATTTCTCGATCTGCTTCCCACTCGCTTAGTCCAATTCCGCATCTACTCCCTCGACCACCAGCACGACGCAGCCCTCGCTCGCGCCGCCGCCACGGTGCTGAATAAGACCCCCTCCAGCCTCGAAACCAGTTTCTAGTATTCCTTGTCCCTCCGACAAAAGTCCTGAGATACTATCCGTCTACTTGATGGATGGGAGGACAGCATGAAACAAATTATGCTCTCGATTGCGATGGTCGTGCCCCTCTTGGCTGCAACGCCAGCTTTGGCCCAATCAGCTGCAGGCGATCTTCCACCAGACGCAGCCGGCATCCTGAACTCCCTCCCGCCGGAACTGCACAAGAAACTCCAACAACTCTCCGAACTACTCGATCAAAACATCAAGGCAGGCAAGATCACCGACGCACTGATCCAGCACCAACTCGCGTCCGGAGGTCTTGAGCGGACCATCCGTTCCCTCGGCCCGGAAGCCAATCAGTTGTTCGATGAGATCAACGCAGACATGAAAAACGGCAAAGGCCCAGGCGAAGAAGCCTTGGCGCCCCTACTCGGGGGATTGAGCGGGATGGGAAAGTAAGAGGTTGCTCTTGATGCAGTGGAAATTGGGGTCACATCAGCGTTTCAAAGTTGAGTAGCGCGGGAGAATTGCACTCCTACGCCCTCCCAGAACCGGACGTGAACCTCTCGATTCATCCGGCTCCTATCGTCCAACCGTTGACCCCGCCATCCAATGCGCAAACAGGTCGGGCTGTCGGGCGTAGATCCGCCACAACCATTGCCATGCTCGCGCCTTGTGTGTGCGAAATCGTTTGTATTTGCGCTGTGCC
>NEWP02000001.1:171552-174661 GCA_002869895.2 Nitrospira sp. CG24E | reverse complement strand
GTCGTTCGAGGCATGGACGTAGTGGACAAAATCGTCGACGCCATCCGAGACGACAACGACAATCCGTTAACGCCTGTCACGATGACGGTAAAGGAGTAGAGGACAGACTAGACGGTCTCCTGTGCTCGTGTAACGCGCGGTCTGGGGGTAGACGCGGCGTCTTGGCGCCGCGAGGGCGGGCGGGTAAGAACAGAGTCAGACCCTCGTTGGACATGCGCAGGGAGGCCATCAAGCCCGCCCTCAAGGGAAAAACATAAGAACCCTACTTGCTTAGCAACACCACCACACTTCGCGGATTGACGAGATACTGATTGCCCGGCTCAATCCGTATTTCGTTTCCCACCTCAAGGAAGTCTTTGCCGCTGGGCAAACTGGTATCGATGACCCGATGCCATGCCTGCCCATCACGCAACGCGGGAAGCCTCACCGCCTGAAGCCGAAAATCTGCATTCACGACGATATACAGGTGATACTTCCCCAAGGCTGATAGCACCTCTCCGCCATCGAGACGATAGCAGAGGGTGCGTGCTTCCGGATCATCCCACCGAGGCGGGCCCAGATCCGGCCCAAACCAGGCGATATCGGGGATCGTGTCATCGTCGAGATCGCGGCCCTGAAAAAACTTGCGTTGCTGCAAAACGGTATAGCGCTTCGTCAAGGCAATGGCCTTTGTGACAAACCCGAACATGTCGGCATGATTCGTCACGTCATTCCAATTGAACCATCCGACTTCGTTGTCCTGGCAATAGGCATTGTTATTACCCTGTTGAGTCTTCATACATTCATCGCCGCTCAGCAGCATCGGTGTGCCCATCGAGAAGAACAACAGGCAGATGTGATTTTTCACCAGCTGCTTTCTCAGCTGGGTCACACCGGCATCGTTCGTCTCCCCCTCGATGCCGCAATTCCAAGAATGATTGTCATCCGAGCCGTCGCGGTTGCCCTCCATGTTGGCGTCATTATGTTTGCGGTTGTACGAAACAAGATCGCGCAGTGTGAATCCATCGTGGCACGTCACAAAATTCACACTGTTGTACGCCGAGCGGCCATCATCGCCATAGAGATCGGCTGACCCGGTCAGTCGCCGACCCAGGTCTTTGAGCTGCCCCCCATCGCCCTTGCCGAACTTTCTGACGGTGTCCCGGAAGCGGCCGTTCCATTCGGACCAATCGACCGGGAAGTTTCCAGCCTGATAATCTCCGATGTCCCACGGCTCGGCTATCAGCTTCACCCGTTGTAGAACAGGATCTTGCGCGAGTGCGTCGAAGAAGGACGCCGATGCGTGAAACCTCCCTGCCTCCCGGCCCAAAACAGCGGCAAGATCGAAGCGAAATCCGTCCACGTGCATGACGTCCACCCAATACCGAAGCGAATCCATGACGAAGCGAATGACGTGAGTATCGGCGAGATTCATGCTATTCCCGCAACCGGTGTAGTTCATGTAATAGCGTCCCGGTTCTCCGCCGCCCCCGGCCAGGCAATAGTACGAAGGGTTATCGATGCCCTTAAAACACAATGTGGGACCGCATTCGTTGCCTTCGGCTGAATGGTTGTAGACCACATCGAGAATCACTTCGATACCGGCCTTATGGAGTTCTCGCACCAACGTTTTGAACTCAGCGACCTGGCATCCAGGCGCCCGCTGGGTGCCGTACGACGACTCCGGAGCAAAGAACCCGATGGTGTTATAGCCCCAATAATTGGTGAGTCCTTTGTCGAGGAGAAAATCCTCGACATAATGTTCATGCACAGGCAACAACTCAACCGCATTGACCCCTAGATTACGGAGATAGGGTATTTTCTCGGCAAACCCCAGATATGTTCCAGGATGCTGCACCTTCGCCGACGGATGAGCGGTAAAGCCTTTTGGATGCACCTCATAGATTATCAGCTTTTCGAACGGAATCCCTGGCGGGGTATCGCCTTGCCAGTCAAATCGATCATCGACGACGATCGATTTGGGCACCATTCGCGTATTGTCTCGCAGATCCTGCGTCAGGTCTTTCTCAGGAGCCTGGGCGTCATACGCCAGCAGCAGATTATGCCGATTGCGAAACTTTCCGGTGAGCGCTTTCGCATAGGGATCCATCAGCAGTTTCTGCTCGTTGAACCTCAACCCCTCGGCAGGCTTGAACGGGCCGGACACCTTGAAGCCATACAACTGGCCTGCACGAATCCCCTGGACACAGGCATGCCAGACGTACTTCGTCCGAGTTGAGAGTTGAACGATATCCGTCGGCTCTCCCTCAGGCGTATCGAAGAGCAGAAGAAACACGTCGCTCGCATGCTTGGAGTAGAGCGCGAAATTCACGCCTCCGTCTACGAGCGTCGCACCGAGCGGATACCATGTCCCAGCGGATACGATTTTCGTCGTCTTCTGTGTCGGCATGTCATTACTCCCTTTAGGCGAAGGAGTGGAGTCAGACCCTCAGGGCCGCAAATTGAGGGTCACGCGGATTGCCTCTTCGACCGCCGACAATTCATCTTGGCTGAGCGTCTCGATTCGGGACTGTAACCGAGACTTGTCCAGCGATCGGATCTGATCACCCAACACGCGTGAAGGCTTGCCTTTTAGTGTAATCAACGCTTCGCCTGGATACAGCGAGTCGACGTTGCTCGTGACAGGGAGCACCACAACCCGTGAGCCGAAAGCATTGCAGGAGTTATTGGATACGATCACGGCCGGCCTGGTTTTCTTGATCTCTGAGCCAAGCGTCGGATCCAACGCGACCCAATACACATCCCCCCGGCGCGGGGTCCGCCTCACTTGGGCCATCCTTCGCCCTCCGTGCTCTTCCAATCATCCTCCAGCTGCTTTCTCCACTCTTCTTTTCTGGCTGCCCGGTAGGCTGCGTCCAATGTTTTCGCAGCAGGGTGGAGCTTGGATCGGACCGCTGCCGCAATAAACGCACTGAGTTTTTTCGGCGGCACTTCCCTCTTGAGCCGTGCGTAGACATCGTCATCCATCGTAATGTTCAATCGAACTGACATGGCGGCCTCCACCAAGAATTTTAATGCTGTATTGTATACAGGATTCAATTCCCTGACAAGCCGCGCAAGACATCTTCGACACAACCGCCGTAGCCTGAATCGGCACTATACCGTCTTC
>NEWP02000001.1:164367-171452 GCA_002869895.2 Nitrospira sp. CG24E | reverse complement strand
CAGAACGCGCACGATCAGAATGTGCTCGTTCGATGCGCGCAGTAAAGGGCAGCCTCGGCCACTCCCTTAACAGATGTTTGAAGCAGGGAAGGATGCGGTTCGACTGCTCCCTTCGAAGAAAGCGCAACACGAAGTACGTGCCTCCGATGTGGGTCTTTCTCCATGCCGTTATTGAGCGTCACTGCGCGGTAAAGACATAGGCGGCGCCGCTATTGAATGTGCTGTTGTCTGCCTGATTCCCATTCACTCCTGTCGCAGCACTGTCTTCGGGCACCGCTCCTACAGCCAAGGTGTTGCCTGACAGCGCAACTCTCGATCCAAATTGGTCACCCTGTAACGTGCCCATGTTCAGAAGAGTCCCGCCCGTATTGGAAGCCTTAAGATAGGCCTGCTGACTCCAGACCCCGCCTGTACGTGTGAACAGATAGGCTGCGCCACTATCCACTGCACTGTTGTCCATCTGGTTTCCGTTCACTCCCGTAGCATTACTATCATCGGACTGTGCGCCCACGACCAGGGTGTCGCCGGACAGTGCCACGCTTCCACCGAACAGGTCACCCGCATCGGTATTCGAGGCCTTGAGATAGACCTCTTGCTTCCAGATTCCGCCCGTGCGCGTGAACACATAGGCCGCACCGCTATCGAATGCGCTGTTGTTCGCCTGATTCCCATTCACCCCCGTCGCATTACTGTCCTCGTCTGGCGCTCCCACGACCAGGGTGTCACCAGACAGCGTGACGTGAGAGCCAAAGAAGTCACCCGAGTCAGTATTGGAAGCTTTAAGATAGGCCTCTTGGCCCCAAACTCCCCCTATGCGTGAAGACATAGACCGCGCCACTACCAATTGCACTATTGTCCGCCTGATCCCTGTCCACCCCCGTTGCAGCACTGCCCTCCAACATTGCTCCAACCGCTAGAGTGTCGCCGGACAGTGCCACGCTTACACCAAAAAGATCCCCCGCATCGGTATTCGAAGCCTTGAGGTAGGCCTCTTGTCTCCAGACCCCGCCCGTACGCGTGAAGACATAGACTGCACCACTACGGATTGCGTTATTGTCCCCCTGGTCCCCATTCACTCCTGTCGCAGCGCTGCCCTCGGAGATTGCGCCAATGACTAACGTATCTCCGGACAGTGCGATGCTCGCGCCGAACTCGTCAAGCAAGTCCGTATTGGAAGCCTTGAGATAGGCCTGCTGGGCAAAAGGCGGCAGCCCAGTACCGCCGCCAGACTGCGTGCCACCACTCTCATCGCCTGAGCTGCAGGCACTAAAGGAAACCAGGAGGGATATCCCCACGCAAGCAGCACAGAATTGTTTGCCGGTTCCTGCGAATGTCATGATGATCCCTCATTCACTAGTTACGTCCTGCACAAAAACCAGAATCACGAGGTGTTTCCCCGCCGAACAGAGTGGGAGCGAGCAGCTGCCCCACAATCACAAGAGCAGAACACATTCATCCGAAGTGCAACATGGCTACGCCAGCCCTTAACGGTTACTTCGATGCAATGGTATGCGAACAAATCGACAACTTACTATGCTACGTCGGAGGGGGTTTGCTTCACTGAGGTGGGTTGGATATACAGTCTCGAGACCGCTTATCTTCTGGGTACATGTCCATAGCGCGCTTGTCAGCAGACCCCCTGAAGAAACGTCAAAACGACTGTCCGGCTAGGCCGCAACGAGCGAAGGGCCGAGTCGTACCCTTTGTGGTACGTCGAGGGTCTGAGCGATGCGAGAGCGACGCCGGCGGTCATTTTCACCGTCCTGCCTAGAAGAAGGCCATGCTGGCATAGGTGACGGTGGAATTATACTGATCCGTAATCCCGCGGTCGTAGCGCAACACTTGTCCGCTTTCTGCGTCGATCAACCGCAGCAAAGAATAGATAGGTGAAAAACCGGAGATCCGGCGCTGGTCCTGCTCTTTATTGATGTAGTTGGCAAACTCTTCCGGTTGCCGTTCCTCTACCGGCTTCAACATTTCCAGATCGAACTGCATGCAGCGGTGAAAGGAGAAGTCCGTTGGAGGCGCCTTGTCTCCGTAGCGCATGCCTAAATGCGCCAGCTCTCCCGCAGCGATCACGCAGTAGGATCGGCCCGATTGCGTGAGAATCTCCCGAAGCCCGGTCAAGAACTGGTCGACCGATTGGCGAACGGCCGGATCTCCCAGGCTCGCCGCAGAGAATGAACTCAAGATCGGCACAATCGTGAAGGGCTTCTTGCTTCCAACGATGTCTTGAAGAAACGGGAGCTGAAATTCCACTGCCTGCTCCGCTTGATGACAGAGATCGTCTTCGAAGAAGGTTGGAAGTATGGCCTTGAGCCGGCTCAGGATCGGTTGGTCGGCTGTGACGACCCCAAGAGGCGTCTCGAAATCTTTATCCGTCACGGCAAAGACATGGTCCAATCCAGCGGAAGCAGTGCCGATGATGACGAAGAGATCCGGCTGCTCTGAATCTTGCAGCTCTTTATAAGCCCAAGCATAGATCGGCCCTGCTTGTTTCAAATCATAGGTCGGCGCGACGAGACCCTTGATCTTTTTTCCCGCATGCTCGGACGGTTTGAAGTCCGGTCCTTCTTTCGACGTAAAGAATCCATCGATCTGTTTTTTCAGCTTCGCACCGTCTGCTTCGTACCCTCGTCCGGCAAACGCTGCGCGACGCAGCGGGCTCTGCCGATAGGTATCCCGAGCCAACCGGTGCGCTTCCTCTGCACGCTGACCTTCCAAAAACAGCTTCTCATTCAGATCGGACACTAACTGATCCATCCTGCCGGAACCGAGAAACTCACCGAATCGCTTGAGGTAGAGCGATCCGATTTCAGCCAGCGAATGTTCCCCGTCGAAATGCTGGATGATGAAAAAATAGTTGAGAGGCAGAACCAGTTTATCCTTGCTCAACCCGGTCGGGTCCCAGAGGACCATATACTGCTCTTCGCCCTCTTTGATCGGCGAGAATTGCAGATTTCGAAGGGCCGGGTACTGATGAGGATCTTTGGCGATACCGGTCGTCATGGTGGGGCATTGTAATTGAGCAACGGAAGGGGCTGCAACAGATCGGACGGTTGATTTGGTTTATTTTGTTTGTCTGGTTTATCTGGTTGGTTCCGTTCAACCAAACAAACCAAACAAACAAAATGAACCAGACAAACCTATTCCTCTTTCGGCTGCTTATTGCCGGGCCGCCGGCTCATCACGACTAAGAGAATGATAGTCACCGCCAGGAGCCAGAGGCTGGGCCTGCCATAGGAGGGATCGGTGTACTCGATGAGATCGGTCATTCGCCCGATCAAGAGGGACATGCGGGCCATCACTGTGTAACCGAAGGCCGCGCCGAATGCGATCATCAGAAAGAGGATTCCTGTCCGGGCCACGACCTTGCCTGGTCCTGTGTGCTCGACTGAGAAAAAGAAATAGAACAGCACCGAACAGACGCCGACCAGGATGATGATCGTGTTCAGACTGCTGGTGGGATCCAGCAGATTCCAGGTAAAGGTGACGCCCTCTCCCGGCACCAGCGTCAGCAGCGGTCGAACCGTATCCTCGATCTGTTTCAAGATAAAGGACGAGATCGTCCGTGGGATGGCGAGCCCCGACCCGACACCGACGATGAAGGCAAAGGCATAGCGCGAGAGCCAGGCGGCTTTGGGGACATAGCGTGTGAGCATGAGCAATCCGATGGCCACCGGAATCAGCAGGGCCCATTCCCCATTTTCGACGATCGGCTTCCAGATGAGTTGCACAAGTACTGTGTCGTAGGTCTTGACGATGGTATAGCCGACCGATACGCCGACGTAGAGATTCTCCGCCAGCTTGAACAGCGGGTTGTCCTGGTACAGGAAGGTGAAAATAAAGAGGGTGAGACCCACTGCCACCCAAGCCCCAATAATCAATTCAAACGGCATAGACCCTTACGCTCCCGAGTAGCCCTGTTGCTTACCCTGCTTACGCAACGAAAAATAGAATATGTTGCAGAGAATCACGAGCACGATGATGGCAAGATGGGTGGCCGATTGCGCATCCATGCCGGCAATCGCTTTTCCCTTCTGGCCCATCAGAGTTTCGTATTCCGCCGCGCCGCGCAACCCGCCGATGAGGCCGTTGATCTGGCCGCTGCGCAGCAACGGATAGAGCCCCGGCGCCATCACGCCGGTGCAGCCGCCGCCCATTTCGAACTTGTACTTGTCCTTGCCGAACACGTACCAGGCTTCCACACCGGGATTACCCGCGCCCAGGCTGACGGCATAGTTCACATCGCGCAGATTGGCGACGCCTTGGAGCACCGGCAATCCCTTCGTCGGTTTCCCGTTGTAGTCGGCAGGGAATGCCCCATAGAGATCCTGTCCCATATTAATGATGACGGCAGTGCCGCCGGGGCTCCACCCAAGAAACACATAATCCTTCCCGCTTTCTTTGCCCATCTCGCCGGCAACCTGGGTGATGATCTGGTCGGCCAGGCCAGTGCCGGAGACCCAGAGGGTCAAGGCGACCACACGCAGATTTTTCTTGAAGGCGTGACGCAAGAGCGAAATCGCCTGGGGATGAAGTTCAGGCTTCGACGCGGGATCGAAGTCCAGCGAGAGCAGAAATACCGATCCCTCGGGGAGCGACTCGATGTGATCGTATACCCCTCGCACTTCGGGAGAAATCTTGATCGGCAACCCAACCGGGTAGAGCAGCGGCAAGAGCGTGCAGAGGCCGATCACCAGAAAGATGATCCGCCGGTCGATCTTCAGCATACGTTCAGCGAAAGTCATCGTAAGCCCGTTATTCGTGAATCGTGAAACGTTAATCGGCCTGCTTCGTCGTTTAACGAATAACGTTGATCGTATAACGTCATTCCTTACCTCCCCCAAGATACGATCGTTCCAGGGCGAAGATAATCTTGATGGAGAGCGCGACTGTACCGAGGCTGACGCCGATCAGGATCGCACGCCGCACTGAAGCGTTCAGCACGTTCAAGATCCACTGCGATAGGTCGCCGCTGATGGGGATCAGATATTCTCCGAGCGGGACACGGCCCGTCATGACGATCACCGCGGCAATGAGCAGCACCGTGGCCTCGCGGCTCCGCGCGCGGAAGGACCGATAGGCGGCCGAGGCAATGAACAGGGCCAGGATGGCGAACATTGTGCCCTGGAGCGGAACCATCATGAAGTTATAGATCCACCCGAAGGCCGTCATCGCCCCGTCTACTGCTTCCTTACCGTTCGACCAGAGGCCGACCGCAATGGTACCCAGCATGCTGGCATAGAGCACGAAACTATAGCCCCACCCGGCTTCTTTGCGCCGGATCTTGACGGCATGGACGTGGAACAGACTGCTCACACCCAGGACCAGCGCGAATCCGCCGATGATCTGGAGCCACTTGGTGGCGGAGGTCAGCATCTGCTCCGAAGCCGGGTGCGGCACATAGTATTGCGCCGCGAATACCAGACCGGTAATGAGCGTGATCAGAAGCGGAACCTGCCGGCGGAGAAAGATCATTTCACGTCCTTGAAGACATCAAGAAATACTTGCGGCCATTGCGCGTCGAACAGAACCCCGATGGTGGCCAGGACTGTCCCGATGCCGATGACGCCGAGGATCAGCGCCTTGCCGATATCCTGCCCGCGCAACGTGCCGACCTGCACCGGCTCTCTGGAGAGATAGGCGCTGGCAGCATAGAGTTCCTCCCCGATCAAGGTGTAATCGCAGGTCGTGACGAAGAATGGGAGCTGGTGATCGGAGTCCGTCCCGGCGATTTGGATTGCGCCGGTGCTTGCGCCGGTTTCGGTCAACAGCAGGGCCTCGGCAAAATACGACCCCATAAAGAAATTCGCCGCCGGTTTCTTTCGCAGCATGATGCCGTCCACCGCGGCGGTATAGCTGAATTGATCCGACGTGATAAAGAAGTTCGAATCGTCCTTATAGAGGTCCGGTTTGCCCGCTTCCAGATAGGCCTGTTTCGTGATTTCCTGGCAGACCGCCATGGTAATAGGATCACGGTGCGGCACGAGTAAATCGGTCCCATAGGCGGCAGCGCGTTTGGCTACGCGGCCCAGAATGACCGCTGCGGCAATCGTCGAGGGATCGTGCATGTCGTGGGCGCCGGTGAGATACAGAATCGGCTTGCCCAATTCGGTTGCGCGTCCGATAGCCTCATCCACCGCTGCAAGGCCGGGAATGCGCCGGAGAAAAATCTCCCGCTTTCTGGCTGTCCCAATCGAGTAGAACACGATGCCACCGAATAAAAGCGCCAGCACCAGATTATTCATCTGATTCCAGTTGATCCAATTCGGTTGCGGCGTCACCTGAACCGGCGTCGCGATTGCGCGGTCGTCCCCCAAGACCCGCGCCACGGTGATGAGGTAGGAGGTCCCGTCTTTGAGTTCGATCCCCTTCCCATGCCTCAACGTGAACTGGTGCTCCTCCTTTGCGGCAGGCCTCGTCCACCAGGGCCACTTGGAGTCACGAACATACCGTTGGTTCGCCGGAATCTCCGCCACAACCTTCATTGCCGCAGTATCCGGCGCCGTAGTTCCCTCGCTGAGTAAGAGCTGATATTTCGTCGCGGCGCTATCGTCGGGAGCCGGCGACCAGAGCACCGTCAGACTGCCCCCTCCGTCGCTCGGCGTATCGAACACCCGAACATCCTGCGGAGGAGCCAGAGCCGTCCTTGTCTGCGCATCAGTTTGAGCAAACACCGGCATCCCTGCCTGGCTCAGAGCAACCACGAACACGCACAGCAAAGTCACCCATGCCCGACATCCTCGACGTTTCACGTTTAACGTTTCACGCTTCACGGCCTTAGGATCCTTCGATCAATTCAATATTGGCGCGCGGTATCATCGCCATGCTGCCGTCGGAAAAACGGACTCCCATTACACGCACTTCGCTCTCGGTCGGAATCTTCTGGAGATCTGGCGGTAAGCTGGCGACCTCGCCGAGCCTGCCAAACAAGGGATCTCGAATAATGCGAACCTGATCGCCAATCCTGATGCCATCCCGCTGCGGAGCGGCTGCTGCGCTATGATCGCCCGATGCGCCACCTTTGGGAATGATGATCTCCGGTCGAATGACACCGGCACGAATCTGCGTGGCGCCTGAGA
>NEWP02000001.1:156904-164267 GCA_002869895.2 Nitrospira sp. CG24E | reverse complement strand
GACCTTGCCTTTCATGTTTGCGGTGAAATGACGCGGCGAGAGCGCTTCATCCGGCGACGTGACGGCGATGACGATTTCGCCTCTGGTTTCACCGCCGATGCCGAAGATGCCCTGCACCAGGCTACAGTTCGTTTCCACCACCACGCCCTGCTGCGGAATCACTTCGACGATGCGTCCATCGACATAGCCCAACAATTCAAACACGCGCGGCGGCTCCCGCAACAGCACCTGCCCTGTGACGGGAGACACGGACTCCACAACGCCGGTGATCGGCGAGAGAATTTCCGTCTTGAACCACTTCATGACCGGCTTGTTCTGGGCTAAAATCTCATCCTTCCGCACCGAGTCGCCGACCTTCTTAATCAGATATTCCTGAATCTCATCCGGGGCCACACTCAACTGATTGGCAAGATTCAAGGGATAGACCTTCCCCGGTAATTCGGCGCGGGCCACCGGCTGATTCGCACGGACTGTCTCTCCGGCTGTAACCAGCACTTTGCCTGGCAGCGACAGCATCCGACGACGGAGGACGACAGCCTGCTCTGTGACGGTTAAGCCTGGGGTGTAGGAATGGGCCATTCTTGAAGAAGGTTAAGGCCGAGGTTTAGGTTGAGAAACACTTGCTAGCGTTTTTTTCACTCACCCTTAACCTCAGCCTCAACCTCAGCCTCCCTTCGGATACAAATCCACCGCGCGGTACCACTTCGTGAGCGATGCGATTCTGGCTGCCTGGTCGGACGGCAACTGCAACGGGCGCCCACGCCCGTCGAGCAAGAGGCCCACGACACCGCCTTGCACCTCTCGTGTGACCGCAACCCCCGCCTCCGCCCCGACACTCACCTGTTTCACCGGCTGGACTGTGATCGACACCTTCTCTTCACTCGCCAACGGAACCAATCGCAGATCGCCGAACGAGAGAGTTCCCTTGTCGACTCGACCATCAGGGAACGTAATGGCATAGTCCGCGCACCGCTCTCCGTCCTTCCCCTGCCCGATCGGCGCAATGCAGGTTCCCAAAAAGACCATGCAATCGCGGACAAACACATCGGTCGCTGCCTTCTCATCGATCGTCGAGAGCACCCCGAGGTGCGGCATCATGAAAATACTGTCCACCGATAGTCGCGTGAACCCCAATGGCTCATAGGCATCCACCATCATCAGCATCGACTGCACACGGCGAGGCGCATGGGACAGGATCCCGCCGCTCCCGACGATCAGATCGAGCTTGAGCATATCGATGAGCGTCTTGCCGGACTGCTGCTGCTCGAATACATCCGAGATCGTGCGTTCCTGTTGCACCCCCTTGAGGGCCGTTGCGAGAGATTTATGATGGATCAAGGCGAGCCGGAGCGCCTCGCGGGAAATGGCATGTTCGATCTGCAGCTCGTCCAGCGTCTGAGGAATCGTCGTCGGCCGGACCATCTTGTTCTTGATCCGGTTACGGAGCGTCTGTTCGTCGATCGTGAAGGGCACCCAGCGCATGATATTGGCGAGCCCCGCTTCCGCCAGCACATTGGAAATGCTGTACGACATTCCGAGATTCGCGCTGACGGTCCGATTGAAGAGTCCGTTGAAGACCGAAAATACGTCTGTGGTCGCGCCGCCGATATCCACCCCGATCACGTTCAAATGCTCACGCTTGGCGATCGTTTCCATGATCACGCCGACCGCCGCCGGCGTCGGCATGATCGGCGCGCCGGCCATCTCGATCAATTTCTTATAGCCCGGCGCCTGCTGCATGACATGTTCGAGAAACAGGTCGTGGATCTTGTCCCGCGCCGGCGCGAGATTCTCCCGTTCCAACACCGGACGAATATTGTCGGTCAGCACCAGCGCGGTTTTCTCGCCCAGGATCTTCTTCACTTGCGGCTGCGCATCTGTATTGCCCGCATAGATCAGCGGGAGCTTGAACGTCGCGCCGAACCGGGGTCGCGGCTCTGCCGCAGAAATATACTCGGCCATCTCAACGACATGGGTGACCGCCCCTCCGTCCGTCCCGCCGGACATCAAGATCATATCGGGCCGCATCGTACGAATACGTTCGATCTTTTCATGCGGCAAGCGGCCGTCGTTCGAGGCTAAGACGTCGATGACAATCGCGCCGGCGCCGAGCGCCGCCCGCTGCGCGCTTTCACCCGTCATATTTTGCACAACTCCCGTGACCATCATCTGCAACCCGCCGCCCGCGCTGCTGGTAGAAATATAGATATCTACGCCGGTCTTCGCATCGCGACAGGGCGTGATGATTGTATCTCCGTCGAGGATTTTCCGGCCCGAAAGTTCTTCAATTTCCGCAATTGCGTTCAGCACCCCACGCGTCACATCTTCGAACGGCGCTTCTACCGTCGTCGGCGCTTCGCCCCGATAGGTTTGCCGGTATTCATCGCCGACCTTCTCGATCAGAATGGCCTTGGTTGTGGTGCTGCCACAGTCGGTAGCGACGATGACATGGAGAGGATGGGGAGTCTTTGCCGACGCTTCAGACGCCATCAACAACCTGCCTGGCTAGGACCGCGTCGTTCGTGAATTGTGGGCGAGACAAGCAAGACATGCGCGACAGGCGCGACTCGCGAAGATGAAACATCCGACCCGCCCCGTTTTTCTCGCAAGTCTCGCGCGAATAACGAGAGACGCTTCACGAGAGACGCTTCACGGCAGCTTGTCATTGAGCGGAGGCTCCTTGAGGAGCCTGGGGAGCCGACTTTGTCTCAATCATTGCGATGAGGCGGGGGATCGTCTCGCGTCGTTCGAGCAACCGGGCCACCTGCTCGACTTCCTTCGCGTTCATCGCCCATTCGACGATGGGGGCCAGGAAATAGAGCGCCTGGCTGCCGAGAAAGTTCATGGGACCGAGTGATTCAAGAAAGATCGTGGCAGGAGCAGTCATGCCTCGCTTCACCACCGCATCGGCCACCCGCTCAAGCAGTGCGAGATCTTCACTCGCAAACACTTCTGTCTCGGATTTGGTTGAAAATGCATGGGTGAGTTCTTCACGAACCCTGTCCCATTTTCCGGTCAACGATGTCTTGGAGAAAGAAGTCATAACTGTTTGGAAAGGCAGTCGAAATCTACTAACGATCGGCATTATATGGAGGGGGTGGGGAGGAGTCAACGAAAGTGCGGTAAGCCGCGCGCGGCGAGGTGGAAAGTTCATTTGGTTTATCTGGCTTGTTTTGTTCATTTGGTTATTCTCGTTCAACCAAACAAACTAAACAGACCAAATAAACAAGAGTACCCACCTTGTCTCGCACATCACGCGTTAGTATCCTCGGCCGGTGCTGCCGCCGCGTCCCATCCGATCCAGCGGGAGCGCCTCATAACGTTGCTTCAGATCCGGATGTTCGTTGAGATAGCCCTTCACCGCCGCCTCATCGGCGAAGACTTCCGGACTGCGCTTCCGATACTCCTCAACCGTCAGATCATGCTTCGACAAGACTTTACCGAGTTTCGCCTGGATGTCGGCCCCCATGCTCCTCATCTGCTCAGGCGATGGCTGCTGGCCTCCCCCAAAATTTGCTCCACCCTGAAAATAGTTCATCATCATCTCACCAACCTCGATACGGGCCTTCACGAACTTTTCCACTTCAGCCGGTTCTGCTGCAAACCCGGCGCTCGCAAACAACATCACTCCCAACGATATTCCGATGATGCGATATGTCACAGTCAAGGCCATGATTTCCTCACAAGAAATTGGATAGGCTATTCGCTCTGAGAACGAATTGCATTCTACCATTCCGGATGGTCTCGAATCTTAGGTTTTCTTCAGTCCATACCTGCTAGGATGCCGGTCGGAGCGTGACTGACCTCCGACATCGATGGAAAGGACCGTTATCATGAACACGACAAAACTCATGGCAGCAGTGGTCGCGATTGCACTGATTGGAGTGCCGACCGTATCTTTTGCAAAGGCAAGGGGCGGCGGATTTGGCGGAGGCTATTCCGGCGGTTCAAGAGGCATGGGCGCCCCTGGAGGCATCGGTAGCCGAGGGTCGCGCACATACGACCAGAATGGCGCGAAGCCGATCGAACAGTCGACGACACCAAGGCCTTCCACTGCCCCACCGCCATCAGCGTCAAATAGCCCAACTTCAGCTGCCCAATCGAATCCAGCCATGCAGCCCTCATTTATGCAACGCAATCCCCTGTTGGCCGGCCTCGCAGCCGGTGTCGCAGGATCCTATATCGGCCACATGTTATTCGGAGCGACCGAAAGTAGCGCTCGCACCACCGAGACCGGTGAACAGGTCGGCGAAACCGGCAAGGCCGATGCGGGGTTCGGTTCCAGCGGATTACTCCTCATCCTCATGCTCCTGGGGGCAGGGGCTTTCTTTTATTTTCTGAGGGTGCGGCGATCGCCTGCTCCCGATTTCTCTGGAATCACCAGGAACCGTTCATTCAACGGCAATCTGGCGTCAGAACCTTCTGCTACGACCCTGCGCACAGCGACCGTCGACATCGAAGTCACCTCGGCAGACAAGGCGGCCTTCCAGCAGCTGCTGACCAACGTTCAAACCGCCTGGAGCAAACAAGACCTGACCGCATTGCGGAGATCCGTCACCCCGGAAATGCTGGGCTATTTCGCCACCGCTTTAGCCGAACAAACCAGCCTCGATATCGCCAATCACGTCGAGGATGTGACGCTCCTGCGCGCAGAGGTCCAGGAAGCCTGGACCGAAGACGCGACGCACTATGCGACGATCGGGCTTGACTGGAGCGCCCGTGACTACACCGTATCCTTGACGAAACAACGAGGAGAACCGGGCTATCTCGTCGAAGGCAGCGAGGAGACACCGACCGAAACGCATGAGGTATGGACATTCATGCGATACCAGAATGCGAAGTGGTTGCTGTCGGCGATTCAGCAATAAGAGTGAGAGGAGGGGCCAGATGCCCTTCTTGCTCGCAGAACGCGCACGGTGAAACGGTGCTCGTTCGATGCGCGCAGTGAAGGGCAGCCTTGGCCCCTCCTCTGAAGAGAGAAGTATAGAAAATTCACCGGTCCTCGTTGGATGCGCAGTGGGAGATCAATCAGACCCCACCCCTGAGAGACAACGAGCAAGCTTGGAAGGATGAATGGGCGGGCCTGGTCGTCCTCCTGCTCGCGGAACGCGCACGATCAGAATGTGCTCGTTCTACGCGCGCATTGAGGATCAACCAGGCTGCCCTTGAAAAGGTAGTAGAAGACAGACCGACTACAATCCTGCATTTTTGTACTGTGCTGCTTTCGAAGAGCGGAAATAGCGCGGGATTTTAAAAACTCGAAGGCTCTCGTTGGAGACGCCGGGTAAAGAGCGGGCTTGGACGCTTAGCTGGCAGGTGGTGAAAGACTTCTGCGGGATAATTCGATTTTCCCGGCCCGCGCATCGTGTTCGGCTTGCCCGTACCGTTCCGGCGTGCCGATGTCGGACCAATACCCCTGGTGGTCGTAGCCCAGCACTGTTTCGTTCCGTTGAATCCCCGATACATAGACATCGATGATCGACGAGGCCTTGCCCCTTGGAACTTCACGCAGGAGGCGGGGATTCAGAATATGAATACCGGCGAACATCCTCGGTTGAGTGACGGTCGGCTCGGATAGGCCACGCCCGGTGATCCGCACGATCCTATTCTCTTCACCCACCTCGACCAGCCCCCAACCTGCCGCATCCGGGTCGGACCGGAGCACCAACGTCGCTGCCGCATTTCGTTGCCGGTGGAACGTCCACAAGGCTTCCAAGTCGATTTCCACCAATGTATCGCCGTTCAAGATAAGCACCGGGGCTCCCGAAAAATTCGGCTCCGCCTGCTTAATCCCGCCGCCGGTTCCGAGAATAACCGGCTCACGTGAATAGGTAATCCGCATCCCATACCGCGAGCCGGTGCCGACCGCCTGCTCGATCATCGGTCCGAGGTGATGCAGATTGATCACGACATCCTGGAACCCATGCCGCTTCAGGAGCAAGAGATTCCACACGATCAGCGGCGTGCCGGCAACGGGAAGGAGCGGCTTCGGCATCGTGTTGGTGAGCGGTCTGAGGCGAGTTCCCAAGCCCGCTGCGAGAATCATGGCTTTCATAGAGGTTGGTTTGGTTCGTTTGGTTTGTCTGGTTGATCTGGTCCGAATTCTTCAGGAACCAAATGAACAAAACAAACCAAATAAACCTGGCCCTTTTCCACCTATTCTAACTCCGGCACATAGGGTGTGAGATGTTTCCGGAGGATCTCCAACTCGGGATATTTCTGGAGATTGCGTTTGACATAATTTAACACACGAGGAATATCGGCGAGGAATTTGGGATTACCCTTGACACGATCGATGTAGACGAATCGACCCGCTGCCTTGAGATTACGCTGGATGCTCGTGAGGTCGAACAGGCGGCGGAATGCCTCTCGGTCGGTCCCTATCTCCCGATGCGTCGCCAGCTGATCGAGAAAGCGGTCGATCAAACGGTCGATCAGCGCCTCGTCCAGTTCGATGTAGGCGTCACGCAGCAGCGAGGCAAGATCGTATGTCGCCGGTCCCATCAAGGCGTCTTGAAAGTCGATCACTCCCAGCCGGTTTCCATCGACCATTAGATTTCGCGAGTGATAGTCGCGGTGGACAAAGACGCGTGGTTGGCCGGCAAGCAACTCCGCGATGGTCTCGAAGGATCTCCGGATCGGCGCATAATCGTCGGCGCACATCGGTTTCCCCTGCCGCGCCACAATCCCATACTCCAGGAAATGGTCGAACTCCCACATGAGAAGCGGCGCGTCGAAACTTCGATGGGACGCGAGACAATTCGAATCGGCTAGTGTCGTGGCCGTCGCTTGCATGTGCGCAAGGGCATCGACAGCCTGCGTATAGTGCGCTTCCAGGGCTGTCACACTCGCCTCACGACAGGCTTCCGACAGGGTCAGGTCACCAAAATCTTCAAGATAGAGCAGTCCTGCTGCCTGATCGTAGTGATAGAGGCGCGGAACAGAGACACCGGCTTTTGATAAATACGAGAGGATGTTGAGAAACGGCAACTCTGCAATTTGATGAGCCGCTCCGCTGACTGCCTCCTCCGATTGCTTGAAGGCCTCTGGCTCGGCTAACTGCATGAGGATCACCGAACGAGCAGCGCCCCCACTCAACTCGATGCGAAAGTACCGGCGATTGGAGGCATCTCCGGCCAAAGGCGTGAACGACTTGGGTCGTGCCTGAAAAGGAAGCCGCCCCTCGACCGTGGCAGCCACGAGGGCACGGTCCGGCAAGGCCAGCGGTTGTTTCGGCGCAGCAGGATCGGCGGTAGCCATAGGCTGCGCATTATACTGATGAGGAGAAACCTTGTCACTCAAAGGATGGGAAAGGAGCGGCCAGGTGCCCTTCGTGCTCGCAGAACGCGCACGGTGAAACAGT
>NEWP02000001.1:128161-156804 GCA_002869895.2 Nitrospira sp. CG24E | reverse complement strand
ACGTACGGGTCGTAGCATTGAAGTTAAGCCACGTGGGGAGTGCGTTCCCGTTGGCGAGCGAGGCACTGTAGGTCAACACATCTCCCACATCCTGATCGGCAAAGGTATTGCCCGGCACTTGAATGCTGAACGGCGCGCCCTCCGGCACCGCCTGGTCCGCAAGCGCATTCGCCACCGTCGGCGCATGGTTGACCGGACCACCCAGCAGCGCGGCCAGACTCGCCGTGCTGCCGTCCGCGAACGCCAGCGTCTCCACCACCAACGAGCCATTGGCTCCGGTCGGATCGAAGTTGGTGAGCACCAATTGATCGGTCCCGCTGCTCCCGACCTGAATGGTCAGAGTACGGGCCGCTGCATCCTGTGTGAACGTGAGATCCGTCTGCGCGATCCCAACCCCGAACTGAATCCGGTTGCCTTCGCCTGCCGACGCGGTGTCTTGAATCGTGTCGATGCCGTCGCCGATCTTGAAGATATAGGTATCGTCGCCAGCCCCCCCACGCAGAAGATCGCTTCCTCCTCCACCACGGAGGATATCCACGCCCTGGCCGCTTTCAATCGTGTCGTTGCCATCCAGTCCATCCATCCGATCCGTCGTATTCGTGCCTGATAAGACGTCGTTTCCGGCAGTGCCTTCAATATCGAATCCCAGCGCGATCAATTCCCCATAAGTCAAGGTCCGATCGGTGAATCGGAATGTTTGAATCGCCGGAAGGGCAAACACATCGTTTGGGTCGAAATCCAGAATGTGCAACTCGTCTCCTGCGGTGCCGTATCGTATGACCAGCGATCCCACGCCTGAAGTTGGGCGATAGGTGTCGTACGCTCCTCCGAACTGGATGGTATTCGTCTCAATCGATGTCAGGTAATTGGGAATCTGAATCGAATCCTGGCCACTACCGAACGACAAAAAGAAGGTGTTCCCGCCATTGCCACCGATAAGGAAATCATTGCCGGGTCCGGCATAAAACATGTTGGGACCGGATCCACCGACAAGCGTATCGTTGCCGGCTCCTCCAATGAGGGCCGTGTGACCACCACCAGACTGGATAACGTCGTTGCCGGCCCCTCCAATCAACACACCGCCGTCAGAACCACCTTGAATAGTTTGATCGCCGGTCACCTGCCCCCCATCGCGCAGGTTGTAGATATCGACGGTCAGCCCGTCGGAAAAGCTGATGGTGCGAAGGCCTGGAGAGGAATCGACAAAATTCGGCAACTCAATCCCGTCTCCATTCGACCCGACAAGAATTGTCCGAATCGTCGAGTCGACTTCCACGAACGAGAGATCGGAAAGGAAGATCCCAGGACCAAAGAGGATGCGATTGTTTGCCAAATGCCCCCCTTGTCCATCGTCGATCAACTCTGCATCGTCTTCGATGCGATCGATCCCATCTCCCAAATTGAACACATAGGTGTCTTCTCCCTCGCCTCCTGACAACACATCATTCCCGGCTCCTCCCTCAAGAATGTCGTTCCCCGCTTGACCCGAAAGAGTCTCCGACCCGCCGAAGCCGTTCATCCGATCATCCGCAAAGGTTCCAAACATCTCCCCGTCACTTCGTCCGGTTCCTTGCACCAAGACTTCGCGTTCGAACAGCTGAGCAAACGTGAGTTGCGTGCCGCCCGCGAAATGAAACGTGTCAACCGCATGCGACGCTATGGGATCATCGGCCGATACACCGAGAAAATGGAGCCCGTCGCCCGATGTGCCAATCCGCACCGATAGCCCGCTCGTGCCGAACGTTCCACTATAGAAGACGCGCAGCATGTCCGGTGTAATCCCGGCGCCAAACTCGACCACATTGACATCTCCTGCCCCCGGCTGATCGTCGATGAGATCGAATCCGTCGCCCTGATTGAACAGATAGGTATCGCTGCCGGCTCCTCCGAGCAACACATCGTTTCCTGCGCCCCCCGCAATCACATCATCCCCGGCCTGCGCCTTGATGACTTCCGCATTGGCGGTTCCGGTCAAGGTCTCCGCGTTGGCGATCCCGACAGTCGGATTCATCAACGCCGACAAGCCTGTCTCATAACCGCCTGTGACGTCTTCATATCCACCGCTGAAGGCGACTACCTCGGTCACCAGCGATCCGACGATTCCGCTGGGATCGAAATCCACTAACACCGCCCCGTCTGTTCCCCCGCTGTTCGTGATCCGAAGATCGGCGCCTTCCTGCACGAACACCACATCCTCAGGACGGACGCTATTACCGAATTGCAAGCGGTTTCCTTCCCCAGGAAGCGCCACATCGTGGATCCTATCGAATCCATTAAAACTCCCTTCGATCACATAGGTGTCGTTCCCGAGGCCGCCGGATAAGTCATCGTCGCCCGGTCCATAGCTGCTGCCGACACTGAAGCCACCCCAGAAGAGGTCATCGCCCGCGCCACCGATTAGCACATTGTCCACCAAGTTTCCGAACAACAGATTTGCCGCCTCGTTCCCCTCGCCCCGAACAGGATCGGTAGCCGGTTGCGCCGTGCTACGGAGGAAGAGATTCTCCACGTGCTCCGGAAGCGTATAGTCGATCTGACTCAGGACAGTGTCCTGGCCTTCCCCAAAAACCTCCACCACAACATCGCCCGATTGGTTGACCCAGTACTGGTCGTCGCCGGCCCCTCCGACCATTCGATCGGCGCCACCCAAGCCGTCCAGCTGATCGTTGCCTTGGGCGCCGATCAACACATCTCGAAACTCCGTGCCTTCCAAAGAACTGCCGGTCGCTGCCGCGGTCAGCTGCACGCCTTCAATATGATCGAGGATCTCCGCCGTATCCCACATGGTTCCATCAGCAAAACAAATCTGATTGATCGGCAACAGGCTTGGATCAGCCGCGCCCAGAAGCGTGAGTTCGTCCTGTGTGCCAACAATGGTCAGCACTACATCGATGCCATCATCAGACCGTCGGGCCTGCAAATGAATATCCTCCGGACTGACGCCGCTGGTCAGTTGAATCGTATTCGGACCGGACTGTTCGACAGGCGCATCACGCAAGATGTCCTGCCCGTATCCAAGCCCGAACACATAGGTATCCTGTCCGGATTCCCCATTCAGCACATCATTGCCGATACCGCCATCGAGTTGATCATCCCCGTCTCCGCCAAACAGCTGATCGCTCCCCTCATCTCCCTGGACAATGTCCGCACCCAGACCGGCAAAAACAAAATCATTGCCGGCGCCGCCTGAGATCCGATCGATCAAATTCGTCCCGGTCAGGACATCGGGTCCCGCGGTGCCAGTGATTTCGATCCCTCGCTCGAACAATTCGTCGATGGACAGCGTGGTGCCATCGGCAAACTCAAGCATATCGATGGAGGGAGACTCACCTGCTTCCAGGCTGGAAATAATCTGGATCGCATCGCCGACCATTCCAGTACGAACGAATACCGACTCCCCCGTACCGAGGCCAACCGTCAAAGAGCTGGTGGATATTCCAGGTCCGAACAGCAATCGATTACCTTCACCGGCCTGGTCCGACACAATATCCGTACCATCGCCGCTATTGAAGACATAGGTATCCTGGCCTGCCCCGCCCTGGAGCGTATCCGCCCCTCCCCCCCCCACGAGCACATCGTTCCCGGCTCCCGCAAAGACCACATCGTGACCGGCTCCGGCAAAGACCGTATCGTCTGTGGAGCCAGTGCGAATGACGTTGGGGGCATCCGTTCCTTCGACCAGGCCCTCTGGCAAGGGCAACTGATCCGCCAGCGCCACCTGCGTGCCATCGGCAAAGGACAGGGTGTCCACCACATAGTTGAAGGTGTTCGGATCGAAGCCGAGCAACCGGATGGAGTCCCCGCCTGCGACTTGAATCGTCAATGTCTGTTGGACTTCATCTTGGATGAAGGCCAGCGACCCCAGCGTGATGCCACCGAAGAATTGAATGACATTGCCTTCCCCCGCGAGCGCCCGATCGGTGATCGTGTCTGCTCCATCGCCAAGGCTGACGTTGTAGAGATCCTGTCCAGCGCCGCCGATGAGACTATCGTTCCCATGCCCACCCTCCAACACATCGTTCCCGTTCCCACCGACAAGGGTATCGGTGCCGTCATTGCCCGCGAGCTGATCGTTCCCCTCATCGCCATAGAGAGTGTCGTTGTCCGCTTGGCCGAATAACCGATCGTCGCCTGCATCCCCACTCAGGAGGTCGTTCCCTTCCCCGCCCTGCAGTTCATCGGCTCCGTCGTCACCCAAGAGGCTGTCCGCTCCTTCCTCGCCAAACAGCACATCGTCTTCGGTCCCGCCGAAGAGCGTGTCGTCACCAATCCCTCCCTCCAGATGATCGTTGCCGGCGCCTCCGTCCAAGAAGTCCGCGCCACCCGCTGCACTGAGATCGGATGGAGTATTCAACCCATCGCCGAAGAGCTGATCCGCCCCAGCCCCGCCAAATAATTCATCCCTGCCATCCCCACCGTGCAACGTATCGGCCTCATCACCGCCATCGAGGATGTCGGTCCCCTTGTCTCCAAACAGCTGATCGGTCCCTGTCCCACCGGAGAGGGAATCGTTTCCATCCCCACCGGCCAAGAGGTCGTCGCCGGCTCCACCGTCAAGCAGATCCTCGCCCGGCTCCACCAGATACCCTGCTTCATCGTCCCCATATAATTGATCGTTGCCCGCTCCACCAGACAGAATATCGTTACCCCCATCGCCGACCAGCAGATCGTTCCCCGCTCCGCCATCGAGGAAATCAGCGCCTCCAATCGCGCTGAAGACGGCCTGGCCTGGAGCACTACGAATTATGTCAGGTTTGCGCGGCCATCCGTCTGGAAGATTGTCACCGCGCAGGGTGTCGTCACCATCCCCACCCAGCAAGACATCTGTATCCCGCCCACCCCACAAATAGTCCGTTCCTTCTCCCCCGTCCAGATAGTCACGGTCCCGCGTCAACAAGAAACCCGATCCAGACGCAAGTAACCGGTCGTCACCGGGCCCACCGAGGAGAATCCCGTTTCCATCACCCTGTACCAAGTAGTCGCTTCCCGGTCCCCCATCGAGGTAGTCGTCCCCGCTAGCGCTACGTAGATCATCGTCGCCTGCTCCCCCATCCAGGAGATCAACTCCGAGGTCAATTCCGGCAAGGGCATCATTGCCTCCCAAACCGAACACGGCATTACCAGGCCCAGGAAGACCTCCTGGACCTAGAAAATCAGGGCCTTCGGAGCCCGTAAGCACCACCTGAAAAGGCCCGGCCGGTGGGCCGGTATTAGTCGGATAGCTCGACAAATCGTCGAGTTGAATCCCGAACTGCCCGCTCTGAAAGTTTTCGTTGACGGTCAGCACCCCGTTCACGATGAGGTCCGTCCCCGAGAGGACATAAGTCGTGAGTCCATCCAGACTCTTATAGGTATTGGCCGGATCGTCGGGATCGTGAATCCCACCGAGCAACCGCCCCCCGTTGAAGATGATCTGACCCTGCGCATCCGAATCTTCGATCCGATCCGTCCCGTCCCCCGCGTTGTAGAGGTACGTATCGAATCCCGCGCCGCCTTCCAAGAGATCGTTGTCGCCGGTGCCGCCGAGAAGGATGTCGTTCCCAATTCCACCGATCAGATGATCCGTCCCCCCTTTCCCATCGAGTCGGTTGATGCCATCATTGCCGGTGAGATCATTGTTGAGGTCATTGCCCGTGCCGTTGAGGTCGTCGGTGCCAGTCAGGGTGAGGTTCTCGACCGTTGTCCCAACAAGCGAGAAGTTCACCGAACTCTCCACGCTATCGGTTCCATTGTTGCCGACTTCGATCACCTGATCTCCAAGATCGTCCACGAGGTACGTGTCGTTACCCGATCCCCCGACCATCGTGTCTGCGCCCGCGCAGCCTTCCAACCGATCACTGCCTCCGCCACCTTCCAGGTAGTCCCGACCCGCATTGCCGATCAGCACGTCGACGCTCCCACCCCCATAGAGATGGTCGTCCTTGCTCCCGCCCGTCAGCGTGTCGATGTCATCGGAGCCGAAGAGGAACTCCCGATCTGTGCGGAGGGACGGCGTCGTGGTGATGTCCAACCCGTTGGGCGTAAAGTCCTTGAAGTGGATATTGCCGGAGGAGGTCGCATGATCGAGTTGATTGAGCGCAATTTTCTCTTTCAGGAACAAGGCGCGGTCATCGAGATACTGCGTGGTGAGCGCCCCCGTCCCATCGGTGGGATTCACACGACTGAGTTGTCCCTGATCATTGTGGGCCTGATACAGCGCATCGTTGGCTGGCGACGTATTGGCGACCACCGCAAAGGGATTGAGTTCCTTCAACGCATACCGATAGGCCAAACCTTGATCGGTCTCGGTATCGGCGATACCGGCGAGGGCGGGACTGCTCACGGCTGGACTGGTCAAATCGTCGATCGTGAACACGACCCCTTGGGCTTGCACGACACCCACGCGATCTTTGACTTCTTGGATCGCTCCATACATCAGGTTCCGATTGGCCAGATCGCCGAACCCGCCCACACGCGAATTGACGGGCAAGGGATCAGCAGGGGGCAATGCGGGATCACGAAAGAGTTTCCGAAAGGCATCCACCGTCTTCTCCAGCGAATCGCCTTCAACCACGCCTGGGGTATTGAGTGGCGCGACAGTATCGGCTTTGGAGTTGGAGGAGGCTTTGATGAGGAGTTCAGCGCTGGCTTGGCCATAGAGAGGATCAATGGTCTGGATGAGTTCCTGCGTCGCCAGGGAGTCTACGAGGAGTGTGATCGCATGCGTGTTGCCGAAATCGGCCTGATCCTGGAATAGCGGCACGCCTTCGATCAATGGTTGGCCTTCGATAAACACAGGGGTCGCAGACGCATGCACCCCAGAATTGGCAACAACCGTGAGATCGCCCGTGGTAGCAAGCCCATAGAGCTGCGTGATCTTGGCAAATGCCGAGCTGGTGCCAACTTCTCCAGAAGAACCACTCACTCCGTCGGTATCGTATGCCGTGGTCGCCACTTCGACCGCCCAACGATAGCGTGCATCAGTATAGATATTGCCCGCCCCTCCGAGGGTGGTCTCGCTGGTAAAGGGCGTGAAGGGCTGACCGACCAGCCCTTGAGCTTGAAGATACCGGGGATTGAGTTGGTCCGCGATGACGCTGAGCCCAGCGTCTGGGGTGAAGAGCACCGTGCGAAACAAGGTCAGCATGCCTTGCATCCGATCTGCCTCCGTCGCGCCAGTGCCAGTAATGTGTCCACGGCCTGCCCCGTTGAACGTATAGGTGTGATTCACCTCGCTCGTGTGGAGTTCGGTGAATACCGTCGCGAGGTGTCCGCCTAACGAATAGCCGGTGACGTTGAGAACAGCACCCGTCGGCAGCTGCCCACTCGACTTCAACGACTGGTAATAGTTTTCCATAGCGGCGAGCTGAGCAAAGGCAAACCCGTCGGTGGCAATCTCGCCATCCGCACCAGTCAGAAAGAGCCCATTTGCCCCATCCCGCTCGTAGTCACCGCCCTGCGACTGGTTTCGGTATTCAGTGCTGCGGAACGACAGAGTGAAATTGTTCGTACCTATTTCTCGCATCAACGTGGCGGAGAATCCGGTGCTGTCGTTGGCGTGGTGGCTTACAATGTCGTATTTCGCAATAAACCGGTCGGCGAGCAAGCTCGTCAGCCGTGTGGCCCCAAGAAGCGGTCCAGTTTGTGGATCAAACCCAAAATTGTTGTTGCCACGTGTGAGCTGCGTTTGCAGTCCGCCGGGGTCATCCAAGTAACTTTCGGCAGCTATCTGCTGAAGGGCAAAATCCAACCAAGTCGTGATTTGGGACTGTGGCATGGCGCGTACCCCCTACCTTTCTTGCGATATAGGTCTAATCACCTTTTGAATAAACTGCGACGAGGTCAATGCTTTTTTGACCGGACACACGTGCCCACCCAACCACCAAACCCCAGTTAGATTATTCCGAACGTCTCCACTCCGGATGAACCCACGACGCGCTGCCAATACTTCGTTTGATCGCATATCCAACACGATCAACTCGCCACCCACGATCCCAAGTTCTCGATCATGTGGCCGTTGAATTCCTCGCCATGTATAGCCGTAGCGGCTTTTCAGCGAGGAGATACCTTCCCTCTTTACAACGTATGGAACACGATGGCTTCGCGTTCCATCCATGTATACATAGTCTTTCTTACTTTCCCTTTCAGAACCTCGAAAATACCGCACGTAAGGCTGTGCCGTACCTACCTCATCTTTCGTGCGTAACGACTCCATGAACTGGTACCGGCCAAATGGCGGCTGCACAAGATAATCCTGTGAATCTGGGTCATCGGTCGCCCCGTATGGGTCCTCCAGGACATGTAAGTGCTGAAGTTTGTCGTCACTTACCTCCTCTCTCGGCCGCATCATGTATAGCCCCTCCACATTCTCGACCGTCTTATAGATGAACTCACCTGCTTCGGTCTTGCAGAGATGGTCAAAGTATTCTTGTGGCGTCATGCCTGGCTTGTAACCGCTATCGGCTGAGACAGGATTCGGAATCTTGATGCTGTGCGCGAAGCGGCCTTCATCGGTCGCCAGTGGATCAGCAGGCTTGAGCTTTAAGATGTCACAGGCGGTATCGTTTGGCTTGAGCTTGGCCTTGGCACATTTCTCCGCAAACTCCTCCATCGCCCGATCGAATCGCTGCCCCGGCGTCTCATCTTTCGTGAACGTCCCCGCTGCGCACCCGGTGACCATCACCAGAATGAGCCCAAGCACGACTCCTCCCATACGCCCCTGTGCCGTTGTCATCTCAGCATGCCTCCATCAGTTACTTGCAAACTCGCTTTCCCCAAACCCACACGAAAGAGAAGTATTTCTGAATCCACATAGCAAAAACTGACGGAAGGCACGGGACAAAGAATGGGGACATTCTACGTTTTCTCATGCCAGCTCCACTTTCTGCGGACGCCCAATCGGCCGCAGGCTCGCATCGAGTCTTAACAACGCCGCCGTCACCGTGCCCTAGGCCTCTGATCCAAATGGCGCGTTTCGATTTACACTCTGCCGAATCCGTTGCACATCTCTCTCTTCTATCGGTCCGTTCACCCAGTCGAGCCATGGATGGGGACGTGGGACCGGCCCCATGTCCACGTGAGGTCCACGCACGGACTCTTTCCACCTTCGGGCACTCGACCAGCGCCACTCCTCGACTCGTATCACCAGATTCGCCCGCACCGGATTCTGCTCGATGTACCGCAACACCGTCAGGAGATGGTTGTCTTGTTCGATCGGAACCGCTTTGAACCGCCCTTGCCACACATGGCCGCTCGAGTCGTGATACGTGTGATACCGTCGCACGTGTGCGGTCAACAGTCATTGCATCCATCGACTCAGATCCCCATCCTGCTGGGGCCGCACGGCTAGATGAAAATGGTTGGGCATCAGACAGTACGCCAGAACCCGCATCGGAACGCGGTGAGATGCGTCACGCAGCAGATCCCTGAAGGCCTGATAGTCCCCGTCTGTGTGAAACACCTCGGCACGCGCATTCCCGCGATTAATGACGTGATAACAATACCCCCCGACTGACGCTCGCGCCGTTCTCGGCATTTCCCTACCTCATGCACACTGCTTCAAGTCGCTTGGAAATGTAGAATGTCCCCGTTTCTTCGCTGATACCCCCTACGAGGCCTTGTCCAGCGGCATTGAAGGTATAGGTATGCTGAATGTCGGCGCTGTGGAGTTCGGTGAACACCGTCGCCAGATGCCCACCGAGCGAGTACCCAGTGACATTGAGGACGGTGCCAGGCGGCAGTTTCGTCGGATCGGCCTTCAGTTGTTGGTAGTATGCCTCCATCGCGACCAACTGGCCAAAAGCAAAGCCGTCGCTTGTAATCTCCAAATCCGCTCCAAAGCCATCCCGCTCGCGATCTCCCCCATTGACTTGGGTCTGAAACTCGGTGCTGCGGAAGGAGAGGGTGTATTCTCCGGTCGTGATGTCGCGCATCAATGTCGCCGAGAATCCCGTGGCATCGTTGGCGTGATGGTCGATGATGTCGTAGCGGCTTACAAAAGCCTGAGCACTACCTACAACCTGATTAGCGCCTGGGACTCCGCTTAGATCAACAAATCGAGTCTTGCCGCTAAGAATTGGGCTATTTGGATCATTCAGCAGGGGATTATTATTTCCCAGTTTCAAACGCGTAATGATGTCAGCATCGTTAGTAAGAGCAATTCCCTGCAGGTAGCTTTCAGCAGCCATTTGTTGAAGAGCAAATTGCAACCAAGTACTAATGTCACTTTGCGGCATTGTTTCCTCCTTCTAGTGGCAGGCTCGCGCTATTTGGCTTGAGAACTTTCAAGATAAAGTGCCCATACGGGCCTCCAGTTGCCTGTATGGCTGGGCAACGCTTCCTCCACCCTGCATTACTCAGCCAGAACTTTTCATCAATCTCGTATTTGGCATAGCCACGTTGGACAGCGAGAACTTCGTTAGTTTCTAAGTCCACTACAATGACTTCAACTCCCCCAATACCATTTTCTCTATCATGTGGCCGCACGATTCCTCGCCAAGTGTACCCATATCGACTATTTCGGTGGGTAGTGCGGATACTTTGCAGGGTTGCGATGCTGCGCCCGTCATAACCAAAGTATCTTGTATACTTGGCCTCTCGGCTCTCCGGCGGTATATTGACGATCTCATAGTAAGCATATCGCTCGGGCCCAACATAAAAGCCTTCGCCTGCTTCAAATCCGAAAGGGTCTTCCAGTGCATATAGATGCGAATGCTCATAGTTGGTCTTGCCTCGCGGGCGCATCTGGACGATCCCTTCTACCTCCGCCACTTTCTTGTAGATGAACTCTCCCGCTTCCGTCTTGCAGAGATGGTCAAAGTATTCTTGTGGCGTCATGCCTGGCTTGTAACCGCTATCGGCTGAGGCAGGATTCGGAATCTTGATGCTGTGCGCGAAGCGGCCTTCTTCGGTCGCCAGTGGATCAGCAGGCTTGAGCTTTAAGATGTCACAGGCGGTATCGTTTGGCTTGAGCTTGGCCTTGGCGCATTTGTCCCCAAACTCCTTCATGGCTCGGTCAAACCGCTGCCCCGGCGTCTCATCTTTCGTGAACGTCCCCGCTGCGCACCCGGTGACCATCACCAGAATGAGCCCAAGCACGACGCCTCCCATACGCCCCTGTGCTGTCTTCATCTCAGCATGCCTCCATCAGTTACTTGCAAACTCGCTTTCCCCAAACCCACACGAAACAGAAGTATTTCTGAATCCACATAGCGAAAACTGGCGGAAGGCAGGCTCCCGCCGCCACCGCTACCAAGTGGCCAAACGTCTCCCGTTGCGGACGCCACTGCGAGTCTCAACGTAAAGCCTTTGGGACCAGAGAACTGGGACATTCTACATTTCCACCCGTTACTGCATGCGGCCGACGAGCGGGAAGCTCGCATCCAGTTCTCGCAGGGCTACTGTCACCACAATCATGTCTTGCCAGCCCCCTAATCTTAGGATTGCCCTCTCTCAGACCTAGCTTTTCAACTTCGGCTGCCGCGCATCCTGCAGGCCGACTAATACTTGTTGTATCTGCTGATGCAGGCGCGCCAACACATCCACACCCATCGCCACGCGGGTGACGAGCTGGCCGTCGATGCCTTTCGGTACGGCTTGACCATCTTTCGCCGTCTTCGCGATAGCGCCGAGTAACGCCGGCTCGATAAAACCGAAGTCCAGATAGGCTATCCCCTGCGCCACGCCGACGTTCGTGTAATTCGTCGCACGAGGATGGGCCGATGACTCGCTCGGTTTTAAGCGTACGTTCAGTGCAACGGTCTTGTCTTTCGGTTCACTCATGGGGTTCGGCTCCTGAGCAGGCTACTGAGCGAACGAGAGGGGGAAGGCATAGGAGATAGAATGGTTCCATTTGGTATGGCATCCTAATCTATGGCGGGCAATATATCGACCGAGCAAGCCCCTGTCAAGCGGCTTTTCTCCGCCGACATTCTTCAAGCCGTGCAAGGCTATGGGCGGATGTAGTCCCTGTTGTGGGAGGGGAGCGGGAATATTTGATTCACACTGAGACTACGCTTCGGCTGGATCGGGATTGATCTTCGTGGAGGATTTCTTTTTTCCGGCAGAGGCCGCCCGCTTCACTGAGCCGTGGATTCGCGGAGTCTTGGTCGTCACATCGGCGTTCTGTGCGCGATGCAACAGCGCATGGTCCATGAGCACGAGGGCCATCATGGCTTCGGCAATGGGCGTGGCTCTGATACCGACGCAGGGATCGTGACGGCCGTTGGTCTCGACGGTGACGGCATTACCCTGCTTATCGAGTGAACGGCGAGGCACACGGATGCTCGACGTCGGCTTAATGCCAATGGTGACAACAATATCTTGTCCGGTCGAAATACCGCCGAGAATGCCGCCTGCATGATTGGTCACAAAGCCATCCGGGGTCAGCTCATCGCCATGTTCTGACCCACGCTGAGTGACTGAGGCAAAGCCTGAACCAATCTCGACGGCCTTCACGGCATTGATGCTCATCATCGCGCCGGCCAGATCAGCATCCAGCTTCGCATAGACCGGCGCGCCCCACCCGACCGGCACCTGCTCGGCCACTGTGATAATCCTTGCGCCGACCGAGTCGCCGGCTTTGCGCAGCTCGTCCATGAACGATTCGAGGCTCGGCACGATCTCAGCATTCGCGGAGAAGAAGGGATTCTTGCCGACTTCATCCCAACTTTTGAATGGCGCTTCAATCGGCCCCAGTTGACTCAGGTAGCCACGGATCACGACTCCGTATTTTTCCCTGAGCCATTTCCTCGCTATCGCCGCAGCCGCTACTCGCACCGCCGTTTCACGCGCAGAGGCTCTTCCTCCGCCGCGATGGTCTCGAATCCCATACTTCTGCCAATAGGTGTAGTCCGCATGGCCGGGACGGAATGTATCGATCAAATTGCCGTAGTCCCTGCTGCGGGCATCTTCGTTTCGAATGAGCAGTGCAATCGGGGTGCCGGTGGTCTTGCCTTCAAAGACACCGGAGAGGATTTCGACTGTATCTGATTCTTGCCGTTGCGTGACATGGCGCGACGTGCCCGGTTTGCGCCGATCGAGATCTTGCTGAATATCTTCGGTGGAGAGTGCAAGCCCCGGCGGGCATCCATCCACGACACAACCGATGGCCGGCCCGTGGCTCTCGCCGAATGAGGTGACGGTGAATATGTGACCGAACGTATTGCCCGCCATCATTCACTTTCAACGACCTCCCCTCACCCCTCCTTACGAAGGAGGGGAAGAGGGAGGAGCCACGTCGTTAACTCAAGGAAAGTCGCATGGGCAATTCACTCACCCCATGAGACAATCTCCGCACGACCTCTTGACTGACACGTTGGACACTCCAGTCCGGATGCGCAGAGGTCAGATGGGCCCGGATCAATTTCTCGGCGGATCGCCTCAGACCAAATCCAATCGCGAGACGCTGGGCCGGAGTCTTCGTCCGCAACACATCCGCCATCCGGTCTTCCACAACCTCGATTTGTCCCGCATCCAGGCGATAGGACGGTGTCATTCGATCACATCCAGCTTAATGCGCAGCTCCTTTAACTGATCGGCACTGACGGAAGACGGCGCATCGGTCAATGGACATTGTGCGCGTTGCGTCTTGGGGAATGCGATCACGTCTCGGATCGAGTCAGCCTCCCCCAGCAACATGATGAGCCGGTCGAGGCCGAAGGCAATCCCGCCATGCGGAGGCGCCCCATAGTCGAGCGCATCGAGCAAGAACCCGAACTTTGCCTGCGCCTGCTCCTTGTTGATCCCGAGCAGATCGAGAATGCGCAGCTGAATATCGCTGCGATGGTTCCGGATACTCCCGCCGCCGATTTCACTTCCGTTCAATACCATATCGTAGGCTTTCGCCCGCACTTTGAGCGGATCGGAATCCAAGAAGGCCACATCGTCGTCCATCGGCGCGGCAAAGGGATTATGCATAAAGATGTACTTCTTTTCTTCCGGCGCATAGTCCAACAAGGGGAACTCCACGACCCACAAAGGCTTCCAGGCCTTGGTATCGATCAGCTTCAATTCTTCACCCAGCAATAGCCTGATACGGCCCAACACGTCGTGAACAATGGCCGCCTTGTCGGCGCCGAAGAGCACGAGATCTCCCGGCTTGGCATCGGGCAACACCGCGGCAAAAGCTTTCGCATCGAGGAACTTTGCAATCACGGATTCCAACTGCCCATCGGTCGTGAGCTTGAGCCAGGCCAACCCTTTGGCGCCGAAACTCTTCGCCATGTCTCCCAGGGCATCGATCCTGGTCCGTGACAGCACCGCGCCGCCCTTCACGATCAACGCCTTGACGATCCCGCCTTTGGTCGCCGCCTCTTTGAATACCTTGAACTCGCTGGCCGCCCCGAAGGCGGTGACGTCATACAGCGGCATATCGAAACGCAGGTCCGGCTTATCCGATCCGTAGCGGCCCAATGCTTCGGCATAGGTCATACGCGGGAACGGCGTCGGCAATTGAACGCCGCCCGCGTCCCGAAACACCGTGACGATCATCTGCTCCATCAAGCTCATGACGTGCTCACGATCGGCAAAGGACAATTCCGCATCGATCTGGGTAAATTCAGGCTGCCGGTCGTTGCGCAAATCTTCGTCGCGGAAGCAGCGCGCGATCTGATAGTAACGATCGACACCGCTCACCATAAGCACCTGTTTGAAGAGCTGGGGCGATTGGGGCAGCGCATAGAATTGACCGGGGTTCACCCGGCTCGGCACCAAATAGTCCCGCGCGCCTTCCGGCGTGCTCTTGGTCAAGATCGGCGTTTCCACTTCAAGGAAACGTTCTTTGTTCAGGAATCCACGGACCGCTTGCATGATGTCATGGCGGATGGTTAAAAGCCGTTGCATCTTCGGCCGGCGAAGATCCAGGTAGCGATACTTCAGCCGGATCGCTTCCGTCACTTCTGCCTCGTCTTCGATCACAAAGGGCGGGGTCTTCGATTCGTTCAAAATCTCGACTGCATCCACAAAGATTTCGATCTCACCGGTCGGCAGGTGGGGATTTTTTGACTCCTCCGGTCGCGCCATCACTTGGCCCGTCACCGACACGACCGACTCGCTCTTCAAAGCATGAGAAGCCTGGTGCACCGCCGCATTCCGCTCGGCATTGAACACCACCTGCGTGATGCCGGTTCGATCCCGCAGATCGATGAACATGACCATGCCGTGGTCGCGCCGCCGCTGAACCCAGCCGTTCAAGACGACGGTCTGTCCGACCGCAACTTTCGTGAGTTCCCCGCACCGATGAGTTCGAACCTTCATACCACCTTCGCTTTCTTGGAACGGGCCCATCCGACCCGGCTGACCCGCTTCTTTGGCTTGGGAGCCTGTTGCGCTGTATTTTCCGCTGAAGCCACCTTCTGTTCCGCCAGTTCCCGCAGAGCGTTCGCTTCACGATCGGTGAGGTATCTGAATTCGCCGGATGCCAGATCGCCCAGCGACAGAGGCCCCATCTTGATTCTCGTCAGTTTCAAGACCGGATGACCGACCGATTCCAACATCCGTTTCACTTGATGCTGACGTCCTTCGCGAATCGTAATCTCCAGCCAGGAGTTGAGCTTGGCCTTCTTGACCTTCTTCACAACAGCAGGACCGGTCATGCCGTCTTCCAGCTCCACACCCTGTTCTAACTGCCGGATCTGCTCCTCCGTCAAAACCTGCTTAATCTTGATGAGATAGGTCTTCGGCACATGGTAGCGGGGATGGAGCAGGGTCTGGGCCAAGTCACCGTGATTGGTCAAGAGCATCAACCCTTCACTGTCGAAGTCCAATCGACCGACGGGGAACACCCTCACCGAGATCCCCCGGAGGTAATCCTTCACCGTCGGCCTGCCGCCCGGATCGTTCAACGTCGACATCACATTCTTCGGTTTATTCAACAACAGATAGACGTAGGGCTGCGCGGAACTGATGTGCTTGCCGTCCACCTTGATATGGACATGATCCGGATCGACCTTAGTGCCGAGTTCCGTCACAACTTTGCCATTCACAGTCACGCGCCCGGCGGCAATCCACTCTTCGGCTTTACGCCGTGAAGCCAATCCCGTCCCGGCAATGACTTTCTGTAGTCTAACTTCCATATGCTCTTTCGAAGGTTGAGGTTGAGGCTAAGGCTAAGGTTGAGACCGCCACATGCTCTTACTCGACCTTAACCTCAACCTGCCTCTTACTCCCACTCAATCGTAGCCGGTGGTTTCGAGCTGATATCGTAGACCACTCGATTCACACCCGTGACTTCATTGATGATCCGGTTCGAAATCTTGCCTAATACGTCATTCGGAATCTTGGCCCAGTCGGCGGTCATGCCGTCCAGGCTCGTCACGGCACGAAGCGCAATCACATGTTCATAGGTCCGTTGGTCACCCATGACTCCGACGGTTCTGATCGGCAACAGCACAGCCAGCGATTGCCAAATCTCCCGATACAAACCGGCGGCACGAATCTCCTGGTCGAGAATAGATTCCGCCGCTCGCAGAATGGCCAGCCGCTCTTTGGTCACCGCTCCCAGCACCCGAATGGCCAGGCCAGGCCCAGGGAAGGGCTGCCGCCAGACAATCTCGTCCGGCAAGCCCAATTCTTTGCCCAGTACCCGCACTTCGTCCTTGAACAGCTCTCGCAAGGGCTCGATCAATTTCAGCTTCATCCGCGCCGGCAACCCTCCGACATTGTGGTGGGTCTTAATGGTCGCTGACGGTCCCTTGAAGCTCACGCTTTCGATCACATCGGGATAGAGCGTGCCTTGCACCAAAAACTTGACGCCGCCAACTTTCTTGTTAGCTTCGGCATCGAATTGTTCGATGAACTGTTTCCCGATAATTTTTCGTTTACGCTCAGGATCGATCACCCCCTTGAGCTTAGCCAGAAACGAATCGGACGCATCGATGAGCCGCAAATTCAAATGGAGTTGGTTGGCAAACGTCTGTTTAACCTGTTCCTTCTCTCCGCTCCGAAGCAGCCCATTGTCGACAAAGATGCAGGTCAGTTGATCGCCGATCGCCCGGTGGGTCAATGCCGCAGCCACCGATGAGTCCACGCCCCCGCTCAGCGCGCAGATCACTCGCTCCTTGCCGACCTGCTCGCGAATCTGCTGTACTGCGCTATCCACGTAGGACTGCATCGTCCAGGTCGGCTTACAATGACAGACGTCGTAGACGAAGTTGCGAAGAATCTGAGTTCCCTCCGCTGTATGCACCACTTCCGGATGAAACTGGAGGCAATAGATGCGGCGCTTGTGATCGTCTCGCTTCATCGCGGCAATCGGCGAGTTTTCCGTATGCGCGATGGAACGGAAGCCCGGAGGCATCCGTTCGATACGGTCCCCGTGCGACATCCAGACAACCGTCGATCCTTCTGTACCGATGCCCTTGAAGAGATCGCTCTTGTCGTCGATCGTGAGGTCGGCGCGACCGTACTCGCGATGCTTGGATTTGGCCACCTCCCCGCCCGACAGATGCGTCACCAACTGCATGCCATAACAGATACCGAGAATGGGAATGTTTTGATCGAAGAGTTCCTTGGGAATGCGGGGCGCTTTCTTCTCATAGACGCTGGAGGGGCCGCCAGACAGCACGATACCCTGCGGACGGTAGGCGAGAATCGTCGCCAAGGGAACGGTGCAGGGGAGAATCTGCGAGTAGACGTGGGCTTCGCGAATACGGCGGGCAATCAGCTGGGTATATTGCGACCCGAAATCGAGGACCAGAATTCTATTGTGCCAGAGTTCCATGGGGACGTTATTCGTTAACCGTGCAACGTTATACGCAGGAGAAAAACGATGAATAGGCAGGTATCAGATTCTGACTAACTTACGGTTAACGATTAACGTTGAACGTGTAACGTCTTATTCCCAATCCATCCGGTAATTCGGCGCTTCTTTCGTGATGATCACGTCGTGGACATGGCTTTCGCGGAGACCTGCGACTGTCTGCCGAATAAACGTGGCCTTCTGCTGGAGATCCGAGATCGTCTTGCATCCGCAATAGCCCATGCCGGACTTCACTCCACCGATCAATTGGTAGATGACGGCCGAAAGTTTCCCCTTATAGGGTACGCGCCCTTCGATACCCTCAGGAACCAGCTTCTGTACCGGACGCCCGCCTTGCCCGTACCGATCTCCTCCGCCTCGCTCCATGGCGCCGATCGAGCCCATACCGCGATACACCTTATAGGTTCTGGCCTGATACAGTTCGGTTTCCCCCGGCGATTCTTCCGTGCCGGCCAAGAGTCCGCCGAGCATCACCGAGGAAGCGCCGGCTGCCAAGGCTTTCGTAATATCGCCTGAATGTTTGATTCCACCGTCTGCGATGACTGGGACACCGCTGCCTGCGAGGACTTTTGCACAGTCGGCAATCGCCGTCAGCTGCGGCATACCGGCTCCGGACACGATACGGGTGGTACAAATCGATCCAGGCCCGACCCCCACCTTCACGGCATCGACGCCGGCCCGAAGCAGATCTTTCGCCGCCTCGGCAGTGGCAATATTTCCGGCTATCAACTGGATATCCGGATGGCGCTTCTTGATCATCTTGACCGTATCCAGCACCGCTTGCGAATGCCCATGCGCCGTATCGACCACAAGCACGTCCACTCCGACCTTCTTGAGCCGCATGACGCGATCTTCCGTATCAGCCCCGACCCCGACAGCCGCGCCGACACAGAGCCGGCCATGTCCGTCCTTGCAGGCATTGGGATACATGATACGTTTTTCGATATCCTTGATCGTAATGAGCCCCATCAGCTCGAAATGTTTATTGACGACGGGAAGCTTCTCGATCCGATGCTCATGCAAGACCTCGCGGGCCTTTTCCAGACTCGTCCCTTCTGGCGCCGTGACAAGCTTGTCTCGCTTCATGATTTGCGAGACCTTCAAATCCATCCTGGTCTCGAACCGCAGATCGCGATTGGTCAGAATGCCGACTAACTTTTTTTCTTTCGTGACGGGAATTCCGGAGATCCGGTATTTCGCCATCAAGGCATGGGCATCGCGAATCGTCTGATCCGGCGAAATTGTGATCGGGTCGAGAATCATGCCGCTTTCGGATTTCTTGACCCGGTCCACTTCGGTCGCTTGATCCTCCGGGGACAACACCCGGTGAATAATCCCGATCCCCCCCTCGCGGGCGATGGCAATAGCCAAGCGGGACTCGGTGACCGTGTCCATGGCCGAGCTGATAATGGGAATATTGATCTTGATATGGCGCGTGAGCCTTGTCCGCAGGTCGGCTTCATTCGGCAGGATCTGCGACCTGGCCGGAACCAACACAACGTCGTCGTAGGTCAATCCCAACCGTGGTTCTTTATCGAGCATATCTTTCCTTCACAAGCAGACGGTTCATTTGGTTTGTTTTGTTCATCTGGTTTCTCTGGTAAGTTTCGTTTAACCAAATAAACCAAATAAACAAGAAAACACGCTGGTTCTCACACTTCTCCCGCTGCGCTTCCAGCCGCTTACGTCTTCGATGCGCCTTGCGGCTGCTCAATTTCCGCCACGGTCTCGGCGACTTCCTGAAGCCGTTCGCTTCCCTCGTCGGCCGGCATGAACTGTTCGACCCTGGTGTTCCCGCTGTCGACGACAAACACACTGCCTCTGACATCGACTGCAATCCCGTAGGGAAAGTTGAACTGCCCTTTCCCATTTCCAAACCCGCCCCACTGGGTGATGAAGTTGCCTTCTTTATCGAACTTCTCGATACGGTGATTGCCGGTGTCCGACACGTAGACATCGCCGGCTCCATCGACCGTCACGCCCCAGGGAGACCGCAATTGACCTGCCTCCTGCGCGAGCGGACTGCTGGCATGGCCCGGTTCGGCACTGCCGCCCCATTTGGCCAGCAACTGCGGAAGCACGTTGGTGCTGGTGTCGAACTTCTGAATCCGGTGATTCCCCATGTCGACGACATACACAAATCCGTCAGCCTGATCCACCGCCACGCCGCGCGGGAAGTAGAACTGGCCGTCTCCGTTTCCGAAGCTGCCCCAGGACATGATGAACTCCCCGTTCATATCGAACTTCTGCACGCGGAAATTGGCGCTGTCGACGACATAGACATACCCGCGCACCCGATCCACGGCAATGCCCCAGGGTGAATTGAACTGTCCTTCACCGTTGCCGCGCGACCCGAACTTCATCACATAGCCGCCGAGCTTTCCGTCGAACTTCTGAACACGATGATTGTTCGTATCGACCACCCAGACATCGCCCTTGCCGTCGCACGCAATCCCGGTGGGGTTATTGAAATTGGCATTGGCGGAACCGAAGTTCCCCCAGAGAATGATGAAATTCCCCGCACTGTCGAATTTCTGAATCCGGTTGTTGCCGTTGTCGACCACGAACAGCGATCCCTGCTGATCGATGCTGAGTCCATAGATCGGGGCCATGAACTCGCCGCCATGCAGCAACGAGGCGCCGCGGCCCGTCCGGCCCCATTCAGCCACACACAAATAGCCCGACGTATTGACCAGAATGGTGGCTGCTGCAGGGGTGGAGACATTGCCGCCGACATCCTTAAACCAGACATAGATCGACTTCTGTCCATCTCCCGGCGACACAATAAACTGAATCGTCGCGCCGAATTTGGTCGCAGCTGTCACATCGACCCAGCCGGGCGTCCCAGCCATGGGCGTCATCGGCGCCTCGGAAATAAAGTAGGCCGCCACACCGGAATCGATATCGTTCGCTGAAATCGTGACGATGACTTCCGGCGTATTCGTCATAAACGCGCCATGATTGATCACGGCATAGGGATTCTGCGGCGCGGTGATGTCGATGAGCACCGGCGTGGCCGTCACTTCGCTCGACAACTGGCTTTCAGCGCCGGTCCCGAAGACCGCTGTCACGGCATAGTGGTAGGGAGTATCGTTCGAGAGACCGGAATGCACATAGGGATTGGTCACACCTTCAATTTTCGTCGCACTCTGAACCGTCAGCTTCGGAACAGTGTTGAAATAGAGGTTATAGGATTGGGCGCCGGGGACTTCCAGCCAGCTGAGGAAGGCTTCCGTATCGCCGGCTTTCACCGCCACGCTGCTTGGCGCGGGAGTCTCACTCGGCGCTTGATGAGTCGAGGCTTCATCCTTTCCGCGATTGACTTCTTCCTCGGTCGGCACATACTTCAGAATGCGGCCATTGCCGCTATCCACCACATAGACAGCGCCTTCTTTATCGACCGCAATCCCATAGGGATAATTCAGCTGTCCCTCTGTCCGCCCACGGTTTCCCCAGGCACAGAGGAACGTCCCGTTGCCGTCGAACTTTTGAATGCGATGGTTCCCGGTATCGACGACATAGACATTACCGAGCGCGTCGCAGGCAATCCCCCAGGGAGACTTGAATTGGCCGGGACCGGCCCCTTCCCGGCCCCACTTGGCTAAGAAGCTCCCACGGGCATCGAACTTCTGAATGCGATTATTGCTTTCATCCGCCACGAAGATATTGCCGACGAAATCGACCGCTACGCCACGGGGGAAAAAGAAGGCGCCGTCGAAACTCCCGTCACGCCCCCACTTGAGCAAGGCCGTTCCATCCGAGGTGAACTTCTGAATGCGTGCGTTGCTCGTGTCGGACACGTACAGATTACCTTCAGCATCCGTGGCCAGCCCCCAGGGCACATCGAACTTGCCCAGATCTGCCCCACGCCAGGCAAACCCGAACTTCCCCCAGGCCTGCATCGCATTGCCTTCGAGATCGAATTTCTGAATGCGGTTATTGCCGCTGTCTGCGATGTACAGCACATCCCTCGGTCCGACCGCCAGTCCACGAGGATAATAGAAGCTGCCTTCCTGCGAGGAAGGCTCTCCTCCCCACCGCGCGAGAAACTTCCCGGTCTTATCGAGTTTCTGAATCGAATGGTTATCGGTATCGGCGACGTAGATATTGCCGTCCTTGTCGAGCGTAATTCCCGTCGGCGAGCTGAACTCCCCGTCATCCACACCTTCCCGGCCGATGCTCATGGCCAACAGATAGGGAGCGGGAATCGCCATGACCTCTTGAGACTCGAGGCTTTCCCCCTTCTGCGTCACCACGGTGACGACGTAGTGGTAGCAGGTCCCGTTGGCCAGATCGTCATGCACGAACGGGCTCTGGGCGCCTTCCAAACAGGTGCCTTTTTCTGTATTCACCCCAATAACGGATTTAAAGTCGTCGTCTGAGGCAATCGGACGTGTGAGATCGGAAGGCTTGATCATCACACCCTTGGTCGTTTGGAAGTAGAGGTTGTAATACATCGCATCGGGAACGGGATCCCAGGTAATGGTGATCCGGCCATTTCCCGACTTCGCTGCGACATTGGTCGGCGGTGGAGGAAGCTCTTCTTCTGCGGCAATAGAATCGCCTGCGCCCCATTCTCCCTGAGTCCCATCGATAGTCAGATAGGTCCGATCGATCCGAAACATCTCATCGAACAGCCATGCTTTGATGATGTGGTGGTGCATTGTGTTCCTAAAACCGCCCGGCTAGAAAAACAAGGGGTCTTTCAACGACTTAGAATTGGGTTTTGAAGTGTAGCAAAGCGGCTTGAAGGGAGTCAACGGGGGCCCTCGCCAGCCTTCTTGCTCGCGGAGGCCGCACGGTGAAACAGTGCTCCCTCGACGCGCGCAGTGAACGCCAGCGAGGGCCCCCGTTTTGGGGAAGGTGTGGGGAAAAGATGGCGCAATTGGCCCGCCCTTGGTGTTGGCGCAACGCGCGGCCTCAGAAGAAAAGCATGGGGCAGTTTGGAAATTCCTTTGCTCCCGGAGCGCGCACGATCAGAAAAGGGAATGAGGGAGCAGCCAGTCGTCTTTCTTGCTCGCAGAGCCCCCACGGTAAAACGGTGGTCGCTCAATGCGCGCAGTGAAAGCCAACATGGCTCCTCCCTCATGGGAGGATGGTGAAAGAAATCTTAGGGGAAAGCTCGCTCGACGGCGCAGCTGAAATCCCCAATCCGCCCCATGCAGGAGAAGAGAGACCCTCGTTGAATGCGCGGGAGTTAAGGAGCAACTCAGGCCCACGTTTAGAGAGAGGTGTGGGGAAAAGAAAGGACGATCAGGCGGTGCACAGTCAAGAACTTGCCTAGTTTCCTCACTCTGCTGAAAAACTCCCTCAAAAATCAGTGCCCTTCCATCGCGGATAGGCGGACGAGACAGCCCAACTCCCGTGCAACGCGGGGGACTGACGGGGGCCTTTGTCCACGTGACCGGAGCCTTCGAGATGGGCGCCCCCTTTCTACTTCTTCCTCACTTCAGACGGGCATGCCCATCTAGCTCTTCACAAATCTTCTGCTCGGGAAATGGAGGACCGATAGGATTCAGCTTGTATTGGCTCATATACTCCTGCTTACTGCCCACAAAAAATGCTTCGCGAAGGAGTGGCTGGTGGACTGCCCTGGAGGGTCCCATCCCTGTGCCATGACTCCTTATCTCAGAGCTGTCGTCATTAAGTCGAGACAGTAAGACCTCTTTTGTGCTGTCTGGATGAACCCGCTCGTACCGATGCGGACGAAATCCAAGGGGAAGAGCGTCGCTCGTACACGCACACCCGGACTCGGGAATCGGTATATGAATACTCTCCGGTTTGGATGGCAATGCCGCACATGTGGGATCTTCCCACTGAATAAGAACCCAGCCCTTGAAGGGACCGTCTCAGTGCAAGGAGTGGCCTATCAACCTGCAAACAGCGACGGGCCAAGCGCCGGCGCAGCGATGGCCGTGGGCTTCATCGCCATGTTCAAGGGAGATCATATTCAACGGGGCATTGCCCTGACAGGAACCTTTGAGCCGAACGGACAGATCGGCCCAGTGGGCGGCATCCCGGATAAGATTCGTGCCGCCGCGCGAGAAGGCTATCGCACCGTATTGGTTCCACGCGGGCAGATTCATGACGCACAGTGGAACCTGATCGAACTGGGGTTTCAGCTCAATGTGACGGTGAAGGAAGTCGATTCAATCGATGAGGCGTATCAGCTGATGACAGGCCAAAAGATATAACAAAAATGTTCATCTGGTTTGTTTCGTTTATTTCGTTTATTTGGTTAGGGTTGTTCAACCAAACAAACTAAACAAACCAAATAACGGTCTTCCTACGCTGTCGCTCCCTGCATGATCGCGTCATACTCGGCTTGCGTCAGCCGATGCATGCCCAGTCTCAATCGTCGAGCGAGTTCGTCCTGATCGGCAATGCGCAACACATTGCGCAACAATGCCTGACTCGCAGCAGCCGAACAGGCCAGCCGGCGCACGCCTTCGATTCTCACAAAACCGAATCGGGCCTCAGTTTTGAGTTCATCACTGAGAAACGCATCCAGCGCGGAGAAATCCAGCACAGGCGAGACCATTTGAAACTCGGCATAGATCCCGACCTTCAGCACATAGACAAGCCCCCGAGACTCTGGTTCAAGATACGTTTGCAGATTCGTTCGGATCAGCCCCGTGCAGAGTCCCCAGAGGCCGTGGCCAAGTTGAAGGTCAGCGCTCTCCTCGGAAGTGCGCTCTCGCAAAGCCCCGGCCACAAATAAGAAATGACTCATGGGAAGCGCATTGCAGCAGATTCAGCCTGAGGATGATACATATGGGGAACGGAAGACACCATGACACCGGGATTGGCTCACAACCTCATCCGATTGAACGACTCGACCGAATCGCTCAGAACAGGCATCCCATTCACATCTCAGTGGGTATGGTATTCATCTGCGTCGTCCAGCAGCCCCTCTGGTTTTTCGGGAAACCCTGTATCTTCATCTTCCCCGTCCAGCGTCAGCTCTTCTTCCACATCTTCATCGGCCTCAACTGCGAGATCGACCTCGTCCTCGCTCAGCTCCTCGTCGAGATCGGGATCTTTCAGCATCGGCGATCCCATTGGCTTCGTTAACAAAGACTTGGGGGACTCCTCATCCATGAACGGCTTCACGGGCTGCTTCTCGCGGACCGAGGCGACCGGTGTCTTTTGAACGGCCTTGGGCGCCGCTGCCGTGCGTTTCTTGGCTATCTTCTTGGCAGGCTTCTTGGCGGCTTTCTTCGCAGCCGGTTTCTTCACTGCCTTCTTTACTGCGGGTTTTCCTTTGGCCTTGGCTTTGGTCTTGGTTTTCGGCTTGGCTTTCACTTTTGCCGAGACTTTCTTCGCCGGTTTCTTTTTAGTGTTTGCCATCGAATTTCTCCTCTCTCATCTGTTAGATGACTGACGCGGCCTCCATCTAGCATGAACCCATAGGGTCTTGCAACTCGCACCTCTTTTCCCCCGCATGACAGCGGAAAAATCGCTCTTTTTCCCTGTCCGGCCCTGCCCTATCCACGGGCGCGAATGAGAACGCCTTCGGCGCAGACACCGGGGGAATAACGATCTTGATCGCGGCTTCATTGGGCCTTTCATGGGCAGGCAGCACATCATAAAATCGCAACCATGCAGGCAAAGAATCAGCATATTTTGGGATCTCATAACTGCGACCCCCTGGTAACTTTCGGTGGATGGGAGAATCCTATAATTAGGTGACGACGTCAAGGACAAACTAAGAAAATCCGCACAGTCTTACTACTCCCCGCCTCACTGACAAAATGGTAGAATAGCCATGTCATAATTCGCCACCTGAACACGACTATGAACCGTCGAATCGTCATCGCCATCCTGTCCCTTGGGCTCTTCACAGCCTGGCCGGCCATTGCCACGCCCCCTTACACCGCTATTATCATCGATAGCGGATCGCCCTATTTCGTTCCGAAGTCAGCCACTGTGTCCAGCGGAACCCCCGTCAGATGGGAAAATCCCACTGCCACCGAACATACGATCACCCACATAGACTGCCTGGAAGATCCAACCGCCTGTGCCTTCGATTCTGGAATCGTCCTACCAAACGGCAACTTTACCCTCCCAGGGCTGGCTCCCGGTCGCTACCCCTACCTCTGCCGACTCCATCCCATCATGCACGGAATCGTAACAGTAACCGATAGTGCCACGCTTCCCTCCCAGCTCTAGCAGGATGCTGAGAAATCACGCCTCTGGTCCCTCGCTCGAAGAAAAGAGCCTTCGGCTCACTCTTCCCACGAGATACGCTTCACGAACGACGATCCACATCGCTTCATGCCTTGCGGAACTCCCGGCCCCTCGTGTAGGCTCCGGCGCTCAAATAGGTCATCATGAAACCAGCTGTCGCCGCTCACGAACCGCTCAGCCTTACCGGAGAGACGCTCGATCGTCTGGCCTGGCACATCCCCGATCTTGTCGCCTATCAGCACCACGCAGATGAATGGTGGATTGCCCCTCTTGATGACAACCTCCCGATCGTCCGGCTGAATCGTACCGGCCTGGAAATGTTACAGGCGATGAACGGTCATACAGCAGTAGGCGCGTTGGTCAAAAAATATGGAGCGCTGGTCTGTGGACCGGACGGACAGCCAGGACAGTGGCATTTAGCACGTTGGGCCCTGCCCACCTACTCCTTCTGTTACTACGGCACAGAGCCCCCTGGCGGCCACCGCCATAAAGCCAAATGGGATCTGCTTCTCCAACAGATCCGTGAAGGCTGGTCGGGGCAGGAAGGATTCGAAGGGGAAGAACATCTTGAAGACTTTCATCACCATGAACTGGCCGACAGCGGTGAAGACGATGGCCATTTCGACCTGATCGAAACGACTGTCTCCCATCTTTTCCGGGAGCCGAGCGACATACTCAACGGCCTGACCTATGGCCGGCTCCTCATGAGGCAATTGCGTAAATTAGGCTGGTTCACCCCCAAACCCCGCATCATCGTTGAAGTAGGCGGCGGCCTTGGATACCTTGCCTGCGAGGCAGGCAAGGAACTCTTGCCGTTTGAAAAACAGACCATCCGATACATTTCCCTCGACATCACAGAGCCATTTCTGGCCCTGCAAGTAACCCGTGCCAAGACCGGGGGCTGGGGCGGCATCGGCGCCCGCGCCAACGGAGAATGGCTGCCCTTCAAAGACCATTCCGTCGACCTCGTCATCGACAACGAAAACATGGCCGACATGACCCCGGTGAAATTGACCAGGAAGGAGCTCCTTGATGGCACAGGCGACAGGCCTCAGCATCAAGAAGCGTTGGATTGGATCAGGCGAGTGCGGCTGCCGTTGGGCACAGACCTGCCCGAAGATGTGATCTTCAACCTCGGTCCCTTTCGATTCGTGGCAGAACTGTGGCGGGTATTAAAGCCAGGCGGCAGGGCCTTTCTCGCTGAGTTCGGAATCGAACAAGGCTGGCCTGCGCCGGTGAAACTGCCGGGCCACACGGAGTATGAAGTCCAATACAGCCACCTACGCCAGGCAATCCGCTGGCTGGGCTTTCAAGAGCACTACCTCTCGCTGCCCCAGTTCCTGGGCATCAAACCGGACAGCACAGTGCTCTGTACCGGCGCGGCCTATACCATTCAGCGATTCTGTCAGGCCATCGACAAACCCTTCACCCTGCGAGCCTACACTGAAAAGGAATTGCAGCAGGCGCTGGGGGACATGCTGCCGAAACTCCACGGTTGTCATTACCACGACGTGGCAGATCCCGCCTGGTTCGGCCTCATCGACTTTAAGGTCTTGTTATTGGAAAAGCCCGGCGGAGCCCCCAAGGCCAGCTTCTCGGAGAATAAGGGCTATCGGTGGTACTCACAGAAGTAGGAGGGCCGAGGGCAACCTGGTTAGTTTCCTGTGCTCGCCGACCGCGCACACAAGGATTATCAAATTTTTATATCACGGGCGGTGCTCGGTCGATGCGCGGATTGGGAAACTAACCAGGCCACCCTCAGCAAAGTGACATAGGAAGAAAAGAGGCTTGTTCGACGGGTTCAGTGCAGAGCTGAATCCTCGTGATCCACACCCGTCGCGTTACGGAGTCTTCGCACAGCGGAACCCGGTACCGAGACCACCGAATGACGGCAACCGGTATTCCCGGTCTGTCGTACGCAAGTCTTTCGGGCTGCTGCCCCAGGAGCCGCCACGGATCACTTTATAGTCGCCCTTTGACGGTCCTGTCGGGTTCTTCAATGGGCCGGTCTTGTAATAGTCCCGACCATACCAGTCGTTGACCCACTCCCAGACGTTCCCAGCCATATCATAGACGCCATAGGGACTCTTGCCGCCTTCAAACATCCCTACCGGCGTCAATACGACGTGGTTATTCCACACCTCTTTCTTCATATTCGCGTGAAAATCCGTCGGCAGTTCATTGCCCCAGGGATAGATCCTGCCATCCGTTCCCCGCGCCGCCTTCTCCCACTCCGCCTCTGTCGGCAGGCGTTTGCCGGCCCATTTACAGTAGGCGTCCGCATCCGCCCAATCCACATTGACGACCGGACGCTTCTGATGCATGGATTTGTTCATGATATCCCATTCAGCCGGTGCTTCATGGGATGTCGCATCCAAGAACGTTCCATATCTTCCCACCGATACTTGATGCTTGTCCATATAGAATGCATCCACATAGACCTTTCGTACGGGGAGTTCGTCCGGGTCTCCCATCGAACTCCCCATCGTAAACTCTCCCGCCGGCACCAGCGCCATTGATTGATCCTGATGCGGGCCTAACGCCGTCTTTTTGAGGCTTCGTTTGTGGCTCTGCGGAATTCTTTGTTGCAACTGAAGGTAGACAACCTGTTGCTCATCATCGAGACTCAGTTTGCTTGCAATGTCCAGGACCTCTTCGGCATGGATAGCCTGCTTGGGTGAAATGTTTGGATCGTTGGCTGCCTGCTTCACTTCGT
>NEWP02000001.1:109612-128061 GCA_002869895.2 Nitrospira sp. CG24E | reverse complement strand
CCTGTGCAGCCCCGGAGGCCACCTGCTCGTGAATTGTTTTACGCGCTGCTGCACGTCCCCCCCCTCTCACAAGCGCCACGGAAAGTCCGAGCGGCTCCAAGAGCCCCTTCATCGTCCGATAGTGTTGCTCGGCGAGAATTTCCGTCGGCGCCATCAGCGCCGCCTGATAGCCCGATCCACAGGCCAGCACCATCGCTTGCACCGCCACAATCGTTTTGCCGGACCCGACATCGCCCTGCACCAGGCGATTCATCGGTTTGGACGACGTCATATCCGATAGAATCTCGCGATTCACACGCTCTTGCGCTGCAGTCAACTGAAAGGGCAACGATCGATCCAGCTTGCCGAGGAGCGGCGTCTTCGGATTGAACGACACCTCCTTGACCTCTTGCTTCATGACTCGTTGCCGCGAGGCCAATGCGAGTTGGAGCACGAACAGCTCTTCAAACGCCAAGCGCCGATGTGCAGGCGTGAGGCCTCGATCGAGCTGTCCCCCATCTGTCCCGGACTGAGGGAAATGCACGTCTTGAATGGCTTGTTGAATAGGCAGCAATCGACAGCGGGCACGCAGCGGAACCGGCAACACCTCTCGGGCCTCGACAGCATGCAGATCCAGTAAGCCTTTCATCAGCGCGCGCATCTGCCGGGACGTCCACCCCTTGGTTTCGTGGTATACAGGAACAATCCGCCCCACGTGCAGCGGCGCTTCGGCTTCCGCGCCTACCACTTCGTACTGCGCAACCTCCATCCTCATCGCCACCCACCCCTGCGCGCCTGCCACCATCCTCCCGGTCAGCATGAGGCTCGTCCCGACGGTGAAGAGTTGTTCGAGAAACGGCTGGTTAAAGAACACAGCCTGAAGACGCCCTGTTGAGTCCTCCACCACAATGTCGAGGATGGTGAGGCGGCGCCTGCGGGCGCGCTTTGCCTCACTGCGAACAATCGTGCCGCAGATCGAGGCCTGCACACCAGGCACGAGCTGTCCGATCGGGGTCATGATCGAGCGGTCTTCATAGCGCCAAGGCACAGTCCACAGGGCATCCTCCACCGTCTCGATCCCGAACCGTTGGAGCAAGGCTGTACGCTTCGGGCCGACTCCCTTCACAAAACGAATAGGCTGCTCCCACCATGATCGCGATGGGGTGTCATCCATGACAGGCTCGGGTGATGCGACAGGGTCCGGTCCATTCCACGCTTGGGCCGGATCGTGGGCCGCCTTGCGCAAGGCCCCAAGGAGAACCTTGGCTTCCTGTAGTCGACGCTGCTGATCCTCCGCTGGAAGTCGCCGCTGGTCTTCAAAAAACAGCCCCCGCAGCTGCAGCAGCGCCGCTTCAATCGCCCTCGGGTAGACGCGACTAGACAGAGCCTGCATGACCTGTGAGGACACAAAGCGATTGAGATTCTTGACAGTGGGCAGGTGAGCGAACGCATCGCGCGTCGCGAATTCGATCGGACGCGCAACAAGGTCCAGCCATCGCTGAAACTGTTCCGGGGAGTTGGGCTCGGAAGAGCGCCGTATCACAGCGCTGGATCGTATCATAGCCTCTCCCTCTCCTCAACGAGCAGGACTGGTTGATCTGGTTTGTTTAGTTGATTTGGTTCGTCCGGTTGGTTTCGTTCGACCAAACAAACCAAAGAGACCAAATAAACCAGATCAACCAGTTCTGAGGCTCGCCAGTTTTCTGACAATCCTTTGTGACGCTTCCCGAAGGTGCTACAGTGATTTCGATCTGAACGGGGCTCCCATGTACCGTCGCAACATTACCCACATTCTATATCCAGTTGCTTGCCTCGTTGGGTTGTTCGTTGTGTATCAAGCCTGGTTCAAGCCGACCTATCTACCGACACCGCCGCCAAGTCAGCTTCATGACGTCGCAGGAAACGCTCCGGAGTCGCTTCCAGAGCCGCACCGTGAGAGGCCATCTGAGCTGAATCATGAACAGACTCGTTTGATCGACCCCAGTGTCGTCCCGGAGACGGCACATCACGAACTGTTGGAAACGATCCGCGACGAGATCGAAAAAGGCAATGTCAAAACTGCGGAAACTGCACTGACCGATCTACCGGCCACGGTATTAACCGGAGCCAAGACTCGTCTTTACACTGCCGTATTATGGAATAACCTCGGCATACAACTCGAGAAAGCCGGCGGGACTGCCGCCTCGGTCTATGCGTTCAAAAAAGCATCGTCGTTGGACGCCAATAGCCCGACTATCCATCTCAATCTCGCCCACGCCTACTGGGAACTGCGCGACCCGTCCATGACGCAGGACTTTCTCGAAAAGCTGGTCGCCCTGGCTCCACACGAACCCTTTCCGCATCTGGCATTGGCCGATCTCTTTCAGGAGCGTGACCAACTCGGCGAAGCAGCCCGTCATCTCGATCACGCCACCGCCCGCGCGGGAAAAGATCCGACCGTGCAATCCTATCTGCGAACCGTCACAGCCAAAGTCCGGCAAACCGAGAAAAACGAGGCGCGACTCATCAGCCGGGACAGCGCGCACTTTACCGTGAAATTCGACGGAGAAGCAGATCAGGCCACTTGGGCCGCTGTATTGGAGATTCTGGAAGACGCCTATCGGGAGATCGGTCAAAAATTCGGGCACTTCCCGTCGAAGCCCATCGTGATCGTCCTGCACGCCAAGTCTACGTTTCAAAGCGCAACCGGCAGCCCTGCGTGGGCCGACGGCCTCTTCGATCCCACCCTTGGACGCATCCAAATTCCTATGCAGGACGCCTTGGCAGACCGTGCCTGGCTTACACGCGTACTGCGACACGAATTCGTGCATGCCCTCCTGCACGACCAACTCGGCCCTGCCGGCAGCGCCATCCCGACCTGGTTCAATGAAGGCTTAGCCATGGAATTGTCCGGAGATCGTTGGTCGGATCTCGACCAGACGATGAAGCAGCAGTTTACACCAGTCCCCCTGCATGCCCTGGAGGGATCTTGGGGAGGGTTATCCAGTGACGCTGCGACCGTGGCCTATCTGGAGGCGAATTTGGCCGTACACTATCTCATCGAGCGTTTCGGTATGCATCGGGTGCAGGAGCTCCTCGCACAGCTCAAGGCAAGGCAGGCGCTTTCTGCCGCCATGCAATCGCAGCTCTCCCTGTCGTATGAGCAGTTCCAGTCCATATGGATGGATCAGTTGCAGGAGCACGGAAAGAAGAGTTAACCAGTAAGCGGATGGTACGCACTGCAGGCGGGGGGATTCTACTCTCTCCGGATTAGGTTAGATCAAATCCCTGTCTATCGCGATGGGCTCCCCACCATGCCAAACCGGCAAATTTTCTGCTTCCGCATCGTGGCCGGCCATCAGGTCAGCTTCCTCCACGGTCGGCTCAATCGTGTCTTCCCATAGGATCTTGCGATGCCGATCATCCATCATCCGGATACGAAACTCGATCTGCTGAGATAGAACCGGAATCTCTTCTGTCCGATCCATGACCGGTCTGTTGATCCGTTCTGCACGTGCCAAGGCGCCGGCTCCGGTTGTAAAGTGATCGGCCCACACGAGCTGGCCTGTTATCACATCGATAGTGCGAAGGGAAAACTGGGGCTGTCCATCGATAGCGCCTGAGCTCCGGATTTGAGTGACCGTCGCCTGCGGCGCAACCAGATGGGCCACGACTCGACGAGTGGCGTCAGCCTCTTGATGGCCGACATTCAGATTCAACAGGCCTTCCCAGAGAAACAGGCCCGTGGCTGCGTCATAGACGCGGAGCGTGAACGCTGAAAGTCCGTCAGCTCCCGGGCCGACTCCGCCCGCAAAAATCCGCTCACGCGGCTGACTGCCCGCTGACGCGACGTCCTCTCGCACATTCAATTCATACGTTTCATCGGAAAGAATCTCGCCGCTCTCGGCATCATAGGTCTTCACCGTAATGATCGACTTATCAGCATTCTCATACCCGACACCGGCTGCCACGATCTTCCGGGATTTCACCGGCGCGAGAGAGGTGACGTCTGCCGTCCAAGCTGTCAGCGGAAGGCCTGAACCGATCATGGCACAGGCAATCAATGAGACGAAGAACGTTTTCCTTCTCCGACCACCGATCAGCCGCTCTGGATACAACGATACGGGCTCGCGTCCAATCGGCAGGAACCGCTCCCTCACTTCATCCATCGTCGCACGGAGTCCCTGAATGATCGTCATATGCGGTCCTCCCACGCCTGGGTGAGAGTCTCGCATTGACCCACTTCAGCGTAAATTCCCCACTGTGGGGGGAAAACCCTTCGAAAGGGGGGAGCGAGACGAGGGAGGAGTCCATCTGGTCTGTCTGGTCTATCTCGCCAGACAGACCGAATAGACGAGATAGACCCTCTGTGGGGTGGAGTTTGTTCCAGAATACGGCAGTAGTTACTTGTGCGGTGTTTCTCGACCTGCGATCCCGTGATTCTCGGAAGCCCCCTCAAGCGGAACCTGGCCAAAAATGGAATACCGGTACCGGGCCACAAACCAATAGAGCACATAGCCGAACGGCTTAATCAGCGGAAGACCTAAGAAAACCGAGAGGACCCGCCCACCTTTGAGGCCAGGCAGGAGGGCTAGGAAGGCATCGAGCCCGCGGGCAATCTCACCGTTCGGGCGGACTAAAAAGGCAGCATTAGGACGACCAGGCCGGTAGTGCTCCCCCAAGGCCCTCTTAGCCTCTTCGCTCTGATACGGGACCATCCGCGGTGGGATTGCGTCAGCATGAGTTCCTAATCGTTCCAGGCCTTTCTTGGCAGTAACACAGAGGCGGCAATGGCCGTCGTAGACCAGGAGGCAGACTGGAGACGTGCGGGACTGGTTTATCTGGTTTGTTTTGTTTGTTTGGTTGATTTCGCTCATCCGGTTAGCTTCGTTCAACTAAAAAACTAAACCAACGAGACCAACCAAATAACGGTCTTGTTCGGCTGGCGGACTGTTTGAGCCTCCTGCGTACGCCTGTTGCTGTACGGAACAGATGCAGGTATCATCCCGTCCATGCGACATACCTGGGCGCTCATTGGGCTACTCGCGGGTCTCTGCCTGATCGGAGCCACTACCACTCAGCTTGCGCCGGCTGCGACAGAAGCAGGCCGAATCGGATGGATGATCTATCTGATCGCATGCCCCCTCGCCCTTGCGGCCCTTGTATGGATAGGATGGACCTGGACCGCCATGGCTTGCGTTGTCTATGGAACGGTGGGGTTGGCCTTAGACCTTGCCACGGTGACGAGCATTCTGAGCGGAAAGAGCGAGACCGAAAGCCTGCTCCTCTTCAGTGCGATGAGCGGGATCGTAAATTTTTTACTGATCCTGTTCGGCGGGCGCGCGTTCTTCCGTTCGTCCCTGGGGACCGCGCTTCCAATATCCCGCCCTCCCAGTCCTCCGTCCCCTTCTTCATCCGCAAGACCTTGATCCGTTCAAATCCCGCCTCCATCAACCACGCTTTCGCCTCAGCCGCCGAATAGGTATTGCCCTCCTCGGTGAACAGCAACATCGAGACTGCAAAAAGACTCGCCTCTTCGGGAAATAAACCGTCACGGTCGTGGAGAAACGCATCCTGAATCAACAGCCGGCCTCCGGGATTCAATGAGGCCAACGCACGCCGAAACAGCGCCCGATTGTCTTTCGGCGAATAGATATGGAGCACGTTCGAATACCAGATGACATCATAGGCGCCGGGGATGTCTTCCCGCATGATATCCAACGACAGACAGGAGAGTCGCGCAGCAGCCTTGTGAGTCGAGGCAATCTCTTGCGCCACGTCGAGGGCCGCAGGACGATCGCATACCGTGGCGCGAAGCGTGGGATTCTTGGCGAGGAAGGCCATGGCATAGGTGCCGGGACCGCCGCCAAGATCAAGGAGGGTCCGCGCGCCACACAGATCGATCTGGGCCGCAATCTTCGGAGCGATCTCCAGAGTCCGGTGATGCATCGCCCAGGTGAACCGACGACGATAGTCCGGCCCGTCCGGTTCATCGTGATCGAGCGGTAATCCGGTCTTGACCGATTCGAGCAACCGCCCCCAGTCAGTCCAATGGCTTACGATCAGCCGGAGATAATCCCCTCGATAGGCCGAGTGCTGTGCATTTAATGCCGTGGCGCCTAACCGGCTGTTCGTATAGGTCTCGCCCTTTTTCTTCAGCAGGCCGGCCATGGCGAGATTCCGGCAGAGAATGGCCAGACCCCGCTCACTCACCTTCATGTCACGAGCCAGGGCAGGAATCGTCCATACCTTCGTACCGACGGAAGTAAAAAGGTCCAGCTCAAGAGCGGCAATCAGAACCCGCGGCAACCGGTACGCTGTAATTGCATCGCGCAAGTCATCGAAGGTGGCAATCTGCTTGCTCATTCGCTCGCTTTACTCGTGACGGTTCGTCGCGAAATCATGCCAACAAGCCAGGCTAGGGGTACGAGGCTAGAGGCTAGAGGGAAAAACTGAACATTGGTGATTCCAGCAGAAGCCTTCATGATTGATACGGGTTAGGCGACGCCGATCGTTCGTACGCACCAGCGCATCAAGTCCTGCACCGCTGTAGGATTGGTCACGTCCACGCTTCGTTCGAAGCGAGCCGCCACATACTCATCGGTAATCTCGGTTTGCTCGGAAAATCCGGATTTCAGCAGGATCGCCCGATACTTTGAGACCGCCGGTTGGATGTAGTACTTGGCCTGCTTCGCGATTTCGTCGGTGCCGAGATCCTCCGGCGTGCCATCTGACAGCAGAGCCATCACATCGTCGATCGCCATGCCATACTGACACAACAACTGCCCATCCGGTGTAAGCTCCAACAGCCATCCATCGGAACCAAGCTCCATCGACAAGCCACCGCCTGCTTCGAATTCTTGCAATTGTGGGAATGCGGGGGCCAGGGAGTCTTTGAGCGCGACCCACGCCGTCGAAGTTCCATCCCTCATACATGCGCCTTTCGAGGAGGCGGCGCCCCACCCTGCCCCTGGAGGCCGGCACGCAGCGCCGCCAAACGTCGGATATTCTCGTCAAGTTTCGGCAACTGATACTTACGATCCATCCGCACCACCAGCTCGAGCAGATCCACCGCCTCACGCAACTTGCCGATCTCTTCATAACATTGGACCAGCACATAACGGGCCCCGCCCGCTCTCAGCTCATCGCGCGATCGCTCGGCGATCGACTGGCTGGTTTGGCAGCAGGCAATCGCATCGTCATAACGCTGCTGGAGCAAAAACGTTCGACCGATCATGCGCCAGGCATCGGCGACTCCGCCGTCATTTCCCAATCGCCGCATCAAGACCAGCGACTGCTCATAATATCCAATCGCCTGTTCATACGCTTTCGTCTCGCGCGCGACCAATCCCAGATCCGAAAACAACACCGCCTTGCCCGCATCATCCTGAGTCTTGCACATCAGATCCAATGCTTCGAGATAGTAGGCCTTGGCACGATCCCATTCGCCCGCATCGGCCCTCAGATTCCCCAAATTGCCCAAGGTCGTCCCAATCCCCTTCTCGTCACCAAGAATCTTCTGGAGTTCCAAGACCTCTTGGTAGTGAGTCTGCGCTGATTCCCGGCGCCCACTGACCGCGCAAATATTGCCGAGGTTTCCCAACGTAGCAGCCAGCGCCCGTTGGTCCCCGGTCAGTCGATCACATTCCAACGCCTTCGCATAGCAGGTATAGGCATCGGTATAGAGCCCGCGCGAAAAATACTCGTTTCCCTGGCGATTCAGTTCTTCAGAAAGTCCGTTGCGTATCATTATGATCAGAGCTGGAGCAACCGCTCGACCGCCTGTTTGGCGCCGGTGAGTATCGAGGCGCCGTCACCGACCAAGAGACTATCGAAATTGTACTTGAGAAGACGATGCAGTCCCTCTCTGGCCTTCCCCGCATCGGCATACTTTTCCGCTGGGAGCAGGCTGACGGAACCGGACGGCTTCCCGATCAACGCATCGCCGACGATCAAGACGCCTTTTCCCTGCTGAATGAACAGGGCCGACTCGCCGGGAGACTTCTGGTCTTGTAGATGGATTACCCAGATTCCGCCGGTGAGCAACTCGCCATCCTTGAACGTTTTGGTCGGCTTCAGGTCCATCTGCGGCGCGTCAGCTTCCGGTACCTGCAGTTGGCATCGAAATTCCGCCTGATACTTCACCGCTTCTCGCGCATGATCGCGATTCGTCACGATGATGTAATCGACGGGGCCGTTGCGGAGGATCACAGCACTCGCCTCGCCGGTCATCGGCGGAGGGTCGATGAGAATCTTGTGTTCTCCGACCGTCAGGAACAGCCCGTTGAAATCGAGCTGTTTCTCCTCAGAGAACCAGGACCATTGCCAGACCCCGGGGAGGATGTTTTTCATTTCCTATACAGGTTGAGGCTAAGGTTAAGGTTGAGAATTTCCCTCGGCCTCAGCCTTGACATCAACCTTCCTAAAGCGCGGCTACCGCATCTTTGACGGTTTTCGTCACCTTCGCCAGGATGCCTGTTTCATTGGGCAAATCGATGATGTCGTCTTCCGAGACCGTGATAAATTTTCTATTCGGCCCCTTCGTCAGGGAGATCAGAAACATACTATTAGAAGGGGTAACCGGGATCACAACCTGCACAGCAGCATCAGCCCCCTTCACCACCTCCAAAAACTTCTGTTTCCCCTCTTCCATCTCATCCATGGTCGCTTTCAGCTCCCGTTATGCGTCAAACGTGAAACGTCCGGTGCGGAACGGCATGACTGCTTCATTTGCGCATTACACATCACGTTCCAGTTTTGCCGACAGCCAACAGTTTTTCAACTTCCGCCACAATCACCTCTTCACCGGCCAAATCCATATTACCGACCCGCTGCCACCGGATCACACCCTGCTGATCGATCACATACACATTGGGAATAAACTTTCCTCCGCCGTACAGTTTGTCCGTCACCTTGTTCGGATCGAGCAGATAGGGATAGGTCACCTTTACAGGAAAGGCGGACAAGAACTCGCCCACGTTCTGCTTGGAGTCGCCTGAAGAATTGACGCCAAGCACCGCCACGTCTTTTCCCCTCATCGACTCGGAAACTTTTTGGAGCGTCGAGCCCTGTATTAGGCAGGGTTCGCAAATGTGAAAGAGTCCGAGCACCACAACCTTTCCTCTATAGGTATCCAATCCCACAGTGTCACCGGTGATGGTCGTTAAGGTAAACGAGGGCGCCTTCTCGCCAATCTTAAACAGTCCTGCGGCAAGAACCAACTGAGCCATGAGAACGGGAACCAACAGCGCCCCAAGGATGGGGCTCATGCGTTTCATGACAGCCTCCTCCGCTCGAGGGTCAATGTCAAACTCGAAATATTACGTGGTGCGATCATTCAACATTCACAATTCAACATTTCTAATTTCACAAGAAGCATCCTAACACGCTGATTTTTCATGGAGCAACTGAGAGAACGGAGTCACTACCGAGGAGAAGAAGAATCGTGCGGGTTGAGCATATCTTCAAGTTGCTGCTTAGACCGGCCGTCGAACCCGACAAACTCCAAACCGAACCGGCCGTTTCGTTTCCAGCGAACCACCGCTACAGTGATCACAATAGGAGGGCGGGCGCCTGAGGCATGTATGCTCAGTGCAAGACGGCTGCCGATGACAAGGTCAGCCTGGCTTTGTATTTCTGCGCCGGAAATCGTCAAGTTCTTGAGGGTCCCGCTCCCCGACAGCTGATCGGTGGTGAACGTGGCGGGATAATCCACCTCGATTCTTGGCCTGGCCCTCGGTTGCATTTGCGGTTTATCGTCCATTTTTACCGTGTGAAAGTCTGGTTCGTCCCAGGTCTGGGTTCAGCGCGCTGGTTCAAATAGACCCAACTGCATTTCCTCGGCGCGGGTCAAGGGAATAGGATAGCGTTCCGTAAAGCATGCATTGCAATACTGGCTCTGCGTACCGGGAGAGGCACCCAGCATGCCATCGAGACTCAGATAGGCAAGGCTATCGGCTGTGATGTACTTTCGAATCTCTTCGGTCGTGTGGCTGGAGGCAATCAATTCTTTCCTGGTAGGGGTATCGATACCGTAAAAGCAGGGAGAGATGATCGGCGGGGAACTGATGCGCATATGCACTTCTTTGGCTCCGGCATTACGAAGCATCTTCACAATTTTACGGCTCGTCGTGCCCCGCACCAGCGAGTCATCCACCACAACGACCCGCTTCCCTTGCAGCACCTCCGGCACAGCATTGAGCTTGACCTTCACGCCAAAGTGGCGGATCGACTGCTCCGGTTCAATGAAGGTGCGCCCGACATAATGATTCCGAATCAGCCCGAGTTCGAATGGAATCCCTGCCCCCTCGGCATAACCCAACGAAGCAGGCACCCCCGAGTCCGGTACGGGAATGACGATATCCGCCGGCACCGACGATTCCAATGCCAATTGTCTGCCCAAAGCCTTGCGCGTGGCATAGACCGTGTTCGCGCCGAAAATTTTGCTGTCCGGACGGGCAAAGTATACATATTCAAACACGCAGAAGGCCGGGCTGACCGGTGCGAAGGGCTTGTGACTCGTCACACCCCTGTCGTTCAGCACGATCAACTCGCCTGGCTCGACTTCGCGAACAATTTCGGCTCCGAGTAAATCGAACGCGCAGGTTTCCGATGCCACGAGGTACGTATCGCCTAGCCGACCGAGACAGAGCGGCCGAAACCCATGGGGGTCGCGTACTGCGATGATCCCCTCGTCGGTTTGCAAGACAATCGAGAAGGCCCCGCGAACCTGGCTCAACGCATCGATGATGCGGGCCAGCAACGTCGTGGCCCTGGAATGAGCGATCAGATGGATGATGACTTCGCTGTCTGATGTGGATTGGAAGATGGCGCCGTAGGCTTCTAGCTCGTGACGCAGCACTTGCGCATTGATGAGGTTGCCGTTATGCGCGAGCGCGAGATTCCCGAATGCAAAATTGACCGAGAACGGCTGGACGTTCTTGAGATCGTTCCCTCCTGCCGTGGAGTACCGATTGTGGCCGATCGCCATCGACCCGGTCAATTGCCCGAGCGACTGGGTATCATAGATATCTGCGACCAGCCCCTTCCCCTTATGAACGTAAAACTGCTCGCCATCGCCCGAAACGATACCGGAGGCTTCCTGCCCTCGATGCTGCAGAGCATATAACCCAAGATAGGTGAGATTTGCCGCTTCCTTGTGGCCATAGATCCCGAAGACTGCGCATTCGTCGTGAAATTTGTCTGGGGTGAACATAGGTAAGTGGTGAGTGGTGAGTGGTGAGTGGATTGGAGGAAGTTGTTGATCCTGACTCATAACGCCTTACGCCTAACCCCTCACGCTTCGTTCAGCGTTCGTTCAATCGAAAAGGCCCACCGATCGTGCAGTTCATTGACCGGGAGGTCGATGCGGCAACCGTCGCTCCATTGCCCCTTTTCCACATCGATGACGAAACGGTCGCCGCCCACCGTCCCGATCTTCATCGCAGGAATACCGGAATCCCAAGCGCGATTCAATAGCCGATCGGCCATCTCTGGTTTCACCGACAGGACCACCCGAGATTGGCTCTCACCGAATAGGAGCGCATCACGGCGCGATAGATCAAGCGGCAATCTTACCATAGCCCCTCGCCTGCTGTCCGGGGCAGAGACACAACACTCGGCCAATGCGACAGACAGACCCCCATCCGAACAGTCATGTGCAGACTGCACCGCTCCCTCACGGATTACACTCAGAATGAAATCATGAAGCGCCTTCTCCGTCTCGAGGCTCAAGAACGGTGGCGATCCCTGCTCCCGATGATGGAGCACTTTCAGATATTCGCTGCCCCCCAGATCCTCCCGAGTCTTGCCCAGGAGGATAATCGCATCGCCGTCCTGTTTGAACCACTGAGTCATCGTCTTATCGGCTGAATCAATCAGACCCACCATCCCCAGCATCGGCGTGGGATAGATCGAGAGACTATTGGTCTCATTATAGAAACTCACATTGCCGCTGACGATGGGAATCGAGAAATGCTCGCACACGTCCTTCATCCCCTCGATCGCCAGCACAAACTGCCACATAATCTCCGGCCGCTCCGGGTTACCGAAGTTCAAACAGTCCGTAAGCCCGATCGGTTCCGCACCGGAACAGACCAGATTCCGCGCCGCTTCAGCCACCGCAATGCGCGCCCCTTCATAGGGATGCAACAGGCAATAGCGGCTATTACAGTCCACCGTCATCGCCAGGGCCTTATTCGTCCCCTTGATCCGCACCACCGCCGCATCGGAGCCGGGCCGAACCATCGTATTGGTCCGCACCATATGGTCATACTGTTCATAGACCCAGCGTTTGCTCGCAATCGTCGGAGACTCCAGCAGCGAAAGCAGCGCCGCATTCGCATCCTTCACATCGGGAAGCGCATCGTAATTCAGGTTGGTCAACATGTCCTGGTAACCGGGCGGCGAATAGGGGCGCTCGTAACGCGGCCCCTCATCCGCAAGCGACTTGGCCGGAATCTCCGCCACCACCTTGCCCTGATCCTTCACACGCAAGATCCCGTCGCCTGTCACCCGTCCCACCACCGCCACATCCAAATCCCACTTTTTGCAAATCTTGATGCAGTCCTCTTCCTTGCCCGCTTGCGCCACCATCAACATGCGCTCTTGCGATTCCGACAGCATCAATTCATAGGGCGTCATGCCTGGCTCACGCCGCGGCACATCGGTCAGGTCCAGATCGATTCCATTGCCGGCCCGCGACGCCATTTCACAGGACGAACTGGTCAGGCCTGCCGCTCCCATGTCCTGAATCCCAACCAGCAAATCGCCCGCCATCAGTTCGAGACAGGCTTCCAGCAACAGCTTCTCGGTAAAGGGATCGCCCACCTGCACCGTAGGCCGCTTCTGCTCCGATTGATCGTCGAAAGAATCGGACGCCATCGTCGCGCCATGAATCCCATCGCGGCCCGTCTTCGAACCGAAATAGATCACCGGATTGCCGACCCCGGCCGCTGTCCCGAGAAAAATCTTGTCCTTGTGCGCAATGCCGAGGCAAAACACGTTCACGAGCGGATTCTGCGAATAGATATCGTTGAAAACGATTTCGCCTCCGACCGTCGGCACACCCATGCAGTTGTGCGTAATAATCCCTGACGTCGTCACAAAAAGATGCGGATCATCAACCTCAAGATCATATACATCTTGAGAGTGTTCCACCTGCTCGATGCTTCTGACAGTTACCGTCGAGAAATGAGTGTGCGACTGGAATCGAGGGTAGCTGAAGCGCTTTCCTATGTTCGGATACTCTGCAAGCCCTGTCCGAATCCTTTGGTTCAGCGCTTCGGAAAACCAGTCAGACAATTGGCTAATATCGGCAAAGTTATTGAACTCGATATGAAAAATCTCTGCGCCGCCCTTAATCACCCTGCCAGCAATCTGCGAATCCCGTTGTGTGCCACGATAGAGGTACGGCATCAAACCCAGGCTTTGCAGCAACAAGACAACCTGATCAAAAAGCGTTGGACTAGATGTTGCGTAGCGAACCCTGACCCTACTTCCAGACGGATAGATACTGACTGAACCATCTCCTCTGAACAGACCTTTGAGCAGCTCGATCTTAATTTCAGATGAGCAATTGAAGATGAAGTCCGGCACTGCTTTATCAACTGCAGAGGCTCCAGTCTTCCAGTGATCCTTAAACAGGAGGCCCAAACACCAGGAACTAACCGTAATCGCAATCGTACTCTTCCTGAAATAGACGGAATGCCGAATCCCGAGTGTCGTGAGAATGCCGATGACGTCGTCCACATATTCTCGCTCATGTTTCCCAAAGGTCCAGATGAGCTTGTACGTGCTACCGTTTTGCGACACACATCCTTCAGACAAGTAGTACCCCAGCAGCCTGGCCACAGATCCCGTCAATGGAAGAACAGCCGGAATGTAATTGGCTTTCCCACTAGGGATGTAGAGGTCCACAGTCCCTCGCGAGAGTCCAAGCTCCTGCTCGATCTGGCGATAGATTCGCAGAGGCATTGTTCGCTGCGCACGGTAGCGGCACCGGTCACTTACTCCCTTTACTACCCGTCGCATAGTTTCACGGGGGATCTCGATAGTTTGTGGAAGCCGCACATAGATGTTCAACTTGGATGAGTTGAACAGATCGAGCAAGTCAAATTCTTTCGGCGGTGGCAAGCCACTGGGCAACATGGTGAGGACAGGCACGGCAGCACCGGCGGTCAAGTCAGAAGCAGGGACAATCACGAACGTTCCATCCTTCACTACCACGGTGGGATGATCAGGCGTCACTACCAGCTCTCGACCCATCGTGGTCTTGATCTTGACGAGACGGTTGGCCTGGAGCCTGAAGAATTTCCTAACGCCAACCCAGCGTGGCTCAAGTAGTATCGGGTCAAATGATAAGACTTGAAGAAAACCTCGTTCGACCTCCTGCACTCCATAACCTTTGCCTTCGAAAAACTCTTTTGCCACTCCAGCAAATGTCATATTTCTCGTGCGACCGTTTACCCGAACAAGGATACGCTCCTTCCCAGATAAACAGTTGCCGTATCCAGCAATACCTGCCACCACGCCCTTCATCAGGTGGCGATTCTTTGCCGTCTCCAGTCCACCAAACCGCAACGCATTGAGCAAGGCAATCGGACGCGCCCCCATCGTAAAGATATCGCGCAGAATCCCGCCCACTCCCGTCGCCGCACCCTGATAGGGTTCGATAAACGACGGATGGTTGTGCGACTCCATCTTAAACACCGCGCAAAGCCCGTCGCCGATATCCACCGCGCCGGCATTTTCCCCCGGCCCCTGAACCACTCGCGGACCCGTCGTCGGCAATTTCTTCAAATGCACTCTCGAACTCTTATAGGAACAATGTTCCGACCACATGACAGAGAACATGCCGAGCTCTGTGATATTCGGCTCTCGCCCGAGTATCTCGACGATCTTCTTATACTCATCGTCCGTCAGATTATGCTGCGCGATGAGGTCTTTGGTAATAATCATTCTGTCACATCCCACTGGCCTGGCTCATAGTGCATCATCAGGTCCCGACTTGCATGAATCACTGCTTCGATGTAACAAATGTCCTGGCGAATTTCGTATATGATCCGATAGGCTCCAAGAATGAGTTCTCGGAGATTCGCCAATTGACATTCAGGAACTATTCTTCCAAGGGAAGGATACTCCCTCAACACTCGCGGTGCCTGAACCAATCGCTTTGAGAACTGCTCCGCATATCGCGGAGAGTCCATCGCAATATACCTGACGATAACTTGCAAGTCCTTCAGCGCTGGCCCTGTCCAGACGACTTTAGCCACTGATCTACCCTCGCCTCTGCTTCTTCCTGAGAAATAATGTCGCCGGCATCCACCGCGGCCATTCCACGCTCAATCTTCTCTCGCACGTAGATGTGATACTGGATGTCCTCCCATGTGCAGTCCTCAGGGAGAGACTCCAGCATCTTTTTCATTTCCTCTTTGACCGTGGCTTTGCTCATAAGCCCTCCTCTCTCGCATAAGTCGCTGCGGATTGGATCTGCTCGCGCGTGACGTCGTAGGCGTTCCGTACTGCTTCAATACTCTCTCCCGCAGCCAGCGCTCCCACCACCGTCGCCACATCAATACGCATCCCCGTGAGACAAGGTTTCCCAAAGCGAGTGCCAGGGTCCATCGAGATGCCCGGATAAATTTCCACGGTCAGGGCCGCCTTACGCTTCCTTTAATTGCCCCAATCGCATTAGCAAGGAGAACACCTCTGTCGGCATCAAGTTCAGCTAGGCCTTCAAGGATTCCAACTTCCTCTTCTTCTGTCAACTCATCGTCCGTCAGATTGTGCTGCGCATTCAGGTCTTTGTTCATAGCCGGTGCTTGCATGTGCAACTTACTCCAGAATCAACGTGCCCTATGATTTCAGCAGCCCTGACAATTCCAAGACTCGCTTCGACCAGACGTTCGATGCCTCGACAATCTGACGACGTTGAACGGGATCAGTCCAGATATGTACCCAGTTATATTGCCACTGTGAGAGTTGAATTTGTAAATCGACAAGCTCGGCTGCCGTTTTCGTCTCTGCTTCAGCCGCCGTCCACTCGATAAAGTACTTACTCTCATCGATCAGGCTCTCCACAGCATCACGGCTGGCGTCATGTGCAGCAAACGACTTGATTCGACTCAGATTCGCCGCCAGCCCACCCAGTCGGGTCGGCAACGCATCACGCAGATATCGTTCTCGAACGGCCGACCTATCCTTCACACTCCACCTAACAAAGGTTTAACAATCTCTGTGACCCGCTGCCTCACGACAGAGGCTTTGCCGTCCGAAGAATGGTTCGCCGCAAGTATGGACTCAACCCCTTCTCGGTGACGACATCCGCCTCGCAGCCCAATAAATCTTGGACATCCAACTTAAAATCCACAAGATCCAAGAGGTCACGATCGGACCGAAGCGTGACCAACAAATCCACATCGCTACTACGCCGCGCAGTACCAGCCGCGTGAGACCCAAACACCCGCACCCGCGACACCCCATGCGAGCGAGCGATCCGATGGATATCGAGCGCTTTATTCTTCAGGGTCTGTGTCGTCATGGCTCTATCTCCCACCGAATCGCAGAAATCACGACGATATTCTTATACTCACCGTCCGTCAGATTATGCTGCGCGATGGGACCTTTAGTAACGAAGGCTGCTTGCATGGATTAATGACTCCAACGTGCGTGCGACTCCACTGCCCCCAATAAATGTGATCGCAAAGATCTTGTCGGAACGATATCACACTACACACGAGCCAAGACGCCTAACAAACCATCTAGGGAAAGTTCCATATATTAAGAACATGCTCGCTTAATTTTTCTTGACGACTCCTAATAGACTGAAATGTCCAATCATCAAACTCTGCCAGATCTTTTGTCACCAACAGATCTGACTGAACATAGGTTGGCTTCTTGTCGCTAAAGACACCGTTCTTGATCGACTCATTCATACGGGAGGAGAGCAAAGTCAAATTCCCGATTCGATCAACTGCGGAAACATGATTTCCCCATTGAAAACCTGGCCGAGGGGTTTGAGGGTAAATATGTTCAAGATGGACGCGGTCTGGCGCTTCTACGCTAACCTCACCTGTTCTACGTTTACAGTGTTCTATCTCCCTCAATAAGTAACGAGCCGTGCCTTGCCTACTTATTCGAGCATTCTTGAACTGCTCAACAAGCTCACTATCGGATGGAGCCAATGCCTTTAGTCGAGCAATTGCCCCCTCAAAATCCTGGTCACTCCTAAGCTGCTTGGCAACCTCAAACACAACACTTTCAAGCTTACTGTTCTCTAAGTTGCCAATAACGTTGTGGCGAACAAAAAGAGCAATCAAAGCTTTGGCTAATTTCTTCCTCTTGTCGATTAGTCCTTCAGCCTCCCATCCACTAAGAATTGCAGGCCACAAAGACCTAGCACCCAGCATACCAACTGACCTCAGAAGCCGCTGAAGCTCAGCATCATCATCACGCCCAGAAACCAGCTCCCTGTATAGGCTTGCTGACTTTTTCAAACTTCGAGTAAAAACGACCGAGCTCTCGTTCTTACTAATCACATGATGACGAATCTCTTTGTATAGCGAACGAGTCTTTACGTCTCCGTGATGTGAAAGCCAATAATGCCGCAGAAAGTCATCGACTTTCGCATCCTCCTCCATCTCAAGAACCACTTGCCACCCACCAATTATTTCAGCACGCTCGAATTCATTTGCTCTTCTTAGAAGAAGGTTCCTCAGAAGGTCTGGAGCTGATAAGCCGATACCCCGGTCATTAAGAGTCTCGAAAACGGCTGAGGCATTTTCCTCATCCGTAGATGCCACAGCAACCACAGAAACATGATCTGTGAGAACTTTGCGTATCCTTAAGGCCCAGTCAAAAGCCCCCTTACCTCTGGTCAGCTCCTTATATTTCTCCTCAAATTTTCCAGCAAGATAGTTGCGTGCATTTCGGATTAGGGTATGGGATCCGAGACTTGCTTCAGCCCTTACACTGGCAGCCTCTAAGACCTCTTGAACTTCTCTTCGAAAAAACTCTCGATCATAGATATTAAGTGTGAGCTTGAACGAATTTGTCCCGGTGGCATCATCAAAGTCGGCAATATACTTCGACCCTGCTCGAGTTGCTGCGTCAGCGCTATACTCCCTCAAATAATCTCGGATGATAGATAAGAGAATGGTTGCAGTTCCAAGTCGTTGCTGACCATCAAGCAGAAGGTGACTTACTCCGCTATTTACGAGAACAATGGATCCGAGAAAATACTCCTGCTCATTAATGTTTTCTCCAGGATATTGCTCGGAGAAATTCAACAGGTCATACCAGAAAGCTTCCACATATGATGACTCCCAGCTATAATTCCTCTGCCAATCAGGCACAACTATTGGCGGGGATGTTGTGCTCAATAGCTCACCAATAGTCTTCTTCTCGCTCGAATACTTGTTGGGCACTTCAGAGCCTCTTAAACAAACCCGACATTGCGCTGATCAAGCTAATACCACCCCCTGCCTTGCGAA
>NEWP02000001.1:53791-109512 GCA_002869895.2 Nitrospira sp. CG24E | reverse complement strand
GAGTCCATCATTCTTTTCTGGTGAATGGCAAAGATCGATCTACTTCGATGGAGGCGGCCTGGAGGAATGAATCGCTGAGCCCCTTCCCTTCACCGCAGCGCATTCATGAACTCTTCCGTAGAAACCTCTGCCTGCCGCAGGACACCCGCAAGCGTTCCAATTTTGACCTCGCTATGCATTGGCACCACACAGCCTTTCGATCCGCGGCGCATGATGACATGGCTACCAGATTGGCGAACCCTTACGAAACCGAGATGCTCAAGGGCTTTGACAATTGCTGTTCCGGAGGTGCGAGGCAGCTTAGGCATGCGCTGGAAGGCTGAACATGGTGACCACTGGATGCCCTGGAGCGGGAAGAGGAAACTCGGATAGATAGAGTGCAGTCGCCTCTTTCAGATTGGCGACCGCCTCTTCGACCGTTTCACCTTGCGTGGTAGTCCCCGTTTCGGGATTGAGCGCAACATACCCTCCTTCTTCGGCGGGCGTAAGGACAGCAGTGAGTTCCATAGTAATACCCCGAAAGAAAACGCCTCACATGAATCGCTTAGGATATTGCGGTTAACTCGCGGGATATCCCTTCCAGCTCCGATGCCTTTCCTGCGGGAAACGCTTAAACCATATGTCTCCCGTGTGCTTTTGTCAAGGCGCCACCGTCGGGTTAGACGGCGAAGCTTGGTGGCGTATGCTGATATTGACCTGCCGCACATCCAACCACCAACTCCTCAAGAACAGGCCGGTCGGAGGTGATCATAACCAATCAGCCTAACTTGAGTATAAAACAACGAGGTCTGACCCACTGCTATGCACACGCAGTACTCAAGTCACCCACTGGGAAGGCGCAGTGGAAGCCCGCGGCACAACACAGGGACAGCCAATCAAAGGACAGGGCTACATGGAGCTGACCGGCTACGCCGAGCGCATCCCCAATAAGTTGTAATGGGATCGACAGAGCGATGGTTGCCGCTCCCTGTAACGACCCTGCCGAGCGTAAGAAGATGGGGTCACTGCTCGACCTTTTACCTCACTCTCCCTTTGGGCTCCGCGTTCATGGCTCGCAACTTCGTGTCGCATATCTGAGCGCTCTTTCACACCTCACCGCACCGGGCAGCAACCAGCAGACGATCTTGTAGGTTGAGACAGACCGAACGGATTTCCTGACATGGCTGGGCAGGAGGGAGGCCGCCTCATCCGCTTGTTGGATAGCGCCTCTCCTCACGAGGCCGGCCATTGCCCCTTCTGCCTCGCGCCATCCACAGCACTCCTCCGCCGACTGCGCCCGCGACAGCGCCCAGAGGACCAGTAATGAACAACCCCAGTAGCGGGCCCTGGTTCGCCCCCGGAGCAAAGATCATTGGACCGAAGAAGCCTGCGACAAAACTCACTCCGCCCACCACGACGGCACCCAGGAGAACAGAACTGGCCAGCCCCGCTGATCCTGACGTCAAATTGCGCCAGACGTACCATCCGACTGCCAGCGCGCAAATGGCCGACCCAACGAATGGCGCCCAGTCAGACGTTCGATCGGGCATGATAAGAGAGAACGGCACCCAATACACGAAGTAGAACACGGCCAGGCAGCAGATTGCGGTGATGAAAAGGCGTGGGACCATGCTTATCGTACGCTCCTGCAGGAATCAACGCTCTTCTGCTCAACCATCAAGCAAACATATAGTTCCGCCGGACGAGCCGCAATTCGATCTCACCATGGATGTCACGACTCAGGCACTTAGGCTGAAGACTCGAGTATATCAATCGTCAACACAGCTATCTCGTCAAAACGCGTTATGGGGTCATTGCCTGACTTTGCACCATCCAATCCCTACGCGATTCGTTTTGGCGTCTCGCCGTCACGTATTTCGAAAGCCAAGCCGGGATCGACGCCATGCCACTCACGCCGCACCAACAGCAAGCGATGCGGAAGTGCAAAGTCAAGCAACGACCTCACCCGCTGACGTGCAGCCGCGGTTGGTCCGCAGTTTTCACTTCTCATTCACTATCAACTTGCAATCGCGTATCTCGCGATCGCCAACATCGTTGGCAATGAGATAGAGCCGCGGTTCAAAAGAAAAAGCATGTGCTTCAGGACGGAACTTTATGAAGTAGGTAGATCCTGCTTTCGTTTCAATATCCATTGTCGCTGCGTCTGGACGTAAAGAAAAATCGAGAAGCCCTACCCTAAGTTGCTGCCCCACTGTTTTCTTGAGGTCAGCCGCAAGCGACAACTTGCCTGGTCCAACCTCAAATGGATAGTACCCTTCATACAGTAAGTCCGTAACAATCTTTCCGTTTGCAACAAGCGAATAGGCACGGTCAGACCCAAAGTGTTCACCCTTTGGCCGGTAAACATAAATTAATGCGCTACCTGATTGCGAGAGCATATGCGGCACGAACACCGGCCCTTGGGGTTTATTAAAGGCACATCCTGAGAGCGCGACCACCGACAACAGGCATGCGAGCATCGATCGCAGAAGAGAAATGTTTTGGTTCACGACGGCTCCTCATGTGAGTTGTTGGGAGGCATAACGATCCACGCTCAGCGATGGCGGCCACGGAGCGCGTGGTGCAGCCGCGACGCGTTCCCGCCGTTCGCACAGCGCATGGTTAGGCCGCATTGTCATTTCCAGTCGTATGAAGCCGCTCGAACGATGGGACCAATAACTCGATCGTCCACGTCCGGGAACTTCTTTTTCGTTGCGGTGTGCGCAATCTTGCATCCGAGCTCAAGGTCGCCGGCATTCCAATGCTCAAAGCGCGATGCCTCTGAGACGAGCGCCTCGAAGCGCGCGATCTGCTCGGGCTCAGATGCGAGCTTCTCGCGAATGCTCTTCCGGAAAGTCCAAGGAGCCGACCATTCCGTGAAACTGTCAACCGCATCGGCAAGTGTCATAAGCGGCCTATCGCTGACGCTCAACGGCGCGCCGCTTGCGGTAAGTCCGCTGGAATGACGGGCTGGGCATCATCTTGAATCCGTGGACTGCTGCTAGGCATAGCACGTTTCACTTAGTCTTGAACGCATCGGGAAGCGAGACATTCTCATCGACACGCATTCTCCTCAGTGGTTCATTGACCGTCGATTTGGCTTTGAGGTTTAACACCAACCAGGCGGCAATGAGTTCCGGACTCTGGGTGTTCCACGTTTGGGACCAGCCGTGGTTGCTCATTCGGTACTGGAACCAATCCTTCTTGCGTTGCACATCGACATAGGCGCCAGGGTCGCTGGGGCTTGGAAAGAACTGGTCATAGAACGATAGCTCACAACGACGCGGCAGCCACCACAGCAAATGCAAGAACGAAGAGGCAGGCGTATCGGGTGCGACATCGAGATCGATTCCTCTCTCTGTACGCGTAGCGAGCTTCAGACCTGGGATGTCTGGGAATTCAATCATGACTGTCGACGAACAAGACGTGTGTGGACGCCCAACAACGTTTAAGCCGATCCGCAAAAATCGGACTTGGTGATTTCTGTCCGTCTAGCACACCTCCGAACGTCCCGAGCATAATGCCATCGCCGTTGCCGTTTCTCTGCCCTCGATTTTTAGGCACTGGCCTACTTGTTCGAGGCTTCGAGGAACTGCTCGATTGTCAGTCCTGCTGTTGCGATCAAACTGCAAGCGTGCCTCGTGCAACTTCAGAGTGATTGGGTATCGAGAGAGTGGCGATGTGGCCTGGTTTCGTTATGATGATATGGCTGCCTTTCTGACGAACCACTTGCCAGCCAAGACGCTGGAGGATCTTAATGACGTCGGATGGAGAAAGAATGGGAACCGGCGGCATTACGCGATGACTTCCACTTGGCGAGTGAGGACGGTCAGAGGTATCCCCATTTCAGCACGCACTTCAAGACAATGCTTGATGGCATCCTGCACGTTGGCTTGTGCCTCCGCTTCCGTCTTGCCTTGACTGACACAGCCCGGAATAGCCGGACATTCAGCGATGTACACTCCATCTTCATCGCGCGTGATGGTAATCGTAAACTTCATAGCGGCTCCTCTTATTCTTCGATACCCCTTCACATAAGAACCACTGCAAGGGCCGGCAACTTCTGGCTGACGTAGAAGCCTATGCGGACGACAAGTCCATTATATGGGCGAAAAGAAAACAACCCCACAGTTCGTCGCAGATAAGTCTACTGAAAAGTCCAGTGTTTATCTAGCGCTCTGCTTGAATGCAAAAGTGAGGACCGACTACTTTCCCTTGAGGCACGGCTCCCGTTTAGTATGCGCAAATGTTAGTCGTGCCTTGCCGTCACGCTAAGCCTCGCCCCCCCTACGCCGCAGCCAACGAAAATAAATCAGCCTGTCCCCTTTTCATCCCCCGCATGTGGTGGCTTCTCACCCTGTCTAGGCAGTCCGTGGGCTTCACGCATCTTTCGCCTTCTTGCGAGGTAGAGAAGCGGTACGCCCGTTAGAAAAACCCCAACTACGATGGATAACCCCAACCCCCAAGCCCCTGTCTCCAGCTTGAAGAACAACAAGATCGAGTAAACCGCAATCAGGACCACCCACGCATAAACGAACGCGAAGGCGATCCACCGCAGGACGCCCTGCAGACGCCAGGCCCAAGGAACCGAAGCCATTCTCGCAATGCCAGCGACAACCCCGCAAGCTGCCCACGCCCCAGCCACCGCAACTTGAACATAGTAGCCGGTCAGCGACTCAACCGCTGGGGGGGGGAGTTGCGATAAGCGCCATCAGCAGAACAAGCGGACTCAGAAGGACCCAAGCTAGCCCAGACTTCCATGTACTTGTTTGGCCACTCATCTCTTTCCTGAACGCCTAACACGCTTCCTTAAATAAGTTCACAATCTCTCAGGGATGAAGGCTGAATGATCTCCCACTGCGGGCGACTTTCTCACCCGCCCACCCACTGGCACGTCGAGACGTGCCATTTACCCGGGCGAGGGCCTTCTGATTCCCCAACATCCCCAGAGGGAGTGGGCAGATTGTTCTTCACTGCGCGCATCGAGCGACCACCGCTTTATCGTGGGGGCTCTGCGAGCAAGAAGAACGGTCTGCCTGCTCCCTTGCATCCTTCTGAGGCCGCGCGTTGCGCGAGGACAGACGGACTGGTCAGCGGCAGGACCCCCGGTCACGCTCCTACCATCTTCAGCTGCTTCTTATTCCCCTTCAGCGACTCCAGCATCGACAAAAAAATCAACTTCCCGTCGTCATTGCCCAAGACTTCTTCAGCACAGCGCTCCGGATGCGGCATCATGCCCAGCACATTGCCCTCGGCATTGATGATCCCCGCGATATTATCGAGTGAACCGTTCGGATTCGCCTCCTGCGTCACCTTGCCACCCGGCGTGCAATAGCGCAGCACAATCTGGGCATTCGCCTGCATCGCCGCGAGTGTGACCGGATCGGTGTAGTAGTTCCCGTCTGCATGGGCGATCGGAATCTTTAACACCCGTCCGGACTCATAACTTCCCGTGAAGGCTGTCGCCGCATTCTCAACCTTCACATAGACATCCTTGCAGATGAAGTGGAGCGAACGGTTGCGTAGCATCGCGCCTGGCAACAACCCGGCTTCCAGCAGAATCTGAAACCCGTTGCAGATGCCGAGCACCAACCCGCCCTTCTTCGCAAACTCCTTCACCGCCCCCATCACCGGCGAAAACCGCGCGATCGCGCCAGTCCGCAAATAGTCGCCGTAGGAAAACCCGCCCGGCAGGACGATCGCATCCAGCCCCGCAAGCAGGGTCTCCTTGTGCCAAATCATCTCCACATACTGCCCCAGCACATCCTTAAAGATATGCTGACAGTCGTGATCGCAATTACTGCCGGGGAATACCACCACTCCGATCTTCATAATTCCTCAGAAGGTTAAGGCTAAGGTTGAGGTTGAGCGAACACTTCTTCAGCCTCGACCTTAACCTCACCCTGCTAGTTCGTACCGATATTCTTCGACAATGGTATTGGCCAACAGCTTTTCGCACATCTGCTTCACCTGGGCCTCAGCCTTCGCCTTGTCCGTTTCATTCACATCCACTTCCATATACTTCCCGACCCGTACATTGCCCGCATTCTTGAACCCCAGCGAATCGAGCGCATGCTCAATCGCCTTCCCCTGAGGGTCCAAAATGCCCTGCTTCAACGTCACATGAATCTTCGCCTTCACTACCCCCTCCTTAGTTCTTCTTCACACCCCTCAACAAAGGGCAGCACGAACGCTCTCACCCAGGCGCATCGAACGGCCGTCATCCTAACTAAGTGATCCCTCTAAGCTCGCTCGTTACTGCTCAGGGATGGAGGCTGATTGATCTTCCACTGCGCGCGTCCAACGAGGGTCTTCCGAGACCGCGCGTTGCGCGAGCACAGAAGAGCATCAGCCTCCATCTCCTTCTCCCGTCACCGTTGATCTCGCTGCTCAGACTCTTTGGTCTGTCTGTCCACATATCTCCTGATCCAAAAAATCCCCGCGATCGTCCCGAACCCGGCCACGATAATCGCCAGAAGCGGCCAGCGCCATGGTGACTCCTGCAGACGATAGGTCAACATACCGACCACCGCCATGACCCCCAAAATGGAGCCCACCAACCCATACATCATGAACAGCCGCCGAAACCCCATCACATCTCCCCCTTCACTTCCCCTTCCCTTCTCTCCCCTTCGCCAAAAGATGTGGAGTAGTCTTCGAAGGGGATGGTGAGGTTGTCCTCAACTGCGCGTTGCGCGAGCAAGGAGGACAGTCCCTCCGTCTATATCCTCCACCCTCACCCCATAAGAATCGGGAGTATTTTTTGTAAGGGCGCTATGGCTGACTTCTACTGCGCGCATCGAACGAGCACTGTCCCATCGTGCGCGTTCTGCGAGCAAGGAAGTCACCATGGCGCCCTTACTCTCCTATCCGCACACTCTTTTCAACACTTCCCGATACGCCTCTTCAATCTTCCCCAAATCCTTCCGAAACCTATCCTTATCCATCGATTCTTTCGTCGTCTGATCCCAAAAGCGGCAGGTATCCGGCGAAATCTCATCGGCCAGAATCAGCGTGCCGTTGTACAGCCCAAACTCCAATTTGAAATCGACGAGGATCATCTTCCGTTCCACAAAAAATGGCTGAAGGACGCTGTTTACTTTCAGCGCCAGGCGCTTGATCTCGGCCATCTGTTCCACTGTCGCCAGCTTCATCAGCCGAATATGTTCATCGGCGATAAGCGGATCGCCCAGCCCGTCGTTCTTGTAGTACCACTCCACGATGGCAGGCTCGATGGGATCGCCTTCTTTCAACCCCAGACGCTTCGCCAAACTGCCTGCCACCACATTGCGGACCACCACTTCGACCGGCACGATCGCCACCTTCTTCGCAAGTAGTTCCCGGTCGCTCAACCGCTCGACAAAATGCGTCGGGACTCCGGCCTGTTCCAGCAGCCGAAAGAGCCGCTCCGACACTTTGTTGTTGATCACGCCCTTCTCGACGATCGTCCCGCGCTTCTGCGCGTTGAAGGCCGTCGCATCGTCCTTGAAATACTGGACGACCAGATCCGGCTTGTCGGTCGCAAAGACCTTCTTGGCTTTACCTTCGTAGAGAAGTGCACCTGTCGTCATAATCGTTCCTTAACCTGCATTACTGAACACTTCTGCTGCAATCGCCTATCCGCTGCTGCGTTCCTCGTCGTTCGTGAAGCGTCGTTCGTCCAGGAGTGGAGTTGCTCGTTTCGGATTGCTGAAATCCCAGTCTCGAACCTGAAATTTGGAACATGAAACTAGAAACTCGAAACATGAAACGCTTCACGAGTAACGCGGGCTACTTACTGAGCCAGCACTTCAATGACTTCATCCAGCGATCTGACCGTTCCCAGCAGGGTCGGATGGCCGAATCGCCGATTATGCCGAAACTCTTTCACCTTCTCCAGAGCCAAAATCAAACTCTGAAAGTCTTCCAGCTGCGAGGTTTCGAAATAGGTAATGAAGTCCAAATCGTCGAGACCGGTCGCATGGTAGAGCTTCCGTTTGACCGTCTTGCTGTAGGGCAACGAGGCCTCCGTATGTTCCTGCATCATCGCCGCGCGTTGCGCTTGCGGCAGGGACCACCAGTCCGCATCCTTCCGTATTGGAATCACAATCACATAGGGTTTGGATCCTGGATCGCTGGGGAGTTTCAGCTCGGTCTTGAGGTTGTCCGGCATGCCCGGCACATAGTTGGCTTTCTTCGTCAGGCCGGAAAAGATGGTGCTGTCGGTCAAGTGTCTCCCGAATTGGCTGGCCTGAAGATCCAGCAGAAACTGCTGAGTCTCGCGCAGCTCGGCCGCGTGGATGCGAAACAGCACATCGGCGCGATCGGAGAGTCCACGCAGAAGATAGACATCGATCGCCACTTTCTCCCGATGCTGCTCAACCACTCCCTTCAACGTGAGTAATTGCGTGATACGCATTGCCTGCCCCTCTTTCGCCCAGTCCGCATCGAGATGGAAGGCGGCAAAGGTGCCATAGACGCCCGGCTCACTCAGCAGCTTCTCGCGGTCGGCTGCCTCGACAGTGGACACCGCCACCGAACCGGCCAACACCAGCACAGCAACACGCATGAGCACAGAAATAGCAGATCTCATCGTTTTCTTCCTTTCACTGGTTTACGCGCTCCCGATCCGAATACCCGTCTGAAAATTTTATCGAGATGGCGCAGATAATACTTCGGGTCGAAACAGGAACGAATCTCCGTTGCCGTGAGATGTTTCGTCACGAAGGGGTCCCGGCCGACTAATTCTTGTAATCCCCCCTCGCCTTTCCAGGAGGCCATGGCATTGCGCTGGACAGCCTCATAGGACTCCTTGCGCTGGGCGCCCTTCTCGATGAGCCGCAGCAGCAGCCGCTGCGAGTAGACCAGCCCCCCGGTAAGATCCAGGTTGCGCTTCATGTTGACCGGGTAGACCACCAGATGTTCGATGACATCCGTGATCCGCGCCAGCATATAGTCGATCAGAATCGTGCTGTCCGGCATGATCACGCGCTCAACGGACGAATGGCTGATATCGCGCTCATGCCACAGAGCGACATTCTCCATTGCCGCAAGGCTATTGCCCCGCACAACGCGCGCCAGCCCGCAGAGATTCTCCGAAGCGATCGGATTCCGCTTGTGCGGCATCGCCGAAGATCCCTTCTGTCCTTCCGAAAAATACTCTTCCGCTTCGAGCACTTCGGTCCGTTGCAGATGGCGAATCTCCGTCGCAAACTTTTCGATGCTGGCAGCGAGCAACGCCAACGCCGAAGCATAGGAGGCATGGCGATCGCGCTGCACGATTTGATTCGAGACAGGGTCCGGCGTCAGTCCCAGCTTGGCGCAGACATACTCTTCTATCTCAGGTCCTTGATGGGCAAAGGTGCCCATCGCGCCGGACAGTTTCCCGACTGCAATCTCCTGCCGCACATGCGTCAGCCGCTCCCGATGCCGGCAGACCTCTTCGTACCAAATGGCCAACTTGAAACCGAATGAGATCGGCTCGCCATGAATACCATGCGAGCGGCCGACCATCACGGTATGTTTGTACTTCAGCGCCTGCCGCTTCAACACCGCGACCAATTCGTCGAGATCGTCAAGAATGAGGTCGAGCGCCTCGGTCATCTGCACGGCCAACGACGTATCCACAATATCCGACGAGGTCAGCCCCATGTGGAGAAACCGATGTTCAGGGCCGACCGATTCCACGAGCGATTCGAGAAAGGCGATCACATCGTGTTTCGTCACCTTCTCGATCCTGGCGATGCGCTTCACATCGATTGTAGCCTTCTTCCCAATACGAGCCGCGGTGCCGCGCGGAACCTGCCCCGCCCGTTCGAACGCCTCGCAGGCAGCCAGCTCGACGGTGAGCCAGATCTCGTACTTACGCTTCAACTCCCAGATGGACTGCATCTCGGGACGAGTGTATCTGTCAATCATGGCGGCCTCGTGAAACGTGAAACGTGAAGCGTGAAACGCAAGAGAAAGAGCTACTTGCCTTGAATTTCAATACCCCACCTTTCACGTTTAACCTTTCACGCCTGACGCCCCACGTCTTTTAGCGGCCAGCGTCAGCTCCTTATTCAACACCTGATCGAGAATCCCATTGACAAATTTGGATGCATCATCGTCGCCGAAACTCTTAGCCAACTCAATAGCCTCGTTCACCGTGACTTTGGCCGGCACTTCATCCATCCACATCAATTCATAGACACCGGCGCGAAGGATACTGCGGTCCACGATCGGCATGCGACTGACTTTCCAATTGGTGGCATATTTCCCGATGAGAACATCCAGCTCTTTCTTCTTCTCCAACACTCCTGCGACAAGTCGTTCAGCAAAGGCCTTTACCTCATCCGTCGCCTCGTTCTCCTTCCAAAACAGATCCAGCCACAGGCCCGGCCTCCCGTGAATATCGTACTGAAACAGAATCTGGAGCGCGCGTTCACGGGCTTGATGGCGGGATCCCATGGCTACTTGCGCTTTCGCGGCGCCCGCGTTTTATGAAACGCTCCACGTCTCACGTTTAGCGTTTCACGCTTCACGCTCACCGGGGTCTCCTCGCCTGCCCGTAATTGACGCATGACCGTCGCCATTTCGATCGCAGACCTCGCCGCTTCAGCGCCACGATCGAACTTGGCCGACCCAGCCCGTTCGATTGCCTGCGCGACCGTATGCGTCGTGAGCACCCCGAAGATGATCGGCACGTCGGTATCCAGCGACACCTGCCCGACCCCGCGGCTGACCTCCGCACAGATGTAATCGAAATGCGGCGTATCGCCACGGATGACCGCGCCGAGACAAATCACGGCATCGAACTGCTTCGTCCGTGCCATCGTTCGAGCCACAAGCGGAATCTCGAATGCCCCCGGCACCCGCACCACCTCGACGTCGTCTGCCTTGACCCCCTGTTTCGTCAATTCCTCGACACAGGCGCTCAACAGCTTACTCGTCACGAACTTGTTGAACTTCGCAACGACAATCCCAACCCGCAACCCCGTCGCATCCTGAGAACCCTTCCGCAGTTTCATCTTTTTGTTTCATTTCCTCCAGCACGTTCGCCACGAACAAGGGAAGGGCCAGCTGGCCCTTCAACTGCGCGCATCGAACGAGCACATTCTTATCGTGCGCGTTCTGCGAGCAAAGAAGGGCGGGCGGGCCGTTCCCTTCTTACACCTTCTTGAGAATGTGCCCCATCTTATTCTTTTTTGTGCGCAGATACTTCACATTCGCCGCACGGGGCTGAATCTCGATCGATACACGCTCGACGACTCGCAACCCATAGCCTTCAATACCGACGATCTTGCGCGGATTGTTCGTGATGAGCCTGATCTGGTGCAGCCCAAGATTGACGAGAATCTGCGCCCCGACTCCGTAATCACGCAGATCGGCTTTAAACCCCAGCTTCAGATTGGCCTCCACCGTATCGCTCCCCTGATCCTGCAACCCATAGGCCCGAATCTTGTTGAGCAGGCCGATGCCGCGCCCTTCTTGATTGAGATAGAGCAGCACCCCGCGCCCTTCCTTATCGATCACTTCCATCGCCCTATGGAGTTGGTCACGGCAGTCACACCGCAAGGACCCTAGGGCATCGGCAGTCAAACAGCCCGAGTGCACCCGCACCAGGGTAGGATCGCCGCCATCGACTCTCCCTTTCACCAAAGCAATGTGCGTGATACCGTCGATTTCACTCTCGAACGCGACCGCCTCAAAATCTCCGAACATGGTCGGTAGCCGTGCGCTGGCCATTCGCCGCACATAGGTCTCGCGCTGCATGCGGTACTCGATCAAGGCCTTGATCGTAACCATCTTCAGCTTGTGAGCCCTGGCGAACTTCGTCAGTTCCGGCACCCGCGCCATGGTGCCGTCCTCGTTCATGATTTCGCAAATCACGCCGGCTGGTGTAAGCCCGGCCAACCTGGCCAGATCGACCGATCCCTCGGTCTGTCCTGCGCGCTTCAACACGCCGCCCTGCTGCGCCTTTAAAGGAAAAATGTGGCCGGGCCGCGCCAAGTCGCCCGGCTTGGACTTGGGATCGATCGCCACCTGGATCGTCGTGGCCCGATCCGCCGCCGAGATGCCAGTCGTAATGTCATGCCTCGCATCGATGGATACGGTAAAGGCCGTGCCAAAAGTCGCCGTGTTCTCCACCGCCTGCTGCGGGAGATGGAGTTCGTCCACCCGTTGGGGCGTGAGGGCCAGGCAGATCAACCCACGGGCATGGCGAGCCATGAAATTGACGGCCTGAGGCGTCACATGTTCAGCCGCCATGACGAGGTCGCCTTCATTCTCACGATCTTCATCATCGACGAGGATGATGAATTTCCCCTTCTTGATGTCCTTAATCGCCTCTTCGATGGTGTGAAAAGGAGTGGGCATAGTTTCAATAGCGAACGTTTAACGGTGAATGTTCAATGGGCAATCAATCTATCATCTACCATTGAAGATTTAACATCGTTTTTTTGACCGGCCGGTTGTCAACGGGGGAACCGGCCGGCCGCTTCGATGGGATCGAGTATTCGGCGCGATCGTCGTTCTGCCACCAGCACGGATCCCCAGGCAATGCTTGCCGCCACGGCAAACATCCATAATCCGGCCCGATAGGAACCGGTTACTTCTTTCAAAGTCCCCAGCCAAACCGGCAAGAGAAAACCGCCGATCCCACCGGCTGCCCCTACGATGCCAGACGCGAAGCCGATCTGTTTAGGGAACCACTCCGAAGCCAACTGAAGAATCACACCGTTTCCAACCCCCATGGCCCCCACCGCCGCCACCATCAATACCACCGCGGCGGCAACTCCTGTAACTTCACCGAGCAGCGAGATAATCCCCATAATAGGAGGCAATGCCAGCATCAAGGCACGCAGACCGCCGATCCTGTCCGCCACGTACCCTCCAAAGGGACGGATCAGACTGCCCAGCAACCCGCACAAGGCAACAAGCGAGCCGGCGACCACCGCGTCAACCCGATACTGTTCGTGAAAGAAGAGCGGAAGGATGCTGCAGAAACCGACGAACCCGCCGAATGTCACGCCATAGAGCCCGCAAAGCCAATAGGCTTTCGGATGTCGAATCAACGTTGCCACATTATGCCACCACTGCGCATCGCGTTCGTTCCGCCGGCTCTGTCGATCGTCACGAACAAGAAACACAAAGGACGCGAACGCCAGCAGGATCGGGAGAATCATCCATCCAAACACGGCGTGCCATCCGCCTGTGGTCGCGATACGTGGCGCGATAAAGAGAATCAGCACGGTGCCGATATTACCCGAGGCGACAACTCCCAACACCAATCCCTGATGGGCCGCTGGATAGGTGCGACCAGCCAAGGGCAAGGTCACGGCAAAACTGGCCCCGCCGATACCGAGTAAGACGGCAACAACGAGCAACTCGGCATAACTATGGGCGCCCAACCATCCCCATAAGGCGACTGCCAATTCGCCTATCAGAATCAGCACACCAGTTGGTTTCGCCCCATACCAATCGCTGCTCCACCCAGCAACGACACGCAGAAACGCACCGCTCAGTAGCGGAAGCGCCACTATAAGAGCCGTGTCAGCCGGGCTAAGATGGAGGTCCTGCGCAAGGGTCAAACTCAGCGCCCCCATCAGCAACCAGACCATAAAACTGACCGTGAGATGGAGCCAGGCGCCGATCACGCTGGGCCAATGCCCGCGCTTCAGGGCCAGGAACATATCCGTCATCCCATTCTCCTCATCGCACCAGGAAGCTAAACCGTCCACCGGCCCTACGGAAGGTTGAGGTTGAGGCTAAGGTTAAGGCCGAAATGAAGAACACTAGACTTTCGCTCAACCTTAGCCTTGACCTCAGCCTACCCCGGTCCCGCCAGTCTCGCACGTCCGGCCTGTCACGCGCCACAGCGCGTGGCGGACTTTTTCAACACCCAGGCTCCTCGCTCTTATGATATTCTCGACCGTTATGAGTCCGCGCAACAAGGATCTCGACGAAGAACCGATCGAACCGGAGGTCTTGGACCCCTCCGAGGATGAAATCGCCGAGATCGGTCCGCCTCCCGAAGCATCCTACCGTCCAGCTCAGGAAGATCACCATGCCACAGACATCACGGCTGTGGTGCCGGTTACAGCGCTCCAGCAATATCTGGCCGAAGTCCGGCGCTATCCCTACCTCTCCAAGGAGGAAGAACTACAACTGTTTCATGAATATCGAATACAAGGGAATCGCGACGCAGCGGTAAAACTCATCATGGCCAACCTGCGTGTATCCATTTCAATAGCCGCTGAGTATCTGCATACAGGCGCCGACCACATGGACCTCATTCAAGAGGGCAATGTCGGATTGATGCATGCCATTAAGAAGTTCGACCCCTCGAAGAACGTGCGATTCTATGCCTACGCTGCCTGGTGGTCCCGGGCCTATATTCTTCGCTATTTGCTGAACAACTATCGCCTCGTCAAGATCGGAACGACTCAGGATCAACGAAAGCTGTTCTATAATCTTAAAAAGGAAAAGGCCAAGCTCGAACGGGAGGGGTTCGCTCCGGACACGAAGTTACTCGCAGACCGTTTAAACGTAAGGGAACGGGATGTCATCGAGATGGGCCAGCGGTTGGGCAACTGGGAACTATCCCTGGACCAACCGATCGGCGAGGATCAGGAAGGGAGTCTCCTGGACGTCCTTCCCTCCCAGCAGGTTCCGGCCGACGAGCAACTCGCACAAACCCAATTACAGAGTCTCTTCCGCGCCAAGCTCGCCGAGTTCGTGAAGACACTCGATGAGCGAGATGAAGATATCCTACGGAACAGGATTCTCTCGGAAACCCCTCTCACCCTGGATGACCTCGGCAGCAAATACTCCGTCACCAAAGAAAGGACCAGACAACTGGAAGCTCGCATTATCAAGCGATTGCGTGACTACATCAAGAAAGACATCAAAGATTTCGACTACTTACGAATATAATTTCACCTATCTCACCATTTGAAAAAAAACTTCTAGAAAACCCATGTTTCAATCGGTTATGGTTCCCTATGTCCCGGTCGTGAGGGCTGAGAAAGATTTCCCCATTTTTGCCCCTTGACTTGGACGAACACGAGGCTATCTCTACCCCCGTGTCCAGCGGATCAGGACTTCTGCTCGTTCTGGAGTACTACGATTACGCCATCGAGTTCGAACCTGTTCTACATCGTCGATATTCACCGATTTAACTTCACGGGAGGGTGTTGTTATGAGCACTGCAGCCAAGGAAAAGACAGAGAAGAAGAATGTAGCCAAGGGGTTCCAGCCTCTGGGTGACCGGGTGTTCGTCACCTATACCGAAGAGTTGGACCGGACATCCGGCGGGATCTACGTGCCGGACAGCGCGAAAGAGAAGCCGCAACGAGGTATCGTCCAGGCTATCGGCAAGAAGGTGGAGAATGTCAAAATCGGCGATCAAGTCCTGTTCGACAAATATTCCGGCAGCAAGCTCCGGATCGAAGACGAAGAATGCTTGATCCTCAAGGAAGAAGATATCCTCGGGGTCTTCGCCAGCTAATCATCAACTTACACACACTACGACGAAAATTAAGGGGGAATGACTATGGCAAAGCAACTTTTGTACGGTGACGCAGCGCGCGCGTCCATCCTCAGAGGGGTGAACCAGCTCGCCGACGCCGTGAAGGCAACACTCGGACCTAAGGGACGCAACGCGATTCTCGATAAGAAGTTCGGCGCTCCGACGATCACCAAGGACGGCGTGACCGTGGCCAAGGAAGTCGAACTCAAGAACCCGTACGAGAATATGGGCGCCCAGCTCGTGCGCGAAGTCGCCAGCAAGACCAGCGATACGGCAGGCGACGGCACCACGACCGCGACGGTGCTCGCACAAGCCATCTATCGCGAAGGCGCAAAGAATATCACCGCCGGCGCGAACCCGATGGAAATCCAGCGCGGAATCAACAAGGCGGTCGAGGTGGTGATCGGTGAACTGAAGAAGCTCAGTAAGCCTTGCCAGAACAAGACCGAAATCTCCCAAGTCGGGACGATTTCGGCCAACAACGACAAGACCATCGGCGACCTCATTGCAGAAGCGATGGAGAAGGTCGGCAAAGACGGCGTGATCACGGTCGAGGAAGCCAAGTCCATGACCACCTCGTTGGACGTGGTCGAGGGTATGCAATTCGACCGCGGCTACATCTCCCCCTACTTCGTCACCAACGCCGAGCGGATGGAAGCAGCCATGGAAGACCCGCTCATTCTCATTTCCGAGAAGAAGATCAGCAGCATGAAGGACTTGCTGCCGGTTCTCGAGCAGGTCGCCAAGTTGGGCAAGCCGCTCGTGATTCTCGCGGAAGACGTAGAAGGTGAAGCCCTGGCGACGTTGGTCGTAAACAAGCTCCGCGGCACCCTCAATGTGACGGCCATCAAGGCCCCTGGATTCGGCGATCGCCGCAAGGCCATGCTGGAGGATATCTCGATCCTTACCGGCGGCCAGGTGATTTCGGAAGATATCGGCATCAAGCTGGAGAACGTGAAGCTCACGGATCTCGGCCGCGCCAAGCGCGTCACGGTCGACAAGGACAACACCACGATCGTGGAAGGCTACGGCGATCCGAAGAAGATCGAAGGCCGCGTCAAGCAGATCAAGGCACAGATCGACGAGACGACCTCGGACTACGATCGGGAGAAGCTCCAAGAGCGACTCGCGAAGCTGGTCGGCGGTGTGGCCGTCATCAACGTCGGGGCTGCGACCGAAACTGAAATGAAGGAAAAGAAGGCGCGTGTCGAAGACGCCTTGCACGCCACCAAGGCAGCCGTCGAGGAAGGGATCGTCCCAGGCGGCGGAACAGCCTATCTCCGTTGCATCGGCGCGTTGGATTCGCTCAAGCTGGTAGCGGAACAGCAGGTGGGTGTCAGTATCATCCGCCGGGCGCTCGAAGAGCCGATTCGTCAAATCGCATTCAACGCCGGGATGGAAGGCTCCGTCATCGTTGAGAAGGTGCGCAACGACAAGAACGCGAGCGGAGGCTACAACGCCGCGACAGAAGAATACGTGGATATGATCAAGGCCGGTATCATCGACCCCACCAAGGTCTCGCGTTGCGCATTGCAGAATGCAGCGAGCGTAGCGGGATTGATGCTCACGACCGAGGTGATGATCACCGAATTGCCGGAAGAGAAGAAAGAGCCGGCCGGTGGCGCAGGTGGACATAGCCACGGCGGCATGGAAGGAATGTACTAACCCTTCGATCCTTCGGCAGGCTCAGGGCAGGCCAGCTAACAGCCATCATGGAGGGCCCGGCGGGAAACCGCCGGGCCCTTCGTGTTTCTACTGAACGAATGCGCGCCGAAAAGAATCGGAAGCAGCCTTGTTAGGAGAGAGGGAATGATTCGACAGATGAGAGCTAGTATCTTCGTTTCTGGAGATCGAGAATACGGTCTCGCTCAAAACCTTGACAAGACTGTCTCAGCTCATCGTCATTCGGCCACCGGCTGTTACAAATAACTTTTGCCGCTCGACTCGCATCCAAACCAATATCTCCTGAAGCCTGCAGGCGCTCCCTCTTGCTCACTTCATATTTCGTACAGGATTCCTGGAGCGAACTATCGTGGGAATAGATCCTCTCACAATGCCTTCTGGCTTCCTTTGCTTCAGCAAGCCCCTTATTTTGTATCTGAAGTTTTTCCAGCTGCTTCGTCAGATCGATAGCAGGTTCTTCCGACTGACGTATTTGCTTCGGTTGATCGACGCCGGCACTCAACTCCTGAGATGCTGCGGGCGAAAAAGAACCGGCCTTCGCGCTGGAGACTGGACCGGCGTGTTTCCAACCGGTTACATATCCATTCCCGTCGAACGAGAGAGTAAATCCGAACCGAGGATACTCCCACCGGATGACGGTGCCGGCCTGAAGCATCGTGATGGATTTCGGCTGTCCAAACAACTCAAAGACCTCATCTTTGTGCATGCCGACTTTTGGGGTCAGATCTCGCACTTTCTGGTAAAACCCCGTCCCAATCCTCTTCATTTCCTGTGGATCCGACTGTTGCAATGCTATGCGATTCAATTTGTCCAGCCGGTGGGCTGGAGCACGCAGCAATCTCCATACCGACGTCTGCCCCTCGCGGCAGGATTCAGGATTTGGTTCTTCATAGATCATTTGTGTTTCAATCCGCACATTGCCTACTTCCGCCGCCCTGGTGTAATTCTGAACTTCCTGAATTGCAGCATGGTAGGCACGCTGTCTTCCCACTTCCGCAGTAGGAGCGCATGTCGACCGGCCCACGAAAAACAGATCCTCTCCGAATCGAAACATCGCCTGCTCCGTCCAAAATGGCCGGTTCGCTCCCATAGCCAGCAACGCAGAAGATAAGACCATCCCTACAGCCATCATGATCGCCCCGGCATGTCGTACACCGTCTCGCATATATTCGCTCCTGGCGAAGCACTCGGTCCTCTTCCAGACTGTTTCGGCAAGCTTAATTCAAGCTGGGGGCAAGTCAAGCCAATATGGGATCTGCGCAAGGAGCTATCGTGTTTTCCCTTTGCGCACGATACAATCGATCTGCTCGGAACATACCGGAGGCCTTCCGTGATCGTAGAAGTCGAATCGAACGATAATTGTGAGGCGAGTCTGTTCGCGCGGTTCAAGGAGGTCGGCCTTGCTCGACCGGTCGTTCAAGTAAAGCTCTTTGACCGGAACCCTGCCGGGGAATGGTACTGGATCACCGGCTGGAGCGACGACGCACAGACGCAGACATGCCACGCCTATGCCCAGTTGGTTGAAGACTCAGGCTCGGGTCTGACCCATCTGGTCTATGGAGGACTCTACGGCCTGCGGTTCAAGCCGATCAATGTCGAGGAATCGTGGGATCTCGACAGTCCTCATCAATGGGGAGAAGCCTATCTGTCGCTGTCGAGTGACCGTGATTTACGATACGAGGAGTAGGGGCCTCCAGGAAGATGGGAGGGATGGTGCCTGATGATCTTCTGTGCTCGCGCAACGCGCGGCCTTCGAAGGGTGGGACAGGGAGTCGCCAGACCATCCTTCTTGCTCGCAGAACGCGCACGATGAAGCGGTGCTCGTTCGATGCGCGCAGAGTCGGACTGAATCAAAGGGGCGAAATCAAAGGGGTCGCGAAATCAAAGGGGTCGGGAGTCTTTTCTGACTGGCTCATTCGCGGGGTAGGATCCGCTATCGTTTCTCCGGCGGGATGGCTTTGATCTCTGCTGTAAATTGTGCGTGGGCCTTCGGATCGATCAGCTTGTGCTTCATCTTGGAACTAGCCGGATAGACGCCGAGAAAGTTGCCGTCTTTCCAGTTCTGCATCGGTCTTATTGGTCTCGGAACAAACCCGCCTCCGCAGTTCGGACAAACATTCCCCAAGATCGTTCCCACACATGTCGCGCAGAATGTGCATTCAAACGAACAGATCCGCGCGTCCAGCGAATCAGGCGGCAGCGCCACGTTGCACTGTTCGCAGGTCGGCCTCAGCTCAAGCATCGTTTCCCCTTTTCGACGATCCGCTCATAGTCAGCTGCGATGTACCGTGCGGTTTATTATGAGAGCGCGGAAAACAGGAAGAAGTAGATGAGGCCGGGAGACAGAACCTGGAGGTCAAGCATTCACTACTTTGCCTGCTCAAGTCCGATGAGCCGGAACGTTTTCTTGAGGATCGCCGACGTGTTTGGACTGTCGAAGAACGACCGAAAGATGTCATGCACGATAGTCGTATGAACGGCAAGATCAGCTTGAAATTGTTTGAGCGCGATGGGCCGATCAGCTCTGTCATAGCCCATGCGAATGGCGCAACGCTCCAACTCCTTCTGTTGATCCGGAAGCGCATGGGTCTGCAGATCATGCACCATCTGGAGTTTGTGCTCCACGTCACGGAGAAATTGATAGGCGCGTGTCAAAGCAGTCTGGTGTTTTCCCGATAAAATACCGGCCTTCTGAAGCCGCGCCAATGAACCGATGGTTCCCCGGCCAAGAATCCCCGGCAACCGCCGGCCGGCCAGCACCTGGATGGTCTGGACGAGAAATTCGATTTCCCTGATTCCACCGACACCCAGCTTTACGTTGCGTTGCTCATGCCCTCGCTCCGCCATCTTCGCATCGATTCGCTCCTTGACCGATCGGACCTCCTCCACGATCGCAAGCCCCTGCTCTGCATTCAACTCTTTTGAGGCCGGCGCCAACACAAATGGCCGCACCATCTTGATGAACGATTTCCCGACTTCCTTCGACCCGGCAACGGGCCAGGCCTTGAGCAAAGCCAACCTCTCCCAGACCTGTCCTCTCGTCCGATAGTACTTAGCGTAGTCATCGAGCGACCGAGCGAGCTGTCCGACCGTGCCTTCTGCGCGCAAGCGGAGATCCACGCGATAGACATAGCCCTCATGAGTCTGTTCCGTCAGCGCCTTTGTGAGTTCCCGCGCAAGAATTTCAAAGTATTCTTCATTGGACAGTTTGCGCTGCTGAGGGCCCTTGGCCTTCGTGCGGCCGGAGGCAGTCGGCCTGGTTGTCCCTTCATGGGACTCACAAACATACAACACGTCGACATCCGAGCTGTAATTGAGTTCATGTCCGCCCAGTTTCCCCATCGCAATGACCGTGAAACCGGTCTCCACCCACTGCCCGGTTCGATTCTGGTGCATGGGAATGCCGTGGCGAGCTCGTAAATCTGCATCCACAATGCGATAGGCTGCATCGATAAGGACCGACGCCAGATCCGAAAGAGACGCGGTGGTTTCTACCACGTCGGCTAACCGCACGAGATCCCGCACGCCGATACGCAGCATCTCTCGATGTCGAAATCGCCTGAGCAGATCCAGCCTCAGCTCGGTAGCACTGACAGCCGCCAAACTCTTCCGGATCGTCCGTTCCATCCCTGCCCTGGTCGGCGCGGTGGACAATACATTCTGCTCGGCCAGCCAGTAGAGAAGCAGGGGATCGCGGACGAGAGTGAAGGCCAGCGAATCGCTATTTCCGAAGATCCTGCACACCAGATCCAACATGCGGGGAGCGCTGCGCAGATATTCCAATACAGCCGACCGGCTGACTCCGCTCGCAAGCCAACGCTCCCAGTGATTTAAGGCCTGGTCCGGATCAGCGGTCCGACCGATGATCTCAAGCAACGACGGAAGAATTTCCGCCAACTGGCGTCGCTGGTCTGTATCCCCCGCCATCGACTGCAGGTTGGTATAGGCATCCTGGATCCGGCGGAGTCCATAGGGCTGAAGAATTGTGGCAAGCTGTTCCGGCCCCAATCCCGACGCTAAGAGAACGGGGGTTGGGTCCGGTCGAGACGCCCATTCGAGTTTTGGAAGGGCACAATAGCGCGGGACTTCCTTCTTGGGATGGTCTGTCATGGGCAGGCATTATACTGATAGATCGGCGCTCGCACAATGAACCCCAGTTCGGGTATACTCCGAACATGACGGACGGGCTTGGATCACGCGAGTCGATCACCAAGACTCTCACCTCCCTTTGTCCGGATGTCGATGATGAGGTGCTCAAGGACTTCGCCTCCCGGATGGATCCGGAGTACTTCGAACGATTCCAACCGGACACAGTCGCACAGCATATTCAGCTTGCCAGCCGCCTCACACCGGACCACCCCTGCGAATTATCGGTGCTCGACAAGCAAGAAGGGCGATATGAGATCAGCATCGTCGCCTACGATTACTTCTCGGAATTCGCCGCCATTTGCGGCGTCCTCTCGGCCTTCGGACTCAATATCGAAGAAGGGCGGGTCTATACCTTCGTAGAAGCCGCACCCTCTCCACCGTTGCGCAGGGAAACTCCCGCTACGATCCGCCGGCCTAAAGGCCGGCCCGGCCTGAGCCGCAAGAAAATCGTCGATGTGTTTTTAGTGCACCCCCTGGAACGCACAGGCTTTCCCGCTTCACAACACAATGCCCTCCGACAGACGGTCACAGAGATCGTGCAACTGCTGGACGCCGGTCGTTTCGACGAGGCCCGCCAGTACGTCAACCGCCGGCTCGTCGAACGACTGGACAAACATCGAAGCGCCTTCACCGGCCTGCTGGATACAGTAAAAATTACCTTCGACAATAGCCAGTCGCCGAGCGATACGATTATGGACATCACATCGGACGATACGCCGGCCTTCCTCTACGCGCTGGCGAATGCCTTGGCCATGCGCAATATCTACATCACCAAGGCCCAGATCGAATGCGATGGATCCAAACTACACGACCGGTTCTTTGTGAGAAATCGCGATGGGCAGAAACTGCTCGATCCCGCCGATCAACAGCAACTGCGGCTGACCACCGTGCTCATCAAACAATTCACCCATGCCTTGACCTGGGCATCCGACCCGGCCAAGGCGCTGGCATCGTTCGACCACTTTCTCGATCTTATCGTGGCGGAAACGGGCAAGAAGGGAAAAAATAAGGCGCTCGATTTTATCAGCGACAAAAAAACATTCCCCTTGCTTGCCCGGCTGCTCGGCGCCAGCGATTTCTTGTGGGAAGATTTTTTACGACGCCAACATAACAATCTCCTTCCCCTGCTCACGGAATACCGGGATGCGCCTCTGATCAAACCGCAGGAGACCCTCAGGAAAGAGCTCGACCGCGCAGTGGCGCGAGCCAAAACGGACGCAGCGCGAAAAGACGCCTTGAATCGGTTCAAAGACAATGAGCTGTTCCGGATCGACATGAAACATATCGTCGACGTGTCGCCCAGCCTGACCAACTTCTCCCTGGCCCTCACGCAACTCGCCGAAGTCATCATGGCCCGCAGCGTCATCGATTGCCAGACGAAATTGAGCCGGCTCTATGGCCGCCCCCTGCTCCAGAACGGAAAGCCCTGTCCCTTTGCGGTGCTGGGCCTTGGAAAGTTCGGCGGCCGTGAACTTGGCTATGCGTCGGACATCGAACTCTTGTTCGTCTATGGAGGGGAAGGCGCTACGAGCGGCAAGACGAAACTGGAGAACTCGGAATACTTCGAACGGCTCGTACAAGAGCTGCTGCAATGGATCGAAGCCAAACAGGAAGGCATCTTTCGTGTCGACGTGCGGCTGCGCCCGCATGGAGGCAAGAGCTCGCTGGCCAACGTGTTCGAGGCTGGCCGCGACTACTGCAGTCCGACCGGATCCGCCGCGCCATTCGAGCGGCAAGCCCTCATCAAGCTCCGGCATATTGTCGGCGACGCCTCATTGGGCCGGCAGATGGAAGCCCACCGGGACTCTTTCGTCTATGCCAAGGATCCCTGGGACATTCCCGCAGCGGTAGAACTCCGAAGACAGCAGCACAAACAATTCGTCAAGCCGGGGCAGATCAACGTGAAGTATGGCGTCGGAGGATTGATCGACATCGAATATGCCGTGCAGTATCTGCAAGTGATGCATGGGCACGACCACCCGAACCTGCGCACGCCGAATACACTGCAGGCCCTCGCCGCGCTGGTCAAAGAGGGGTTGGTCTCGCAAACCGATGGAGAGGGTCTCCGGAAAGCCTACATCTTCATCCGTATCCTGGTTGACGGATTGCGCATGGTCCGTGGGAACACCAAGGATCTGGTCCTCCCCCCGCCCGACTCTGAAGAGTTTGTCAGCCTCGCCCGCCGTGTCGGTTATACGACGGACGACTGGCGGGCCTGCGCGCGCCATTTACAGGCCGACATCGCTCATCACATGCAGGCATCCCAAGATTTTTTCTCACAGCGGTTCGGCGGTCTGTAACTGGTTTGGTTGGTTCATTTGGTTGGTTTGGTTCAAAAACGAGAGCGGTCCTGCGCACCAAATAAACGAAATAAACCAAACAAACCAAATGAACAAGACAAACTAAATAAACCAAATAAACAAGAACCCTGGATGGGCGCAAGGAGGAGAGCATCGTGGCTGAGAAGTCGAAATACAAGGGCAAGGTTCCCCTACATGATAAGTATGGCCCGGAAGCGAAATTTGCCGTCGAAGCGGAGGCGCTGCTCCCGACCACGAAACATGAGGAGGAAATAGCCAGGGGTCTTGAATTAGGCCTACCAGGCGCCGACTCCATTATAGATCGCCGGATTCCCACCTTCAGCCGGGGAGAGCTCCCTCACTTCGCAGGGATCAACACCTTTGCCAAAGCGCCCTATGTAGAAGACGTCCGCAAGTGCGGACAGTACGACGTGGCCATTCTTGGAGCGCCCTTCGACGGCGGCACGACCTATCGATCCGGGACAAGATTCGGTCCTCAGGGTATTCGCAAGATCTCGGCTCTGTATGGATCCTACAGTTTCGAGCTCGGCGTGGACCTGCGGGAATCTGTTTCCATGTGCGATCTCGGCGATGTGTTTACCATTCCCGCCAACATCGAAAAGACCTTCGATCAAGTCAGCAAGGGCGTTTCGCATGTCTATGCCAGCGGGGCGTTTCCCGTGGTGCTCGGCGGCGACCATTCCCTCGGCTTCGCAACTGTGCGGGGAGTCGCCAAGAATCTGAATGGAGGCAAGCTCGGCATCATCCATTTCGATCGGCATGTGGACACTCAGGACACAGACCTCGATGAGCGCATGCACACGACACCCTGGTTTCATGCGACGAACATTCCCAACGTGCCGGCAAAAAATCTCGTGCAGATCGGGATCGGCGGCTGGCAGGCGCCGAGGCCCGGTGTGAAGGCAGGCCGTGAACGCCAAACCACGATCATGACCGTCACAGACTGTGTGGAGATGGGCATTGAGAATGCCGCCAAACAAGCGCTCGAAGTGGCGTGGGACGGAGTCGATGCGGTCTGGTTGAGCTTCGATGTCGATTGTCTGGACGCGGCCTTCGTGCCTGGAACAGGCTGGCCGGAACCGGGCGGGTTCCTACCGCGTGAAGTGCTGAAGTTCCTGCAAATTATCGCGGACTACAAGCCGTTAGCCGGAATCGAGATTGTGGAATGCGCTCCCCCCTACGACTCAGCAGAGATCACCGCCCTCATGTCCACTCGTGTGATCTGCGACGTCCTGGCCTGCCAGGTGCGCTCAGGCCATCTACCGAACCGGAGAAAGCCCTAAGCCGCGTTCCACGTGAAGCGTATCTCGCAAGCGACAATACAGACACACTCTTTACGTCCTGCGCTTCACGCTTCACGAACGACGCTTCACGTGGAATCGCAGCAGATCGGCCACTGCAGCAGAAATGTTCATGAATACAGCGGGCGGACAGCTTGCTACCGGCTGTTCAATGGAATCTGAATACTGATCGCTCCGGCAAGATCGCCTTCCTGGGCGCCCTCACGTGGATAACCAGAAATATCCAGGATGCCTTTGGGATTGCCATGACAGGCCAGACAATCTTGCGAATAATATATCGGGGTCAACGCTCTCAGGGTCGTGTCATTGTCGATCCATTCGGCGATGAACGTGTCTGAGGCCGATTGCGCAGCCAGCCGTTTCAACACAATTTCTTCGTACGCATCAGGCGTGTTTTTCAAATTCCTTGGATTGAGTGTGGTTTGTTTTATTTTCGCGTGAGAGCGATTGGAGAACTTTTGGGCGGCTTGGCTGCCAAAAGTGGCCGGAATAAAATTCTTATACCCGATGCCTCGTTGATTGATCACGAATTGCGCATCAGCCACCACCTCCTTGCTTGACCGAAGCAATACCGGCAGTAATTCTTTCGCAAGAGAGGGAAGAGGTGAGGGGAGATGCTTCAGATCGATCTGGGTCTGACGGATGAACTCATCGACAACCTCATGTTCAAACACTTCCGGAGTAAATCCCTTATCGCCTTTCCGTGCATCATTAATCAGTGTTTGGTTGTGTTCGACGACGAGACGTCCCGCCTCTAGCAGCGTGGCTAAATATCGGGCGGTGTATTCGGTTTCTTCACGAGAGGCCTGGGCCCAGCCGATGCCTGACCACGCGAGAGAGAATACAAGGCTCAGGGATATGAGCGGCAACCAGCGGGATTTCATCAGCATGTCCTTCTTGCTCACCTTCCGGTTGCGAAACGGCACTGTCCCTGGTCGTAATGTTCCGGCACTTTTGAAACTTCAAACGGCAGGCCTTCTGTGGTTGCCCGTCGAGTCGGCGCATAGTCTTCTTCCAGCCAACGCCTGCGCATACGTTCCAACCGCCCTGATTCCGCTATCCGATACAGCAGGTTGTTGAGGAACCACTGCAGACGCCTGTGTTCTTCAACTGTGACGATGGAGAAATATTCCTGCGTCAGGATCAAGGGCGTTCCATCATTCCGTGTGAGGAGGCGCCAGCCCGGCCACACGCGCTTCGTCACATAATCGAGGATGGAGTGGTTGGTCAAAATCACATCGATGCTCGGATCCTTCGTCTCCACGGCGGCTGGAAGCGAATCGCATATGAGCAACCGGATATTCTTCAGATTGGCTTCTGCGTAGAGGTAAGAGGCTGTGCCCTTCTGAGCGGCAACGGTCAAGCCAGAAAACCCTGCTTGGATTGCCGCAAGCGTATCGGGTCTTGCGCCAGGAACATTCCCACCGATAGATGAGACAAAAAGATCGAGGTGCCCTTCATTCATCTCGATGAAGAGATCACGGAACCGGGTGAGGCGCAATGTAGGAACGATGGGTTTCTGACCGCCACAATATATGGTCAGAGCGTCGGCCACCTCACGGATCAGCTCCACATCGAGGCCTGTGACACGAACCCCTTCATCGGTGAACACAGCTGGAAATACAAAGGGACGAAACGGTTCGACGGAAATTCCAACACGCAACTGCCCTCGCGAGCAGATCGCAGACATTTCATCGCGTGCAAGAGGCTGCACCAGTTCCACAGCATCGAAGACAAGTCCGCATCCTTGCAGAAATAATCCGAACGCGATTAGAGACGGGACAATGCCTTGTGAGCCCAATTCCTTCAGGCTCCAGATCCTCCGTATCATCGACAGTACGCTCATGATCGATCTACCAACAATCGGACTGTTTAGAATCGAACTCCGGTTGTAAAGAGCCATTGTTCTGATAAGTCGGACTTATTCTTGAAGTCAATTTCAAGTCGTATGTATTGGAGCCCCATATCGACAGAAAATCCTCTAGCCACAGGGAATCGCACTCCCACCTGGCCTCCGTAGAGATAGCCTGGAGAATCAGCATCTCGGCCTGGGATCGTTCCTCCAACGAGTGCTCCAAGATATGGCACCGCCCGGTCCTCCAGCGGTCCAAAGAGAACATGTCGAATCATCCGATTGATCGGGTAATCTTTTGGGAAATCCAATATATCAATAAAATTATTCCAGCGGGGATTCAGATACAAAGAATTTTGGTCGGTGGTAAATGTGGGGGTATGCTGACTATAGTATTGATAGACTGTTCTCACCTCAAGGTTGCCGTAGCGAAACGCGGTGAGTCCAGCCTGGGCGGCAATGACTCTGGTCTGTGGCGCAAATGTCCGCTGATTAAACGAAACGTCGAAATTAAAAGGACGAAGTGGAAAAAGCTCTGGAATCGACTCTGCGGCGACCGCGTGAGATGGCAGCGTCATCGCCAGTATGATACTGCCAATTGCCAAAGCAGCATGGGATAGAAATCGCCGGATGTATGTTCGCAGCCATTCCTCGCTCTTGTTAGATAATCTTCTCATTGAATCGCATCAACGATATACCACCGAGCGCCCTATCGGCAATGCGCATTTCTGAATGCACGCTACCGGATATTCGGTGAAGTAGAATAATTCATTCAATTGTACATGACGACATACGTCCTGTTCTCTTCGTCATTCCGGGCTTGACCCGGAATCCAGGCCTGCTCTGGTTTCCCGCTTTCGCGGGAATGACAGACGCTGCCGTGATTACCGCCGCGGTGTGCGGTTCCGGCGGATCTTATTGATGAGAACATTCACCGTGGTCGCGCCTAAAATACTGCCCAGTACCAGAGGTACGGCCCAGAGCTGCCACCAGGGCGCTGTCAGTGAGACGGCGTAGGCGCGCGGCCAGGCGATATTGACGAATTCAAATACCGACCAGAGAAAGGCTATCGTATTGATCACCAGCCCCCAGACACCCAATCTTAATTCACCCAGCGCCGGGTTCCAGCGGCCCGTGAGGCGAGTATAGAGACCAACCCCGGTGGTCATGACGAACATGGCATATAGCCCTCCTGTGCCGAACGCCAATACAGTCGCCACAGCTCCGTCGTTCAGACCGAACAGCAAACCGAGTCCCGCAAGCAGCACCACGCAGATCACCGCATTGCGCGGAGTTTTCGCCTCCGTTACGCGACTGAGTACAGCCGGCATATTGCCCTCGCGGGCCATGGAATAGACAATGCGCGAGGTATATTGCACCACAGATGCTCCGCAAGCCAAAAACGCAACCATAACAATTGCCAGAAAAGGCTTTTCCGCCCAGGCGCCGAAGCTGCCGGCTATGATAGGGGTAATGGGATCGGACGAGGCACTCGCCTGCGCCAGATTGTCACGGTCGATGCTCAAGGTCAGGGCGGCTGAATTGAAAAGTACGACAGTACCCACCATGCAGAGAGAAAAAAAGATCGCGCGCGGGACCATCCGCTTGGGCTCATGGGTTTCCTCGGCGATGGTGGAGCAGGCATCGAAACCGATGAAAGCCCAGCCGGCAATGGCCAACGCCGCTAAAAAAGCAGCCGTCTGGCTGGGGGCAGTTCCCGTGCCGAGATGCTGGAATAGTTCTGAAAATGAATGTTGCCGGAAAAAGAGAAAGAGCAGCAACGCCACGCCAAAGGAGCCGACTATCTCCGCATAGACGCCCAGCGTAATGACCAGCTTGAACAGGTTGACAGGAGCCAGGTTGAGGAGCGTACAGATCGATAAAAACACGACGCCCCACAGCACAAGCGTAAGTCCGCTGCCACCAGCCGATCCAAAAAAAATAGCCAGCCAGATACCCCCGGTATAGGCGGTAGTGGTCAGCATGGAAATCGTCGAACTGATATAAATGACTCCGGCGAATTGTCCTGTGACGCCCCCGCCAAGTTGGCGCGCCCACTTGTAGGCCCCTCCAGCAATGGGAAACTGCGAGGAGAGCTCAGCATAGACCGTGGCTACCAGCAGCTGCATCGCCAGGCAAAGGGCCAGCGCGGCGAACCAACCTCCCCCCGTCACTGCCGTCTGTACACCGATGATGGCGTAGAGCCCCACCACCGGCGACACGACTGCAAACCCAATGGTCAGGCTATTCCAGAGACTCAGACTCCGGTTGAGTGTCTCAGAAGCAGTTGTTTGGTCTGTTTGGTTCATTTGGTCTCTCTGGTTGATTTGGCTTGTTTGGTTTATTTTGTTTATTTGGTGCGAATGGCTTCTCTCGTTTTTGAACCAAATCAACTAACCAAACAAAACAAACCAGATGAACCAAACAAACCAGTTGAGCCAAACAAAAAAACGTCCGCCCCTCAGTTCGAGAGACGGACGCCCCGCTCAACCTTAACCTTGACCTCAACCTACATCAGACTCCTACGCATCATAATACAGCACATACTCGTAGGGGTGCGGCCGCAACCGCATGGGATCGACTTCCCTGGTGCGTTTGTAGTTGATCCAGGCCTCGATCAGGTCCTTGCTGAAGACCCCTCCCTTGAGCAGAAACTGATGGTCCTGTTCGAGGCTGCGTAGGGCTTCATCCAGACTGCCTGGCATCGTGCGAATCTTCGCTGCTTCCTCCGGCTCGAGATCGTACAGATCCTTTTCAGCCGGTTCACCGGGATTGATCTTGTTCTCGATCCCGTCCAGCCCCGCCATCAGCATGGCCGGAAAGGCCAAGTACGGATTCGCAGTCGGGTCGGGGAAACGCACTTCGATTCGCTTGGCTTTTGGGCTCGGTGAATACATGGGAATCCTGACGCCCGCCGATCGGTTCCGGCTGGAATAGGCCAGTAGAACCGGCGCCTCGAAGCCGGGAGTCAATCGCTTGTAGGAATTGGTCGTCGGATTCGTAAAGGCCGCCAGGGCCGGGGCGTGTTTCAGGATGCCTCCGATGTAGTAGAGACAGAGTTGCGAGATACCGGCATATTCTTTCCCGGCGAACAGGGGCTTCCCATCCTTCCAGATGCTCTGATGCGTATGCATGCCGGTGCCGTTGTCCCCGAAGATCGGCTTGGGCATGAAGGTCACGGTTTTACCATGCCGGCGGGCCACGTTCTTCACGATGTACTTGTACATCATCAATTTGTCCGCCGTCTTGACCAGCGAATCGAACCGCATGTCGATTTCGGCCTGGCCCGCGGTCGCAGTCTCGTGGTGATGCTTCTCAATGTAGATCCCGGCCTTCTGCATCTCCAAGACCATCTCACTGCGGATGTCCTGTTGCGTATCGGTCGGCGGGACGGGGAAATAACCTTCCTTGTGACGGATCTTCCCGCCCAAGTTATGGCCTTCCTGCCCGATATTCCAGGCGCCTTCTTCGGAATCGATATGGTAGAAGCCGCTGTGGCCTGTCTGATCGTAGCGGACCTGATCGAAGATGAAGAATTCCGCCTCCGGCCCCCAGTAGGAGGTATCGCCGATCTTCGTGCTCTGGAGATATTTCTCCGCCTTCTGCGCGACGAACCGCGGATCGCGATCGTAGGGCTCGCGGGTAATCGGATCGAGCACATTGCCGATGAGGCTCAGCGTCGGAACGGCGCAGAACGGATCCAGCGAGGCTGTGTTCGGATCCGGCACCATCAGCAGGTCGCTGTCGTTGATCGCTTTCCAACCCCGGATCGACGAACCGTCCAACCCGGATCCGTCCTTGAACAGCCCTTCGGTCAGCTCTTCGACTGGAATAGAAAAGTGCTGCCACGTGCCGAGCAGATCCACGAACTTCAAGTCCACGACTTCGACTTTGTGCTTCTTTGCAAACTCCGATACCTCGCGGGGATTCATTCCAACCAAGCCTCCTTATCAATTACGATTTATGATGCTGACCCTATCACGATGCCGTCCGCTGTGCCAACCTGCCGATCCATGAATAGATCGATGTCCTGCTTGACGGTCGCCCGGATGGCCTCTAATCGAGCAGGATCCTCAAGCTTGGCTCCCTGCTGGTCGGTCACATAGAACACGTCCGCTACTTGATGTCTGCCGCCGGTACGCAGAGACTGCTGTACGTCGTCATCCAGCCTGGTCGAAATCCGAGCCGCTTGGACCGACAGACCGAGGTTAAAGATACTGTGAGTAATAGCATACAACAGTCCTTGCGTATCTTCAGCAAACACATCGACAATGGTGGACCGGTCGCAGGTTTCGTTATCGATCTGCACCTCGGTCGCCTGACGAGGGGCCGGCAGCCGGCTTGCAGGAGACAGTCTGGTGTAGCGGCTCATCAGCCGCTCGACTGCTTCTTTCCCCTTCAGTACTTGGATAATCATCTCGGCGATGTCGGCCCCGCGCTCAGGTGGGGGAGCACCGACAAAGTCCGGATCGGCTGCCTGGAACGTATTGACGACGACTCCGTCCGCCCGGGTCGTGATCTGAGCATCCACAATCTCCAGTCCCTGGGATGCCATCACACCGGCAATTTTCGATACGATGCCTCTGGTAAGGGTATCGTGGGTAATCACCGTATATTCGCAGATACCCAGTTCCTCATTGAAGCGATTCTCGACCAGCACATCGCCTGCCTGCAGCCTTTTGATCGCCACCAGATGGGTCGCGATCTGCTTCGGATGAACCCCATAGAGATAGCGCAAAGGAAACTGGCCCAGTTGCGACTCGATCCAATCCAGCCCTACCGACGCGGCATCCGGGAACTCGCGCGCCACATCGCCGATCAATTGCTTGAATCGCTCAGGCGCGGCAACCTCATCCCTCTCACCCGATACGACCGGGAGGGTGCGCAGATAGAGTTCGACGAGCAGGGATTCTTTCCATTTGGTCAAGACCCCTGGTCCCACAGCCGCAATATCGGCTGCCGTCAGGACCAGCATCTTACGAAGCACATCCGGCGTCCCCATGGCCTTGGCAAAGGATCCAATCACCTTCTGATCGTAAGGATCGCGTCGAAAAGCCGTGTGGGCCATAAGCAGATGTTTGTGCACTAGAAAGGCCAGTGTCCTCGTTTCTTGCTCGTCACAGTCCAGCCGCGCCGCCGTCTCTTCCGCAATCGCCTTGCCCACTTCGCAGTGATCTTCCTTCCGCCCCTTTCCCAAATCGTGCAACAGAATCGCCAGATGCAACAGATCCTTCCGCTTCATTTCCTGGCAGACCTTCCCAAGAACGCCTGGTTCCAGGGCAAATGCCTCCGCCTTCGCCACAGCCAGAATGGAATGTTCGTCCACCGTATACTTGTGATATTGATTGAACTGCATCAGCCCGCGAAGGGTCGCAAAGGTCGGGATAATCTTTTCCAGCAGGTGGACACGATGCATCGCTTCAAGCGTGCCTGCTACCCCCCCGGACCCTGCAAGAATCTTCAGAAACATCCGGCTGACCTCAGGGGTCCGAAAGGCCTCGCTCGACATGCTATCCATCTGGCTGCGGATCTCGTCCAATAGGTCGCTGTCGATCTTGAGGCTGCGGGACCTTGCCGTCTCGAACAGCTGAAGCAGCAGGCCAGGCCCATCCAGAACACGAACCCGCAGCTCGGAGGGAACGGTCAATTCCTGGCCATCCACCACGAAATAGCCGTCCACCGTAGCAGCGGGCGAGGAACCGATCGGACGGCGCTTTTCAGGGGGCGCCAGACATCGGTCCACACACCGGAGCATGGTTTCATGGAGTCCCGTCGTCAGCCGGTAGTACCGCTGCATGAACTGCTCCACCCCCAGAAGATTAGGCTGATCATGGAATCCATACAATGACGCCAGACGGACCTGCTCGTCGAACGACAAAATTTCCTCCGCCCTCCCTGCTTGAAGATGCAGAAAGGCCCGCACACTCCACAGAAAATCACGGGCCTCCGTCAAGGAGTGCAAGTCCGGCCTTGAGAGGAACCCGCGATCCGCCAAATCTTGTAACGACGTGGCATTGAATCTGGCCATGCCAGCCCACCGGAGCAGATGGAAGTCCCGCACCCCTCCTTTGCTCTTCTTGACGTTCGGCTCCAAAAGATAGACTGTCTGTCCGAACTTGACATATTCACGCCGGCGCTCCTCTACTTTTTGTTCGATAAAGCTCTCGATCCCCTGACCGACCACCTCCTGCGCATATCGGCGGCTGAATTCCTGGAACAGGTAGGGGCTGCCGGTCAAAAATCTGGAGGACATCATGGCGGTGCGAATCGTCAGGTCCTTCGCGGCCAGCTCGACACAATCCTGCATCGTCCTCATACTGTGGCCGACCTGCAGCCCGAGATCCCAGAGATAGTGGAGCACTTCACGGAACAGAGCCGGCGCTGCTTCCCCAGCCTCCTCGCGGAACAGAAACATGATGTCGATGTCTGAATAGGGAGCTAACTCACGATGGCCGTACCCTCCCAGCGCCACCAGACAGCAATACTGGTCCCCTGCAACCTGCGACGGCTCACCAGCTTGCCGCATGGCATGCTTGTATTTACCGATGATCAGCCCGTCCACGAACTCCGTCAAGGCCGCCATCGCCATAGCCGCCGGGACCCCCTCCATCAATTTCTGCCGGAGGGCGAGCCGATGCCCTGCCAGGGTGGAGGCCGGTGCAACCTCCACCCCGCGCAAAAGCCCAGACTGAAACCCGTTGTCCGATGCCGTCGTCACAACGCGGGCATCCCCTCTCGCCTGCGCAAAATCAAGGATAGGCACAAAACCAGGGACTGGCTCACGCCTCTGGCGGGTGCCTGTCCCTGATCATAGAGCGCTTTCCCCGGTCTCGCCGGTCCTGATCCGCAGCACGGATTCGAGATCCGACACGAAGATCTTGCCGTCCCCGACGCTGCCCGACTTCGCGGCGCGCGTAATGGCTTCGAGGACCTTCTGCACCATGTTATCTGAGACATAGAGTTCGATCTTCACCTTGGGCACAAAGTCGGTCGTATATTCGGCGCCCCGGTAGGTTTCATGGCTCCCCTTCTGGCGTCCGAATCCTTTGACTTCCGATACCGTCATTCCCTGCACACCGATTTCCACCAGCGCATTCTTCACATCGTCCAATTTGAACGGCTTGATAATCGCTTCTATCATCTTCATATCAATACCCTCCCTCGCAGGCTTGTCCCCGCGATGCAGGCAACCTGCATCGCGGGGTTGCCGGTCACGGTCGTTTCATCGATAGTCTCATGGCCTGTCTATTACACGTGATAGGCTTTCTCACCGTGCTGGCTCACATCCAAGCCTTCTTGTTCTTCATCTTGCGTCACGCGAATGCCGATGATCACATCGATGATCTTGAGGATGATCCAGGTGGCGATCGCAGTATAGGCCCCCACAGCGGCGACCATGACGATCTGAGATCCCATGAGAGAGAAGCCGCCCCCGTAGAGCAGCCCGTCGGCCGGGGAACCCATCACCTTTGAATTGAATAACCCTCCGAGGATACAGCCGGTTGCTCCACCGACACCGTGGACCCCCACGACATCGAGCGCATCATCGTAACCAAGCGCGCTCTTCACGAAGACCACGCAGATATAACAGATAATCGCGCCGGCAGCACCGACGATAAACGCCGGAAACAGGGAGACAAACCCGGCCACAGGGGTAATGGTGGCCAGCCCCGCAATCGTTCCGGTGGCCACACCGAGCGCCGTGGGCTTGCCGCGATGGGCCCATTCGATCAGCATCCACAACACCGTCGCAGTCGAGGCGGCGATATGGGTCGCGACGAACGCGCCGATCGCCTGGCCATTGGCGCCCAGCGAGCTGCCGGCGTTGAACCCGAACCAGCCGAACCAGAGGAGCCCAGCCCCCAGTACCGTGAGTGGAAGGTTATGGGGAGGCATGGGGGTATTCGGATAGCCTTTACGTTTGCCGAGCATAATGCAGGCAACCAGCGCTGCCATGCCGCAGGTCACGTGCACGACCGTGCCTCCGGCAAAGTCTAGGGCGCCCATCGCTCCCAGCCATCCACCGCCCCAGACCCAATGGGCCACAGGGTAGTACACCACCACGGACCAGATGCCGAGAAACCACAGCATTGAGGAAAATCTGATACGTTCCGCAAGGGCTCCCGTGATCAGAGCCGGGGTGATCGCGGCGAACATGAGCTGGAACACCATGAAGAGTTCATGTGGAATAGTGGTGCCGTAGGTCGGACTGGGATCGGCGCCTACCCCCTTCAACATGAACCAATCGAGATTTCCAATCACTCCTCCCACATCCGGGCCGAAGGACAGACTGTACCCGAACACCACCCAAGCCATACTGCCCAGGCAAAGACAGATAAAACTATGCAAGAGTGTGCTCAGGATATTTTTTTGCCTGGTGAGTCCTCCGTAGAAGAGCGCCAAACCAGGGAGGGTCATCAGCATGACCAGCGCCGAAGAGACGATAATCCAGGCCGTATCGCCCGTATCGGCCTTCAGCGCGGCTGGAGCCTCAGCTGCTGCCTCCTGTGCAGCGACGTCTTGTACATTGAGCGCCGTCCATCCTGCCAAGACGACAAGGCAAATCAGGAAGACCGGCAAAATCTTTTTCATGTGACTCATAGCCGATAGCATAGGTTTCATCCTTTCATCCCCTGGTCAGGACGAGGTTGTCATGATGTTCGTCAATAGGTTCTACAGGACTCCCCAAGACTGTCTCACGCGGCCCATTCGACTGAAATCGGGATAAGGCTCCCCCTCAAGGGGGGTCAGGAACCATTTGTCGGGGTCAGACACCCTTCTTGCTGCCACAGCGGTGTCTGACCCCTTACAGAAAGGGGTCAGGTCCCACGCGAAACGCGAAGAAGGGGACCAGACCCCTGGCTGCGCGCAAATGGTTCCTGACCCCATATCCGCAACTCTCTTCTGAACCTGTCGAAGGATCGGCCTACCAAAGTGGACTACCGAAGCAGCGGCCCTACCAGTTGTTCCTTGCACGAGATCACCTCAATCCCGCACAGGCCTGCCTGTGCCTGCCTGCCCGCCTGTCTGCCTGCCCCGTACAGACAGGCACCCTGCAGGCGGGTCCGCATAAGAAGCGAGTGGCTTCTATTGTGAGCGCCTCCGCAGCCTATGCCACGGAGGCGCTTCAACCGGGATCAACACAGGAACAATACGTCAACGTTCAACCGACTTCTCTATACCCTGACTTAGAACATGTACACGACTTGGAAGGCCAAGGTATTTTGATTATTCACAGGCTGTTGACCATACAAGAACACGTTCTTGTTCGAGTGGTCATGCCGATATTCCACCCTCGTGAGGAGGGAAGGAGCCGGCTTGTACTGGAGTGTCAGAGTGACATCCCAGACAGTCTGCTCAGTTCCTCCACCGGTTTGACCATTAAAACCAGTTCCACCACCTGGGCCAACAGCAGGGATAAAGCCACCAATAGCCGCACTTGCGCAAGCATTGGTGCCGCCGTTGAAATTGTTGCCTCCGACGCAGCTACGGACACCACCGGCATCTTCCCAGATCGATCCACGAATCCTGGTGCTCCAGGCATCGTTGAAATCATGAATATGGTAGACGCCGATCCCGTTCCAACGGGCATTCTGGGACCCGGCAGCTCTGGCATTGCCCTCGTTCCCGTAGTAGGGCTCGATGATGATCGTGTCGCTGTTGGTGACCTTTCCCGTAATGATCGCCCCCACCACCGTGCGCTTGCCCGTAGGATCGCACCCAGCGTTACCGTTTATACAGACACCGGTAGCTGCATTGCCGGCTATCGCATTGCCATTCGACTGTTCAGGTCCGTAAGACCCGTAGACACTGAGTCCGAACCGCTCATGCGGCGTCAAGGCCACGAGGTACTCGAAGGATTTACCCCGGTTGTTGTCTTCGATATTGTCCCACCCGTTGATGAGTCCGATGGTGGTCGTCACCATGGGATGCCAGGTATAAGTAAACCGGATACCGGTCGTCGTGAAGGCTTGTGACAGACCGAACATATTGGTGCGCGAGAAGTTGGGATTCTCCCAACTATTGATCTGCTCAAACCCGATCAAGGTATGGATCTTTCCTGCTTGAATCTTCAACCCATTGCCGATCGGGGCGATATACTCTGCATAGAGTTCCTGGATATCGAGTTCAGAGCTGTCCTGGCCTGGTTGGTAATTCGTCCTGGCCCGCGAAAACCTGGAATTGGGGCCAAAACTGGTGCGTGCCCGAAAGCCCACCCGATCCATGGCACTGCCTGACGCGACTGCCGTCTTTTCGAAGACGATCTGCGCCACGTTCGGCGAAAATGAATTCGCCTGGGTGTCGAAAATCCTCAGTTGATTGATGTTGGTATTGGGATTATTGAAATTATGGGTATAGGACGCATCCACGGCTCCATAGATTTTAAAGCCCATGGACTTAAAGAGGGATTCAGCCTCCTTCGAAGTTTCAGGCGCTTGAGCGAATACCGTGGTACCGCCAAGCAGCGAAACCATCGCACACATACCTAATCCTAATCCGATTCGACTACGAACTGACATAATCGTCCTCCTCGTCGATTGGTAATTCGGTTACTCCCTTACCTCTCTCATCTCGACATCCTTGTCGACACGCACGCCATTGTGCGTCACCGCCGGCCCCTCCCCTACTACTTGCTACTCACCACTTACCACTCCCTACTTACCACTTACTTCCCACATCCACCTCGATTCCCACCAGACGCTCCAACAAACCGCACCTCAGCGCCATTGAGCGCCCAAATCATGGTTACTGTCCAGCGTTTCCCATTATTTAGCGTTCTGCGCCAATGCAATGCGCCTGCTCGAAATGGGGGACAAATAAAAAACGTCCTTTAGCCCATCCGGGACCAAAGGACGCCATTGTCCATGCCGTTTTCTATCTCTGAAGGCCGGTGGGAAACGCCGTTGTTCCCCTATTCTCATCCGAAGGGCACCCATTAGGAAACCCTCTGCCCGGCGTTTTATACATGGCCGATGCAGGTCTGTCAATGGTTTTTAACGAGGAACGGGAGGGGATAGGCTGGGGTTAGGCTGAAGGGGTTCAGCCCGAAGGTGGGAAGGCTGAAGTTCGAGATCCGGCATTCCGAACCTTCAGCCTTCAGCCTATCTACCTTCAGCCTATCTACCTTCAGCCTTTCCCGTCTCGCCTTTCCTCCTCTGCCTGTGCTAGATTCCCTCCCATCTATGGCTCATTCACCGCACCATCAGGCTGACCCCCGTTTCACGGTTCGACAGGCTCACCGTCCCGAGCCAAGTCGAGGGACGCTTCACGCTTCACGCTTCACGGTTCCTCTGAACAGCATCCTGCTGGCCCTGCTCTGCTTTGTCGCCACTGCCTGCAGCACGACTGCACCGACCGGAAAAGTCTTCTTTGATGATCCGCACGGAACCCTGTCGCTGCAAACAATGTCCGATCAGTCGATTCAGGCTAACCACCCGGTCAATTTGGACCCAACTCTGCTTGCCAAGGTGTTGCAGGGGTTAGAAGTTCAGGAGAAGGAGGCATTTGGCATCCAGAACCTGGTCGCAGGACCAACAGGCTCTACTCCAGCCTTCTCGGACGATCAAATCCGATTCCTCGCTCCTCTGCTAGCAGAGGGTCTGCGGAGGGCGACGCCGGATGAGTCTGTCCAGTTTCTCGTCCGAACCGCCTACGATGGCTCTCTATTCGAATCATCCAGCACAGAGACCACCTCTGGGTCCCTCTATGCCTATGGCAGACAGCTCTATGTGACGCTCTCACAATATCGATCCAGTCTGGCCAGGGCGAACCAGAATCTGGGCAGGGGCACAAGCAGGCCCAATCCACCTGATTTTACAGGTCTCCGGGACCGTATCCTCTTTTTTACACCGAAAGTAGCGCAGCGATCGGATAGTTTCGACCCGCCGGCAAGGGCAAAACCAACCGATCGGTTTGTCGCCGTCGATTATGAACTGTTGCAACAGACGCCGACCGCCACCTACCAGACCGTGCCTCAAGTGGAACGGGCTGCTCCGATACCCAGCTCTCAAGCAGGAACCAAGGCGTCCGAAGCGACATCCTCTACCACAGAGGCCCTGGCTCAAGAGGTGGAAACGCTCAGGAAGGAACTGAGGTCCGTTCAAGAACAACTCGGCAGCCAACCAACCAAACCGGATAGCCTAAAGCGGAAACCCACGCCGCAGAAAAAATGAAGGGGGAAATTCGAGGCTGAAGGTTGATAGTCCGAAGGCTGAAACTTTCGGGCATCGGACCTCGAATCCGAACTTCAGCCTTTCCACCTTCAGCCTTCTTCCACCACCACACAGAGAGGCCGCCTGGCTTGACGATTCTAGACTGGCTGGTACTGTGGGGACAGTTCACGATACGCAGGAACCAGATATGGCGCATGCGGTCAAAACTGAGCACTGTTATGTACAGAGAGATCGCGCGATCTGCGGGGGCGATCCCATCATTGTGGGAACCCGCATTCCGGTTCGCCTCATTTATCAGCGCGCTCATGCCGGAGACACAGTTGAGACCATTCGCCAGGCCTATCCGCACCTCACCCCGGCGCAGATCCACGATGCGCTCAGCTATGCCTATGATCACCTCGCCGAAATTGAGGACGAAATCCAGCGGGAAGACCAGGCATACCAGCATGGAAAGACAGTCCCATCCCGCTGATCTTCTTATTAGCAGGCTGTTGATAAAGTCCGCCAGCGGCGTTCTCGCGGCGCTCAGAGACTCAACGTACCGCAGAGTGTACGCTTCGCCTCTTCGCTTGCTGCGGCCTTGCTGGACGGCCTTTCTGAACAGCCTGCGATGGCTTCTGAACGAGTCTGTGAGTATCCCTGCCTTGCGTTACTGTCATGCTCAAGTAGTTTGTCAACACCCTGTTGGACGAAAACATGCATGCCGCCCTCGCAGCACAGTTGCGACAGCATGGCATCGATGCCCACAACGTCTACGATCTCCAACAACAGGGTTGGACCGACGCCGCGCTCTTGCAACATGCCGCCGCACACAGCCGAGTCCTGGTCACGCACAACATACGCCACGTGGAAGGAACGGAAGGCTAAAGGGTGAAAGGCCGAAGCTTTCGGACGGTCGGACCTAGAATCCGACCTGTTGAAAAAGTTAGCCAGCAGGGGAGGGATGGCCCGGTGAGTCCCCTGTGCTCGCGCAACACGCGGTCTCCGAAGAATGTGAAGGGAGCCGCCGGACCATCCTTCTTGCTCGCAGAACGCGCACGATGAAACTGTGCTCGTCCGATGCGCGCAGTGAAGGACAGTCTGGTAACTCCCCTGGGCAGAGCCTATGCGCTGAGAAAAAACAGCGGACCCTCGCCCGCCCTCAGGGAGAAGGTGAAAGCGTAGCGGTCGTTCGATGCGCGTAATGAATGGTAACCTGAGCCGTTCCAACAAAATGAAGCAGGGAAAATTGGAGGATTCTAGTGCAACGCGCGGGGCGTAAGCCAGGCGAGCCGATCTATCTCAAGCGTCACATGCTGGGTCTCACTCTGGCTGTGGTCTCCCCCATCCTGCTGCCCCTCCTCTACCATCGCTACATCGGGCCACTGAGTTTTGCCACCCAATTTATCGCAGCCCTGCTTATCGCTCTGATCGGAAGCCTGGTGCTCTATTTCACCTATCGATCCTCGGCTCAGAACGAGCCGTAGGGGGACCATCCTTCTTGCTCGCAGAACGCGCACGATGGAACTGTGCTCGTCCGATGCGCGCAGTGAAGAACAGTCCGGCAACTCCCTTGGGCGAGACGGTGTGATGGTGCAGAAAAGGAAGCAAGCGACCCTCGCCAGGGCTACTGGCACGTCTCGGCGTACCAGTGGGCGGGCGGGTGAAGTAGTTGCCGGGGTGGGTGGGTAAGAAGCTGGCCTTTGTGAACAGCCTGCGATGGCTTCTGAACGGGACTGTGAGTATCCAGACCTCGCGTGTCTGTCATGCTCAAGTAATTTGTCAACGCCCTACTAAAAGAGTTCTTGCAATGCTCGGCTAGCTTTGAAAGAATGGTTGTAGTTTCTTTCAAAGCCATCTTACCTTTGAAAGTCGCCTTGCATTCTGAGTATCCGGACGATGAACCCAAACGATTTCCGCGCCGCGAGCGCAGGCAAGGTAATCCGGACTCCGACCGGCTATGCGGCTTTCATCCCGGCAAAACTTCCGCCGGCACTCGAATATGACAATCAGCTCGTTCTCTCACTTTCACGTGCCGATGCAGCCCTCAGTGAACTCTCAGGCCTAGGCCGATATCTGCCCAACCCCCATCTCCTGATCGCTCCCTATGTCCGGCGCGAAGCGGTCTTGTCGTCGCGCATTGAAGGCACGAAAGCCAGCTTGGCCGATGTCTTGATCAATGAAATGGAGCAGGCGAATCAGCGCCCAGAAGATGACGACGTGAAGGAGGTGCGGAATTACGTAGCGGCCATGGGGTACGGGCTCGAACTGTTACACAAGCTGCCTCTTTCCCTCAGGCTCGTTCGGGACATTCATGCACGGCTCATGAAGAATGTCCGCGGCGGTCGTGCAACTCCGGGGGAATTTCGCCGCAGCCAGAATTGGATTGGTCCGCCAGGCAGCACCATCGAAACCGCCCCTTACGTCCCTCCCCCACCACACCACATGGACGACCTTCTGGCAGACTGGGAACGCTTTCTTCACGAACGCAGGATATTGCCTGATCTGATTCAGTGCGCGATCATGCACGAGCAGTTTGAAGCCATTCATCCTTTTCTTGATGGCAATGGTCGAATCGGACGACTCCTGATTACGCTCTTTCTCATGGAGAGGGGTCGGTTAACACAGCCCTTACTCTACCTCTCTGCCTATATTGAAGCCCACCGCCTAGACTACTACGACCTTCTCCAACGAGTCAGAACACACGGAGACTGGATGAGCTGGATTCGGTTCTTCCTCACCGGAGTTACAGAAATTGCTCTTGGGGCCGTAGGACAAGCTGGTCGTCTCATGGACCTTCGTGAAAAGTTCCGCGCCCGTCTGCGTGAGAAGGCCAAGGCGCTGGCTCTTCTCGACGAACTCTTTCTCAATCCCTACATGTCGGTAGCACGAGCTGAGCAAGTCTTGAAGGTCTCCAATCCAACAGCTCGGCAGACAGTGATGCTCCTTCAGCGGAAAGGGATGCTGGAAGAAATTACAGGACGGACATGGGGGAAACTGTATCTCGCAAAACCGATCATGGAAACAATCGAGTTGAAGGGAAAGAGCAATTAGTTTCTTAGGTGACGTTGCGAGGGTCAGACTGACCCCGACTTCTCACCGCTCAGAAGGCTGAAAGGCTGAAGCTTTCGGAGCGCCGGACCTCGAATCCGAACTTCAGCCTTCAGCCTCGTCCAGACCTTCAGCCTATCAACCTTCAGCCTAGCCCCGGCCTTCTTCCATACCCGTTCGTAATCGGCATCCGCCGGTCCTTTCCTAAGGCCCGGTGCGTGATCTTGATGCCGATCGGCGCCTGCCGGCGCTTGTACTCGCTGCCATCCACCAGCCTCATCACGCGCGCAACCGTGGCTCTGTCGTACCCAGCTTCGACGATCTCTTCTAGAGACCGGTCCTCTTCCACATAGGCCTGCAGAATGGGATCCAGAATCTCGTAGGGGGGCAAGGAATCTTCATCCTTTTGATCGGGCCTCAGCTCGGCGGTCGGTGGCCGATCTAACGTCCGTTTGGGAATCACCGGGACTGTCCCGCGCAGGTTGCGGAGCCTGGCCAGGTCATACACCATCGTCTTGGGCACATCTTTGATCACGGCGAAACCACCGGCCATGTCGCCATACAGAGTGGCATAGCCGACACTCATCTCGCTCTTGTTGCCGGTCGTGAGCACCAGGTGGCCGAACTTATTGGAGAAGGCCATCAGGAAATTGCCGCGGATGCGGGCCTGGAGATTCTCTTCCGTCGTATCCGGCGCGCGCCCCGCAAAGGTCTCCGCCAGCGCCTGCCGATAGTGGTCGAACAGCGTCGTGATAGGAATCGTGCGGACGGAGATCCCGAGTGTTGCCCCCAACTCGGCGACATCCTCATGGCTCTCTTGCGAGGTATAGGGCGACGGCATGAAAAGACCTGACACGTTCCCGGCGCCGAGCGCATCGACGGCCAGCACAACGGTCAGCGCCGAGTCTATGCCGCCGCTCAAGCCGATGACGACGCGCGTAAATCCGTTTTTCCGCACATAGTCGCGCACCCCCAGCGTGAGGGCCAGATAGACTTCCTCCAGCTGATCCGGGACCGCCGCCACATCGGGAATAGCGCGCACCGGATTTTTTTTCACGGAAGGCAGCGATGCAGCATAGATCTCCACGGCAGAGGCGATCCGTCGCGGCAAGGGTTTTTTCCTGCCGGTGCGCCTCGCCCGTGCAACCGCCTCCATATTGAGATCGGCGACGATCAGATCTTCTTCAAAGACTTTCCCTCGCGCGATGACCTCGCCCTGGTGATCGAGAATCACACTGTTCCCGTCGAAAACCAGTTCGTCCTGACCGCCGACCGCATTGCTGTAGGCGAGCAACACTCCATGTTCCCTCGCGCGGGTCGCCAACATCCGTTCCCGTACCAGGCCCTTGCCAAGATGAAACGGCGACGCGCTGATATTCACGATGACTTCGGCGCCTGCTGCAGCCTGGAAACCCGTCGGACCATCGGGCAACCAGATATCCTCACAGATGTTGACCCCGACCATCGTGCCGCGCAGCCGAATGAGGGGCAGTCTCCGGCCAGGATGGAAATAGCGGCTTTCGTCGAATACGCCGTAGTTGGGCAAGTACCACTTGCAGTAGGTGGCAATGAGCCGTCGATCCACGATGACCGCCGCCGCATTGTAGAGCTCATGCGCGCCGGCGGACACCACCGAGGAGCGAGCTTGTTTCGGATCGACGCCGTCGCTCTGGCTGACATAGCCCACGATCGCCGCAAGACCCCGGCAGTGGCGGACGATTTCTTGAAGCGCGCGGCGGTTGTCTGCGACAAAACGTGGTTTGAGCAGGAGATCTTCTGGTGGATAGCCGGTGATCGCCAGCTCCGGGAAGGCGACTAAATCGGCCTTCGCCTTCCTGGCCTCGCGCAACCAAGCCCTAATCCGGCGGACGTTCCCGTCGATATCACCGACCGTCGGATTCATTTGGGCGATCGCGATTCGAAAGGTACGCATAGTTACCACCAGGTTGGTGAAAATGACATCCAACTTCGTTCTCGGCTCGCAAGCGTCCTCAACGTACCCCTGAGGGTACGCCTGCGGTACTTGCGTCGCCTGCGGCCTCGTTGGAATGTCATTTTGCCCAACTGGAAATCACACAACTTACTGGAGACGAGGATACCGGAATCTGAACTTCAATTACCTGCACAACAAGAACAAGCCAGACTTGTCTGGTTCATCGGGCAAGTCTCGTTCAACCAGATAAACCAAACAAACCAAATAAACAAGAGAAACCAGCCGGCGTCGCGCCGGCTAGTATCGTCGCAGATTCGGCAGCGGCAGGTTCCACAGATTTGCCCGGACTGCTCCCCAGATCGCCTCCAACATTTCAGTCAGGTCTGGGGCCGAGCGCGCGACAAGTTTCACGACCAGACCCGGAGCGGCTAAAGTTGAAACCCCTCCCAGCACCGGGCCGGAACGTTGCTCCATTATCGCAGCCAATACCTCATCGAGATGTTTCCAGACTTCGGCGCCGACCGCATCGCCGATGACAAAGAACGATGCGACATAGTCCCAGTTCTCGACGAGGCCTAGCGGTGCCGGCAGTGAACCGGGAACCAGGCAATATCGTTCGACGACCGACCAGGGGACAGAACCGGGGACTGGCGCCCTTCTGCTCGGCTGTCCCCGTGCTGGAAGAAAGGGGACACGTACTGGAAGAAAGGGGACAGGCACCGCCGAAGACGGCGGAGCCAGTCCCCTAATGCAGATTTCGTTTTCGACCGATGCGAATGCCCAGCGTTCCTGCTTAGCCACTCGGCCTGATGCCATCGTATCCCACAACACCGCTGTCGCGCCTGGCGCAAGGTCCACATGGATCGACTGGCGAAAGCGAGAGCCGGCAAAAGGGATCGTAACCTCAGGCACCCATTCCAGCCGAGCGTCAGGACCGACCGACAGTCGAACCTCTTGCACGGCCGGCTCAGCCAGGCTTCGATAGACACGATTGGCGGAGGGACTCGTCATCAGCACATGCGTCCCTGTATGAAGCTGCGCCTCTATCGAGACATGATCGCCGCCGACCAGGCCGCCGGATGGATTTACGAGCCAGGTGTAGGCACACCCGCTGTCGTCGAGATACGAAGGAGGGAAGTGATGCCAGGGACTTGAACAGGATGAGCGGGCAAGGACCGTACGCGAGCCTTGCCGCTCGAATTCATAGCTCAACGCCCCACGGCGACCGACTGCGTCGAGGGTGGACTCGTTTGTTTGGTTCATTTGGTTTGTTTGGTTGGTCTGGTTTAACCAAATAAACAAAACAAACCAAAAAAACCAAATCAACGAGACAAGAGCTGCTCCACCCAAACCACCACCTGGTCGAGCCCCTGTCCTGTCTTAAGATTGGTAAAGAGAAAGGGTAGGTCGCCCCTCATGCGCTTACTGTCCCGATCCATCACAGATACATCGGCTCCGACATGCGGCGCCAGATCGATCTTGTTGATGACGAGTAGATCGGAGCGGGTAATGCCAGGACCGCCTTTGCGCGGAATCTTATCGCCGGCAGCGACGTCAATGACGTAGATCACTTTATCCGCCAGTTCAGGACTGAATGTCGCGGCCAGATTGTCTCCGCCGCTCTCGACAAACATCAGCTCGACATCGGGATGGCGTTTGAGCAAATCGTCCAAGGCCTCCTGATTGTGCGAAGCATCTTCACGAATTGCTGTATGGGGGCAGCCTCCTGTCTCGACGCCCAGAATGCGGTCTTGAGGCAGCGCACCCCGGCGCGTGAGAAACTCGGCATCCTCTTTGGTAAAGATGTCGTTCGTGACCACCGCCAAACTCACGTGCTCGCGCAGGCGAAGGCAGAGCGCTTCGACCAGCGCGGTCTTTCCAGACCCCACCGGCCCGCCGACCCCGATCACAGGAATATGCCGCGCCCGCGCCTCCGTGACACGACCGCTGCCAACCATATGTTCATCGGCTCGATGCATCAGTAAGCCGTCCCTCGTGAAGCGTATCTCGTATTTCGTACCCGAAAGGCGATCATAGATCTTACTTCACGGTTCGGCAGGCTCACCGCTTCACGATCTAAACAGCCGCGATTCCAACCGGCTATGCTTCATCGCATAGATATCTTGAATCGGCGACCAGGAGCGCAGTTCTCTCTGCTGGGCTGCCTGCTTGCTCACCCGCTCAAGGACTTCGATCCAGCCTTCCAATAGCTTCTGTCCTTCACGCTGCCCGATCGGCAACAACTTCATGGCTGCCGCGACAAAACCCGTCGCCGCTTGATAGAGGAACGACGCAATGCTGTCCTCTTTGGACCAACCGGCCGCCGACAGAGTAAGCCCCAAGCAGACGGCCATGTGCCCGGGACTCCGCCCGGCTTCGACCGCGGCTAAATAATCTTCGAGTAATGGATGTCCGGGATGCTGTTCCGCTGCCAACCGAATCACCTGGCGGCCCATTTGACGGCTGGCAATCCGAGATTCACGGCCCAACTTCATCGCTTCCAGTTCAAGATCCGCCTTGAACGCAATTTCCAAGCTGCCGGAAACAACAGCATCATGCGCCAATCCGACCGCTACTGCTTCGCGTTCTCCCATCCCAATCGTGAGCGACTCGACCACATAACGGGATAACTCTTCCGCATTCCGAACCGCCCCACCCTGCACCGCCGCCTCCAGCCCAGAAGAGAAGGCATACCCGCCGGAGGGAAAGAAACTATCAATAAACCGAAGACCGTTCAGAAGCGCAAAAGTATTCATCGTATTACGCGGTGAGCCCCTCTCCATAGATTATCCCTAACCGCTAGGCTGCTCAAAACGTTGTCCAGCAAGGCCGAGCCGACGAACGCACCGGAGGCGTACCCTCTGGGGTACGTTGAGGATGCGTTCAAGGCGAGAACGAAGCTGGGCAGCGTTTTCAGCAGCCGTCAGAATAGGAAATACCGTTGAGCCATTGGAAGTACGGCCATAGGATTACAAGTTAAAATCTGACCATCCGCCTTCACAACATAGGTCTCAGGATCGACTTCGATATGCGGCAGCGCATCATTCAGCTTCATATCGCGCTTGCCGATGCTGCGGCATTGCTTAACCGCCGCAACACGCTTCTGTAGGCCGAGCGATTTATGCACCTCGTGGTCTAGGGCGGTTTGAGAGAGAAAGGTGAGGCTGGTGGAAAAAGGGGCGCGGCCAAAGCTTCCGAACATGGGTCTGGTGAAAACCGGCTGCGGTGTTGGAATAGAAGCGTTCGGATCTCCCATGGCAGCGGACATGGGAAAGCCACCTTTGATCACAATCTCCGGCTTCACACCGAAGAAGGCCGGTTTCCACAACACGAGATCCGCTAACTTGCCGACCTCAATCGACCCAACCTCATGCCCGATGCCATGCGCGATCGCCGGATTGATCGTGTACTTTGAAATGTAGCGCTGCGCACGAAAGTTGTCGTTCGAGCCGGGCGACGGTTCAACCGCCGCCTGAGACAGGTGCCCCCGCTGCACTTTCATCTTATGCGCCGTCTGCCAGGTACGAATGATGACCTCCCCCACCCGTCCCATCGCCTGCGAGTCGGACGACATGATGCTGATGGCGCCCATGTCGTGCAGAATGTCTTCTGCTGCGATCGTTTCACGTCTGATGCGCGACTCGGCAAAGGCGATGTCCTCCGGCACGCGAGGGTTCAAGTGGTGACAGACCATGAGCATGTCCAGATGCTCGTCCATGGTATTGACCGTGAAGGGCATCGTGGGATTCGTGGACGACGGCAGCACATTGGCCTCGCCGCACACTTTAATGATATCGGGAGCGTGCCCACCGCCAGCGCCTTCTGTATGAAACGAGTGGATCGTCCGTCCCTTGAAAGCCTTGATGGTATCTTCGACAAACCCTGCTTCGTTCAAGGTATCGGTATGGATGGCGACTTGGACATCGAATTCTTCCGCCACGTCGAGGCAGGTCGAAATCGCCGCCGGGGTCGTCCCCCAGTCTTCATGCAACTTGAGACCGATCGCGCCTGCTGCTACCTGCTCGCGCAAACCGTCCGGTAATGAAGAATTGCCCTTTCCGAGAAACCCGAGATTGATCGGAAATCCCTCCGCCGCTTCCAGCATGCGATGGATATTCCATGAGCCGGGCGTGCAGGTCGTGGCGTTCGTACCGGTGGCTGGGCCGGTCCCACCGCCGATCAACGTGGTCAATCCGTTCGCAATCGCTTCCGTAATAATCTGCGGACAGATGAAATGGATGTGCGAATCGATACCGCCCGCCGTCACGATCTTGCCTTCCGCCGAAAGCACTTCGGTGCAGGCGCCGACTTCCAGCCCCTTCGTGACACCATCCATCAGATCGGGATTGCCGGCCTTGCCGATACCGACGATACGGCCATCGCGGATGCCGATGTCGGCCTTGACGATGCCCCACCAATCGATGATGATCGCATTCGTAATCACAAGGTCCAGCGCGCCCTTCGCGCGGGTGGCAGCAGGCGACTGGCCCATGCCGTCACGGATGACCTTGCCGCCGCCGAACTTGGCCTCTTCACCGGGCACAGTCAGATCGCGCGTGATCTCGATCAGCAAATCCGTATCGGCCAGGCGAATCCGATCGCCGGCTGTCGGGCCATAGAGGTCGGCGTATTGGCGTCGCGAGAGCTTCATGAAGTCCTCCGTTAATCATTAGTCGTGAATCGTCAATCGCGTTTAACGGTTAACGTTTAACGATAAATCCCTGTTCCCGCGCCGCAACAAGTGTCTTGGCTTTCACTTGGGGATCGTCGAGCCGCCCATGCGTAAGTCCATTGATCCCATAGGCCACACGATTGCCGCCTATCGAAACCAACGTCACCCGCTTGTCTTCACCAGGCTCGAACCGCACCGCGGTTCCAGCCGGCACTTGCAGCCGAAACCCATAAGCCTTCTCCCTATCGAATCGCAGCGCGCGATTCGACTCGAAAAAATGACAATGAGACCCGACCTGAATCGGCCGATCACCGGTATTGGCCACCAGGAGATCAACTGTCTGACGTCCTTTGAACGCCACAATGTCGCCATCACCCAGGATGATTTCACCGGGAATTATCGCCGCAGACTGAGTCGACAGTTTCTTGGTATTGCGACTCACGCCCCTCCCCGTCGCCACCTTCTGCTTAGTTTTGATTTTCTTTTTCATCGATTCACCCATCTGAAGTAGGCTGAGGTTGAGGTCAAGGTTGAGCGAAGATCAAATTCTTGCTTCCTCAGCCTTGACCTCAACCTTAACCTTCCAACACCGCTGGCGGACTTTTTCAGCATCATGCTATCGAATCGGCTCATGAACTGTGACCAACTTCGTCCCATCCAGAAACGTACCTTCGACCTGTAACTCCGGAATCATCTCCGCCACACCGGGCATGACATCCTTCTTCTTGAGCAGCGTCGCGCCATAGCTCATGAGATCCGACACCGAACGGCCATCACGAATCCCTTCCAGAATTGCGGCAGTCACAAATGCCACCGCTTCAGGATGATTCAACTTCAACCCGCGCGCCTTGCGTTCCTTCGCCAAATTCGCCGCGACATAGATGAGCAGCTTTTCCTGTTCCCTCGGTGTCAGATGCATAAGATCCTCATTCAGATGGCAGAGGCCCGAAATCCTTCGCCACGGCACGAATCAGGGGGTTGAGTGCAGATGGGTTGAGACCGGGCACAAAGATCGTCACTTTCATCCACACCTTCTCCCCCACCACAATTCGCGGCCCAGTCACGGCTTGCCCCTTCAATAGGCAATTCCCCTTCACGAGAACATCAAGGATTCCAGTTTTGTCTTTGAGGGCGACATAGTAGCTCCCCACGCAGGGCGTTACCAGCCTCCAGTCCTCAAAATTTTCCGTGGTGATCGACTCCACCCCCTCGACAACTCCCGCGATCACCACATCGCGCCCGACAAACGAACTAGTCCGCTCGCGCAGCTCCTGAACGGGCACCAGTCTTCCGGTAGAAAGCTCCGCTGCAACCGCAGAGCCAGCCAACACGATGACCACCGCCATCGCACGCAGGCCGACAACGATTATGTCTGACCCCCTCAACAGGCTCCACCCTCCCTGTCTTTTATTCCCCCAGGCGGCACGTAAGGAGGTCATTTCAGTGGGGTGGCCAGATGGGACTCTCCTGCGCGCGTCCAACAAGTGCCAGCGACTTCTGAACCTCCCCAGAGCGAGTAGGCAGATGGTTCTTCACTGCGCGCATCGAACGAGCACTGTCACATCGTGCGCGTTCTGCGAGCAAGAAGAACGGTCTGCCTACTCCCTCGCACCCTTCAGAGGCCGCGCGTTGCGCGAGCAAGGAGTCCCGTCTGGCCACCCCACTCTTCTTTTCTCTCTCCTCCCAGACGGCGGACTGGAGGCTGGAGGGCCAGGGGGCGGGAGTGGTCTCGATTGCGCGCGTCCAACGAGGGTCTTCCGAGACCGCGCGTTGCGCGAGCAGGAGAACGCTCCTGTCCCCTGGCCTCAAATCACACCGTCAAGTACTGCTTCACCTGTTCCGCTGTCAACTCAGTACTTTTGCCCGCCACCACCACCGCCCCTTTGGCCATCACCACATACTTCTCCGCCAGGCGGGCGGCAAAATGGAGCCCCTGCTCAACCAGCAAAATCGCAAACCGGCGCTGCTGCTTGAATCCGATAATCACGTCTTCGATCTGATCCACGATCGAAGGCTGAATCCCTTCCGTCGGCTCATCGAGCAGGAGCAGCTTGGGATTCGATAGAATGGCGCGGCCGATCGCCAACTGCTGCTGTTCTCCCCCGCTCAACACCCCGCCAGGACGATTGAGAATTTGCGTGAGTTTGGGAAAGAGCTGATAGACTTCGTCGAACGCAGTCTTCTCCACCGATCCATTCGGCCTGTCCGACCTTGCCCAAAACCCGAGCTGCAGGTTTTGTCGCACCGTCAGATGGGGAATGATCTCCCGGCCCTGCGGCACGTAGGCTACCCCCCGGCGCGCCCGCCGGTCGGTCGGTTCCTTCGTGATATCGGCTCCGTTGAACGTGATCTGTCCCGACCTCGCAGGCAGCAGACCGGTCAACACTTTCAACGTGGTCGTCTTGCCGACACCGTTCCGGCCCATGAGACACACGACCTCTCCGGGGTCGATGGTAAAGGCCACGTTCCTGAGAATGTGGCTTTCACCGTAGTAGGCATTGATGTTCTTCAGCTCAAGCATCGTTCAGCGTCGCTTCGGTTGCCGTTGCAGAATGTTCAAACGGGCTTCCAGCAAGGCCGCAGGCGAGAGAAGACCGGAGGCGTACCCTCTGGGTACGTTGAGGATCTTGTCGAGCCGAGAACGAAGCTGGAGGCACGTTTCAACATTCTGCTAATGCGCCACTTTTTGGCGCCCCAGGTAGATTTCCCTTACCCTGTCGTCGGCCTGCACCTTCTCGACAGTGCCTTCACAAATGACCGTGCCTTCGTGGAGCACAGTGACAATGCGGGCGATCTGACGGACGAAATCCATATCGTGCTCGATGACGACGATCGCCCGGTGCTCCGCCAAGGACTGGAGCAATTGCCCGGTCTGTTCCGTTTCTTTATCGGTCATCCCGGCGACCGGTTCGTCGACCAGCAGCAACGAGGGCTCCAACAAAATCACCATGCCGATTTCAAGCCATTGCTTCTGCCCATGCGACAGAGATCCGGCTCTGGTATAGGCATAGTCTTTCAGGTTGATCGTTTCGAGGTTCTGCGCGATGCGTTCCCGTTCTTCCGCCGTCGATTTTCCCAACAGCGTCGGGAAGACCCCTTTACTGTTCCGTTTCAACGACAGGTCGAGATTTTCCCACACGGTCAGATTGCCATAGATGGAGGGGGCTTGAAATTTTCGCCCGATGCCGAGCTTCACGATTTCATCCGCCTGTTTCCCGATCAGTTCCTTATCCTGGCCGAACACGACACGGCCTGCCGCCGGTTTCGTCTTCCCGCAGATCACATCCAACAGCGTCGTCTTTCCCGCCCCATTCGGCCCGATGACAACGCGCAATTCTTTGTAGTTGACCATGAAGGTCAGTTGGTTCAACGCCTTGAACCCGTCATAATCGACAGTCACGGCATCGAGATAGATGATGGAGTTTTGAAAGGACTTTTGCTCGGTCATCTTACCGTTTCCCTTCCGAAGCCGCCGCTGCTTTACCCGTCCTCATCCGCTCTTTCATCTTACGCATGATCCCGATGAGCCCATCCGGAAACAGCAGCACGACGACCACGAAGAGCCCGCCGAGAATGAAGGGCCAGAGTTCGGGGAAATAGTTCGTGAGGATACTGCGCCCGTAATTCACACTCACAGCCCCCAATACAGCCCCCGCCAGACTGGCACGACCTCCCACCGCCACCCAAATGACCATTTCAAGCGACGGCAGCACCCCGATCTGCGCCGGCGTGATGATACCGACCTGAGGCGCATAGAGCATCCCGGCCAATCCGGCCAGAGCCGCAGCCACGACAAAGACGAACAGTTTATAGTTGGCCGGAGTGTACCCTGAAAAGGTCACTCGCTGCTCGCTGTCCCGCACTGCGACCAATACCCGCCCGGCCCGTGAACGGATGATCCAACGGCACAAGAGATAGGCCCCGCCCAGACAGAGCACCGTGACGATATACAATACCCGTTGTGTGCCGGGATCGGAGAGGCGATACCCGATCAACTGTTTGAAATCGGTCAATCCATTCGTGCCGCCCAGATTGGTGTCGTTCCGGTTAAAGACCAGCCAGGCTGCAAGCGCCAGCGCCTGCGTAATGATCGCGAAATACACACCCTTGATGCGGCTGCGGAAGGCGAAAAATCCGAATACTAAGGCAAACAACATCGGCACCAGCATCGCGCCGATGACCGCAGCAGGAAAACTGTAGAAGGGTTTCCAGAAAAACGGCAGCTCTTTCACTTGATTCCACACCATGAAGTCCGGCAGATCGCTCCCATAAACGCTCTCTTTTCCGATCGTGAGCATCATGTGCATGCCCATACAGTAGGCGCCCAATCCGAAAAAGACTCCCTGCCCCAAGCTCAAAATGCCTGTGTAGCCCCAGATGAGATCGAGCCCCAGGGCTAGAATAGCAAAGGCGAGAAATTTTCCAAATCGATTGAGGCTGAAGTCGGAGAGGTGCAGCCAGGAATCTTCCGGCGGCAAGACGTTCAGGAGCGGCATGGCTACGAGCAGAATGAAGCCGACGACCCAGAAGGCCAGGCCTCCGCCACCTGGAGCCAGCGACTCCGATTCTTTCGATGCAGTCATAAAGTCTACGTCCTATATTTCACTAGGAGACAGGCTGAGGTTAAGGTTGAGCGAAGAGCTGACGTTCTTCATCTCAACCTTAACCTTAACCTTAGCCTCAACCTTCCCCCCAACTAAGAATCGGCATTCCGCCCCTTCATCGCAAACAACCCGGACGGCCGCCACTGCAGGAACAGAATCACCAGCACAAGAATGAAGACCTTACCGTAGACGGCGCCGAAACTCGGCTCGATCAGTTTGTTCAGCCCGCCGATCCCCAGCGAAGCCACGATCGTACCGGCCAATTTCCCGACCCCACCGGTCACCACCACCATGAAGGCATCGACGATATAGTTCTGTCCGAGACCGGGATCCACATTGCCGACCAGCGTGAGGGCCCATCCGGCAACGCCGGCGAGACCGGATCCGAACGCAAAGGTATAGGCATCGACTTTTCTCGTGGGAATGCCCAGGCATGAACTCATATTGCGATTCTGCATCACCGCCCGCACACGCAGGCCTAAGCTCGAACGAAACAGTAAGAGATAGATCGCCAGGACGCAGATGATGGACAGGCCGATGATGAAGATGCGGTTGAAAGGGAGATAGACCCCGACCATGACCTGTGCGCCGCCGCTCAGCCAGGTCGGCGCGATCACGGCGGTCAAGTCGCCGAAATAGACCCGCGCCGCTTGCATCAAGACCAGGCTGACACCCCAGGTTGCCAACATGGTCTCCAGCGGACGACCATAGAGAAACCGGATGACGGTGGCCTCAAGCGCCAGTCCGAAGGCGGCGGCGGTCAGAAATGCCACGGGCATCGCGGTCAGAAAATAGGATTCGAACATGGAGGGAGGCAGGTAGGCTTTGAAGATTTCTTGGGTGACGAACGTCGCATAGGCGCCGACCATCATCAGCTCGCCATGGGCCATATTGATCACACCCATCAAACCGAAGACGATCGCCAATCCCAACGACATGATCAGCAGCACTGAACTGAGGCTCATGGCGCGAAAGAACGTTTCAATTGCGTTCGACCAGGCGCCCCAGGTTTCAATGCGGTGAATGGAGTCGGCGGCAGCTTTCGCGACGATCTTCTGCGGTTCGGTCGCCTCGGCGCTCTCGCCGACCGCGACCAGTTTTTTCATAGCCGGCACCCCGTTCTGACTGTAGAGTTCGCCGAGTTTCTCCGCTGCAGCGGCTTTGATCGTCTGATCGTCCGATGCGAGCTTGAGCAACGCCGCCGACTCTTCCATCGTATAGCGCACCCACTTATTCGGTTCGTTCGCTGCGGCAGCCTCCAGCCATGGGATCGCCCAGGCTCTTCCGGCTGACCCGAGATCCGTCGCCGCCGATCGACGTACGTCGGTACTGGGGCTCTTCAGATTCGCGCGGTTCTTGAGAGAGTCCATGAGCGGCTTGATGGCTTGCCGGATGCTGCGGTCTGCATTGGCCCGGATCGCCTCTAACTGCGGAAGCAGGCTGACGTCGCCCTGTTCAACCAGCGTACGAATGGCTGCGTCGCGAACCGATTCGTCCTCGCTAGTGAGCTGGGTGAGCGCCAGCTCGACAGGAGACATGGGGGGCGCATCAGCAGGCCGATCCGCTGTGACCGCCCAGGCCTGCCCACAGAACATCACCAGTCCCACCATACTGAGCGCGGCAACCATGCGACCAAGAGAAAGCATCATGATGGTGATCTATCCCTCCATAAGACACACGAATGACGTAGACTTCTTGTCCCGTCAACCGAACTTCTCGCCCTCTTGGAGGGGGCTACTGAGTAACCCCCTCCAAGATGACCTGCTATTTTTGATAAGTCCCTTGATGAGCGACCCAGTCGCAGCCCTTGTCGGGATTCGTATACTCGCTCCAGGGTTCCGGCTTCACCAGCCCCTTCGAGCGGGAGACGACCTTGAACTGTCCATCCGCCAGGATCTCACCGATGAGCACCGGTCGGTAGGTGTGATGATTGGCGGCATCCATCATGATTTCACCGCCAGGCGCCATGAATGTGCTGCCATAGACCGCCTTTCGGACCTTGTCGACCTCAGTCGATGCAGCCTTCTCGACCGCTTGCTTCCAGATATACACGCCGAAGTAGGCTGCTTCGATCGGATCGTCCGTAACCCGCTTGTCGCCATCCGGCAAATTGTTCTTCTTGCAGTAGGCTTTGAAGTCAGCCACGAACTTCTTATTCTGCGGCGTATCGACGCTTTGATAATAATTCCACGCCGCCAAGTGCCCGACCAGCGCCGAGGTATCCATGCCGCGCAGCTCGTCTTCCGCCACGCTGAAGGCCATGATCGGAGCGTCCTCGGCCCGTAAGCCTTGGTTCGCAAATTCTTTGTAGAAGGGCACGTTGCTGTCTCCGTTGATCGTGCTGATCACGGCAGCCCCTCCGCCGGCGGCGAATTTCTTCAGTTTGCCGCAGATGGTTTGATAGTCCTGATGGTGGAACGGGGTATATTCTTCCATGATGCTGTCCGCCGGAACTTTTTTCGCCAGCAGCATCGCTCGCAGAATTTTGTTGGTGGTGCGGGGATAGACGTAATCGGTCCCGAGCAGATAGAACT
>NEWP02000001.1:0-53691 GCA_002869895.2 Nitrospira sp. CG24E | reverse complement strand
CGGAATCGTGGTGATCGACGATAGCGGAGTTTTTCGTATGGAGGCCGACGTGCCGTTGGTGGTGCCGGAGGTAAACGCCCATGCGTTGAGGACGATGCCGCGCGGCATCGTCTCGATTCCCAACTGTACGACCACGCCGCTGGTGATGGCGCTCAAACCGTTGCAGGAGGCAGTCGGGGTGAAACGCGTGGTGGTTACGACCTTTCAGTCGGTGTCTGGAACCGGGGCCGCAGCGATGGATGAACTTATGAATCAAACGAAAGATCTTCTGGCCTTTCGCGACGCGAAGGCTGAAGTATACCCCTACCAGATCGCGTTCAATCTCCTGCCGCACATCGGCTCCTTTAACAGTGAGGGGGATTGTTCTGAGGAAGTAAAAATTGCCAAGGAGACAAGGAAGATCCTTGAAGCTCCAACGTTGCGCGTGACAGCGACGACGGTACGGGTTCCCGTGTTGCGTTGCCATTCAGAGGCGATCAATGTCGAATTGGAACGGCCGCTCAAGCCGAATGAAGCTCGTGCTGCGTTGGCTGGGATGCCCGGCGTGATCGTGTACGATGACCCAAGCAAGAAGCTCTACCCCATGCCTTTGGATGCGACCGGGAAAGACGATGTCTACGTCGGCCGTATCAGAGAAGACGAATCGATCACCAACGGACTGAACCTCTGGGTAGTATCCGACAATCTCCGCAAGGGAGCCGCACTCAATGCGGTGCAAATCGCGGAACATTTGACGCAAGGCTGATGGCTGAATGGGGAAATCTGGGCAAGATTTTTATCGGGGTCGGGGTCTGCGTGGCGCTGGTCGGCCTGTTGATGCTGATCGCAGACCGTGTTCCAGGAATTGGGAATCTTCTGGGATGGTTCGGCAAGCTCCCTGGCGACATCTCTATTCGGCGGGATAACTTCAGTTTCTCGTTCCCCCTCGCAACCAGTCTGCTCCTCAGCATTGTCTTAAGTCTGGTATTCTACTTGATATCATGGATCTTTCGCCGGTGAAGCAACTGGGGAGTGCATTGTGTCGAGCCATTGGGGCAGGAGTATGTCTGCTCAGCCTGATTTCAGGTGCCGAGGCGGCGCAATCGATCCGAGTTCTGCTATCAACAGATGTGTTACGGCTGGAGGTCCGGGCAAACAGTTCGTTATGGGTGACGGATGAAAAGGGCCGTGGCCAGGTTCTTCGTACGCCGGTCCAGGTTGTAGCGACGGGAACGGGCTTTCTGTTGAATGGTGTTCGCATGCAGACGGAGCAGTTGACGCTGCATGGCGGAGAGCAGGGTCTCACGCTGACGGTTCCTCGGCCTGCTCGGAAGCCCAATGGGGCTGCAATGTCATCGGGCGACTCAGCAACAGAGATCTCGGTGACCGGCCTCGTTCATTTCGTGCGAAGAGGCAAGGGGTTCCTGGTCATTAATCTGGTAGACGTCGAAGAGTATGTTAAAGGGGTCGTTCCCGCCGAGGTCAGTTCGACATGGCACCCTGAAATGCTGAAAGCGCAAGCGGTCGCCGCGCGGACTTACGCGCTCTATCAGCAGATGTTGAGCGCCACCAGGGAATATGACGTGGAGGCGACGGTCCAGGATCAGGTCTATCGCGGAAAGCAGGGGGTTGATGCAGGAATTCTACGCGCGGTTGAAGACACGCGCGGGCTGGTTGTGACCTATCAGGACGCCCCGATTTATGCAGCCTTTTCATCGACCGCAGCCGGGTTGACGGAAGATGCTATGAATGTGTGGTCGAAAGAGTATCCCTATCTTAAGGGTGTGGAGTGCCCCTTCGATCTTGCGTCACCCTATTATCAATGGAAAGCATCGTTTAGAATCGATACCCTCGAACTGAACTTGCGACGGCAGGGATTCTCGCTGGGGACGATTGCGACGATCACGCCCCTATCGTTCAGTCGTGGGGGCCGAGTCGCGAAACTACGCATCCTCCATTCCGGTGGAGAATTGGTTCTTCGGGGAGAAGAGTTGCGGAAAGCCGTCGGCTACACCATCATCCCTAGCACGCAATTTTCCATTGAATCGATCGATCAAGATGTGGTGTTGTCCGGCTTCGGCGCAGGCCATGCTGTTGGCATGTGTCAGTGGGGCGGGAAAGAACTGGCCGAGCTAGGATATTCTTTCGACACGATTCTTCGGTATTATTACCCCGGAACCGAATTGCAGAATATGTTTCTGACCAAACCTCCAATCCCACCCTCCTCCTGATGCAGCTCTCGGAGTTTGACTTTCCCTTCGATCCCTCGTTGATTGCCACGCACCCGGTCCTCCCGCGCGATCAGGCCAGGCTCCTCGTGCTGCAGTCCTTCAACCATTCGCTTGCTCATTGCCGTATCGATGAATTGCCGGACCTTCTTCATCCGGGCGATCTTCTCGTGGTCAATGATACGAAGGTTCTGGCTGCGCGAGTGGCTGGGAGGAAGCGGCCTTCCGGTGCGGAGATTGAAGTTCTCTTTGTGAAGGATCTTGGCAATACAATCTGGGAGGTGCTGATCAAAGGAACGTTTCGCCCGGGACAGATGATTGAACTGGGCGCAGGGGCTGTTGCCGTGGTGGTCGAGCGTGGTGCATCACGAACGACGGTTCGGGTAGAGAGCTCGACTCCGTTGAGTGAATGGCTGAGACAATATGGCCGAATGCCGCTTCCTCCCTACTTCAAACGTGCGCCGACCGACCAGGATCGAGAGTGGTACCAAACCCTGTTCGCGCAGCATGAGGGTGCCATTGCTGCGCCGACTGCAGGGCTCCATTTCACACCTGAGCTTTTGGTACGGCTGCAACAGCGAGGGGTCAGTATCGCAACCGTCACACTTCACGTTGGGACTGGGACGTTCAAGCCTGTGACGGTCGATCAGATCGAGGACCATCGGATGGGTGCAGAGTGGGTCGAGGTCGGATCAGAGGCGGTTCGCGTCATCGAGCAGGTGCGAGAGGAGAAGAGACGGATTGTCGCTGTCGGGACTACAGTTGTACGCGCACTCGAAACCGCGGCTCAAGCTGACGGCCGAATAAGGCCTTATCGGGGAGAGACAGAGATGTTCGTGACCCCAGGGTTCCAGTTCAGGGTGGTCGATGCCCTTCTCACGAATTTTCACCTGCCACGGACGACATTGCTGATGTTGGTTTCCGCATTGGCCGGGCCAGAATTTCTTCGACAGGCCTATGCTGAGGCGGTTTGTGAGCGGTATCGCTTCTATAGTTATGGTGATGCGATGTTGATTCTCTAGCACGATGCTGAAAAAGTCCTCCAGCATCGTGCTCGCGTCGCTCAGAGGCTCAACGTACCGAAGCGTACGCCTCGCCTCTTTGCTCGCTCCGGCCTTGCTGGACAGCCTTTTTGAGCATCCTGCATGGCAGACTCCTGTTATCTAAGACGTGCAGACCCGTGAAATCACGGCTTGCCCACAGAGTTATTCCGCAGTCTGTTAGTTAGCCTGGACGCACGACGAGTCCACCGCAAGTCCCTGACCCTGCACTGGTTTCAGCGCTATGAGACTAGGGAAGATCTGATTTATTCTCCTCGCGCGCTGTGCGACGGATAGCGCAGCACTGATGAGGAGGCGCACCCATGCACTAACAGACCTTTGCGGACGTCACATTCGAGCAGTATCGCAAATCCACCCGCCGCGAGCGGTTTCTCGACGAGATGAACCGCGTCGTACCGTGGGCGGACCTCGTGGCGACCATCGAGCCGGTCTATCCCAAGGCTGAGGGGCCGGGGCGTCCGCCGGTCGGCGTCGAACGCATGCTGCGCCTCCATTGGTTGCAACAGTGGTTCAACCGTTCAGATCCGGCGGTCGAGGAGGCCGTGTACGACTCACGCGCCATGCGGCACTTCGTGGGCATTGATCTGGGCCGCGAGCCCGTGCCGGATGAGACGACGATCTGCAAGTTTCGGCATCTACTGGAGGCGCACGAGTTGGGGCAACCGCTCTTTACTCGGATTGGGGAGTATCTGACCAAGCAGAGGCTGCAGGTCAGTCGAGGCACGATTGTCGATGCCACGAGTATCAGCGCGCCCAGTTCGACAAAAAATCGACAGAAGGAACGGGATCCCGAGATGCATCAGACCAAGAAAGGCAACCAGTGGTACTTTGGCAGGAAGGCGCATATCGGCGTGGACAGCCAGACGAAATTGATTCATTCGGCGGCGGCGACGGCCGCCACTGTGCATGACAGCCAGGTGTTACCAGAGTTGCTGCATGGACAGGAGACGCGGGTGGGGGGCGATGCCACCTATAGCGGGCAACGCGAGGTGATTCGGCAGCACGCGCCCAGAGCCCAGAGTTTCGTGCAGACGAAAGCGCATCGCCAGCGGCCCCTGAGTGAGACCGAGCGGGCCCGGAACCATACGAAGTCAAAGGTCCGGGCGAAAGTCGAACATGCGTTCTTGGTGATCACGTGGATCTTCGGCTGGGCCAAAGTGCGGTACCGCGGGCTGGCGAAGAACACCCACTGGCTCCAGATCAACTGCGGATTGGCAAATCTGTACGTGGCGCGACGGCGGCTCTTGGCCGGGACGGAGAGAACGTGCGTCCGGAGGCTGAGAGCGAGCCATCAGACAGCGGGGGCACCCCACGAAGAGACTCCCAGGCCAGCGGATACCCATCGGATTCGCTCTGGTGGCCAGCGCAGGAATAGATCTCCGCGTAGAAACGTGAATTGATCAGACCTTCCCTAGATGTATAACGAATAGAATTAAAGCAACTCGCGGTTGATCTTGATAGGGATGGTAGTTTTGAGTGATTCGGTGTAGGCCGTCAGGGCGCGCTGCTGCTTTTGAAAGAGGATGTCTTGCACGGCTCGGTCTTTCGCTGCGGCAGCCTTTGCGGGGTCTGATTCAGTTTGCCGTAGTGTGAGGGCCTGCGCCTCGGCAAGCTCAGCAGGGGTCAGGGCCACGGCGTCGCGGATAATCATCTTGGCTTTGTTGCTCAGCACCTCTTTCGCTTCCATTGCCTCGAATGTTGCAGGCGTCAGATGATTAGCTGCCAGGAGCCGTTTGTAGATCTCCGGATCGAACGTGCCGTTCTTTTGAAAATCTGGTATCTGCATAATGACATCGCGCAGATCGTCGTTATTGACGGTGATACCCATGTTCTTGGCTGCGATGAGCCAGGTGCGATTGTCAACGAGCTGATCTACTACTAATTGTTTGATCGTTTCGTCCTTGAACTCTCCAGGAACCTTATCCTTGTAGAAACGATAGGTGTTTTCATAGGCGCGTCGGAATTCCTCATGGGAGACGGTGAGATCCCCGACTGAGGCGACGACGGCTCCACGCTGTTCACCGAATCCCCACCACCCCATGGTAATGACGAAGGTGAGGGCGATGATTCCCATGACAGATTTGAGGAGCCACGGATAGCTATGTGACGCATCGCGCATTAATTTGAGCATGACAAATCCTCGAAAAATTTCTAGGAGGATTCTACGCATGGATTTGAACAAAGGCAAGAGATGCCGGTTCTTCTTGTAGATAGCACATCATCTGTCCGGTTTTTGTAGCACATGATCTGTCCGGTTTAGGGTGGTCCCTCAAGGAGGGCCACGATGACACGGACACGGGTGCTACAGGAGGTGAGACGGATGCGGTTCGAGGAGCTCTATGAGCGGCGGCAGCAACGGATCCTGACGATGGCGGAGGCGGGCGAGATGCTGGGCGTGACCGAGCGGACGTTTCGCCGCTGGAGTGGCCGGTAGCACGCGGAGGGGGCCGAGGGGTTGCAGGATCGGCGGATCGGCCGGCTCTCGGCCCGCGCGGTGCCGGTCGATGAGGCGCTGCGCATGGTGACGCTGTATGAGACCCGGTACACCGGCTGGACCGTCAAACATTTCCACGAGCGCTGGCAGACCGAGCATGGCGGCACCCGCTCCTATAGCTGGACCAAGAAGACGTTGCAAGCCGCTGGACACGTGGTTCGGGCACCCCGCCGCGGCGCCCATCGGAAGAAGTGGCCGCGCAAACCGTTGCCGGGCATGATGTTGCACCAAGACGGCTCGACCCATGAGGGGGTGCCCGGCTGCCAGTGGGATTTGATCGTGACGTTGGATGACGCGACCACGGAGATCTATTCCGCCTTCTTTGTTGAGGAAGAAGGGACGCTGAGTAGCTTCCGCGGCCTGCAGGAGGTCATTGCAACGAAGGGGCTGGTTAGTTCGCTGTATGCGAACCGGGGCTCCCACTACTGGCATACCGACGAGGCGGGAGGCACCGTCGACACGGTTTGGCTGCCCCAGGTGCACCGGGCCGTACGGCAATTAGGGATCACCCTGATTGCCGCCTACTCGCCCGAAGCGCGGGGTCGGTCGGAGCGGGCCTTCCGGACCCTGCAGGACCGATTGCCTAAAGAGCTGGCCCTGGCTGGGATTACGGAGATGGCGGCGGCGAATCAGTACCTACCCGCGCAGTTCCTCCCCCAGCATAACCAGCGGTTTATGGTGCGGGCGACGGAACCGGGCACCGCCTTCATCCCGTGGGTGTCGGCACGCCGCTCGCGGAGATTCTGTGGGTGCCCGAGGCGCGGGTCGTGGCCAACGATACCACCGTGCGGTATCAGGGGCTCAGCTTGCAGATTCCCCACGACCCCCACCGGGTCCATGATGTGAAGGGCACGGTGCGGGTGCACGCCTATCCGGAGGGGACCTTGGCGGTGTTCCCTGGCCCCCGGTGTCTGGCCCGCTACCACGCGGATGGCCGGCTGATTGAGGCCGAGGTCGCGTCACACCGCCGAAAGGACCTGACTCCTCGGTCAAGCGCCCGGCCGATCGTGGATCCTAGGGCCACGGTGCGCGACACCATTTCAGCGCGAGGCTAAAACACTCGAAGAGAAGAACCGGACAGATCAGGTGCTACAAAAACCGGACAACTTAACTTGCTATCTACAGGCGCTGTTCCCTCACGCAGGAATCGTGAAGCGTGAAACGCGAAGCGAGAGGGCAGCGGCGGAGTGCAGGTTAAGGTCAAGGTTGAGGGTAAGCGAAGACCGACTTTCTTGATCTCAACCTTAACCTTAACCTCATCCTCAACCTATCCCCCTAAGCCGCCCGCTATGGGGAAGGCCAAGAAAAGCCGAAACCCGCAGAGCGGATTTCGGCTTTTCCAGACTGGGAAATCAGTTAGTTACAACCGACCTTCTCAATACTGCAACTGCAGGGCCACCACAAAAGAATCCCGATGCTGCCCTGCGCCAGTAGGACTGGTAATTTGGATGCTGTTCCCCGAACCAGGTCCAGCATAACTGCCATTCCGCCAATAGGCCGAAATGCGGGCATTGTGACCGCTAATGACATAGTTCGTGCCAAGTTCAAATTCATCGGCTGCGTTGGCGAACACACTATTCACGAATGTATATCTCCCATAGGGCTGGAATCTCCCGATCCCTATCTCCTGAGGAAATAGATATAAGGCGTACGCGGTGAATGAAGTCCCGCTAAACATACAGAAGCAACCTCCTGCGCCCCCCGTCAGAGTGGCTGCGAGGTCCTGCGCCCACATCCGCTTATACTCAGCGTTGACCGTGAATACTCCATTGTTCGGAAGGACTTTTTCAAACAAGAGGTCGCTGACAAAACTACCGAACGCGCTCTTATTTAAATTTGAGCCGGCGCCAGCATTCTGATATTCTCCCCCTACCGCGAGTGCGAGGATATCACCAGCTGTCCCATAGTAGGTACCGCTGGTATAGTAACCGGGATTCTTCTCTTCGTTCAGCAGGTTCCACGTCACACGACCTGCATACTTCAGGCTGTCTCTTTGATTTGCTTGTCCCTGCAGTCCAGTGAAGATTCCCGCGACATATTGCAGATGGGTGCCTCCAGGATGGACTTTCCCGAAGAAAGTTACGCCATTGTCACGGCCATAGAGTCCAGACCCACCTGTGCCAAACCCCCCGCTGAAGTCGGCTGTATTGAACGGTGTCCGAAAGCCATCGTAGACCGCGTGGTAAAATGGACCGTTCAATTCGCCGCGCTCTGTCGGCACCAACATGCGCCCGAACCATACGTTCACGAGGTCATTAATCTCGAACTTCCCGATCGCATCTAGCATGCCAACAGTACCCACACCATTTAGTGAAGTAGTACTACTATTACATCCAAAGCATTCGGTGTTGAACTCGAAACCGACGTACTTGTGGATCTTCCCGTTGATATAAATACGAGCGTTGTCAACCCCGAATCTGTTGCTCCATTGTGCACCGCTCGCAGACCCATCTTCTGCCATAGTGAAACTGTTACGAATGCCCATTCCGACGGAAATCCACTTGTCATCATCGGCCTTGATCGTACCGCCTGCGTATGCATTGGGAACTGCGGTTGCCATCCCGGCCACGAGAGCCATGGCGGCCCCGGCGACCGCAAACATTTTCCACCGCCTACTCTGATCTACCTTCATGGTGTCACCCTCCTAAAGTGAGTAAGAAAAGACAACTCTGCAATTCCTCCTTTCATTTACTCCGTTAGTTATACTCAAGATCCGGCCATATTTTTTTCATCATCCAGTCATGTTAGGTAAATATGTCCTTGACTGAGCTTCAGCCAAATCACTGGCAGCTCACTGGGGGGAATCTATAAGCTAAGAGGAAGGAGAAGCCCACTAGGCATCTCCCTAGGATCCAGGGGCAATCTCCCTAGGCGAAACCCAGCGCGATGAGCGGGAAAAGCGCGACGGGCAGGAAAGGCAAGAAGGGCGAAGCGGGCGATATTAACGAGAGAGGCGCGATCAGAATGTTGCAGTTTCGAAAACCTCGGACCTCAAACTCTCACTGGTCTCGCTTTTCCCGCCAGTCGCGCGCGTCCCGCACGCTTCGATGCAAGGGAAATCGCAGAGCTGTCATCGCTTCTGCCACGAGTTGCATCATGTCTTGCTGGCGGAGGGTCAAGGTTGGTGGTGCCATCGCCCTGCCAGCTATGCTAGAGTAGCAACCAGCCCACATTGAGCAAGCCGACTATGTTTCATCATCCGCAAGCTGCACTCGTTGTTCTCACCGGAATCGCCATGGCCCTGTCTGCCTGCGCAACAGGACCTGAGCTGGACACCACGATCCAAGAGTCCGAACTGGGCGCTGTGTATATGGAACGGATTCACGACCGGTCCTTTCACGCAGCCCACCCCATCGCCCTATCGGCAGATATCATGGCCCGAATCCTTCGCGGGGTGATCGTCAAGGATACCCGAGGACCCTTAGCAAATCTGGTTGCCACCAAACCGGAAGCAGTTCATGCGTTTGGAAATGAAGAGATTGCGTACCTGGCGCCGCTTTTGGCCGACGGACTCACCAAGGCCGCCCCGGACCAACAGGTCGGGTTTCGAGTTGTCCACGTCGGTGCGCAGAACTCCTCCCAGTCCAACGGAATGGTCTTCTGTTCGTCTTCTGTCCGTTTCCCCGGCGCCTGTTCGTCAGAACAGCCTCTGCTGACGGAAGGATCGCTCTACGCCTACGGACGCTCGCTGTATCTGACCTTGACCGAGTATCGCCGTAGGCTTGAACCGGGCGAAACGGTTAACAAGGCCGATCAGCGAATTGCCAATCCGACTGGATTGGCGAGCCGCACTGTATCCTTCCTCCCTGAATCAGCCCAAAGACCCGATAGCTATCGAACCGCGCGCTCGACCGACGCGACGCTGGTCATCGACTACGATCTCCTTGCCACATTGCCTGCCGTACCGGAAATGCGACCGGCTGCCGCTCAACCTCCGATGCCTGGGAAGGGGGAGCCGGCTCAGCGAGATGCCGATCTGGACGGGCTTCGAAAGGAATTGCAGGAGATCAAGAAGAAACTGGCGGAGCAGGAAACGGAACGGAACCGTTCAATCCCAAAACCGTGACACGACGGGGAGCGGGTTGATCTGGTTTCTTTAGTTTGTTTGGTTCATTTGGTGCGCACGGCTACTCTCATTGTTTGAACCAAATCAACGAAACAGACCAAACAAACAAGAAAAACTAGCTATCACCGCTGTTTCTCAACCCGCTGGTCGAGTTCTCCAGCTAAGAGCACTGCCTCGGCTATCTCACGCATGGATTTACGCAAATCCATGCTTTGCCGCTGGATGAGTTTGAAAGCCTCCTCTTCCGTCAGTCGCCTTGAGCGCATCAGATAACCCTTGGCCCGCTCCATGAGCTTTCGAACCGCCAGGGCTTCCTGCATCTCCAGGGACTTCTCGACCAAGGCCGTATGTTCAATGGCAATAGCGGCTTGATTGGCGATGGCTTGGAGCAGTTTGACTTCTTCGCCGGTAAATACATGCGGAATGGATGTGTAGCTATTGATCACACCCATTGCCTTCTCCCGCACCATCATGGGAACCGAGACCAATGAGCAGAGCCCCTCCTGCTTGGCCATGTCCCGATACATATAGTCTCGATCGGTGGTGACGTCTGCCACGATGATCGGCCGACGCTCTTTCACCGCCCGGCCGCTGATACCCTGTCCCACTTTCAGGTTCGGCTTGCGGCGATACTGTTCGCTGAGGCTTTGCGTCGCCTCGATCCGCAATTCTCCGCTGGCTTCGTCCAACAGCATGATCGAGCAGATCTTGGAGTTCATCAGTTGCGCGGTCATCGTCACCAGGAGCTGCAGCACGTCTTTGATCAACCGATTGGACGCCACGGTTTCTGAAACCTGTGACAGCGTTTCCACTTGCAAGGCTTTGCGTTGCATTTGATCGTAGAGCCTCGCGTTTTCAATCGCTCCGCCGACTTGATTGGCAATGGTCGAGAGCAACGCAATTTCATCCGCCTGATAACGTTTTGGGCGCTTATGTTGGACATTGATCACGCCGACCACTTCTTTTTTCGCCATGATCGGCACGGAGACAAAGGCTTGATAGCGGTCTTCCGGAAGGTTATGAAAAAACTTGAACCGTGGATCGTCGTTCGCATTGCTCGGAATCACGACGCGTGTTCGTTCCTGAGCGACCCACCCGGTGATGCCCTCCCCCAACCCGATCGTGATGCGGCCGATCAATTTCGGATGGGGGTTTTTCGAGGCTCGCAGAATGAGTTCGTCCTGGCTGTCCGACAAGAGATAAAGGAGGCAGGCATCCGCCTTGGTGACTTCGACGACCACATCGACGATATGTTTGAGGATCGCTTCGAGATCCAGCTGGTTGCTGATCGACGCAGAGATCCGATGGAGCACATCGACTTCGCGCGCTTTCTCGCGTAAAGCCTGTTGGAGGTGAGCCACGGATGGGGTGCGTGCGGTGGTCATAGTGATTTACCTTCGTGCAGAGGCCTTGCGACGGGCTGCTTGCTTGCCCGAGAGACGGCGGTTCGACGGTCGGATCCCACGGCTTTGCGTATTCTGAAACCACGCAGCGCAAACCTGCCGCTCGATTGGCCGCATGACTACTTCCCCGATCTTCACTGGCCATACCCCGACAACCTGCCCGGCGAGCACCTTCTTGTCATGTTGCATGGCGCCCCAAAGAGATGCAAAGGATGTCCGTGGGACCTGTTCGGACAATTTGGCCCGTTGCACCACACTTCTGATCCGTTCGACAACTTCTCGCCTGCAGAGGCCCATATGATAAGCCAACTCCGCTTCCTGCACCAACCCGATCCCGACCGCTTCACCATGGATCAATCCGCGATAGTCTGCAAGCGACTCCAATGCATGTCCGATGGTATGGCCGTAATTCAGAATACGCCGGCGGTCGGATTCCCGCTCGTCTCCTGCAACCACCCGCGCTTTGATCTCACAGGATCGCTTAATCGCGTGCATGACCGGCGCTTCTTCGAGTTTCAACAGCGCAGGAATCTCCTTTTCCAAGAAGGCGAAGAACTCCTCGTCTGCGATAATGCCATACTTGATCACTTCGGCTAACCCGGCTATCCATTCACGGCGGGGCAGGGTGCGCAGCGTGAGGGGGTCGATCCATACAGCGCGCGGCTGGTGAAACGCTCCGATCAGGTTTTTCCCCAACCGATGGTCCACACCGGTCTTGCCGCCGACGCTGGAATCAACTTGAGCCACCAGCGTGGTCGGCACTTGCACAAACGGAATCCCTCGTTGATAGATCGCTGCGGCAAAGCCGGTGATATCGCCAACAACTCCACCACCGAGAGCCAGCAGCAGGGACCGACGCTCGAACTTCTGTTGAGCCAACCGATCGAGAATTCTGGCAACTGTGCCGAGCGTCTTTGTTCGCTCTCCAGGCGGCAGGATGATCGGAGTCGGATCGTATCCCGCCTTGCGTAGTGACCGAAGAACAGCTTGGAGATAACGGCTCGCCACATGCCGATCTGTCACAATCCCGACCTTCGAAGCAGTCCCAAGGGCGCTGAGCCTGTCGCCAATTTCCGCAAGCAACCCAGGATAAAGAGCGATGTCGTAGCTCCGTTCCCCCAAGGTCACTGGCACAATCTGTTCTGCCACCGCAGCCATACTCAACGCCGATCTCTCCTGGTCCGATATCCCAGCATCCGTCCGATTCTTCTTGGATTAGAAACCCCTGGAGTCACGGCACATGTTGCCTGATGAAACGATGATTTGCGAGGGCTAACATGGGGAAGGATGGTACCACAACGGTTTGAAAACTAGAAGGTTTTCATATGACGAGACTTTGGTCGTCTGGCCGGCCATCGGAACCAGAAATGCCGTCGGCGCCGTCGCCATTCTTTGGCACCTGTCCTAGTCCGAGTGCAACAGGACAGCATTGATCATGCTAAGGAAACAACAAGACTGGAGCGCCTGCCTTGGAGGGACAGAAGTGAAGAGCTAGAAGCGAGCCTTCTAGCTCTTCACGATGCTGGGGGTCAAGAAAATGAGCAGTTCCTGTTTTGAGACGGTCTCGCTCTTCTGCTTGAAGAGCCATCCTAAAACAGGCACACGGGAGAGATAGGGAATACCGATCACGTTGTTATTCTGCGCATCGATGAAAACTCCGCCGATCACCATCGTTTCGCCATCGCGGATATTCACCTGGGTATTGGCTTCGCGCCGGTCGATACTTGGGCCGGCCGGATTGCTTCGTGCGCCGACGGCATTTCTGGTGGCCCGAACCTTCATCATAATCAGCTTCCCGGCTTCCTTCGGATCACGCGAGGTAATCTGGGGAGTCACATTCAGTTCCAAGTTCGCATCCACAAATGTTGTCTGAGTTCCCTGGAGGGAGGTCGTCTGGAACGGAATCGATTCACCCTGTGAGATCTTGGCCTCCCGCTTGTCCAGAGTTGTGACTTTCGGCGAGGCGATAACTTTACTGAGACCGAGCAACTCACCTGCTGACAACCGCATATCCAATAACGCTCCATCTGCCTTCCCAACCGTAAACCCGACGGTAGGGGTCGTCACCAATCCACCGACTGTGGCGGGAAGATTGACTAGAAAGCCTGAGCTCTGACCGTTAAAGCCTCCGGCATTACCCGTCCTGAAGTTCGCGACCCCACCATTCCCGAGGTTTGCGTTTAGATTCTGGATACCCCACTGAACTCCCAGTGAACGGGAATAGGTCGTATCGGCCTGCACGATCCTAGCTTCGATTTGGACTTGGGGCACTTCGAGATCGAGTCCATCGACAAGCTGTTTAAGCACCCCCATCTGGCTTTCGGTGTCGCGGACGACTAAGGCATTGGATCCCTGACTCATCTGCATCAGCCCTCTCGGGCTCAAATACTGCCGAAGAGAGGTCATGAGTTCTGTTGCTTGCAGGTTTCTAATATAGAACACCCGATCCACCAGCGGTTCTGCTTTTGTCTTGGCATCCCTCGCCTGCGCCTCTTCATTCTGCTGTTTTGCAATATTCGACAGCGTATCGATCCACAGGATATTGCTCTGGGTAATCTTGCCCAATCCATTCATCTTTAAGATCATATCCAGTGCTTGATCCCAGGGCACGCTGACGAGCTTCATCGTGACCTTACTCTTGACCCCTTCACCGACGACCATGTTAAAGCCACTCACCTCGGCAATGAGGCGCAACACATTGCTGATGTCTGCCTGCTGGAAATCCAGTGAAATGCGCCGACCGACATAGCGCGTTTCCCCGACAACCACATCGTCCTTCGGTGTGCTTACCTCGGCGGTATCTGCTCCGGATGTCATCTGCGCAAGTTGCACTTGAAATTTCGTTGAAGCGCGCCGAACCGTGGGCATTGCCCGCTGAGACATCCGGGAGGCGGAAGTCGTCTGGACGTTCGACATGACAGGACTCATAGACTCGATGGTTTTGGGCACACCACCATGGTGAGAATCCGTACTTTCACCGACATCCGTACCGGCTCCTTACCGAAGCGTCACAATAAGATTCGTCCCTCGCGGCTCAACCGAGTAATCAGCCGTACCGGCAAGATCCAATACTACCCGCACTCTATCGGTATGATATCCCAGACGCACTTGCTTCAAGATCTGGTGATTCACAGAAATGACCGGCTTGCGTATGGCGGACGCAACGTCTGGAATGTCGATCATCAGACGATGCTCATCAAGACGCGTCACTTCATGATGAGCCAGCTTGCCATCTCCCGTGATGACAACCCGAATGTCGTCCGTGCCGCGCTGAACATCGATGCGGGTCAGGATCGACGCCAACCCCTCCTCAATGATAGAGGGCATACTTGAATCGCCGGCAGAAACATCGAGCGATGCTCCTATTGCCGGTACGGCCATCGGGACGCTCAGCGCTCCCACCGCCGAGAGCACGCGAACAAATGCTGTGGTTGTCATGGTCAGCTTAGGTGTCATTCTGCGCCCTCTTTCGGGTGGAGGAGCTTGACATACTCCCGCTCCTGTTTATTCCCATACACATCTGTAAATCTTTCTTGCACTACAATTCCTTTTTCGCTCACAGCACTCACCACGCCATTATTGGGGCCGATCCTCGTTCCTCGGCGCACCGAATATCCATTCCCATCTGGCGTCTGAACCATAGCTGTATTGCCGTAGGCTCCCCATACGACAGCGATCAGGTTCATTTCCGTGAGACCGACACGCTGGAGTGGGGGCAACGAGGGGTCGATCGCCCCGATCCCCAATTGTTGTAACACCGGCACGAACGGGTCACGCCTCCCGGAAGGATCATAGGAACGTGCGGTCATTGGCTCCAATGTTGGATTGGATACAACCGGTTGAGCAATCTGATCGCCGGCTGCCGTAGCCGGCGTTTGACCTATCTCCGCAGAGCTCAGGCCGGCTGAGACAAGGAGGCAAGCGCATCCAACCAGAGTTATTCTTGTGGTCTTCATAGCCAACCGCCAGTTTTCACAGATGACTTTCATCGCTCATCACCTCAACATACTCCAGGACACTGGACTACTTCTTCTGAGGAGCCGCCGAAACCGCCGCAGCCATCTTGACTTCTTCCGGTGCCGCATAGGCAACAAGATCAAACACGGTCTGTGTGACGAACCGCCCCTTCTCGACCTTCGGAGCTCCCATCTTGAGGCCGGAGACAGTCACAATTCGAGGCAACGAATTGATTCGATCGAAAAACAAAGCTGCGGTATGGTAGCCGCCGGAGACCTCCACGTTCACCGGCATCTTCACAAATAGTTTCGATGGATCCTCGCTCTTGGCGCTGGGTTTCCACAGTTTAATGTCGAGCCCAAGGCGAATCCCCAAATCCGACACCTGCTTGAGCAACATCACAGCCTCCTCTTCAGGCGGCAACCGCTCTTTCTTTTTCGCGAGCTCAATCTCCAGTTGCTTACTAGCGGCAATCAGTTCGTCAAGGTGCTTAACTTTAATGGTCAACGTTTGAATCTGGGTGTCTAACGCGCCGATTTCCCCCTGAAGCCCTGCAATCTCCACAGATTTCGGCTCCGCGACAAAATAGTAGAAACCCACGACAATCCCCGCCAAAACCATCAGAAGAAGCCCTACCTTCTGAACCAATGGGACTGACCGCAAGAGGTCAAGATTGATAGTAGGAAGCTTCATGATTCTTACCCTTTGAGACGGAACCCGAGTTTAAACTGATAGATATTGATCTGGTTCTCTACCGCCGCTCGGCTCTCTTGAAGGTTGATATTCGTGAAATAGTCGGTACGGCGCAGGTTGTTCACGAATTCCACCACATCGTCGTTGGTCGCCGCGCGACCCTCAAGATCGATATCTTTATCGGTGACCGCAACCCTCACCAGCCATACCTTCAGCGGCTCCAGACTTTGGCTGACATGATCGAGCACCTTGACAGGACCGACACGCGATTTTTCCAATTCGTCGATGATGCGATTTTTGTCTTCGAGCACTTTCTTGCGGTTTTCGAAATCAGAAACCTGCTTCACCTGTTCTTTCAGCTGCGCAACCTGTTTTTCTTTGTCGACCTTTTCGGCTTGCTGAAGGTTTATCTCCTCATCGAGCGACGCAGAGTACCACCAACACCCGGCCAAAGTGATAAGCAACAGCCCTACTCCCAACAGCGCTTGCGCTCTGACATCGTACTGAGGCTTTGCCTTGTGCCCCTTTGGTCCCGGCAATAAATTAATGCGGATCATCGATCCCCTACCGATCTGAGGGCCAAGCCCACCCCCACGGCTGCCAGCGGAGCCAATTCGGCCAAGGTCGTCTGATCAAAACCGCTCCCTGAGGTATCGATTTCACCGAATGGATTTGCGATCTCGACCATCGCTTGCATTCGGTCGCTCAGCTGCGTGACCAAGCCCTTGGCCTGGGCACCTCCTCCGCACAAGAGAACCTGCTGAACATCCACATCCGACATGGTCGACTTAAAGTAATCGATCGTCCGCGCAATTTCCGACGCAACTTCGGCATTGACGCTGTCGACGACCGTGGCCACCGCTGCCTGATTGCTGCCCAAAGAACGCTCACCTTTTTTCGTTTCTTCTGCCTCTTCGTAAGACATACCCATTTCTCGCTGAATGGCTTCCGTATAACGATTCCCTCCGATGGGAATATCGCGCGTAAACAGCGAAGTGCCATCGCGCACAATATTGATATTCATGACGCTGGCGCCGATGTTGACAAGCGCGGTCGTTTCTTCCTTCGACACAGGGTAATTGATCGCATGCATGTTTTCGATCGCAAAGGCATCGACATCCATGACGATCGGAAGCAGCCCTGCTCCCTTGACAAGTTCCGTCAGCTCATTGATCTTGTCCTTCTTCGCCGCTACGAGAATGATCGACATCTCTCCCTGAGCATCGACTGCAGTCTCAGAAGAGGGCAGCACACTGAAGTCGATGTTCACTTCGTTGATATCGAAGGGGATATACTGCTCCGCGGCAAGCCGTACCTGCCCCTCCAACTCCTCATCGGGCATCGGTGGCAGACTGATCTTCTTAATGATGACCGCATGGCCGGAAATCGATACCGCAACTTGTCTTACTTTAATCTTCGTTTCCTCAAACAACTCCTTAATCGCCGACACGACTCGCCCCTCATCCATCACCGTACCGTCGACGATGACCTCCGGCTCGAGTGGTTTGAAACCAAACTTCTGGAGAATGTATCGCCCACGGCTTTCCTTCAACTGAACGAGTTTGATACCGCTCGACCCGATGTCCAGCCCCACGAGCTGTCGCTTCGGGGTAAACATCGAAAACAAGTCAGCTTCAGCAAGACCCTTGAATGAGCTCAGCATACGTGCCCCTGACTGTACCTGACTATCCGCGCAGCACAAGCCTTAATACAAATTTCACGCAGACTGTCCATCATGACCATGCCCCCAGATAATTCAGCGTTCGTAATAGCGACGTGTCTTGCGACTCTCTCTATTCTCCTAATGCCCTGCTTTCGACTCACCATTTCCTTCATGTAGCTGAGGAGCCGCTTGGATCTGAATCGCATCCGACAAGCATTAACGAGGCACGCCTACACTGGAACCTGGCTTTATGCACAGGCTAAGTATAGTCCATAGTCGCTACCTGTCAAGCAAATCGCTTTGAGCGCACAGGCATAGAGAAGAGGGTCAAATGGTTGTATTACAGCGGTAGGAGGGCCTGCCCAACGGCTCTGTAGCCTATTGCCTATTGAGATCGCGATGAGTGGCGGTTACTTGATAGCCAAACGCGGAAAAACTTTCTTGGAGCCGGCCGGCGATCGCCACGGACCGATGGCGCCCACCGGTACAGCCAATCCCAACGTTCACATAGCTCCGGCGTTCCCGTTCGAAGAGAGGAATGAGGAATTTAAAGAAGCCTTCCAGTTGTCTAATAAACGCAACGGCATCCGGATCGGCCAATACATAGGTCCTCACCCGCGGATCTTCCCCGGTCAATGGTTTGAGGTCAGGGACGAAAAATGGGTTCCGCAAGAACCGAACGTCGAACAGGAGATCGATATCGTACGGGACACCGAACTTGAAACCGAATGTCACGAGTGAAATGGTCAATCGTTGAGGCAGGCCTTCCTGCCTGAATTGTCTGATCAACAATTCTCGCAATTCATGCACTGTCAAATCTGAGGTATCGATTATCCGGTCGGCATGGCGCCGCAGGTCGGCGAGACGTTCCCTTTCAAACCGCACTCCTTCCAATATCGGGAGATGGGGCAAGAGCGGGTGGGGCCTCCGAGACTCCGAGAATCGGCGAACCAACACCTCCTCACGAGCTTCAAAGAATACCAATTCGACTTCGTGACCGAGCCCCTTGACCCGCTCAAGAATCCCCACGAGGTCGGAAAAAAATACACGTTCTCTGACATCGATGCCGAGTACAACATTTTTGATCTCGCCCCCCTGCTGATGACACAAATCGACGAAGGTCGGCAGGAGGGCCGGAGGTAAATTGTCGATGCAGAAATGCCCGACATCTTCGAAACACTTGAGGGCATGCGACTTTCCTGAGCCTGAAAGACCGCTGATCACGACCAACTTGAGTCCGGCCATACCTACCTGCCCACTATGGATCGATCAGGACCATGCGATTACGGTCGATACGCTGCAGAATCTGTAATTTCCCAGAGGCCACTGCCGTGAATACCAGTACCGAACCAGGCAGAGGATCCAGCTGGCGCTTTGCGTCTTCCAAAGTCAGAACAGCTCGGGTTGGACGAATAACCTCCAGCTCCTCTTCTGCCTCCCGAAGAACGGGACGCGGCACTTTACGCGCAGACCTCTTTGCCGGCTCTTTATGGTTGGCCTGGCGATCCTTGTGTTTTCTAATCTGAACTTCCAAGCGATCCACAAGCTGATCGATCGTCGCGTACATTTCCTCCGTCGAGGCTTTGGCCTGAATCCGTCGCCCTTGCATCGTGCAGACAACCTCCGCGCTGTGCTGAAGCTTGCTCACACTCAGGATCACCTCCAGATGGCTCAGAGTCACTTCATACCGCACGAGCCGTTTAAACCGACTTTCAATATGCTCTCTGAGAGCCGGCGTTATGACGAGACGTCGTCCTGTAACTTTCATAGGCAGATATCCTTTCAAACTGAATAAGCTCGGCCGTTCTCTAACTCGACCATGGTTTTGGCTCTGAAGACACATACCGCCAGAGGGAGATGTGGGGCAAGAGGCAACGACGAGTGCGGCTGGACCGGGCAGGATAGCCGGGCGAGCCGGCGGGATGGCTTGATCTGGCTCATCTGATTTGCTTTGCACATCTGGTTCGTCTCGTTCAATCGAAAAACCAGACAGACCAGACAAACCCAATAACGGTACTGCGTACACTGGGAACTTGTTCACCACCCTACTAAAAGAACCGCTTTCGCTGAGTCGCGGATGGAATATGTTCTTCCGCTCGATACTTGGCCACCGTCCTCCGCGCAATCACAACCTTCTGTGTGAGCAGTCTCGCCGCAATCTCTTCGTCTTTGAGCGGGCGGCTCGCATCTTCCTCTGCCACCATTTTTCGAATCATCTCTCTCACCGTCACAGACGACATCATATCGGAAGGCTGATCCGCTCGCTGCAAGCCGGCATTGAAGAAAAATTTCAGCTCCAGCATTCCCTGAGGACAATACATATATTTATTTGCCGTCACACGGCTGATGGTCGACTCATGCATCCCAATATCTTCAGCGACCTGCTTCAGCACCAACGGCTTGAGATACTGCACGCCCTTTTCGAAGAATTGCTCTTGAAACTTGACGATACTCGACACCACCTTGACGATCGTCTTATTCCTCTGTTCGATGCTGCGAATGACCCATTGCGCCGCCCGCAACTTTTCGTCCAGGTAGGCTTTCGTCTCAGCCGACCCGCCTTCGCCTGCCCCCATCAATTGCTTATAGTACGGGCTGATCCTCATACGGGGCAGTCCATCGTCGTTCAGCAATACCACCCATTCTCCTTCATTTTTGACGACGAATACGTCAGGGACAATGACATAGTTTTGGGTGTTCGTAAATGGTCGTCCTGGCTTGGGCTCAAGCACTTCGATGACCTTGGTGGCCTGAAATACCTCCTCGACCGTGACATCTAAGGCCTTCGCGATTCTCGCATACTGTTTCTTTTCAAGGTCTTTGAGGTGGTGCTGAACGATGGCCTCAACTATCGATCCCTTCAAAGCCCCAGGCCGAGCCCCTAATGATCCCATCGGACTCTTCCCCAAATGTCCGATTTGTAAGAGCAAGCATTCCGCAAGATCGCGTGCCGCCACGCCGGTTGGATCAAAGCTCTGAATATCCTTTAGAACCGACTCTGCTTCCTGCTCGGAAAAGTCGGTGCCGTCGACGATTTCCGCGAGAGACATGCGCAGATATCCATCATCGTCGAGGTTACCGATGATCAAGCGCCCGACCCCCTTTTCACGATCGGATAGACCGGAGAACGACAGCTGCCAGAGAAGATGGTCCTCCAAGGATGTCGCTTTCGACATGGTCTGTTCATAGGAAGGAAACTCTTCCTGTGAGGAGGACTGAGACTCAGCCCCGCCGATCCGTCGATCGCTTCCAAAGTATTCTTCCCAACCGGAGGCGGAAACCTCATCCGGCGTATCTCGTTCTTCCGGAGTCGATTCCTCGACATTCGATGGCTCACTGTCCGCTGATGCTGCCGTATCCTCCGCCTTTTCCTCCGCACTTGTCGTCTCGCTGTCCTCTGCCTCAGTGGGGAGATCTTCCAAAAGCGGGTTTTCCATCAAATGCTGCGTAAGACTCTGCTGCAGCTCGAGTCGGGACAACTGCAGCAGTTTAATCGCCTGCTGCAATTGTGGAGTCATGATCAGCTTTTGACTCAGCCGAAGGTCGAGCCTGAGCTTCATATGCGCCGATCCTTCCGCATCATAGCCTGAACCGTTCCCCTAAATAGACAGCCCGAGCCGTTTCACTCTTGACGATGAATTCTGGAGACCCGGCCTCGAGGATTAACCCTTCGTTGATGATATAGGCCCGATCCGTAATAGACAGCGTTTCCTGAACATTGTGATCGGTAATTAAGATACCAATCTCTTTCTCTTTCAGTCGGGTAATAATCTGCTGGATGTCCGCGACAGCAATCGGGTCGATTCCTGCAAAGGGTTCGTCGAGCAACATGAAGAGGGGGCTTGTCGCGAGCGCCCTCGTGATTTCCAACCGCCGGCGCTCCCCACCGGACAAAGCATAGGCCATACTCGTTCGAATATGCGAGAGGTCCAGTTCCTTCAGAAGAGCATCCACCCGGTCTCGACGCTCTGACCGAGAGTAGTCCAGCATCTCAAGAATTGCCAGAATATTGTCTTCGACCGACAAGCGCCGAAACACAGACGATTCTTGAGGCAGGTATCCGATCCCTTTCCGTGCGCGCCTGTACATCGGCAGATCCGTAACCGCCTCTTCACCCAGTGAAATCTCTCCTTCATCAGGCTGACAGAGACCGACGATCATATCGAAGATGGTGGTTTTCCCAGCCCCGTTGGGTCCCAGCAATCCCACGACCTCTCCGGCATGGACTTCGATCGAGACGCCTTTCACGACCTTGCGCGAGCGAAAACTTTTCACCAACCCCGTCGCGCGCAGGCCGATATTCTTGGTCCTATTCTGCGGGGAGCCGGTCGAAGCCGTATTCCCCTGCACCGCCTCGATCACCTGGACATTCCCCCATCTGGTTCAATCCGTACATGCGAGCCACCCTCTACCACACTGCGATCCTCGCCCAAAAACATCGTGATCTGTTTACCGCTGACCCTTGTTCCCTTATCCCAAGCCACCGGATCGCCCGTCAACACGATTTTATCCCCCTCATGGTAGTAGATCGCCTTCTCACACGTCGCACTTCCTGTATCCTTCTCAATTTTGACCCGTCCAGTCGCTTCAATCCTGTTGATCGAACGATTGGACACGGCAGGCATTGCATCGAGCCCTTTCTGGGTATCACCCGCCGGCAGGTCTTGCGCGCGAAACATCACCACCATCCGATCGGAATAGACGACCAATGACCCACGAGTCAGTACGACCGCCCCTTCAAACACCGCTTGACTGTCCTGATTCTTTACGGTCATTTTCTTGGCCGTAATGGTCGTGCTGACCGCTTGATCGCCGCTACCTTTGGCAAGGGCGGCATGAGCCGACTCGCTCAATGAGACCAGCCCAAGCGGAATCATATTAAGGAGCAGGAGCCAAATCCACATGTACATCCTCAAGCACTTCAAATTCTTCACGGTCCAAATGTCCCAACAATCCCCGCCCCGTCACCTCTAGTCCATGTCCCACGATCCGGACAGGATCTTCCGTGCGAATCTCTCTTGTCTGGTCGGTCCACGCGAGATGGTTCGTATAGATCACGTACCCGCTCTCGGTGCGGATGACGAGTGGCTCTGATCGGTTCGCGAGCACAAAGTTTTTTGTCTCTGTATTCAATGTTCCTTCGTCTCCGGTCACCGTCAATTCCTTTCCCTGCTGACCGAATAGTGTGACCGCGACAATCTGAAGCATCGCCTACTTGTCTCGTTCAAAGACCCGAGCCTCTTGCGCCTGCACTTGCCACTGAATCGTATTACCCTTCGTGTGGGTGAACGCAAACTGGGAGACCTTCGCATCGGCTTTGTCCATAGATCCGGGCATCGCCGAAGTCTGGGTGGGAGCCGTTGCCGAATTGATCACAAGCAAATATGCGAGGAAACAGGCCAACATGACACTGACCGCTAACAATCCTCCCCGTACCCAGCGTTGCCACACGTTGTCCCTATATCCCTTTCAACAGCATGAGGAAACTGGCACGATAGTAGCATGCGAAAAAAATCAAGTAAACTCATGCCGGAAGAACGGCATGGTTTACATGATAGGCATTCAGTGAGCAGGATAAGAGAATTTCAAAACCGCTAACGAAGAATTGCGCTACCGACCAGGTCCCCTCGATGGAGACCTAGTCGGCTGCGGGGCTTGCAGGAGCTGATGCAGCAGGCGTCTGTTTTTTTGAAAGCGCAGTATCCGGCCTTGTGACGAGTTCGATCGCGACAAGTTTTGCAGCATCGCCAACCCGCCGTCGCGTCTTCACCATCCTTGTGTAGCCACCGGGACGGTCTTTAAACCTCACCGCCACATCGCTGAAGAGTTTTGAAACGACATCCTTGCTCCGAATAAATGCAAGGGCCTGCCGACGAGCCGGTAATGTTCCTGTCTTGCCGAGCGTAATCATTCGATCCGTAAACCCTCGAATCTCCTTCGCCTTGGCCTCAGTCGTCTCGATACGTTCATGTTCGAGCAGCGAGGTCACGAGACTTCGGAACAGAGCCCACCGATGTTTGGTCTGTCGCCCAAGCTGTCTACCTTTTTTTCTATGACGCACAGGGTTCCTCTTCTTTCGTTACTCGCTCTTCTGACTCCCGCCGCTCTGTTGCACTCCGTCCAGCTTCACACCAAGGCCCAAACCCATTTCCGTCAAGATTTCTTTAATCTCATTGAGAGACTTCTTGCCGAAATTCTTCGTCCTCAGCATCTCCCCTTCGGTCTTCTGGACTAAATCCGCGATGGTCTTGATATTCGCATTCTTTAGACAGTTTGCGGCACGGACGGATAGCTCCAATTCGTTTACGCTCCGGAACAGATGTTTATTGACCTCACGTTGTCCCTCATCGCCCTCAAGATCAGTACGCCCTTCGGTTCGCTCATCGGGATTGATGAAAATATCGATGTGATCGCGCATGATACCGGCCGCTGTAGACACGGCATCGCGGGGCGAGATGGTTCCATCGGTCCAGACTTCCAAAGTCAACTTATCATAATCGGTCATGCGACCGACACGGGCGTTTTCCACATGAAAATTCACGCGCTTGATCGGTGAAAACACCGAGTCGATCGCGATGACGCCGATCGGCAACCCCTCTTCCTTATTGCGCTCTGCCGGCACATAGCCACGCCCGTGCTTCACCGTCATTTCCATATCGAACGAAGCGTCCTTGTCCAATGTCGCAATATGAAGGTTCGGGGTCAGGATAGTGACGTCTGCGTCATGAATAATATCGGACCCCTTCGCTTCCCCGGGCCCTTTCTTCTTCAGACGGAGCGTCTTCGGCTTATCGGTATGCACGGCAAGCCGCAGTCCTTTGACGTTCAAAATGATGGAGGTCACGTCTTCGGTGATGCCGGGGATCGTAGAAAACTCATGCAAGACCCCTTCGATCTTCACTGTCGTCACTGCCGCGCCAGTCAGCGACGACAACAGCACACGCCGCAAGGCGTTGCCGACCGTGGTCCCAAATCCACGCTCATAGGCTTCTGTCGTAAATCTTCCGAACGTTTGGGAATGCGTGTCTTTATCGACTTCCACCCTCATTGGGATCTGAAAGTCTTTCATCGCTTTATTCATGACTCCCCCTTCATCTCATCGAGTAGCCGGTCGCTGAACAGTGTCAGTTCGCCGCAGAGACCGCCCTCCCCAGTCCACCTCTACCTGGAATACAACTCCACCACCATCTGTTCGTTCACCGGCAGCGAAATCTGGTCTTTCGAGGGCAACGCTCGCACCATGCCCTTAAAGGCTGTCTTGTCGAGGTCCAACCACTCTGGAATACCTCGCCCATCGACAGACTCTAAGGCCGCCTGAATCGAGACCAAGGTGCGACTTCGCTCCCGAACGCTGATGACATCTCCCGCTTTGACCTGGGCACCTGGCACATTGATCTTTCGTCCGTTCATGGTCAGATGCCCATGGCTCACCAGTTGTCTCGCTTCTTTTCGTGAGGCGCCAAACCCTAATCGGTAGGCCACATTGTCCAACCGGCATTCCAGCAACCGCAAGAGCACTTCGCCGGTAATGCCGGACTGGCGTTCTGCCCGTTCAAACACGCCACGGAACTGGCACTCCATCAGACCGTAAATCCTGCGAAGTTTTTGTTTCTCTCTCAGCTGCGTGCTGTACTCCGAATTCCTCGGACGCTTTTGCCCATGCTGCCCAGGAGGATAGCTGCGTCGCTCGATGGCGCATTTCTCTGTCATACAGCGCGAGCCTTTAAGAAACAATTTTTCACCCTCTCGCCGACACAACCGACAGACGGGACCGCGATACTTTGCCACTGCTTCCTCCTCGTTCTTCGTCAACCGCTATTCGTTACCCGGGCGATATTCCGGTCCTATCGTTTCACGTATCACGATTAACAATTCACATCTTAGACACGACGCCGCTTGGGAGGACGGCATCCGTTGTGCGGAATCGGTGTCACATCGCGAATCATGTGGATCCGCAGTCCGGCCGACTGCAGCGATCGAATCGCCGATTCACGACCGGATCCAGGCCCATTCACATAGACATCCACGGAACGCATTCCACTCTCCATCGCTTTGCGCGCAGCCGCCTCGCCGGCCCGCTGAGCGGCAAAGGGTGTGCTTTTGCGAGAGCCCTTGAACCCCTGATTCCCCGAACTTGCCCACACAATCGTGTTGCCGCTCATATCGGTAATCGTCACGATCGTGTTGTTGAAGGAGGCCTGAACATGGGCCACCCCGCTCTGCACGATCCGACGCTCTTTCTTCTTCCCTTTTTTGATACTCATTGAAGCTCCCTACTCAAGTGACGGTCCCGCACTACGCCGAACGCGCAGGCGGTTTCGGTTTGCTTCCCACACCGGAACGGCGGCCTTTTCTCGTCCGCGCATTCGTCTTGGTCCGCTGGCCGCGGACCGGCAACCCTTTCCGATGGCGCAGACCACGGTATGTGCCGCTATCGATCAATCGCTTGATATTCATCGAGAAGGTCTTTCTCAGATCGCCTTCGACCTGATAGCCCTCCTGAAGAATTTCTCGAATTTTGACGATATGCTCTTCGCTCAAGTCCTTGACGCGAATCGCCCCGTCGATTCCAGCCTTCTCCAAGATAGAGAGTGCGGATGCCCGCCCAATCCCATAGACATAGGTCAAGCCGATATCCGCCCGCTTCTCTCTCGGCAAATCCACTCCTGAAATACGAGCCATTTTTTCCCCCTTCGGTCGAAACGCGAAGCGTTATTCGTCGCTCGTGCATCGCAAGAAACAAGACCGCATAACGGTCAACGCTTAACGTCTTCAGCCCTGGCGCTGTTTGTGGCGCGGATTCTCGCAGAGGATTCGCACCACGCCCTTGCGCCGAACCACCTTACACTTTGCACAGATCGGCTTAACGGATGATCTCACTTTCATAACGATTTCGCGCTCCTACTTAAACCGATAGGTAATCCGCCCACGTGTCAGATCGTACGGCGACAACTCCACAGTCACTTTATCGCCGGGAAGAATACGGATAAAGTGCATGCGCATTTTCCCGGAGATATGGGCAAGAATCTTATGTCCATTATCCAGCGACACACGAAACATTGCATTCGGTAAGGTTTCGTTCACCGTGCCTTGAATTTCGATTACATCTTCTTTCGGCACGAATCTCTACCCTTTCTCCCGAACTGTAAGACCACGTCACTCGCCCTTCAGGGCTGGCTCAAAATACGCGGCGGCCCGCTCGGCTCGATTGCGATTGTATGCTCAAAATGCGCCGAAAGACTTCCGTCTACCGTTACCGCCGTCCATCGATCCTCAAGAATCTTGACGGCAGCGCCGCCCATGTTGACCATCGGTTCGATGGCGAGAACCATCCCGGCCTGCAATCGTGGCCCCTGCCCAGGCTTCCCATAATTCGGCACTTGCGGCTCTTCATGCAACTGCCGACCGATCCCGTGGCCGACGAACTCCGTCACAACCGAGTAGCCTGCAGCTTCTACATGCCGTTGAACCGCATGAGAAATATCGGACAACCGACGACCCACCACCGCTTGGGCGATTCCAAGATACATGGCCTCTTTAGTCACTCGCACCAAACGAGCATTTCGTTCCGGTGCCTGCCCTACCGAGACCGTCACCGCCGAATCTCCGTAAAACCCGCCGACGATCGCGCCCAGGTCAAGCCCGATAATATCTCCCTCCTTCAGCACTCGCTTGGAGGGAATCCCATGGACAACCTGGTCATTCACCGAGGCGCAGAGCGTCTTTGGATAACTCCGATAGCCCTTAAACGCCGGTCGCGCGCCTCGCGACACAATCTCTGTTTCAGCGATACGGTCAAGCTCGTCTGTGGTAATACCGGGCCGAACAGCTTGCTGCAACACCAGCAATGTCTCTGCCACTACTCTCGACGCCTGGGCCATCAATGCGATCTCTTCCAGCGTCTTGAGAATGATCATGTCGCCCGATACGGTGCGAGCTCCTGCGAAAGATGCTGAAAGACCGCATCCACTGTCCCGGAAGCTTCCAGCTGGAACAACAGCCCCCTCTCTTGGTAATAGCGCGCGAGCGGGGCCGTTTGCTCGTCGTACACTTTCAGCCGCATCTCGATCGCCTCTCGACGATCATCGCTGCGCTGCACGAGCGGTTCTCCGCATCGATCGCAAACTCCGCTCACCTTGGGCACTGCAAAATCCACATGGAACGTCGCTTGGCACTTCTGGCAGCTTCGTCGACCGCTCAATCGCCTTACGATGTCCTCACGCGAAACCTGAAAATTCACAACCCGGTCCAGGGCCATATTCTTGGAAACCAAAACCGATCCTAATGCTTCTGCCTGCGGAACGGTTCTGGGAAACCCATCCAACACGAATCCCTTCGTGCAGCTGAGGTCGGCTAACTTTTCTTTCACCAGCCCAATGACCACCGCATCGGGAACCAGCTTCCCCTGATCCATGTAGCTCTTTGCTTCGACACCCAGCGCAGTCTGGTTGCGAACCGCCTCACGGAGGAGATCGCCGGTCGAGAGCTTCGCTACATGGTACTGAGCCGCGATACGGTCGGCCTGAGTCCCCTTACCTACCCCTGGCGCGCCGAGAAACACAACCCGCATCAATTTCCCTCACCCACTCCGCCCACGAAGCGGGGCCATACCTTTACCGAGAAACCCTTCATAGTTCCGCATGAGCATGTGGGACTCAATCTGCTGAGCCGTATCGAGACCGACTCCGATGACGATCAGTAGAGAGGTGCCACCGAAATAGAACGGCACATTCAGTTTATAAATCAAGAGCTCAGGGATCACGCAAACGATTGCGAGATAGATCGATCCGGCGAATGTAATTCTCGTCAGTACCTTATAGATATAGTCGGAGGTCCTTGTTCCAGGGCGAATCCCGGGGATGAATCCACCGTACTTCTTCATGTTGTCTGCCATATCGACAGGATTCAAGACCACCGCAGTGTAAAAGAAACAGAAAAATAGAATAAGCCCAACGTACATCAGCGTATAGAGTAGCGATCCAGGCGCCAACTGCGCGCCAAAGGCCTTCACCCATGGCGTTTCAAAAAATCCGGCAATCGTCGCAGGAAACGCGATAATCGATGACGCAAAAATCGGAGGAATGACCCCGGCCGTATTGATCTTCAAAGGAATGTGCGTGCTCTGCCCCCCGAAGACTCGTCGCCCGATCACTCGCTTCGCGTACTGAACCGGCACTTTTCGCCGCCCGCTTTCCAAAAAGACGATGGCTGCCACTACCACGACCATCAGCACAGCGAGGGCGACCAACAAGATAATGCTGAGCTGTCCGATCGTGTATAAATTAAACGTCTGAGCCACGGCGGATGGTAAACGTGCGACGATCCCTGCAAAAATAATCAGGGAGATGCCGTTCCCGATCCCTCGCTCGGTAATCTGTTCCCCGAGCCACATGAGGAAGCCGGTCCCGGCCGTCAGGGTGATGACCGTCATAAGACGGAATCCCCACCCACCGCTCATCACGAATGCGCCGTTATTCATCTGTTCGAGACCGACGGCAATCCCAAAGCCTTGGATGATTGCAATCCCAATCGTCCCGAATCGAGTGTACTGAATAATCTTTTTTCGACCGCGCTCGCCCTCTTTCGCTAACTTGGTGAGATGCGGAACAACCACCGTCAGCAGCTGAAGAATAATCGAAGCGCTGATGTAGGGCATAATGCCCAGCGCTAAGATCGTCAACCGCGAGAGCGATCCACCGGAAAAAATATCCAAAAACCCGAGCAGTGCGCCGCCTTCTTTTTGCAAAAACTCCGAAAGGGCTTCGCCGTTGATCCCAGGTGTGGGGATATGAGCCCCGATCCGATATACTATCAACATCCCAACGGTAAAGAGGATGCGGGTGCGCAGCTCGGGGATTTTGAGAATATTCTGAAAACTGGTCAGGAGTCTCTCAAACACCGGGGATGACCTCGACTCTCCCTCCAGCGGCTACAATCTTCGCCTCTGCCGACTTACTAAACTTGTGCGCCTGCACCACGATCGCTTTCGTGAGTTCTCCGTTTCCAAGAATCTTGATCGGCAAGGACTTGCGCTTCACCAAACCGACATCGACCAGCGCCTGAGGGGTAATCGTACCGGACACGATCATCGCGCCAAGACTCTTCAGGTTGACAATTGAGTATTCTTTGCGAAAGACGTTGGTAAAGCCATGTTTCGGCACTCGACGGATCAGAGACATCTGACCGCCTTCAAATCCACCAGCCTGTCGGCTCCGACCTCCAGACCTGGCTAACAGGCCCTTATGGCCCTTTCCCGATGTTTTCCCATGACCGGAACCTGGCCCACGGCCGATACGCTTACGTCGTTTCCTTGATCCTTTTGCAGGACTGAGCTCATGTAAGTTCATTGTGGCTGCACTTCCAAAAGATATCCAACTTTGCCGAGCATCCCTCTGACCTGTGGAGTATCGGGACGAGTCACCGTCTGCCTGATCTTTCTCAAACCAAGGCCGCACAAGACACGTCGATGCTTTTGCGGCGTGCCGATAGGGCTTCGTCGCAAGGTAATCACAAGCCCCTTGGGGGCGGACTTCACAATCTTTGCTTCAGACATTAGGCGCTCACTCTATTCTGTGCGTCGCCCATCCCGCTACGGCGCACCTTGAGGACATCTTCAGCATTGCGGAGCTGACAGAGGCCATTGAGTGTGGCGCGAACCGTGTTAAACGGATTGCCACGGCCCAGCGTCTTCGCAATGACGTTATGAACGCCAGCCACCTCGACTACGGCTCGGACGGCGCCTCCCGCAATGATCCCCGCTCCCTTCTGTGCCGGCTTCAGGAGAACATGCTCGGCCCCAAACAACCCATGGACCTCGTGCGCGATCGTTCCAGAGGTGAGGGCGACATGCACCAGGTTTTTCTTCGCCTGTTCAACTGCCTTGGAAATCGCGACAGGCACTTCGGCCGCCTTTCCCTTGCCGATGCCGACCCATCCCTGTCCATCTCCCACAACAACCAGCGCACAGAAGTTGAACCGCTTTCCACCCTTCACGACTTTTGCTACGCGGTTGATAAAGACAACCTTATCCTTCAGGCTTAGCTCATCTGGATTAACTCGCACCTAGCATTCTCCTCTTCATTCCCTCTGCTTCCATATTGGATGAAAGCGAGGCCCGATCTAGAACTGCAGTCCACCTTCACGCGATGCTTCAGCCAACGCCTTAACGCGGCCATGGTACATTCGTCCGCCACGATCGAAGACCACAGCCAGCACCTTGGCGGCCTTCGCCCGTTCAGCCAACAGCTTTCCAACAGCCTTGGCGCCATCGATGCTGCCGGTGGATTTGAGCGACGTGCGCAGCGACTTATCCAGAGAAGACGCGGCGGCCAAGGTAGCCCCCCTCAAATCGTCAACGATCTGAGCATAAATATGCGAGCGGCTGCGAAACACGTTAAGCCTTGGACGCTCGGCTGTTCCAATGACTCGTTTTCGGACCCGCTGTTTTCGCCTGGTTAGCTGGCTCGCTTTATCTGCAGCATTCATATAGCATCCTACTTCCCTGTCTTTCCGGCTTTCTTGCGTAAAACTTCCCCGGTATAGCGAACGCCCTTTTGCTTATAGACGTCGGGAGGCTTGATGGCTCGCAGATTCGCCGCAACCTGGCCCACCACTCGTTTGTTCGCCCCCTTCACATTGATCAGCGTTTGCTTTTCCACCTTCACGTCGATTCCAACCGGAATCGGATAGGTCACCGGATTGATATAGCCGACATTGAAACTCATCGCCCGACCTTGCACGGCAACCTTATATCCAACCCCGGTGATTTCTAAATTGCGCTCATAACCCTTCGTTACACCCTGGACAATGTTGCTGAGCTCAGCGCGGGTCAACCCATGCATGGCCCGCACTTGGCGATCCTCATTCGACCGGCTCACCACAAGCTGTCCATCCGTAACCGAGACTCCAAGACCCCTGGACAAAGACCAATCGATCTTCCCCAGTGGACCCTTCACAGAGACGACCGGCCCGACGACTTTTACATCCACCCCTGCCGGAATCAGGATTGGTTTCTTTCCTATGCGTGACATCGATGCCTCACTCCCCAAATACGCCGCTGCGATGAAAAACCGGTTCGCCTGCCCATCACCACACCGAACACAACACTTCTCCGCCAAGTCCGGCACGGCGCGAATCCTGATCCGTCATCAGGCCCTTAGACGTAGACAAAATCGCCACACCGATGCCGCTTTTAACCCGCGGAATATCCTTAATCCCGACATAGACACGACGACCGGGCTTGCTCACCCGCTGCATGCCGGTCACCATGGGTTGCCCTTCCGGCATGTATCGTAGCTGTACTTTCAGAACAGGATGTCCATCTGCAACGTCTGCCTGAACTCCCTGAATATATCCTTCGTTCTGGAGGATCCGAAGGACCTCGCGTTTGAGACGGGAAGCCGGAACGTTCACGACATCATGACGTCGCCGAAGGCCATTCTGCAATCGTACTAACAGGTCGCTAATGGGATCTGTAACCATACCAACCCTTTCACCAACGTTCTTCGTATGACCAGGTGCGGATCATCTACCAACTGGACTTCCGAACCCCCGGGATCTCACCCTTCAGGCTCAATAATCGAAAACAAATTCTGCACATGCGAAAACGGCGCAAGAATCCTCGCACACGCCCGCAAATCTCACACCGATGATAGTCTCGGACTGGAAACTTGGCCTTGACCGCCGATTTATTTCTAAGCGCTAATCTCGACACCTGCAGCTCCTTCGCTTGGCATTATGTCCGGAATGGCATTCCCAAATGCTTCAACAGTGCCCGTCCCTCATCGTTAGTCCTGGCGGTCGTGACAATTGTGATATCCATTCCATGGATAGACGCGACCTCGTCATACTTAATCTCGGGGAATATGAGCTGTTCTTTGAGTCCCAGCGTGTAATTGCCCCGGCCATCAAACGACTTCGGCGAGACACCCCTGAAGTCTCGAATCCGCGGCAATGACAAGGTCACGAGACGATCGAAGAATTCCCACATTCTTCGGCTGCGCAATGTGACCTTCGTGCCGATCGGCATCCCCTGCCGTAATTTGAAGGTCGCGATGGCTTTCTTCGCCTTCGTAATCAGGGGCTTCTGACCTGTGATCGCGCCCAATTCCGCAGCGGCGCTCTCCAGGAGTTTCACATTCTGAATGGCTTCGCCCATCCCCACGTTCAGCACAATCCGCTCAAGCTTCGGGACCTGCATGATATTGTTGTAGCCGAACTCTTTCATGAGTGCGGGCACAACCTTTTGCAAGTAGGTCTCACGCATCCGTGGATTGAACTTGGACTCCTCGCTGCCCTCGTCCTTTGCCTGCGGAATGGGCGACCCTTCCTTTTTCTTGGGTGGTCTCCGATCCGAGGCCTTACCGCCTTTTCCTGATTCAACTTTCGCCATCTGGCGTCCTCGCTCCTACTCGACTGAGTCGTTCGATTTTTTACTGAACCGGATCCGCCGGCCGCCTTCGAGCGTGCGGACGCCTAGCCGAGTCGGCTTCTTGGTCACGGGACAGAGATACAACACGTTTGAGATCGCAAGGGGCGCTTCCCGTTCGAGAATGCCGCCTTGCTTGACTTTCTGATTCGGCTTGGTGTGGCGCTTGATCATGTTCAATTTTTCAACCACGACCTTCCCCACCCCAGGATCGACCGACAGCACTTTGCCGGACTTGCCGCGATCGCGCCCGGCAATCACGACCACCATATCGCCTTTGCGAATACGACTCTTCTTCAACGACTGCTTATTCATCCCGCCGCCTCCATCTTGACTACAGCACTTCCGGCGCCAGGGAAATAATCTTCATGAACTTCTTCCATCGAAGCTCACGCGCGATCGGCCCAAAAATACGAGTCCCAACGGGATCCCCATCCTTGTTGATCAGCACACAGGCATTCCGATCAAACTTAATGTAAGAACCGTCCTCGCGGCGCACTTCTTTGGTCGTCCTCACGACCACGGCTCGGCTGACATCGCCCTTCTTGACCGTTGCCGCAGGGATGGCTTCCTTAACAGCTACAACGACAATGTCTCCGAGCGAGGCATACCGACGCCTGGTTCCGCCAAGCACATGAAAACACATGGCCTGCTTGGCGCCGGAGTTATCGGCCACATCCATGTATGTATAGCTTTGAATCATCGTCCCGGTGTTTCCTCTATCTTGCGCACAATCTTTCCCTACTCCCCACGCCCCTTTTCCAAAACTTCGACAACGCGCATATGCTTATCTTTGCTGATAGGCCTGGTCTCGACCATGCGGACACGGTCGCCGATCTTACAGGCATTATTCTCATCGTGGGCCTTGAATTTCGTCACTCGGCGAAGGACCTTTCGATAGAGAGGATGAATAACGGACCGCTGAATCTCAACAACCACGGTCTTATTCATTTTATTACTGACCACGTAGCCGACCCATTCGCGCCGTGCATTTACTGACTCCCCCATCTTCAAGCCCCTTTCGCCGCAGTAGAATTCGGCTCAACCTTCGCGAGTTCGCGCTGAATTGTCTTGACCCTGGCAATAGACCGCTTCGTCTTTCGGACCTGCATAGGGTTTTCCAGCCGTCCAGTTCCCAGCTGAAAACGGAGATTGAAAAGCTCCTGCGTGAGTTGCTGCGTCTTCCCCTCCAACTCAGGCCCCGTGAGCTGCCGTAATTCCTTTATATCCATGACTGCCCCTCTTTAACCTCTTGACTCAGCCCGATCGACGCTAAAACTCGCCGCGCATGACATATTTTGTGGCAATGGGCAACTTATGCGACGCCAAACGGAATGCTTCTTTCGCAACCTCCGGCGTGACACCATCCATCTCATAGAGGATGCGTCCGGGCTTGACGACGGCGACCCAGTACTCTGGATTGCCCTTTCCTTTACCCATTCGAGTCTCAGCCGGTTTTTTCGTGATCGGCTTATCGGGGAAAATTCTCGTCCAGACCTGTCCACCGCGCTTCACACAGCGAGTGATCGCGATGCGCGCCGCCTCAATCTGCCGACTGGTCACCCACCCAGGCTCGAGGGCCTTGAGGCCAAACTCTCCGAGGGTAATCTGGCTGCCTCGATAGGCCTTACCAGTCATACGCCCCTTCATCATTTTACGGAACTTGACTTTCTTTGGTGCTAACACAATACCCTCTTCAATTACCCGAGTCTGCGGTCAAATGCTGATTCTTTATTGAGGGGCTGCAACGGAAGGACCTCCCCTTTATAGATCCAGGTCTTGATCCCGATCTGCCCCATCGTCGTATGGGCTTCAGCAAACCCGTAATCGATGTCCGCACGAAGCGTATGGAGAGGCACACGACCCTCGCGGTACCACTCTGACCGAGCGATCTCCGCACCTCCAAGGCGCCCCCCGACCATAATCTTGATCCCCTGTGCGCCAAGACGAAGCGCAGACTGCACGCTGCGCTTCATGGCCCGACGGAATGCCACGCGCTTCTCCAGCTGGGTGGCGACGTTTTCACAGACCAATTGAGCATCCAGTTCCGGCTTCTTGATTTCTTTCACCGTGATGTACGCCTGCCCGGAATATGCCTTCTCCAACTCCGCCTTGAGCTTGTCGACCTCAGCGCCCTTACGACCGATGATGATACCGGGGCGTGCCGTGTGGATGATCACGCGCGTTTGGTCTCCAGACCGCTCGATTTCAACCTTCGCTACACCGGCATGGAAGAGACGCTGTTTGACCATCTTGCGAATCTTAATGTCCTGGTGGAGGAGCTTTGCATAATCCTTACTGGCATACCACCGAGAGCTCCAATTAACGTTATATCCCAGCCGGTACCCGATCGGATGTGTCTTGTGGCCCATAACTTCTTACGCCTCACTCAGATAGGAAAGGAGTTCGTCCGTTAACCGCTTCCAGCTACTTCTTCGTCTTCACACTTTCAGCCGACACGACGACCGTAATGTGACTCATCCGCTTGTGAATCGCATTGGCGCGTCCCTGCGATCGAGATCGAAAGCGCTTTAATGTCGGTCCACAATTCACAAATGCCTTCGAGACCACCATCGAGTCGCTGTCGCCCAGCTCCTTTTGCTCCGCATTGGCCACGGCGGATCGCAAAATCTTTTCAACCACTTTCGAGGCCTGGCGCGGCAAATTTCTCAGCAACGCCAAGGCCATTGGAACTTGTTGCCCACGGATCAAATCAACCACGGGGCGAGCTTTCCTCGGAGAGATGCGTACGAACCTTAGAACTGCATGCGCTTCAGCCATAACCGTCACATCCAATCAAATTTACCGAGTCCGTGATCCAACCCTTACTTGAGGGCGACTGACTTCTCAGTCCTGGCGTGCCCATGCCCCTTGAAAAACCTGGTCGGAGCAAACTCACCCAGCTTATGCCCAACCATATTCTCCGTCACGAAGACCGGAATGAACTTCTTGCCGTTATGGACCGCAAACGTATGGCCGATCATATCCGGAATGACGGTCGAACGCCGCGACCAAGTCTTGATGATCTTTCGGTCTTTATTCTGATTCATCCGCTCCACTTTCTGGAGCAGATGGTCGTCAACGAATGCGCCCTTACTGACTGACCTCGGCATCGCGTACTCCTACTTGCGGCGGGAAATAATAAACTTATCCGTCGCTTTATTGTTCCGGGTCTTATAGCCCTTGGTCGGAAGACCCCATGGGGAGACCGGATGGGGGTTCCCCTGTCCAGACTTTCCTTCACCGCCACCGTGCGGGTGATCGACCGGATTCATCACGACGCCTCGCACATTCGGCCGTCGGCCCAACCATCGATTCCGGCCCGCCTTCCCAACGTTAATATTCTCGTGATCCGTATTTCCAACCTGCCCGACGGTTGCCATGCAGGCCGAAAGAATTCTCCGCATTTCACCCGACCTGAGTCTCACCTGCACATATTCGCCATCCCGACCCATCACTTGAGCGGCACCGCCTGCGCTACGAATCAGCTGCCCACCCTTTCCAGCCTTCAACTCAATATTATGAATGGTGGTTCCCAACGGCATGCTGGACAGAGGCAGCGCATTTCCAATACGCACCTCCGAACCGAGACCGGACTGCACCACATCTCCGACCTTTAAGCCGACAGGGGCCAGGATATAACGCTTCTCGCCGTCCTTATAGTGCACCAAGGCAATCCTGGCCGAGCGATTGGGATCGTACTCGAGCGCGGCTATGGTTCCTGGAATTCCAGTCTTATCGCGTCGGAAATCGATTTTTCTGTAGAGCCGCTTATGTCCACCCCCGCGAAAACGTACGGTTGTTCTCCCATCATTGTTCCTGGCGCCGGTACTGCGCCGAAACGAGGTGAGGGATTTTTCAGGTCTCTTCTTCGACAGCTCTTCAGTCGTGACCGCAGTCATCCCGCGACGACCCGGCGTCCTTGGCTTATATGCTCTGATTCCCATCTTACTGTCGCCCTTCCAACAGACTCAGATCAATTCGATGCAATATCTCGCTACGCGCTCTCGTAGAGCTCTAACTTTTCGCCTTGCTTAAGCTTGACAAAAGCCTTTTTCCAATCCGACCGCTTGCCGGAGAACCGTCCCAAGCGTTTTACCTTGCCGCGAACGTTCATCACGTTCACTCGCTCGACTTTGACTTTCAAGAGTGATTCAACCGCCTTCTTAATCTGAACACGGTTGGCATCCGGATGAACAAGAAAGCCGACCGTATTATTACCCTCTCGCATCGCCGTGATCTTTTCCGTCAACAACGGCTGCAACAGAACGCTATGGAGATCCGCCTTCATGCCCAGACCTCCTTCACCCTCGGCAACTCGCGCTCAAGGATCAGAATCAACTCAGCCCGTACAATATCGTAGACATTCAGTCCTTCAGGCCCCACCACACAGACGTTTGGAAGGTTGCCTGCAGCCTGCGCCAATCCAGCATGCCCGGCGCCGGCCACGATCAAGGCATAGGCTCCGGCGCCCAAATTCGTCAACGCTTTGGCCAATAACTTTGTCTTTGGCTGCTCCAACGACATACTCGAGACAATCACCACTTGCCCGTCAGCCAATTTTGCCGAAAGCGCACATTGTAGCGCAGCGCGATACTTCTTTTTCGGCATGCTGTAGGAATAATCCCGCGGCTTCGGCCCAAAGACCGACCCACCATGACGCCATACAGGAGAGCGAATCGACCCTGCCCGAGCTCGCCCGGTGTGCTTTTGCTTCCAGGGCTTTTTCCCTGACCCAGCCACCTCTCCACGCCGCAACGTTGATGCCGTTCCCTGGCGCTCGCAGGCGCGCTGCATCACCACCGCTTCATGAACTAGCGCCGTGTGCAGCTTACAGCCAAACACTTCCTCAGGAAGGTCCACAGACCCGACCTTTTGTTTTTTCAAATCAACGACATCAACCGTGGGCATGCCCTACCCCTTCTTCGACTTTCTCACCACGATCAGCCCATTTGCCGCACCGGGGATCGCCCCGCGAATGAACAGCAGGTTCTCATCGGGTCTCGATTCAATAACTTTCAAGCGCTGAGCTGTAATCCGCTTCGCCCCCATATGCCCAGGCAAGGTCTTCCCCTTCCAAACACGCGAAGGGTATGAGCTCGCACCCATCGAACCGGGATGACGGTGAAACATGGATCCGTGAGACTCAGGGCCGCCGGCATAATGATGGCGCTTCACGACCCCCTGGAACCCCTTCCCCTTTGAAATACCGATCACGTCAACCCAGTCGCCCTTCTTAAAGATATCGGCCTTAATGGATTGCCCCACCACCACCTCGCCGACCTTTTGAAATTCTCTGAGCACACGGGTCGCTGGGGCCTCTGCTTTTTTCAGGTGGCCCAACTCTGCCTTGGACAACTTACGCTCCTTCACCTCTCCGAAAGACAATTGAACAGATTCATATCCATCACGTTCCTTTGTCTTGATCGTGACCACACGACAGGGCCCAGCTTCAATGACGGTCACAGGCGTAAACCGCGTTTCGTCAAACATCTGGGTCATCCCCAGCTTTTTACCCAACAACCCGTTCGTCATCTCAACTCGTGAGGCGTGAGACGCAAGGCGCTCGCTGTACGATATCGCCTTGCCCCTGACCTCTTACGCTCCTATAATTTTATTTCGACATCCACTCCGGCCGCCAAATTCAACTTCATCAGAGAATCCATGGTTTCAGGAGTCGCGTCCATAATGTCCATCAGACGCTTGTGCGTTCTGATCTCAAACTGCTCGCGCGCCTTCTTGTCAGCATGGGTCGCGCTCTGCACGGTAAACTTTTCGATGCGCGTCGGAAGTGGAATGGGCCCCACAATTTTTGCGCCGCTCCGGCGGACGGTCTCGACAATTTCAGCCACGGACTGGTCTAAGACCCGGTAATCGAATCCGCGCAGCCGAATCCTGATTCTTTGTTCAACCTTAACCATTCATTCCTCTATTCATCCGCCAATCGCTACGCCAGGATTTCCGTGACGACACCGGAGCCGACCGTCTTGCCGCCCTCCCGCACCGCAAACCGTAACCCCTGATCCATCGCAATCGGGCTAATCAACTCCCCCGTCACACTCACATTGTCCCCCGGCATCACCATCTCCACCCCCGGATTGAGCGACATCACCCCCGTCACGATTGGCCGTTTCATACTCCACGTGGCTGATGGCAATGGTCATAATCTTGGTGGCATCGCGCCGCCCCTGGCTCTCGCTCGCCTTGGCCACTTCGTCGTAGGAAATGAACTTCGCCATCCCCTTCTCCGCCGACACCTTCGTCAACGCCGCCGTCAACGTCGTCTTCCCATGGTCCACGTGCCCGATCGTCCCGATATTCACATGCGGCTTCCGCCGCTCATATTTCGCCTTCGCCATATCCGCCCCCTTCCGTCCTCACTCAAAATCGATTCGACTACTCACCCCGATACTTGGCAATAATGGCCTCTGAAATTTGCCGAGGCACCGCCTCATAACGGTCAAACTCCATACTATAGGTGGCTCGGCCCTGCGTGCGCGACCGAAGATCGGTGGCATAGCCGAACATTTCACTGAGGGGAACCAACGCATCAATGACCTGCGCAGCAGCCCGGGCTTTCATGCCCTGAATCTTGCCGCGACGACCGTTCAGGTTGCCGATCACATCGCCCATAAAGTCCTGAGGAACCACAACCTCTACCTTCATGATCGGCTCAAGCAACACAGGGTCGGCTCTTTTACAGGCATCCAGAAAGGCCATGGAACCGGCAATCTTAAACGCCATTTCGTTGGAATCGACGTCGTGAAACGACCCATCGATGACCGTGACCCGCACATCGCGAATCGGATACCCAGCGATCACACCGGAATCAAGCCGCTCCTTCACGCCCTTTTCAATGGCCGGGATGAATTCTCGTGGAATAGAACCGCCGACGGTCTTGTTGATGAAATCCAAGCCTTTGCCCGATTCAGCCGGCTCGACCGTCAGTACGACGTGACCATACTGGCCCCGACCGCCGGTCTGCTTGATGTACTTCGACTCAGCTTCAGCTTTTTTACGAATCGTTTCCCGAAAGGCCACCTCCGGCTTTCCGACATTGGCCTCCACCTTGAATTCGCGCAACATGCGATCCACGATGATTTCCAGATGGAGCTCCCCCATCCCGGCAATAATGGTCTGCGCGGTCTCTTCATCTGTCTTCACCCGGAATGACGGATCTTCCTGCGCCAGCTTTTGAAGCGCGAATCCCATCTTCTCTTGATCCTGCTTGGTTTTTGGCTCAACGGCCATCGCGATAACCGGCTCAGGGAACTTCATGACCTCGAGCAGGACCGGCTGCTTCTCATCCGCCAATGTGTCCCCAGTGGTCGCGCCCTTTAACCCGACGGCCGCAACGATATCACCCGCGTAGGCCACATCGATATCTTCCCGCTTGTTTGCATGCATCTTTAATAAACGTCCGACGCGATCCTTTGTCCCCTTCGTCACATTTGCGACAGAGGTCCCGGTCTTCAGTGTGCCGGAATAGACCCGGAGGAAGGTGAGCTGGCCGGCAAACGGGTCCGTCATGATCTTAAAGGCCAAGGCCGCGAAGGGCTCGCTATCCGACGGACGTCGTTTTATTTCCTTCTCGGTATTCGGATCGATTCCGGTCACGGATTCGACATCGAGGGGGGACGGAAGGAAATCCACAACCCCATCCAACAGCTGCTGGACGCCCTTATTCTTAAAGGCAGACCCGCATAAAATTGGAGTCATCTTCATCGAAAGCACGCCGGCCCTGATAGCTCGACGGATCTCGTCTTCGGTTAAAGGCTGACCATTGAGATACTTCTCCATCGTCTGCTCGTCGAATTCAGCTACCGCATCCAGCATTTTCTCGCGGTATTCCTTGGCTCGGTCGAGTAGATCAGCAGGAATCTCCCTGACAACATACTTGGCGCCAAGCGTCTCATCGTCATAGACATAGGCCTTCATCGTCACGAGATCGATCGAGCCCTGAAATTCAGACTCTCTGCCAATCGGGATCTGAATCGGAACCGGCCTGGCCCCCAACCGATCGATCATTGTTTGGACGCTGGCATAGAAATCCGCGCCGATGCGGTCCATCTTGTTCATGAATGCGATTCGCGGCACACTATATTTATCCGCTTGCCGCCAAACCGTTTCGGATTGCGGCTCAACTCCCTGCACGGAATCGAAAACCGCCACAGCCCCGTCGAGCACCCGAAGCGACCGCTCGACTTCAATCGTAAAATCGACGTGCCCTGGAGTGTCGATGATATTGATCCGATGGTCCCGCCAGAAACAGGTCGTCGCAGCAGCCGTAATCGTAATGCCGCGCTCCCTCTCCTGCTCCATCCAATCCATCGTCGCGGCGCCTTCGTGCACCTCTCCCATCTTGTGCGAGATCCCGGTGTAGAAGAGAATCCGCTCAGTCGTCGTCGTTTTACCGGCATCGATGTGCGCCATGATGCCGATGTTCCGAGTCTGCTCTAATGGTGATTGACGCGCCACGTGCTTCCCCTAAAAATATATATGCCGCAACCGAGCCCGTAAAACACTGCGATTGGCACACACCCGCGTGAGCGGATCGCAGCACGGCCCAGCTGCAGCACAGAACGACGCTACCAGCGATAGTGCGCGAATGCCTTGTTGGCTTCCGCCATCCGATGCACGTCTTCCCGTTTCTTCACCGCCGCTCCCGTATTATTCGACGCATCCAGCAACTCAGCCGCAAGCTTCTCTCGCATGCTCTTTCCGCCGCGTGAACGCGAATATTCCGCCAACCATCGGAGAGCCAGCGACATCCGCCGAGCTGGACGAATCTCTACCGGCACCTGATACGAGGCGCCGCCTACCCGACGGGACTTCACCTCAACGACCGGCTTCACATTATCAAGCGCCGCCCGAAATACTTTTAGCGGGTCGTTGCCGGTCTTCTCCTGAATGACGTCGAAGGCGCCGTAGCAAATACGCTCAGCTGTACTCTTCTTTCCACCAGACATGAGGATATTCAAAAACTTCCCCACCAGCTTATCCCGGTACCGCACGTCTGGAAGAGGGTCACGGTGATCTAAAAATCTAGTTCTTGGCATGTGTCAATCACTCTCTCAATACCGATGGTTGGCAATCTATCTATTTAGGACGCTTCGCTCCATACTTCGAACGGCTCTGCTTTCGATCCGCCACACCAACGGCATCAAGAGCGCCTCTGACGATGTGATACCGCACACCGGGCAGGTCCTTTACGCGGCCGCCACGGACGAGCACAATGGAGTGCTCTTGGAGATTGTGGCCGACACCGGGAATGTAGGTCGTAACTTCCATCCCATTCGTTAACCGGACACGCGCGACTTTCCGCAGCGCGGAGTTCGGCTTCTTTGGCGTTGAGGTATAGACACGAAGACAGACGCCACGCTTCTGCGGACAGGACTTGAGCGCGGGACTCTTCGTCTTCGCGTGCGCCAGCTGGCGGCCTTTTCTGACTAATTGATTAATCGTTGGCATTAGTACATCACTCTCATCTTCGATATCGTTTGACCGCTTTACTCAACCCATCAAGGGCAAAGCCGGTCGATTGTAGTGAGCATTGATCGCTGTGTCAAGCCCGCCACAATGCCCCATGGATTATGAGCGAGCAGGCTCTCCCACTCCCGGCGCTACGCCCTCTTGCGCAACGGCCAGCACATCTCCCTGAGCGACAATGGCCGGCTCGGGCTTGGGACTGATCACAAACGTGTCGCGGTACTCTTCGAAGCCGGTTCCAGCCGGAATCAATCGACCGACGATCACATTCTCCTTCAGACCCAGCAGATTATCGATGCGCCCGTTGATCGCCGCTTCCGTCAAGACACGCGTGGTCTCCTGGAAGGAGGCGGCAGAAATAAAGCTATCCGTAGTCAATGCCGCCTTGGTAATACCCAGCAGTACAGGCTTCCCAAGACCCGGCTGCCCGCCTTTAGCCAACACTCGCTCGTTCTCCTCATCGAACAACATCTTGCTGACTTGACTGCCGGGCAGGAATTCCGTGTCGCCGGGATCTTCGACCCTGACCTTGCGCAGCATCTGCCGCACGATGATCTCGATATGCTTATCGTTGATCGTCACGCCCTGCAACCGATAGACGTCCTGCACTTCGTCGACGAGATACTTTTGCAATTCGTTCGGGCCCAGCACATCGAGGATGTCGTGGGGATTGGCCGATCCATCCATCAAGGGCTCACCGGCCCGCACCCAATCGCCCTCATGCACATTGACGTGCTTGCCCTTGGGAATGAAGTATTCTTTCACATCACCCATCTTATTATTGACCAGTACTTTGCGCATGCCTTTCACGAAACCGTCGTAGGATACTTCGCCATCGATCTCGCTGATAACGGCAGTCTCTTTCGGTTTCCGGGCCTCGAACAACTCAGCCACACGCGGCAGACCGCCGGTGATATCTTTCGTCTTCGTCGTTTCCCGGGGAATTTTGGCCAACACGTCGCCGGGAGTGACCACTGCGCCCTTTTCAACGAAGATGTGCGCTCCGACCGGAAGCAGATAGCGCGCCACGTTGGCCGCAGCTGCCACCTTGGCCGTCTTCCCACCCTCGTCCTTGATCGACACGCGAGGACGCAATGTCGCACCGCTATGCTCGACGATGACTTTGCGCGAGAGGCCGGTGACTTCGTCGAACTCTTCCTTCATAGAGACACCTTCGACGATGTCTCCATAGGCCACCTTCCCACCGACTTCCGTGAGAATGGTCAGAGAATAGGGATCCCATTCCACCAACTTCTGGCCCACCTCGACACGGCCACCGTTCTTAATCTTGATCTTGGCGCCGTAGACAACCCCGTATTTCTCACGCTCACGGCCTGTCTCATCGACGATGGCAATTTTTGCGTTCCGATTCATGACAACCCATTCACCCTCTTTATTCTGGACCGCGATCCCGGGGTTAGAGAAGTCGGCATTCTTCTTCGCATCGAAACTCATGAACTTGATCGTGCCTGCATGTTTGGCCTCGGTCACCGTCTGCTCGACCACCTTGCTCGCGGTTCCTCCGATATGAAATGTCCGCATAGTCAACTGCGTGCCGGGCTCACCGATCGACTGGGCTGCGATCACACCGACCGGCTCGCCTTTTTCGACCAACCGCCCGCGGGCCAAATCCCGCCCATAGCAGGACCGGCAGACTCCGCGGCGCGACTGACAGGTCAGCACCGAGCGAATCTTGACGTGATCAACCGCCGCCTCCACGATCGCCTTAGTCCGCTCTTCATCGATCTCCTCGTTGAAGGACACGATGATCTCACCGGTCACGGGATCGCGGATATCTTCTGCGGCCAACCGTCCCAACACCCGCTCTTCGATCGGCTGAATGATTTCACCACCCTCTACCAATGCGCTCACAATGATGCCGTCGGTGGTGCCGCAATCGATTTCGTTGATGATCACATCCTGCGCGATATCAACCAAGCGCCGCGTGAGATAGCCGGAGTTTGCAGTCTTCAACGCCGTGTCCGCCAACCCTTTCCGGGCGCCGTGCGTCGAAATGAAGTACTGCAACACCGTCAACCCTTCACGGAAGTTGGCGGTAATCGGGGTCTCGATGATTTCACCGGAGGGCTTCGCCATCAAACCTCGCATACCGCCTAACTGGCGAATCTGCTGGGAGCTTCCTCGGGCGCCGGAATCCGCCATCATGAAGATCGGATTGAAGGACTCGGCCTTGGTCGGATCGCCTCCCGCGCCCAATTCCTTCATCATTTCATTGGCAATCTGCTCCGTCACATGCGCCCAGATGTCGATCACCTTGTTATAGCGTTCGCCGTTGGTGATCAATCCCTCCGCATATTGCCGTTCGATCTCCGTCACCTCATGCTGAGCCTTGCCCAGCAGGTCCTGCTTCTTGGTCGGAATATGCATGTTGTCGATGCAGATCGAGATGCCGGCCCGCGTGGCATACTCAAACCCCGTGTCCTTGACCTTGTCCAGGAACGTGACCGTCTCACGGTGACCGGATTGGCGGTAGACGGTATCGATAAGTTTGGTCATTTCCTTCTTGGTCATGAGCTTATTCGCTGTGGCGAACGGCAAGCCCGGAGGGAGCACATCCGACAGGATGACTCGTCCGACGGTGGTCTGAACGAGACTTCCCTCAATCCGCACCTTGATCCGCGCGTGCACATCCAACTCTCGCGAATCGAATGCGATACGCACCTCCTCCGACGAGCCGAATACTTTCCCCTCACCCTTGCATCCAGCACGCTCTTTGGTCAGCCAATAACAGCCGAGCACCATGTCCTGCGACGGCACCGCAATCGGCTTCCCATTGGCCGGTGAGAGAATGTTATTGATCGACATCAGCAACACACGCGCCTCAACCTGGGCTTCGACCGAGAGCGGAACGTGGACCGCCATCTGGTCTCCGTCGAAGTCGGCATTGAATGCCGCGCAGACCAGCGGATGCAGCCGGATGGCCTTCCCCTCAACCAACACTGGATCGAAGGCTTGGATACCGAGACGGTGCAATGTCGGCGCACGGTTCAGTAACACGGGATGCTCGCGAATGACTTCGTCCAGCACATCCCATACTTCAGGCCGCTCTTTTTCGACCAAACGTTTGGCGCTCTTGATCGTCGTCGCCGCGCCTCGCTCCTCCAGTTTGTGGAAGATAAAGGGCTTGAACAGTTCGAGCGCCATCTTCTTGGGCAACCCGCATTGATGCAGCCGGAGTTCCGGTCCCACGACGATGACGGTTCGGCCCGAATAATCCACCCGTTTACCAAGCAAGTTTTGCCGAAAGCGCCCCTGCTTTCCCTTCAGCATGTCGCTCAAGGATTTGAGCGGACGCTTGTTGGGTCCGCGAATCGCTCGACCGCGACGACCGTTGTCGAAGAGCGCATCGACCGCTTCCTGCAACATGCGCATTTCGTTTCGGATGATGACGCCAGGCGCCTTCAGCTCGATCAACCGTTTCAGGCGATTGTTCCGATTGATGACGCGGCGGTACAGATCGTTTAGATCCGAGGTCGCAAAACGTCCTCCGTCCAGCGGCACAAGCGGGCGCAACTCCGGTGGCAGCACTGGAATCACATCCATAATCATCCACTCAGGCATATTGCCGGATTTGCGGAAGGCCTCGATGACTTTGAGTTGCTTCGCGTATTTTTTCTTCAAGGCTGCTGAGGCCGACGTTTTCGCCTTGGCCTTGATCTCGTCCCACTTGGCATTGATGTCGATCTTGCGGAGCAACTCCCGGATGGCATCGGCGCCGATACCGACCTTGTAGGAATCGGGACCGTATCCCGCGCCCTGGAGTTCGCGAAGCTTTTCCTCCGATACCAGCTCCTTCTCCGTCAAATCCGTCGACCCAGGATCGACACAGACATAGCTCTCGAAATAGAGAATCCGCTCCAATCCTTTTAAACTCATGTCGAGCAGGGTGCCAATCCGGCTCGGCACGCCCTTGAGGAACCAGATATGCGCGACCGGAGCTGCGAGCTCGATATGGCCCATGCGCTCCCGGCGGACTTTGGACTGGATGACCTCGACTCCGCACTTGTCACAGACAATTCCGCGGTGCTTCATACGCTTGTATTTGCCGCAGTTGCACTCCCAATCCTTGATCGGGCCGAAAATCTTCGCGCAAAACAGTCCGTCTTTTTCCGGTTTAAACGACCGGTAATTGATGGTCTCCGGCTTCTTCACTTCGCCGTAGGACCACGACCGAATCTTTTCGGGTGACGCAATCCTGATCCGCATCGAATCGAACGACACCGCATCGCGCGGCTTCTCAAATAATGTATAGACGCCTTCCAAAGTAATGACCTCCTTAGTCTTGCGACTTGATCAGCTCGACGTCGAGCCCCAAACTCTGGAGCTCTTTGACCAAGACGTTAAACGACTCGGGCAATCCAGGTTCCAGGAACGGCTCACCCTTGACGATCGCTTCGTACATCCTCGATCGGCCCGGCACGTCGTCCGATTTGACCGTCAAGAACTCTTGCAACGTGGAGGCAGCGCCATAGGCCTGCAATGCCCACACTTCCATTTCCCCCAATCGCTGGCCGCCGAATTGAGCCTTGCCGCCGAGCGGCTGCTGGGTGACGAGCGAATAGGGACCGATCGACCTTGCGTGAATCTTATCGTCGACCAAGTGGTGGAGCTTTAAGACGTACATGTATCCAACCGTCACGGGGCTGCCGAACATTTCTCCAGTCCGGCCATCCATCAGTAGAGCTTGCCCACTGGTCGGCAAGTTCGCCTTCTTGAGTAGATCCTTAATCTCCGTCTCCGACGCTCCGTCGAACACGGGACTGGCCACCTTGATCCCCAATGCCTTGGCCGCCCAACCCAGGTGGGTTTCCAGAATCTGACCGACGTTCATACGCGACGGCACACCGAGGGGATTCAGCACAATTTCCACCGGCGTCCCATCCGGCAAGCAAGGCATGTCTTCTTCAGGCAAGACCCGAGAGACCACGCCTTTGTTCCCGTGCCGCCCGGCCATCTTATCGCCGACCTGAATCTTGCGCTTCATCGACACATAGACCTTGACGAGCTTGATCACGCCAGGCGGAAGCTCATCGCCCCGCTTCAGACGCCCGACTTTTTCGTCGTACAATGTCTGCAGAATCTCAATCTGTTCTTTCGCCCGCCGTTCGACGTCTTCCAGTTCCTTTTGCTCGTCAGGATCGCTGAGAATGATGTACCGGACCGTATCATCGGGCAACCGCTTGAGTATCTCTGCGGTCAACTTCCCCTTTTTCTTCAGAATGACATCGCCGCTCTCGGCATCCATCAAATCGCGACCGACCACCTTCCCCAACAACAGCTTCCTGATCTTCTTCGTTTTTTCTTCGTCGATAATCCGAAGCTCTTCGTGGTGATCGCGCTGGAGCTTCATCACATCGTCGCTCTCGATGCTCTTGGACCGTTCGTCCTTGTCGAGCCCCTTGCGCGAGAAGATTTTCACATCCACGACGATACCTTCGACGCCAGGCGGCACCGTCAAGGACGTATCCTTCACGTCGCCCGCCTTCTCACCGAAGATAGCTCGCAGCAATTTCTCTTCCGGCGTGAGCTGCGTTTCGCCCTTCGGCGTCACCTTTCCGACCAAAATATTTCCGGGCTTCACCTCGGCCCCGATACGGATAATCCCGCTCTCATCGAGGTCGCGAAGCGCTTCCTCTCCAACGTTCGGAATATCGCGGGTGATGTCCTCTTTCCCCAACTTGGTGTCGCGGGCCTCGACCTCGAACTCTTCAATGTGGATCGACGTGAAGGCATCTTCACGCACGAGTTTTTCGCTCAATAGGATGGCGTCTTCGAAGTTGTATCCACCCCACGGCATGAAGGCGACAAGAATGTTCTTGCCTAATGCCAGTTCCCCGTGATCGATGGCAGGGCCATCGGCCAAGACCTGTCCCACTTTCACCGGTTGCCCAAGCCGCACCACCGGCGTCTGCGTAATGGTGGTGCTCTGGTTCGATCGCTGGAACTTGATCAGATCGTAGGCATCCAACCCGGCATCATTCTTTTTCCGGCCTTCTTTCGAATCGGCGCGCACAACGATTCTCGTCGCATCCACGCTCTCCACGACGCCTGCGCGCCGGGCCTGTACGACATAGCCGGAGTCTCGCGCAACCACGGTTTCCATCCCCGTGCCGACAAGAGGCGCTTCCGACGTGAGGAGCGGGACCGCCTGACGCTGCATGTTCGATCCCATCAAGGCGCGGTTGGCATCGTCGTGTTCCAAGAAGGGCACCAGGGCCGTGGCCACGCTCACAACCTGCTTGGGCGACACATCCATATATTCGATCTTGTCCGAAGTGGCGGTCACAAAGTCTCCGGCAGCCCGCGCCGAAATGGCTTCGGATGCCAGACGGCCGGCCCCATCCACCTTCGCATTCGCTTGCGCGATGATGTACTTATCTCCTTCGATCGCGGAAAGAAACTCGATTTCGTCCGTCACACGCCCCTTCACCACCTTGCGATAGGGCGCTTCGATAAAGCCAAACTTGTTGATTCGCGCATAGGTCGCCAAGGACGTGATCAAGCCGATGTTCGGACCTTCCGGCGTTTCGATTGGACAAATACGGCTGTAGTGCGAAGGATGGACGTCGCGAACTTCGAACCCCGCCCGCTCCCTGGTCAAACCACCGGGACCGAGAGCGGACAGCCGACGCTTGTGGGTAATTTCCGCAAGCGGATTCGTTTGGTCCATGAACTGAGACAACTGGCTGCTGCTGAAAAACTCTTTCACCGCGGCCACGACCGGCTTCGCATTGATCAAATCGTGCGGCAGCACCGTTTCCATATCCAGGAGGTTCATCCGCTCCTTGATACTGCGTTCCATGCGAACCAGCCCAAGCCGGAATTGGTTCTCCAGCAACTCACCGACCGACCGAACGCGGCGATTGCCCAAGTGATCGATGTCGTCGATTTCCCCTTTACCCAGCTTCAAATTCACGAGATAGCGGATCACCTCGACCATATCTTCCTTTGTCAACGTTCGTTGCTCCAAGGGCAGATCGAGGCCGAGCTTCTTATTCAACTTCAGACGCCCGACCGGCGAGAGATCGTACCGCTTGGAATTTGAGAACATATTGTCGAAGAGCGCGCGCGCCGTGTCGACCGAGGGAGTTTCTCCAGGCCGTAAACGACGATAGATCTCGACCATCGCCTCCTCTTTCGAGGTCGTCTTATCCATCTCGAGCGTATCCAGAATCACCGGGGTGGATGTGACCGTATCGAAATAAATCGCCTTGAACTCTTCAATGTCGCTCTCCAGCAGCGCCTCAATGATCTCTGCCGTGAGCCGCTGATTTCTTTCAGCTAGCTTGTTCTTCTTCGAATCCACCAGTTCGGTCAGAACCGCGCGCCCAATCAATTCGCTGGGGGCAAGCGGAATTTCCTTCACACCGGCCGCCTTGAGCTTGGCAATGAGCCCCTTCGTCAGCTTGGCCCCTTCCCGCACCAGCGGCTCCTTACCACCCTTTTCGAGCACTTCGGCCGAACAGCGCAGACCCTGATGGATCTCAGGGTCGAGCTTCCGCAACATCTTGCCCTTAATGACCCGAATCTCCTCGACCGGATAATACATTTTGAGCAAGTCGTCGCCTGAATAGCCGAAGGCCTTCAACAAAATGGTCGTCGGCATCTTCCGCCGGCGGTCGATGCGCACATAGAGAATGTCCCGCGCGTCGAACTCGAAGTCGAGCCACGATCCGCGATAGGGAATGATCCTGGCGGAATACAAGACCTTGCCGCTGGAATGCGTCCGGCCCTTATCGTGCGTGAAGGAGGCGCCGGGCGACCGATGTAACTGGCTCACCACGACACGCTCGGTCCCGTTGACAATGAAGGTTCCCCGTTCCGTCATGAGCGGCAGCTCGCCGACATAGACTTCCTGTTCTCGAACGTCAAGGACTTTTTTCTTGGAACCCTTGTCTTCCTTGTCGAAGACGACCAACCGCACCCGGAGTTTCAACGGAACGGCAAAGGTCATCCCCTGCTCAAGACATTCCCGTTCGTCGTATTTTGGAGTGCCGAGCGTGTAACTCGTAAACTCCAATACGGCGGTATTGTTGTAATCCGGAATCGGAAACACGCTCGCCAAGGCAGCCTGGAGTCCATGATCCTTGCGACGCTCAGGCTCGACCTCCCGCTGAAGAAATTCTTCATAGGAGCGCTTCTGAATCTCGATAAGATCAGGAATCTCGATGCTGCTATGAATGCGCGAATAGTCTTTCCGTTCGACGAACTCCTGCAGAGTCGTTTCGGACATTCCCCTGTCCTCCAATACAATGGTTAAGCGTGGGGGCCCGCAGAAGGCAGGCACCCACTGGAAGCTGGCAACGGTCCAATCAGGACTACTTAATCTCGACCTTGGCGCCGCTCTCTTCGAGCTTCTTCTTCATGGTGTCGCACTCTTCTTTTGTGACACCGGTCTTGACTGGCTTCGGTGCGCCCTCGACCAGATCTTTCGCCTCTTTCAAACCGAGACTGGTGAGCTCGCGGACGACCTTGATAACTTGGATTTTCTTGTCCGCCGGGGCAGACACCAGCACGACGTCGAATGCCGTCTTCTCTTCGGCTGCGACTGCGGCACCACCGCCTGCGGCGGGAGCGGCAGCGGCGACCGGCGCAGCGGCGGTGACGCCAAAGCGGGCCTCCAACCCCTTCACGAGTTCCGCCAAATCGAGCACGCTCATCGTCTCAATGGCTTTGATCAATTCTTCCTGTGACAATTTTGCCGTAGTCGTTGACATATCCCCATCTCCTTTTCGTTTATCCTGAATGGCTGCAATGACTCTCACAAATTTCGACAAGACCGCACTGAGCGTATACACCAGGCCACGCGCCGGTCCCTGCATGGCCGACAACAACATCGCAATGAGAACATCCTTCTTCGGTAGCTTCGCAACGGCCGCCAACTCAGCCGGCCGCACGACCTTCCCCTCCAACACCCCGACGGTGATCTTCATCTTCTGGTCGCGCTTTTCGGCCAGAAGAAAGTCTTGAAGGATCTTGGTCGGGAGCACCGGATCGTCATAACCGATCACCAGCCCCGTCGGCCCCTTCAGGTATGCCGTCACCCCGGACAGGATCGTGCCTTCAGCGGCACGGGCAGCCAATGTGTTCTTCACGACCTTGTACTCGGCCTTGGCGCCCCTCAAGAGCTTGCGAAGCTCCGTAACCTGGTTGACGGAGAGGGCGGCGCTCTCCGTGACAATGGCAAGCCGTGCACGACCGAATGTCTCCGTCAACTCCGCAACTGCTGTCGCTTTCTCATCCTTATTCATAATCGAACCCTTCCCCTTCTGCGCGGCAACGACCCGACTAACTCCATTCCTTAGCCAATGCAATGGCATCCAGCTTCACGCCGGGCCCCATCGTGCTCGAAATCGTCGCGCTCATCAGATAGCGCCCTTTGCACGAGGCGGGCTTGGCCTTGATCACCGCCTCAAGAACCGCAGCCGCATTGTCATAGAGCTGCTCCGGCTTAAACGACACTTTGCCGACAGGCACCTGCACGATCCCGGCTTTCTCTACCTTATATTCGACGCGCCCCTTCCGAATTTCCGACACGGCCTTCCCCACATCGAAGGTCACGGTCCCAGTCTTCGGATTCGGCATGAGTCCGCGGGGTCCCAACGCCTTTCCAAGCTTACCGACGGCCGCCATGAGATCCGGCGTGGAGATGGCGCAATCGAAGTCCAGCCAGCCACCCTTGATCTTTTCCATCAGGTCATCGGACCCGACATAGTCGGCGCCGGCTTGCCGCGCCTCCTGCTCCTTCTCACCCTTGGCAAAGACCAATACACGGATCTTCTTCCCCGTGCCGTGCGGCAGAGAAGTCGTGCCACGCACCATTTGATCGGCCCGCTTCGGATCGACGCCCAATCGAAGCGCCAGATCGACCGATTCATCGAACTTGGTATAGGCCAATCGCTTCACCGCCTCAACCGCCTCACGTAAGGCATAGGCCCGAGGCTCAAGCTTTTCCACCGCTGCTTTCATCTTCTTTCCCATCGCACTCCCTCTCTTTTCTCAACAGTCAGGTAATCGAGATCGATTACCCCTGAACCACCACTCCCATGCTGCGGGCTGTCCCTTCAATGATCTTGATCGCGCCTTCAAGATTGACGGCATTGAGATCCGTCATCTTCTTTTGCGCGATCTCGCGCAATTGCGTCTTTGTGATCTTTCCAACCTTATCTTTCTGAGGAACACCCGATCCCTTGATAATTCCCGCCGCTTTCTTCAAGAGATCGGATGCCGGCGGAGTCTTCATCACAAAGGTAAACGACCGGTCTTTATAGACCGTAATGATCACCGGAATGATGCTGTCGCCTTCCTTCTGCGTTTTCGCGTTGAACTGCTTGCAAAACTCCATGATATTGACGCCGTGCTGACCCAGCGACGGTCCAACGGGAGGGGCGGGGTTCGCTTTCCCAGCCGGAATCTGCAACTTGATCTGCGCCGATACTTCCTTGGCCATGTCCTACTCCTCTGAACGTTGAATGATGAATGTTAGATGAGAAATTTTCCTGAACGCTTTATCTTCCATTCTGTATTCAACATTGACCATTACCCATTGACACATTCTTAGATGCGCTCCACCTGCAAAAACCCAAGTTCCACCGGAGTGGAACGCCCAAAGATACTGACCAGGACTTTAAGCCGGCCATGGTCCTGAGATACCTCGTCCACCACCCCATTGAACCCGAGGAACGGACCGTCGATGATCCGCACATTATCCGTCTTGATAAACTTGACCTGCTCGCGCGGCCCTGCTGCTCCCACATCAACCTGTTTCAATAACGACTCAACCTCGTCCGTGGACAGGGGTGTCGGCTGTGCGCCGGCGCCGACAAAGCCTGTGACCTTCGGCGTCTCCTTGATCATCTGCAGGGTTTCATCGATCAGCGGGGACTCCAACTCCACAATCACATAGCCGGGGAAAAATTTCCGTCGAGACGTTCGCCGCTTACCATCCTTGATCTCGATCACATCCTCCGTCGGCACAAGTACCTGCCCTAGCTTTTCAACCAATCCCATTTGATTGGCCCGTTCGAGCAAGCTGGTCTTCACCCGCCCCTCGAAGCCTGCGTAGGTATGAATGACGTACCAATTCTTTGCCATGCCCTACCCTCGGATCATTGGTTGACTATGTGCCATGCGAGACTCTTACCTCCGGACTCTCCACTCACAAAATCTTGCTCACCAGCCACACGAGAATCGAATCGACGAACGACAGG